>CAJUJY010000001.1 GCA_910586555.1 uncultured Lachnospiraceae bacterium
TCCATGCCTTCATTATATCTTATCTTTAACTTTTTGAAAATTGATTTCCGTGTATGGCTTCCAGGGCTGTTTCATAAATTTCTGGCTGTGTATAAATGTATAAACAAGAGATAATTTATAGTTATCCATAGTTTGTTTTAAAAAGTTTGTACATGTGGAGATTTTTATATCCTGGCAATTCCAAAGTAATCCTACAGGCAACCCATTTCCGCTTGGACAGGTTCACGCATATGATTTTTAATCTGTAAATGCATTATCTACTATAAATTTAATCTTACCTATTTCTATTCCCATCTGTTCATGCAGTGCTGCCTGTTCCTGGTTATCAGGATCCCATTGTACATCAGTGATATTACAAAGGACATATGTTTTATTACTAGTGGAAAAAAGATACTGGTATGGAACAGCATCATACCCTTTTTCTATAAGCTGTTCTGGTGTCATTGCACCATCATAACATACAATGTAAAACAATATGCCTTCATACCCATTTGCAGATTCCCTTGTCTTTTTATTATAAAATATATAATTATTTTCCTTTTTTTCTATGGCGTATTTCCCTTTCCATGTATCTGGCAGAACTAGTGTAAGCCCAATTTCCCCAAGTGTTACCGTTTCCTGTTTTACTGGCACTTTAATAACTGTTTCACGGGCAAAGACAAGTGCCCCTGCACTAAAACTAAATGCCATAAGTATAAAAACTGCTGCTGCCACGGTAAAACGCCTGGTTCTTTCTTTATGGTATCTTTGTGCATAATACTGGATTTTTCCTGCTTGTTCTATAAGCCTGTCATCAATATTCCCAATATGCTCTGAAAACTGTTTTTTATTCATACATCAATCCCCTCACTTTCCAAATACTGCCTGAGTTTACGGCGCATTTCATATAACATTGACTTTACTTTACTTTGGCTGAAACCTGTATATTTGCAAATAGTCCCAATAGAATCAAAATACCAGTACCGCCGTATAAAAATATTACGTTTCTCACTGCTCTGCTGCCATAAGAATTTACTAATTGTATCCTCTATATGTTTTTTTTCAATTTCTGATTCTATACTGTCTGTACCAGATACACAGTCACCTAACTCTTCTAAAGATGTAACTGCCTCCGGGTTACGTTTTGCAGCGGAAATATATTCATATTTTTTCAGGGCCAGGTTTCTTGCAATCCTGCCTATAAATGCTGGAAACCTATCCGGGCGTTTAAATGGAATTTCATTCCATACTGCAAAATAAGTATCATTAACACATTCCTCACTATCCTCATAACTTGAAAGAATGTTGCCAGCAATATAACTGCACAGCCTGCCATATTTTAAAGATGTTTCATTAACTGCACTTTCATCTCTTTCCCAATATAAATTTATAATTTCTTTATCTTCCAAATTCCAAGCCTCCTTGTATTATTTTACTGAAAGCAGCTTCCACTATATAAGTACGTTTTTTTTAATGCTGGTTGTATAATTAAAAAAGTTTTCTAAAAAAGGCTTTTATGCCTTTTTTAGAAAACATATAAATTTCCATTAAAGCGGATATTCGCAATCCGCATTGCCTGCAAGCAGGCATTGGCTACTTGCCCACTTGCAAATCAACCTCATTGCCGCTTTGCGGCAGTCTGGCAGGAGCTTGAACCCCTGCCAGACTAAGTAAGCCCTGGTAAATCAAACCCACCGCTTAAGAAGCGTGTATTTTAAAGGGCTTACTTAATGAGGTTAAATGGTACAGGCGGTTTTGCATATTTTTTTAATTTTCTTTGTAAACTGTAATTTTATAATTTCCAATAAACTTGTTACACTCTGCTGCTAATGTATATGTATCTGGCTTTTCTAAAGTAAAATATGTTTCAAGTTCCTTTGCCTTGTCCAGTTCATATACTGTATTCTGGCTGGAATCATATAATACCATTGCTAAATCCCCGCCTTTTATGCCAGACCTGAAAGAAAATTTTATTTTATCACCCTTTTCTCCTGTAAAACTAATATCAGAAGTGCCTGTTTCTGCTTCCCTGAAAACCCTGTCCATATTGCCTAATACCTCCTGGTGGTTTATATACCAGGCAATTAGTAAAATGCTTATAAGTACAATAATGCCAGCACTAATTACTATATTCTGCTTTTTCACTTATATATTTCTCCTTAAATATTTGTTTATTTGTCATTGTATTTTACACACATTTTTTCCAGCAGGCAAGGATTTCTTCACATTGTTCTGTATCAATATCTTCTACTGCATTTTTAAGCTTGCCAAAGTATTCCTCATGATCTTTGCTATATGAATACTTCTCCATATCACTAATGACTTCTTCCATTTTATCCATATCAAGGTCTTCAAGCGCTGTTTCCATTCTTGCAAAAAATTCATTAAGTTTCTTTGCATCTGCCTGCCTTCCGCCATGTTCTGCATTTTTCTCTGTAAAATATGGTTTTAATATATCTTTGTATTTTATATATTCTTCAAGCATGCCTGGTGTGGTTTTATGTATCAGTCCTGCATCTTCTGCATTGCCTGCTGCCTCCATGCGCTCTGCCATATCTGCCAGGTTATTAGCGCCTACCTGCCTTGATGCACTTTTTAATCCATGTACTTCAACAGTATATTCTTTCCATTTTTCTTTTTGTTCATATTCCTTAATTAAATTATATTTCTTTTCAATAACACGGTAATACTCCTTTAAAACAGACCAGAAAAGTTCTTCCCTGCCAAGAAGCTTCATTGCCAGATCTACATCAAGCCCTGTTATCTGGATTTTTACACCTGTTTTTCCTTCTGTCCCTTCCTCTTTGTTTTCCTTTTTCTTCTCCCGTACAATTTTTTCTTTAGGAAGCCATTTTTTTAACTTTGAAATAATAATCCTTAATTCAATAGGTTTTGTCACAAAATCGTCCATGCCTTCACTAATAAACAGCTCCCTTGTCCCATCTACTGCATTAGCAGTAAGGGCTATAATGGGAACCTGCCCGTTCTCCCCAAGCATACGGCGTATTACCCTTGTAGTTTCAACACCATCCATTTCAGGCATCATATGATCCATAAAAATAATGTCATACTTTTTATTAGTTATCTTATTAACAGCTTCTTTTCCGCTAAGTGCTGTTTCAATATTCATAGCAATAGGATTTAAAAGTCCTTGCACAACTGTAAGGTTCACAGAATTATCATCTACTACAAGTATTTCTGCCCCTGGTGCAGTAAAATCAAAATCATCTGCCTCTATCTGTGAGAAGTTTAAATATACATCATCACCATGAAAAATACTTGCAAGGTTTAAAGAATACAATGGCTTTTTTATTACACGTACATTTGGTATATTATATGAACGTGTAGAACGGAAATTAATAAGCACAACTCCTGTTATATCTGGCCTTTCCTTTAGAAAATCCATTACAGTATCTGTAAATAATGGCTGTTCTATAAAAAAATACGAAACCCCTTTCTCATCCAGAATATAAAGCTCATTTTCTGAACTAATGCTAAAATATGAAGCCCCAAATCTTGGAAGGTCATTCTCTATTTCTTTCCCTATATAATAATTTTCTATAAGCCCTGCCACTGTCATTTTTTCTTTAGGCTTATCAATAGATGGCCTGCTGCTTATTACTTTCTGCGGAAGCGTGAATGTAAACCTGCTTCCCTTGCCATATACACTCTCTGCCTGTATTTCGCCGTCCATAAGTGATATAAGCTGTTTACATATTGCAAGTCCAAGCCCTGTTCCTTCAATATTGCGGTTACGCTTGCTGTCTACCTGCTGGAAAGATTTAAACAGTTTATTCATATCTTCCTTTTTAATTCCCCGCCCGGTATCAGAAATGCTTACAAACATAATAATCCCATCTTCACCAGATGGTTTAAAGTCCACTTCCAGATGGACATTTCCTTTATCTGTAAACTTTACAGCATTATTAGCAAGATTTACCAGAATCTGCTTAATACGGATATTGTCACCATGCAGTTCATGCGGCAGGCATGGATTTACATCAAGTGTCAGTTCTACTTTTTTATTGCCAAGGCGTGTCATAATTATATTTACTACATCATTAATAACAGACATAGGTTCATAATCCACTTCATTAATATCCATTTTGCCAGATTCAATCTTAGAAAAATCCAGTATATCGTTAATAATTGTAAGAAGTGACTGTCCTGAAGATTTAATCTGGCTTATATAATTCCTTGCTGCTGTGGAAATCTCTTCACGCAGTGCCATTTCTGCCATTCCGATTACAGCATTCATAGGGGTACGTATCTCATGGCTCATATTAGCAAGAAAATCTGATTTCATATGTAAAGCTTTCTCTAGCTGTAAATTATTAAGATAAACCTGGTTTTTATTACTTGCAACCTCTGAAAGCACATTAGCAATGTCATAAAGCGCAACTGCTGCCTTGTCAATTTCTGCCGTATCCATAATTTTTATACTTTCTGCTGCCTTAAAAAGCTTCTCTTCATCTGCCCCTGTTTCCCTGGCTGTTTCCTGTATCTTCCCTGCCTTTAATGGTTCTGGAAGCACTTGTCCGCCAATAAGACACCCTGCCATTCTGTTCCCTGCTACAATAGGCGCTGAAAAGGCCATAAGCCCTGCATGGCAAAAATACCTGCATGGGCTTTTTATATCCTGTACTGTATGTGCCCTTTCTGTTTCTTCCCTATAACATTTTTCACACATATGTTTCCCTTTTTCTGTTGACTGGATATTTTTAGTACAGAAATCATGAAAACCTGATGGTTTTGTTACAGTATTCCCGTTTGCATCTGTAACAATGGCGGCAATCCCTGTCATCATGGAAAATGCATCCTGCATCTTCTGTAAGGTACTGGCACTTATTAAATCTGTAAGAAAAAGTTCCTCATCAATTATATCCATAAGCATGCCTCCCTTTTAACCTATAACGTTTTTAATTGTGGAAGAAAGCTTCATCATATCAATAGGTTTTAAAAGATATCCCTGTGGCTTCATGGCAAGTACATCTTGTATTTTTTCCTTGTCTGTAACACCAGTAAGAAATACTACTGGCAAATTCTTTGTATTAATATTATTACGTATCTGGCTTAAAACTTCGGGTCCTTTTTCTCCTGGCATTTCATAATCTAAAAGTACAAGGTCTGTTTTCTTGGTTTCTAAAAACTTCATTGCTACCTTGCCGCTTTTTGCTGTTGCCACATCATAGCGTCCTGACAAATAATTTTTAATAAGTTTTAAAACACTGCTGTCATCATCTACTACAAGTACATGTTTTCTTCTGTCTGCTTCACTAGCTTCCAGCCTTGACATTATTTTTTCAGCCTCTTTTACTGCTTCTGCAGCATCTGCTGTTATCTGTGCTGCCATATCAGATGTTGCTTTCCTTGTGCCAAGCCTCCTCATATCTTCAAGTGCCCTGGCAATTTTTTCTTCAATATTGCGGTATGCCAGGGATTTATCAATTATAACAGCTTTTACACTTGTAACCGCCTTTTCAAACTGGGAACATTCCTTTTGGTCACTTATAACAAATACTGGTATTTTCTTTCTGGAAAGTTCATTTCCTATACCAGTAAATTTCTTCAATGCATCCACGCCCTCCCCGTTAAGGCAGAAAATAAATGCATCAGGCTGTATGTATTTAATATGGTTCATTATGTCCACATAACGGTCTGAACTTGCCATACAGTCAAATCTTTGTCCTGTATTGTCAAAAAACTGGCTAACCAGGTTTCTGTTATTTCCGGTAATTAATATTTTATACTTCATACCAACACCCCCTTTATTTGTTTTTGCTGTAACAATTACACCAGTTCACTTATCCTGGCTTCCCATTTACCGTATTCCCCGCTGCTAAGTTCCCTTTCTATTTCTACATAAGGATCAAGGGCATTATGAGGCACAGCAAGGAACTTTGCATCAAAACTTCTGCCTGGGCCTTTATCCAGAAGTACAATTACAGCATAACCATCTACAACTGGTATACCATCTGGTGGCATTTCTCCCCATACCAGGTTCATTATGTCATCATTACCGCACTCTGTATGTGGCATTACACTATAATTACATTCAGTAAAATGCATAACATATAATTTATCCCAACAGTCCTCCGGATATTCACCATATGCAAGGTCTATAAGTGATTTATCTGCATTAAAAGAAGACATTCCATACTTCCTTCCTAAATTTTCTGCTATCTGCTCTTCTAACAAAAAAAGCAAGTGGAAACAGTTATTTAAATCGTTTGCCGTTGCAATAAAACCTTGCCTCTTTCCTGGATAGAGAACCAGAAGTTTTAAATCACTGCATGTCCTCTGCATACAGTCAACATAATATATTGATTTAAGGTATGGGCTTTCTGGTGTTTCTTCTGCCAGGTAAGTTATTTTTTCCCCAATCCCTTTATCTTCAAGAAACTTCCTTAAATCTGTATCCCTTGTTAAAAAAGCCATTACTGTAACACATAGAATATTAAAACCAAAATATGCCCTTGCCCAGTCCGGGTTTTTATTATAAATTTCTTTAAAGTCTGGCAGCCCTTCACACCCATCATCTGTTTCAAGGCTTTTAAACATATCATAAAGATTATTGCATGCTTTTAAAAATAATTCTATAACCCCCTGTCCTGCGGAAGTATCTTCTTCCTTTTCACATGCAAAGCCTATAAAATTAGAAAGGACACTTGCTTTATATAAATCCATATTGCAAAGGCTGTCTGACAATTCCATTGAAAATTCTATTATATTGCCACTGTTAATTGACTTTCCTACAGCTTCCCCAAAAGCAGGAAAGTTATGTAAAATCCTTTCATTCCCCAAATCTTCAAATCCTGTTTCTGTACATAAAAAATCCATTAGTTCCTTACAATCCATTTTAATACCTCCTCTTTAACTACAATCTTTATATAATTATAAATATATTATATACCCTGGCGGGCATACAGGCAATTATTAAATCATATAAAATATACAATTAACCAGGCATATATCCACAATCCGCATTTCAAGTAATTTCCGGTTCCAGGCAGTCTTTGGTTCCAGGCAATTATGAATTTTAAAGGGCTGGCTTTATATCAAAAAGCTTTGCCCCAATACCATTACCAACTGCCATAACCAAAATATAAGTAAATGACTTAAAACTGTACACACCTGCAAGATTAAAATAAAACATATCTGCTATTGAATGTTCAAAGCCTGATAATATAAAAATCATAACAGGTGCTATTATAAATACAATATTTTTTGATTTGTTATAATTATCAATAGCCAGGTACATCATTACACCGCAGAACACTGATAACAGGAAGATATTAAAAATACTATTGTCAAGTTTTTTGCCTGAAAGTACTGTACTGTCAATATCCAGATGTGCCATTTTTGCCAGGGCTGCTGCAATAAAAGTTCCTGCAAAGTTTCCAGCAAGTATAACAAGCATATCCAAAAGTTCCTTAAACTTTTTAACAAACCCAATTTTTCCAGTATACAGGTAAAACCCCTGCGTAACTATTGTAAGCAGCCCGAAAGAAAACAGTAATGCCCCAATAACCTTATTATCCACTGATAAGTTTACAATACCGCCTATGCCAATCATAAAACCAGCATAAACAGCTTTAATAAATATATGTACTTTATCCATATCTTCCTCCTGGAATATTTTTCTTTAAATATGTGCTTTAAACTGCAAGTTTGTTTTATCTGCCTTCTGGAAATTTCTCTTTAATTTTTAAATCTGTATAATAAAATGCCAGACATAAAAACACAACCCCGGTAAATTCCCCTGTAATAACTATAACCCTGGCAGAAAACTGTAACACAGCCATTACAATACTTATTATTATTTCTATTATAAATAAACGCTTCCCCATGGCAATAAAAATACCAGGGGCAATACTTTGTGCATAATCCCAGTGCATTTGTGATTTCCTTGAAACCGGCGTGTTATATCCATTACCTGTGTCCATGCCATACTGTTTTTTATTTAGCATATATCCTGTACTAACCATTACAAATGGCACAATAAAGTTTAATAATATTAATGCATACATAAATCCCATCCCCCCGTTACAACCTTTTCATTTATATATATTTTAAATTCTTCTATTTTTTTATAATCTGGCACATCTGGAAGTGATGTATTATTCTTTGCATATTCAAAACGTTTTTCATATTCATTAAGCAAATCATAAAATTCTTTTACAGGCTGCCTGTTGCTGTCCAGGTATTTTCCATTCCTGATATCCATAAGCAGGTTATGTTCTTTTTCCCTGTATGTTATAATTTCTTCTTTCTCAAGAATATCAATACACATCATATATAAACGTATTAAATGTGCCATATGCTTTCCAAGCTTATTATGTGAAACTGCCTTTTCATTGCGCTTGCCTATTTTATTATAACTGCTTGTTATTGCTTTCATTTCGTTCCACATGCCAGCCCAGTCCCTCAATGGATAATGCTTAAGGCAGATATCCATAAAAATTTCACTATTATAACCCTCTGTAACAGCCTGGCCAATATAAAGTTTTATGCTGCTTTCATCATATGGAAAATATTTGTTTTTAAAATCATAACTGGCATTATTAATACTTTTTAATATATGCTGTTCATTCTGTTCCTGCCCTGTCAGCCTTGCTGCCTTATTTTCCATTCTTCTAAGCTGGCTGTCTGCATATCCTGCAAATGTATGTATACAAAGCTTCGATAAAAATATCTTCCTGTTTTCAAGCAGTTCTCTTCCGGCAGCAGATAAATACAAATAATGCCCTGGTTTACAGCCAAGTATTTCTATTGTATTAGGATTATTTGATGCAAGCAGCTTAACCATTTTATTAAATGAGTATATTGTAGTATCTGTATCTGTGTCTGCCACCTGCATAAAATCATTCCCTGATAAAATATCATTCTTGGAATTTATGGCAATCCCTCTTATATCAATATCAGACCCTTCTTTGTCCATGCCATAGGCATGGCTTCCGCCAAGTGCTAAAAGAATAATATTACTGCCTAAATTCTGGTCTTTCCTTAAAAAACCATATTCATCTGATTCTAACTTTTGTTTAATCTGGCTGGTATCCATGTTTTTCCTCCTTCCATAAGTTGTTTAACCCCGGCCAGGCGGATATCCGCTTGGCTATATATATTAAAAAGGCCCTTTCTGCCTGCTGGATAATAAAACATACCCAGACACCAGAAAGAACCTTTTTATCCATTATTCTGTAATGGAGCTGAGGGGAATCGGACCCCTGTCCGGACCCAGATCCAATGTACTTCTACTGTCATAGCAGGTGTTTTGCCATTCCCTCAGAGTAACGCCCGCCAGCAGGCTTTACCCTTTAGTAGCTTCATAAATTTTCTGATGCTTCAAAGCTTTAGCAACAGAGTGTTCCGCTAAGGTGACACTGGTTATCCCCGCCACGGAAAACGGAGGCCAGTGAGCTGCACTTAGGCAGCTAATGCTAAATTGTCTTCAGCGTTTATATTTTATTTGGACTTTTAACGTGGTGCCCGCCACGGACAGCTTCTCCATCTTCAAAAGACCCGTCGAAACCAGTACAGCCCCTTGTTGCCTGCCATCTATGCCATGCCTGCTGTTATAGCTTATAAGGTACAATAAATCCACCAGCTAAAGCTATATCTGCACTCCTGGCTACAGCCCTGCTGCTTTTAAAACCATTATAAACCAGAACTGCCATTTAAAAAAGTTTATCTAAAAAGCTGGCAGGCTGTGCATATTATAAATATGCACAATTAATATGTTTATATACTATAACATATACTGGAATATTTGTCAAAAAATTAATTTCCCAATCTTTATTAATAAAGATTTTGTACTTTAAACTTCCTCTCTGCCTCCCTGCGCTGGTCTTTTTTAGCAATGTCCTGTCTTTTATCATACAGTTTTTTACCTTTAGCAAGCCCGATTTCAATTTTTACCAGGCTTCCCTTAAAATATACATTAAGCGGAACCATTGTATAGCCTTTCTGGGCTATCTGGCCTTCAATTTTACGTATTTCTTGCCGGTGCAGAAGAAGTTTTCTCTCCCTTATTGGATCTTTATTAAAAATATTGCCTTTCTCATATGGGCTTATATGCATATTATAAATATATACTTCACCACCACGCAGGCGTATAAAAGATTCCTTAATGCTGCATTTACCCATGCGGAGTGATTTAACTTCTGTACCAGCAAGCGAAATCCCTGCTTCATACTTTTCTTCAATAAAATATTCATGGAATGCCTTTTTATTGCCTGCTACTAATTTTCTGGTTTCTTTTGCCATATTACAAATAACCATATCCTTTCAATATACTAATTATTATTTAATCCTTTACGTTTCTTTGCAGTTATAATGCGCCTTTTGTTTGACAGTACTTTTTTTGCCGCCATACGGCTTCTTAAAGAATGTAAACGCCCGCTTTTTTGTTTTAAATCCAAAGGTTTTAAAACTTTTCTGGTTCTTTTTAAACTTACAGGTTTTTTGCCCTTGTTCCTGTTAATATTTATTTTATCTATATCTTTAGTAATATTTCCTGTATTAATCCTTTTTACAGCCTTTACTTCATCATTAAGTTTTAACTTTGCTGCTGCCTTTTTCTTTGTATCCTGCACAGCCTGTTTTTTTGCCTTTCTTTTTACAATGCTTCTTATATGCCTGTCAAGTGGGCTTGCAAAAATGTTTCTGGTTATCTTGCCTGTTTTTTTCTTCTTCCTTTTCTTTACTGTAACATAACTTTGTTCCAGTTTTCCTGCTGCCACTTTGGATACAATTTTCTTTTCTTTACCTTCCTGTTTTATTGCTGTTTTTTTCTTTAATGCTGTTTCATTAGTTTTTAATCTTAATGCCTGGCTGTCTTTTACTTTATTTTTAACTTCCGTTTTTCTGTTTTCTTGTTTCTTTGGTTCTGCTAAAACATTTTCTTTTACCTTTTTAGATTTTTTATTTTTCTTCTGTCTTTTATTTTCCAGCACATTTAGCTGCTGCTCTTCTTCTGCAATTATAAAATCAATAGTTTTAACAAGTTTATCAACAGACGCAACAGTAACCTTTATCTTATCTCCCAGTTTATAAACTTTACCTGTATGTTCCCCTGTCATGCTATAATGTTCTTCATCAAAGTAATAGTAATCACCTGGAATATCAGCAACCCTTACCATTCCTTCAACAGTATTAGGAAGTTCTACAAACAATCCCCATGAGGTAACGCCTGAAATTATGCCATCAAAGCTCTGCCCAATAAACTGTTCCATATATTCTGCTTTTTTTAATTTTTCAACTTCACGTTCTGAATCATCTGCACGCCTCTCAAGCATGCTTGACGCCTCTGCTACTTCTGGAAGTATTTTATTGTAATGGCTGGTTCTGTTTCCAGAAAGCGTGCCATGTATATTTTCTTTAATAATACGGTGTATCTGTAAATCAGGGTAACGCCTTATTGGTGAAGTAAAATGGCAGTAATATTTCATTGCAAGCCCGAAATGCCCGCCACAATTTACAGAATATTTTGCCTGTTTCATTGAACGCAGCGCCAGTTTACTAATAAGTGCTTCTTCTGGTTTTCCTTTTACACTATTTAAAAGTTTTTGTATTTCTTTTGGATGTATATCATCATTAGTGCCAGTTTTTAATATATATCCAAAATTATTTACGAAAATGCCAAGCTGCAATATTTTTTCACTATCTGGTGTATCATGTACACGGTACACAAAGGGCAGCTCCTGCCAGAAATATTCTTCTGCAACTGTCTGGTTTGCAGCAAGCATAAATTCTTCTATAATCCTGTGTGCATTATTTCTTTCATATTCTTTAATTTCAAGGGGTTTTCCCTTTTCATCAAGTATAATTTTACTTTCAGGAAAATCAAAATCAACTGAACCTCTTTTAAACCTTCTTTTCCTTAAAATATCTGCAACTTCATACATAAGGGAAAACATAGGTATAAATTCTTTATATTTTTCCTGTTCTTCCTTATCTTCCAGTTCAATAATTTTATTGACACTTGTGTAAGACATCCTTCTGTCTACATTAATAACAGTTTCTTCTATCTTATGGCTTATAATTTCACCTGACTGGTTTATATCCATAATGCAGGAAAGCGCCAGCCTGTCCTCACCCTGGTTAAGTGAACATATCCCATTAGAAAGTTTATGCGGAAGCATAGGAATAACCCTGTCTACAAGGTAAACACTTGTACCACGTTTTAAAGCTTCCTTGTCAAGAGGTGAATTTTCCCTGACATAATGGGTTACATCAGCTATATGGACACCAAGCCTGTAAATATCCCCTTCCCTTGACAATGTAATTGCATCATCAAGGTCTTTTGCATCTTCACCATCTATTGTAACAGTCTGCAAATCCCTGTAATCAGCCCTGCCCTCTTTCTCTTCTTCACTAACTGTATCACTAATGCCCTCTGCCTGTTCCATTACAGCACCAGGATATTCTTCTGGAAGCCCGTATGCTTTAATAATAGACTTTATATCAACACCAGGGTCATTTATATGGCCTATAATTTCAATAATACGGCCTTCAGGATTTCTGTCCCCGTTGCCATAATCCGTAATTTCAACAACTACTTTATGCCCTGTAACTGCCCCCATGCTGTCAGCCTTTGCAATGTAAATATCCTTTCCAAACTTCTGGTTATCAGCAATTACAAAACCAAAGCTTTTACTTTTAGAGTAAGTGCCTACTATTACGCCATTGCCCCTTTCAAGTATTTCAGTAACCGTGCCTTCACGTTTCCTGCCATTTTTGGGACTTTCAATGGCAACCCTTACTGTATCACCATCAACAGCACCTTTTTGTCTGCCGCCTGCTATATAAATATCTTCTTCCTCACCTTCAATCCTGACAAAGCCAAAATCCCTCTGTGTACCCATGTATTTGCCAGTTTTAATATTGCCAGGCATAAGTTTAATCCTGCCCCTGGAATTAACTTGCAGTTTTCCTTCTTCAGAAAGTTCTTCAATAACTTTCCTCAAGTCTTTCTTCTGTTTAGAAGGCACTTGCAGAACAACACCCATTTCCTTAATAGTCATAGGTTTGTACGATTTTGAAGCAGTAAATTCCATAATAAGCTTTTTCTTTTTATCCAGTTCCTCCCTTGTCATATCCAAGCCTCCCCCGTTTAAAATTTTATAGAGTAAAAAAAGTGCAACGTAATATTTATACGCTGCACTTCTAAGCTTTCGTACCATTTACCATTACAAAAATCTTCTATACTTAATAAGCTGGCATAAAAGACATTAATTCCCTATGAAAAAATGCTAAGGTTTAATAATAATGAAAGCACTATAAAGACCGTTGCAAGAACCCTTGTTGCAAGTATAAGGCCGCCTTCCATTGAACGGCTCTTGTTCTTGCCCCAGTAAGTTTCAGCAGCACCACTTATTGCCCCAGTAAGGCCAGCCTGCTTTCCTTCCTGCATAAGTACAATAACAGCTAATGCAACAGATACAATAATGTATACAATTAACATAATGCCGTGGATCATCTTAATCATAAATAATATCCTCCATTCCAGTGTAACCAATATATAAATATAAATACCACTGTATGTACAAAATACAAAACAACGTACTTGCATAGTATACCATAATGTTCCTGCGGTTTCAAGTGTTTTCTGAAAAATAACACGTCCGTTTCATAAATTTTTAATTATGTGTAAATAAAGGATAATTTATAGTTATCCGTAGTTTGTTTTAAAGGATTTGTACATGTGGAAATTTTTATGTCCCAGTGAAAAGACCCGCTTCCGCTATGATTGCGCACGTAACAGTGCATAAAACCTGGAAATACCAGGTTTAAGCACTGACGGCGCAAAAATGTCTTTTACACATGACATAAAAATTTTCCACATGGTTTAAACATTTAAATCTTGCGTGTATTATTGTATCATAATGGAAACGTATCTGCGAAAATATATAAAATTTTCTGCATATTCTTACATTCCATGGAAAATTAGTTAGAAAAATGGCAGGAAATGTCTTTATAAACTGCAAGAGAGTATATTACCTGGCAAATTACAAATGTGTCCCAATGGACAGGCTATACGCAGCCGCTGGTGTTTAAGCCCTGTATTAAATGCTTCAAAAAAGTTTTCTTTTTGAAGCATAAGGGCTTTATGCACCATTGCGTGCAAGTCCAAGCGCAAGCGGGGTGTACATGGGACACTTTGGAATTGCCAGGGCATCATATTTTAATTTACATATATAAATTTTTTAGAACAAACTATGGATAACTATAAATTATCTATTATTTGTACTATAAATTTATGAAACGGACATGGAAAAATAATGTAATACCGTCTGTTATCCTTTTGCTACTATTACTTTTTTGCCTTGCCCCTTATTTTTAAATAATACTGTATAAGGTTTTAATTTTACTGGCGGAACGGTTATCTTACAATTATGTACACCTTTAAGTGCATGTCCGCCAACCTTTTTTAATTTAAGTGATTTAATAATCATTTCACGCAGGCTGTTGCAAAATTTAAATGTAGAATTGCCTATTTTTGTAACATGTGTGTTAATAACTACAGAACGGAGTTCAGTACAATTTTCTAAAGCACTTGCACCAATGCTTACTTTAGCAGTGGTTAAACCATATCTTAATGCAAGCTTCTTATTATTATCATTTTCTGTCCCAATAATAAAAGTTTCCATGCTTCTGCAATTTCTAAAAGCATTTTCAACAATAGTTGTTACAGTGCCAGGTATTTCTGCTTTTTTCAGATTAATACAATTCCTGAATGAGCCCTTTCCTATAGTTTTAACCCCATATGGAAATTTAATGGTTTCTAATTTTTTACACCCCTTAAATGCCCTGTCACCTATTTCTTTTACATTATTTCCAAGCTTAACGCTGTCAAGGTCTATACAGTTTTTAAATGCTTCCTTCCCTATTGTAACAATATTTTTACCAAGTACAACACTTTTTATATCTGAATCTTCAAACGCACTTTTGCCAACCTGTGTAACTTTATATTTTACTCCATTATAAGATATTGTAGCAGGTATTACTATACTTTTAGTATTCTTTGTATCTATATTTGAAATTGTAACATTTCCGTCACCTGTACTTTTAAATTCCATATCACCTGAAACAATTTTTTTGCCTTCTTTTACAAAGCTGCCTGTTTTATCACTATCATTTCCGCCAGATGGTGTTTGTGATGGCTTGTTTTCTGGTGCTTGTGTCTGTAATGGAGCACTTGTACCTTCTGGCTTATCCGTATTTACAGGAGGTTCCGGTGGTACTGTTGTCTGTGCTGGTGCAGCAGATGGTGTTTGTGACGGGATAGAAGATGGCGTCTGTGACGGTGCAGCAGATGGTGTCTGTGATGCCGTGCCTGCTGCTGGTGTCTGTGCTGGCACTTCTGTATTTGCTGGTGGAATATAAGGTGCAAGGCTGCCACCAGTATTTCCGCCGCCTGTGTTATCGCCGCCTGTGTTTCCACCGCCTGTGTTTCCGCCACCTGTGTTTCCGCCGCCTGTGTTTCCACCGCCTGTGTTTCCACCGCCTGTATTATCCTTTGGCAATGCCAGGTAATTTCTATAACTATTTGCAGAACCATCTGCACCTTCTAAGAAACAGTTGTATATCCTTGTATCTGATAAGCCTTCAAGGTCAGAAGAAGTAAGCTTATACCCTGCTTCTGGTATATCAATTTCCTTTATTGTTTCCATACTATGCCATTCTGTTATTTTAAGCTTAGCTGGAAATGCACTTGCCTTACCATCTACGCCACAATATTCAATTAACCCGTATTTATATTTACTATTTCTATTATAATAATCATTCATAACAAGGTCATTATGTGGATAATAGCTTGGGCTGTTAAACATATCATATGTACCATAGTCTGTACTATAATTGTCATTCATATAAATTTTACTAGGTTCTGTATAAACATACATGCCCATTTCCATATGTCCACTTTCATAAATGCTTACACCAGGCAAAGGATTGCCTGGCATAACAGCACTCCTTATTTCTTCACCATTATAATAAATATAAAAATAACTGTAATAAAGCTTTGCAAGTTTTTCTTTTATTTCATCTTTAAATTTAACTATCCATACATTATTTTCTGTATTGGTAATAGAAAAATCTTCCTGGTATTTATAAATTGCTGTCTGGTTACCTGCAATATCACAAACTTTAATTTCAATTTTCTGTAAATCTTCCTGTTTAAAATACTTATTTGCTATTTCTGCTGTTGGAAACAACATATACATTGTCCCTTTTTGTGCTAATTCATAGCTTTGTCCTGTAATACATAATTTGCTGCTGTCCTGGACATAAAAATATAAATTAATATCATCCTCTAAAGGGCTAAAAAATAAACTGTAACTTCCTGGCTGCAAATTTCCATTATAAAAACCACTATATAATAAATTGCCGCCCTCTTCTTTAAGCTCTAAATTTATACTTCCGGTTACAATTCCGTCAGTCATATTATAAATTTCTGCATTACATGTAGTATTAAGCATATCTTTATCTTTTGGATCCATAATTACAGAAAATCCATATTTTTCATTGTCTGATAAATAATATATATTATTAAGATAATTGAAAACATTACTGCCGTTATTATCATCATAATACATAATACAAATACTCTGGTCTTCTCTTTCTGTTTGTTTATTTCCATTACTATCTGTGTAAGTTACACTGAAATTATATAACCCGCTTTCTTCAACTTCATCTTCCAGTGGAATTGTAATAATATGCTGGCTGTTGGTTTCTGCTTCCCCACTTGTGCTTCTTACAGATCTTGTATATTCTGTTGTATCTTCCCATATATGGTATGATACAGTAGAATTTACTGGAATATTATGGTTATAATATTCCAGGGTTTTTTCCTTTGGATTCCAGATAATGCTTTTAGAACGTAAGTCTATATACATATTATCTTTATCTAAAACAATAATTTCCTTTTCACTATCAGAATAACTATATTCTATATTATATTTCTTATAAGAAAATTGTTCCCCTTCTGCAAATTCCACACAATAATAACACTGCTCTTTGTCCTGTATTTTTGTCATCTGGTTTACAGAAGCTGCTGCTGTCCTGCCTGTATCCTTTTCTTTTAATACAAATGACAGCCTGTTAAAATCAATATTATACCCTGTTACTTTTATTGCAACTGCATTTTCCATGCCTGGATAACAATAACCATCTAAACCTGCATAAGAAATATATGGATTATCTGTTGCTATACATGTTACATTGTCTGGTTTATATTCTTTACCATCAATATAATAAGCCAGATACAGTTCCTCACCTGGTTTAATTTCTCTTGTATAACGTAAATGAAGGCTGCAAGAACTTATACCCATTTTATTTACATCTATATCATTCTTGAAAATGCCTTCATCTTCATATCTGTTATCATATCTTTCATAAAAATGAAGTTTGCCAGTATCATATGAACTGTATGAACATGCTGCAACTTCACCATTATTGTCTAACAATACAGCTTTGTCAATATAATATTCACTTCCAACCCCTTCAAAACATAATTCAAGACCATCTGAATTTTTTGTGCCTGATGGACAATATTTATTTGAAAGCCAGACTTTTTTATCTGCAAAAGTTATTTCTTTTGTATCTGACCAGACTTCTTTGAACTCTCTTGGTGAAGAACTATTTGGATAATTATATTTAATTGTAAATTTTAATTTATAACTTTGTCCACTTTCCACACCACTACAATTATCAATATAAAAACAACTGCTATTATATTCACTTTTAGCAGATGCAACTAATGTACCATCTTCCTTAGTAATATCCATAGATATTTTACCATACTGTACATTAGTAATATCTTCTTTTGTACTATATTCAACATACATTGGAAACTTGCCATAAAGACTATAATATGTACTTGCAGTAGTTAAATCTGTAATAGTTATATTATCCTCTTGTGTACTGTCTGCTTTGGCAGCAACATCTTCTCCTGTTTCTGCCTTATTTTCTTCAAGTGTTTGTATTCCTTCTTCTTCTGCCTCATTCTTTTCAAGTGCTTGTGTTCCTTCTTCTGCACCATTCTCTTCAAGTGTTTGTGTTTCTTCTTCTGCACCATTCTCTTCAAGTATTTGTGTTTCCGCTTCTTCTGCCCCTGCCTTAACTGTATTAACACCTGGCAATAAAGTAACTGCCAGGCTTGCAGCTAATAAAACAGCAAGTTGTTTTTTTAATTTCATTAATTTTCTCCTTTCAAAAGCATACTATGCTAGAAAATATATAATTTTACACTTTCTGCAACTGTTTCAAATCATAACATTTTAGATAAGATTAGTCAAGAAGTATTTAATTTTTTATATCCCAATTTAACGCCCCCCCCCACGCTAAATTTTTAATATTTAAATATTATAATTTTATTATAAATTATACATTGTTTTAATTATGATAAAATGTAACCTATAGGATAAACCTTGATGCAAACAATTCTGGCTGCATATAATAAAGATTCCAGTAATTATTAATTATTTACCATTCTTGCTATGGATATATTTCAGTGTTTTCTATAATAAGTATCTTAAAACTTTCTAAAAAAAATAAAATAATTTTATGCACAAGCATACAAAATATGTTATACTTAAAATGGGGTTATGAAATTCAAAACACTTTATAAGGAAGGTATGGTAAGCACTATGAAAAAAACTTTAATCTTAAAGCGTATTTTTATAATCATATTAGTTATAGCTATAGTTGGACTTATCGTTTATACAATGGTTATGGGAAACCGCACTAAATTTTATGATGATGAAAACACTATTGGCAATACAAGCGGCAATCTTTTAAATGGCGGGCTTTTTTGTGAAAGTGAAGGAAAAATATATTTTGCAAACCCTTATGATGAAAATAAACTATACTGTATGGATAATGATCTTACAAAAGTTAAAAAACTTGTAGATGACAAGGCAAGTTACATAAATTCAGCAGGAAGTTATATCTTCTATACAAGAAGGAACGACCAGCTTGAAAATGATGTTGATGCATTAATATCTTTAAGTACAACAGGGCTTTTCAGGATTAATACAACAGGACGCGGAGTTAAAAAACTGTTTAATGACCCGACACAGGCACTTTGCCTTTATGGTAATAATATTTTCTACCAGCATTACGACCATAAAAAAGGCCTTGAACTTTATTCCATAAAAATAGACGGGGAAGAAGATAAGAAACTGCTTAACGAACCAGCAGCACCTTATTCAATACATAATGGCAAGATATATTACACTGGCTGGAATAAAGACCATTATATACATTCCCTTGGCACAAATGGTTCAGGTTCACAAGTAATATATGCTGGTAACTGTACAAACCTCTCAAGGCATGGAAGTTATTTATATTTTATGGATATGGATAACGATTACAGTTTATGCCGTGTGTCCCTTGATGGTTCTTCTGTAGAAACCCTTGTAAATAAGCGCCTTGCTACTTATAATATAGCAGAAGACGGAATATCAGTATTTTACCAGGTGGATAATGGCACAGAAAACGGGTTATATAAATTAAACCTGCAAACAATGGAAACAACACTTATTTCAGAAGGTGATTTTAATTATCTTAATATAACTTCTGAATACCTGTTTTATGAAACATTCGACCAGAGCAAACTATATATATATAACCTTGAAACTGGCCAGTCACAGATGCAGACATTTGAAAAAGCAGATTAAAAAACAATAAGGGCACTGGAATTAATTCCAGTACCCTTTATTCATTGTACATTTTAATATAAATTTTTCCGGCAGCTTATTATAATTAAGCCCAAGCCTGTATCCTGCAAGCTTAAATGCACACTGTAACATAAAATAAAATGTTTTAAATATTTCCCTGCGCTTAACCAGTTTTTTAATAACTTTTACAGCGTAGCCTGCACCTTCTTTTTCAGACGTAACATTTACAAATATCTTACTGTATTGTTTCTGTGAAACACCAAGGTCAAAATTTCTTTTAAACTGCTGTATGCATGTATATGAATGTGAATGTATTACCTTAGCATCTGCGCAGTATGCAATATTATAGCCTGCATTTATAACTTTAGATGCCATTATCATATCTTCATTAAAAATTGTTTTTTTAACAAACCCTCCAAGTTTGTCATATATGCTTTTTCTGTACATTGCACATACATCAGAACAAAAATAAGTCTTTATCCCAAGCTTTCCTAAATCACTTTTTGATTTTATGGAACTTTCTTTTGGATAGTTATATATTCTTGTCATCTTTTCAAGGATATCTGCATTTTTATCTGCAACCTGCCGTCCATATGAAACCGCTATATTCTTATCTGCCATAGGTACAAGCAGTTTTTCAACCAGCATGTTGTTTACAGGAATGGCATCCTGTGTCATAAATAATATAAAACCTGCATCTGAAAGCCCTGCGCCAAAATGCCTTGTAGCCCCGTGGTCAAAGTCTTTTTTTAATACAGGGTGTACGGAAATAGTATTATTGTCTGGCACTTCCATTAAACTGCCACCCTCATCAAGTGTCTGCAACAGGAAAATATGGTTTGCTGGCACTGTCTGTTTTAAAAGGCGTCCTAATATGTTTTTAAAACCTGCTTCTGGATTATATACTGGAATTATTATATCTACAACTGGTTTATTATAATTTTCTGGTTTATCTGCCATTATATTTTCCTTTCCTTACTCTTACAGGTATGCCCACTCCGCCATTTATTAATGTCCAAGCAGTTTTCCTGCAAGCAATACTGCTTCCTGTGCATCTTTTGAATAACCGTCAGCCCCTATTTCATCAGCGAAACCTTTTGTAATTACTGCACCACCTATCATAACTTTACAACCTGGATATCTTTCACGCACAAGGGCTGTTACCTTTTTCATTTCCATCATTGTAGTAGTCATAAGTGCAGAAAGCCCTATAATATCTGCTTTTTCATTTATGGCTGTATCCACAATTTTTTCTGCTGGCACATCTTTGCCAAGGTCAATAACATTATACCCGTAATTCTTAAGCATAAGTGCAACAAGGTTTTTGCCTATATCATGTATATCATGTTCCACTGTGGCTATAACTATAGTGCCAAGCGGTTCTTTGCTTCTGCTTTCTGCAAGTACAGGCTCTAAAATGGCTATCCCTTTTTCCATTGTCTTAGCAGAAGAAACAAGCTGTGGCAGGAAATACACCTGTTTATCAAAAAGTTCCCCTACATGGTTTATTGCAGGAATAAGGTTTTTATCAATAATATCCTGTGCTTTGCTGCCACTTTCCAGTTCTTTTTTTACCAGTTCTTCTATTTTATTCTGTCTTCCTTTTACAACAGCTTCAAAAAGCGGGCTGCTGTTAAAAACACCACTGTCTAAAACAGAATTATTATTGCTTTCTGTTTTTAAAACCGCTGCCTTTTCGTCCACTTCACCATTAATAACAGATACTTTATGTCCTGTAACCCTGCTAATATACTTTATATCTGCTTCTGGCTTGTCCATAAGAAGTTCTGCTGCAAATACCGAGTGCATTAAAAGTTCCTGTGAAGGGTTTGATATAGCCATAGTAAGCCCCTGGCTTATTGCTATTGACATAAAACTGCTGTTTACAAACATTCTTTCAGGAAGCCCGAAAGAAATATTAGAAAGCCCGCATACAGTTGCAACTTCCAGTTCATTTTTACAGTACCTGATAGTTTCAAGGGTTTCAACTGCGGCACGGCTGTTTGCTCCAACCGTTGCAACAAGCCCGTCCACAACAATATCTTCTTTTACAAGCCCGTGGTTTAAAGCTTCTTTTAATATCTTATGTATTATTTCCTTTTTCTCATTAATATCCTTTGGAAGCCCTTTTTCTGATAAAGGCAGCAGTATAAACATTGCACCATATTTTTTTGCAGCAGGTATTAATTTTTCAAACTTCCCAGGTTCAAGTGAAATTGAATTTATTAATGCCCTTCCAGGATAAATACGCAGTGCCTCTTCAATAACATCAGGGTGGCTTGAATCAATAGAAAGCGGAAGATTGCTTGCAATAGAAAGCTCATCAACTGCTTTAAGCATCATTTCCTTTTCATCAATACCATTCATTCCCATATTTACATCAAGAACCGAAGCTCCAAGTTCCTCCTGTGATTCTGCCATTTCTGTTACAAGGTCAAAACAGCCTTCCCTAAGTTCTGCCTGCAATGCTTTTTTCCCTGTAGGGTTAATCCTCTCCCCTATCACAATAAAACTGCCATTAAGGTCTATATCCAGCACATCTCTTTCAGTTGAAAGCGCACGCCTTTTAATATTTCCTTTACGCGCTGTAAATGAAACATTATTTTTTAACCCCTTTTCCTCTAAAATTGAACAAAGCTCTCTGATATGTCCTGGTGTAGTACCACAGCATCCCCCTAAAATGTCTGCACCTGCTTCTGCAAGTACTGCCATCTGTTCTGCAAAATGGTCTGGTTCTAAACCATATACGGTATTTCCATCTTTATCAAGCTGTGGTATTCCCGCATTAGGTTTTGCAATAACAGGTATATCCGCATAATCTGCCATTTTCTTTACAATATCTGTCATTTTGTCCGGCCCTGTAGAACAGTTTACACCAACAGCAGCTACTCCAAGTGCATTTAATACAAGTGCTGCTGTTTCTGGGGATGTGCCATATAATGTGCGCCCATCCTCATTAAATGTAAGAGTTACAAAAACTGGCAGGTTACATGTTTCTTTTACTGCTATTACTGCTGCCCTGGATTCCTGCAAACTCATCATTGTTTCAACAACAATTAAATCAACACCTGCTTCACAAAGATAATTAACCTGTTCTTTATAAATATCTATAAGTTCTCCAAACCTAAGGCTGCCAGCAGGGTATACCTGCCGTCCTGTCATAGTAATATCCCCGGCAATATAAATATCCCTTTTTACCCCGGCCTTAGCTACAGCTTCTTTAGAAATTCCTACCAGGCTTTTATTAATATCTTTAATATCACCTGCAAGCCCATATTCTGCAAGTTTAATCCTGTTCCCTGAAAATGTAGGTGCATAAATTATATCAGAACCAGCTTTTATATATTCTTCCTGTAGTCTTTTAAGTACCTCCGGGTTCTTTAAAATCCACTCTTCCGGGCATACACCAGCAGACATTCCGCTTTTTTGCAAATTAGAACCCGTTGCACCATCAAGAATAAGTTTTCCTCTTTTTAATCTTTCAATTAAGTCCTCTTTAGCCATATAATCCCCCTGCCGTTTATAGCGGTTTCCGCCTCTGGCGGTTAAAATAATCATGGAGTTTTATTCCAGCACTAAGGCTGTGCACACACAGCCTGTATACCCAGTTAATTATAGTTTCCAGATCCGTTCTGCCTCTTTTTGTTTCTTTAGCAGAAAAAGTAAAATACCTGCTTAAAGCCACTATATATATAAGAGCCATTTCACCAAAAACCTGGTTTTTCCTTCCGCTTTCTTTCTCCTCTGGCATTTCAAGATACCTGCTAAATATCCTGTATTTCAAATAATTCATTAGTACAGAACCATGCTCTTTCCTAAAAACATTATCAAATTCCTTAAACTGTGAAATAACCTGCCCTGCACTTTTTTCTTCTTCAAAATAATCAAAACAGCCTTCCAGGTAAATAATCCCTCTGTTTTCTATTATAACTCCAAGTACATTATCTGCAATTTCCATAAACAGTTTATACATATTTATATAATCCTGTCCTGTTTTTCTATTTGTCATGTACTTTTGGAATATTTCCGTACATTCCTGTATCCCGCCTGCAATAAAAGGAATATTCTGTACCTGTATTACAGAAATATCCCCATTATTGCCAAGCATATAAAATTCTATTTCCTTATTTACAATATAATCTGATGTTACAGGACATGAAGCTGCCATTGAAATCCAGACCAGTCCATTATGTTTTGAAACCAGCCTTGGAAACTTGCGGCATGTATTACAAAGCATCCCTTCACCAGCATTTTTCTGTATATGGCAAAGCCCGCCACTATCTAACATACTGCACCTGCCGCCACTTTTTGTAGCAAAATACTTTCTGCCGCCTGCTTCATAGATATTTGATAATATATCATTTCTTAAGGCCTGGTCTTTAATATTTTTAAACCGGTCAAAATCTTTTCCGCTAACCGCAATCCTCCAGCCAGAACAGCATGTATAATTACAATTTCCAGCCAGGCACGAAAAATCATTATAAAGTCCAAGAATTATCCCTTTCACAAGGCATGCCCTTTCCATTAAAATATAATTTCTGATTTATCTTTAAGAAGCCTTGCACCATTTGTAATAACAAGTATTCCTGTACAGATTCCTGTTACAATTAAAAGTATTCCCATAACAAGATTAAAAGCACCGACTGATTTCATAGTTTTATATATTTTTTCACCCATAGTTTTTTATTCCTTTGCTTTTTTATTTTACGCCATACTGTTTATAATATTCATCAATGGCTTCTTTTATATTATCATCAATAAGTATCTTTCCCATACATTCCCTGTTATAAAGAAACTCTGTAACTTCTTCCATAGTAACAATAGCACAGGCAGGGAAACCATATTTATCCTGTATTTCATCTAATGCACTTTTATCTGTTAAAAGCCCTCTTTCCATACGGTTTAATGAAACTATAAGCCCTTTAACCTCAACATCTGCTTGTTCTCTAATAATTGGAAATGTTTCTTCAATGGATTTGCCAGAAGTTGTTACATCTTCAATAAAAACCACCCTGTCACCATCTTTAAGGTGGCTTCCAAGTAAAATCCCTTTATCCCCATGGTCTTTTATCTCCTTACGGTTAGAACAGTACCGTATTTCTTTATTATAAAGTGTACTGTATGCCATAGAAGTGGCAACGCTAAGAGGTATTCCCTTATATGCTGGTCCAAACAGCACATCAAAATCATCACCAAAGTTCTCATGTATTGCTTGTGCATAATATTTGCCAAGCCTTATAAGCTGTGTCCCTGTAACATAATCCCCTGCATTCATAAAAAACGGGGACTTGCGTCCGCTCTTTAAAGTAAAATCACCAAACTTAAGGACACCCGTTTCTGCCATAAATGTAATAAATTCCTCTTTATACTGTTCCATTCCTGTAATTCCTCCTGTTTATATTTACTTTATTGCCATTTGTGGTATTCTGGCACAAGTCATAAATTGCTGGTAAACCAGAACTGCTGTAGTAAGAAATACAGCCTTACAATGCTGGTTTAATTAATATTAAATGTTGCACTTGCACCTTCAACAACAATTCTGTACTTTCCAGCAGGCAGCTCTCCATAAGGGGATATATTATATGTCTTTTTTACTGCCTTTCCAGCTTCAAGTATATGTGCTATATCATTAAATGCCATTTCCTCTTTTGATGGTATATAATACCATTTGCCATCTATTTTAGCCTGGAGTGAAAAATACTCTCCAAAAAGTGCCTGTGTTTTTTTCGTATTTTTAAGTTTTATATTAAGTCTTGTACTATTAAGTTTTACAGAAGTAATTTTTAAGCCATTAGCTTTAAGCTTTTTGCTTTTTTCAAGAAAATTCTTATTCCATTTGCCATCTTTCTTAGCAATATAATACATACATGGAAATGATGTTACCTTCGTCTGGTTCTTTTCCTCCCACCTGTAATCTTTAATCCTGTTAAAATCAATATCTGCTTTATAAATATTTCCATCTTTAAGGAAAACATAACCATCACGCCATGTAAAGCTTATATCATTTCCATCTTTGTCCCAAATTGTAATTGCATACATATTTCCTGTTAATTTTTCTGTATCTATGCCATTTACAGGGCTTCCAAGTTCTATACTGTTAATATAATTAACAATTTCCTGTTCACTGTCTTTATTAAAAAGCCAGCACATATATGCCGTATTGCCGTCATATTCCCAAAAACCCATTGCACTTGAACTTACACTTGCATTTTCTAAAAGTACTGGTGTATTTTTTTCTGTAACACTTTCTGCCTTTCTGTTTTTACTATAACCTGTTAAAGTACTTTTAACCCCTGTAGTGCCTGCTTCCACATTATTTCCTGCATATGCAAAAGAACCAGCAAATACAAGACAGGCTGATAAAACCGCTATGCCTTTAATAAACTTTCTCATAAAAAACACCCTTTCCAATAATCTGCCTAAACAATTTTTACATGGTAACGTTATTGTATTATATAACTTCTGGAAATGCAATCACTTTTACTAAAACATAATTTTTCTTTCGCTTTATTTTAATATAAAAAAGTATATACGTCAACGGAGAAAAAACCTCTGTAACATAAATGGTAATTTGAAAAACACAGTTTTATGAGCGGTTATTGCTCTCCTTAGGTTATCAATAAAATCTTCCATAAGCCTTGAAAACAAAGTATTTAACGCAGTCTGCTACTCTTATCCCTTTATACGGTTTCACACAAGTTTACCATTGCTCCAATTTCTTATAAAGGTAAAATTAAGGGCAGGAAAATTTCATAACAAAATATAACAAAGTGTGGCAATCCGTGAACTGTAACATATGTGCGAATATATTATAATAGAGGAGAGGGAATGAAACAAGCACAGAGCATAACATGGAGCAGCCAAAAACAAAAAATGCTTTAAAATGAGGGTACTTAATAACATACAAGTATGTGTGATAGAAATTATTGATAAGATAATAAATTTATAGTAAATTGGTAGTAAAAATAAAAATTTTGCTGCCATTATTATTATCCGCTATACGGACAAAAAGTCCAGAAAAGTCCTTGATTTTCCAACTCTATACTGTTATAATATTTGTATATATACAGAGGAGTGTGTAACTTATGGTTAATAGTGATGTTTTGACTGTATCACAAACTGCTGAATATCTTCAGATTTGTGATAAAACTGTACGGCGGTTAATTTCTAAAGGGGATTTATTAGCCTCTAAAGTTGGAAACTCTTGGAGAATTAAAAAAAGTGATGTGGATTTTTATTTGAAAAAGAATTGCAATTCTACTAAGGAGGATAAATGTGATGAGTGAAGAATTATTACAGACAACTCCTTTTTGGATTGGAAGATATTCATATTATCGTTTGGGCAGTACAACATTAAATCAACTTAAAAAGGCAAAAATAATAAATAAACAATCCAAAAAACTCTCTGATAAAAAGCCTGATGGCCTGATTACATTATCAGGGGGAGTGGTTAAGGCGGTAATTGAATACAAAACACCTGGTGAACTTTCCACAAAAAATAAGATTGCCAAAGCTATTAAGCAGGAGTTAGAAGTTGCAAAATTTTTGTGCAAATTATTAATTGTCACCGATGGAACAAAGACATTTTGGATAAACGCACTAAACGGAGAAGAAATTAAGAAAAACGGAAAGAACATTCCATTTATTTTTGATGCAGAAAGAATAGTTAGTGGGGAGATTACAGTTGAAGAAAAAATTGATTTGGAAAATCTAATTGACCAGGCAGAATATTCTTTAACAGAAAATGAAAACAATATTGTTGAACCCGAAATATTAGACCCAGCGTCTTTAGCCAAAGAAGTGTGGCAAAAAATTTGGATTAATACAGGAAAAGAACCTGAGAAATGTCTTTATAATGTTGTCGAAATATTTGTGTTTAAATTTTTAAGTGATATTGGTGTCCTTGAGTATTATAACAATTTTAATAGTGTATATGAACGAAAAGAAAGATCAGGTGCATCCGCTGCACTAACTCATTATGCAACAGATTGTAGACGGACAATCAAAAATGATATGTTTCCAAAAGGAGACGATGGCACAACTATTTTCAATGGTACAATTTTTGTTAATGAGAAAGGAGAACCCAATTTAAGCCAGGCCGTTTTATTTGCTGATGTTTTAGATTGCTTTCAAAAATATGATGAAATTCACGGCTCATTCAAATATGTTACAAAAGAATTTAAAACCAGGTTATATGAAACATTTTTACGACAAAGTGCTGGCGTTAAAAATCTCGGACAATACTTTACTCCTCGTAATGTTGTTCAAGCTATGGTTAAAATGTCATCAGCCAATTCATTAAAAAATGGTGCCAGAATATGTGACCCGTTTTGCGGCGTAGGTGGCTTTATACTTGAAACAATTATTATGAACAAAAACATTTTCCGGGAATTTGAACCAGGTAATGGAATTATTAATCCTAAAATTACAATTATTGGTTATGATAAAGGTACTGATGAAAAAGATGATGAACGTACAATTATATTGGCAAAAGCAAATATGTTAATTTATTTTTCGGATTTGCTTGCAAAGTATCATACAAAAGAACACTTGCATTCATTTTCAAATAATGCTTTTAATAGCGTTTTTCATCTAATCAAATCTAATTTGGGTACTTTTGGGAAAATTGAAGATGAAAAATACGACTTGATTTTGACAAATCCACCATATGTTACAAATAGTTCTGCAAATATCAAAAAATCTGCCTCACAACTAATGACTAAGCATAATAAGCCATACTATTCCCTTAAAGGACGAGGTGTAGAAACATTAGCATTGGAATGGATTGTTAAAAATCTGAATGACAATGGCGAAGCTATTATTGTTATTCCAGATGGTCTTTTAACTCAAAAATCTATTATTGCTTATTTGAAAAAGGAGTGCCAAATAAATGCCGTTATATCGTTACCCAAAAATACGTTTTATGCAACTTCAAAAAAGACATATATAATTGCATTTAATAAAAAGCCATCACACATATTACAAGAATCTCCTGTATTTACTTATATAGTAGGAGAAATTGGAGAAACCCGTGATAGCAAGCGGTTTACTAATGATATAAATGGTGAAGCAATTAGGAATGATTTAGACGAATGTGTAAAAAATTATTTACTTTTCAAAAATGGTGTTATGGAGTTTAGTTCTCCAAGAACCAAAACGTATAATTGGTCTGATTTCTCTAAGTTTTCTACGTGGTTAGTAGATAAGAATTTAACTGATGAAGAAAAAATTGAAATAGGTCTATTGGAACCTGTAAATAAAGTTTCAGAAAATGAGTTTATTGAAGAACTAAAGATTATTGATAGCGAAATTGAAAATTTTATTAAATCCAAAACTGAGGTTATAGAAAATATAAATTACGTTTCTTTACCACTCAGTAGATTGTTTGACTTTCCCGAAATCAAGGGATTAACAGAAAAGTTTATAAGAAACAATACTGGTAATATTCCAGTATATGGAGGACGGCAAACAGAAACACCTGTAGGTATGATAGCTGATAATTTGTCTGGTGTAAGATATTTTGAAAATTGTCTTGCATGGAACAGAGAAGGTTCTGTTGGTTACGTTTTTCTTCATAATCATAAGTTTACAACCAATGACCATCATAGACCTATGATATTAAAAGGTGAATATGTTGGAAAAATTGACCTAAACTATATTCAACATACTTTACAACAAACAATATTGTCATCTGATGCATTTGAATGGAGTAAAACAGCAAGTAAAGAAAAAATCAAAAAAATATTAATTAACATTCCAGTTGATGCTAATGGAGAATTTGATTTTAAAATGCAGGAAAAGATATACCTAAGACTTAAAAAATATGACACAATAAAAGAAAATTTAAGCAAAAAAATTAAAAATCTTAATTCTATGCAACTTGATTTTTAATATATAAGCCGTCGGTTATGGGTAATACCATAGTGGCGGTTTTTCTGTGCCTGCCGGGTACAGAAGAAATCCCAGAGGACTACAAGAAAAAGGAGAAAGACCTTGAAAATATGGGGTGGATAGAAGATTGAATAGATAAATTGTAATTTAAACTAAGGCGGTACTTTTATAAGCACCGCCTGTATATGTATAAATAAGCTATATAAAAATTAATACCTGGAAATTTGTATTTTATATCTATTTCATTTTAGATAATTTTACTTTTCGTTTATCAACAGTTATCCTTACTTTAAATGTTTTAGAACTTCCAGTTTCTGCTGTTACCTTTACAGTAATAACCGCTTTTCCTTTTTTAATTCCTTTTACAACACCTTTTGAATTTACAGTCGCAACTTTTTTCTTACTGCTTGAAAATTTCACGCTCTTAATATCACTTGCATATAACCCTTCTGGATAGTCAAGTTTTATTTTTGAAGTTTTACCTTTTTTAAAAGTCTTTTTTGTAATGTGTATTGAAAGCTGTTTTAAAAGTTCATCAGTGGACACTTCCCTTTCTGCCTGGCTTACTTCAACTGTATAACTTCCAGCACCAGGGGCACTTATTGTTACACTTCCGTTTCTTTGTTCGCGTTCAGTGTTTTCTTTTACAATAATATAAAATTGCCCGTTTCCTATGCCATCAACATAAGAATACCCTGTTGTATCATATCTGTCTTTTGTAACCTTAATCCAGCTATCCGATGTTGTAACTGTCCATTTTGTAGTTTCCCCTGCATAAACTTTTATGGATTCACTTATACTCTGCACAGATTCATCAAACTCTGCCAGTTCACTGTCTACTTGTAAAGATGCTTCTTCTTTGCCAGACTGTGTAACAGTAATCTCTTTAGAAAGTTTTCCTGATTCATGTGATATAGTAATTGTTGCTGTACGGCTGCTGCCAGTATTTTTATCTGCAACAAGATAAACATTTGAATCTTTGTTTAAAGTTATTTCCCCTAGCCCATCTGCAAAATAAGAAGTATTCACTGCTGAAACCCTTAACCAGTCTGGCTCATCAGATATTACTGTAAATGAACCTGTGTTTGATGTCTGCACTTTTATAACATTATTATAAAATGTTCCATTGCTTTCTGCCTCTTTGTTTGTACTGTCTACATCAAGAACCGATTTCATACCTTCCTGGCTTAATTTAATTGTTTCTTTAAGCTTTCCATCTTCATGTGTTATAGTAATTGTCCCTGTTCTTGCTGCATTTGCCATATTTTCATCTACAAAAACATAAAATGTCCCATCTGTTTTAAAAGATATATCAGAAGATGCTTCTGCTTTAGAACTGCTTTTTCCAATTTTTATCCATGCTGATTTGCCATTATCTACAGTAAAACCTCCTGTATTATTTGTTTTAACATTTACAGAAGATATGCTTGTTGTCCCTTTTGCATTTGCAGTAATCTTTGAAGCAGAAACAGTTAATTTTGATTCTGTAAATTCCTGTTTTACTTCAACTGTTTTTGTTTCTGTCCTGTCACTGTTTTTTGCTGTAATTTTAATATTGCCTGTACGTGAAGATGTGCCTGCATTTTTATCTGCAAATACATAAAAACTTGCATTACCACCACTTGTATATTCTATCTTGTTTAAAGCTGATGAAATATTATTATTTTTGCATATTTTTAACCAGGAAACACCATTAGTTTCAATTATAATACTATCTGCCTTTGATGCAGACACATCTATCTTATTATCTTTAAAACTTCCATTACCATCTGCACTAAGCTTTTCTGGACTAACTTCCAGTGTTATCCTTGTATCTGGTGTAGCTGTAGGTGTTGGTGACGGGCTTGGTGTTACAACAGGTGTAGGTGTTGCCGGTTTTGGTGATGGTGTTACCGGTTCTGGTGATGGTGTTATTGGTTCTGGTGATGGTGTAACCGGTTCTGGTGATGGCGTCTGTGGTCTTGGTGTTACTGTATCTGGTGATGGTGTTGCTGGTTTTGGTGATGGCGTAACTGTGTCAAATGTTGTACAAATAATTGGAGTTGGTGATGGTGTTACTGGCTTTGGGATATATATATTGTTATCTTGCTCTGCCCCGTCTTGTATTACATTTATTGTTGTACTTGCCCTTCCTGTTGCATGTGTAAGGGTTATACTTCCATACCTCTGGCTTGAAGACGTATTTTCTTCTACCATTATGTATAAATCATCACTATCATCAAATGATACCTTAGTTTTATTAGCATTACTTGGATAATATTTTCCTAACTTTATCCAGCTATTATTTGAAACAGCTTCAAAGCCTCCACTATTACCAGTACTTACCCATACTGAATCATTGTATCCATCTGCTTCTGCTCTTATAGTATCTGTTGCTTCTATTTTAATTGTTGGTTCATATAATGTCCTAGGATTTCCCCAGCTTGAAAGCCCTCTGTAAACATACTTGCTTCCATATCTTCCTTCATCAAAACCATAGTGCTTAAAATGCCCCAGAAGTTCAAGATAAGTAAAGTCTTTAAATTCACCATAGTAATTTTCTTTATACATTTTGCCATAATAATATTTAGAAGATGCACGTCCTTCTTCATACCCATAATTCATAAAGTGTGTCAATGCAGCTTCATAATCATTGCCATATACCGTTTTTAAATCACCATTCTGTTCCAGATAATATTTTGGATCCCATATTGGTGAACTTACCCTGCCTTCTTTAATACCATCATTTTTCCAATGGTTATATAAAGATGGTACATCATAACCAAATGCAAGCATAATGTCATAGTTATTGTCAGCATAAAAAAGCGGGTCAAAACATAATTCTTCTAAAATCAGCCTGTCAAGGGCTGCCCCTCTGTTATCCCTGTTATCTCTGTTATCTCTGTTATTATGCACTTCATCTCTTACCGCAGCAGTACTTCCTTGTGGAATTACCAGTGCAATAATTAAGAAAAAGACCAGCCATTTAGATTTTTTAAACATAATAATTCCCCCTGTCAACCTTTTATATTATAGTTACCTGGTTTTTAATCTTTATTAACAAATTACCTGGTTCTATTTTATAAAGATATAAAATCTTAAGTTATAAAGGCTTCTTATACTAGAAAGAGTAAAATCTTCTCTAATATAAGAAGCAGCAATAAATTTATATGTAAATTAATAAACTGGCAATGCTTGTTTACAAATATTACAGATTGCAAATGCCTGCCTGGTTTTTATCTTTGTATTATGTTATTTAACATATACAGTAGTCTTATAAATATACTCTTTACCATCTGCCAGTGTAATAGTAGTTTTTATAATTGCCTTTCCTTTTTTCTTAGTGGTCACTTTCCCCTCTTCATTTACAGATGCTATACTGCTTTTTGTAGAACGGTATTCAATTCTATTTATATCATTTTCAAGTATATCATCAATTTCTTCCTGTTCTTTATCTCTGGTAAATTCTTTTGATAATGCAGTTTTAATTTTAAAGCTTTTATTTTTACTAATTGTTTTTTTAGCAGGTGTTACTTTAATATCTTCTTTAGATATTTCAATGGCTATTATTTTTTCATCAGATCCATTGTCAATTACATTTATATCATAACTGCCTTTAAACCCGCCGTCTTCAGTTGTTGCAGTTACTTTAGTTTTTCCTTCACTTACACCGGTCACAGTACATTCCAGTGTATCAGAAGAAACGTCAATGCTTGCAACCTCTTCATCTTCAACACTCCATTCAACAGTTTTATTCTCTGCCGTTTCAGGCAGGATAACAGCATTTAATTTCGTATAATTGCCAATTTTAATAGTGCTTTTCCCATCACATGTCACTTTAATGCTTTCTACTACTTTTTTCTCTACTCTTTCAGTTTCTCTTTCTATTGTTTTAAATATAACATCTGCCAGTTTAATTAAATCATTTGAAAAAGTGGCAGAATTTATATTTAAAATATTTTCTGGTGTTCCAGTCATATTTAAATAATAATCATGTGCCCAGGTACTTGTAATTACAGATGTATTTATTTTCTGTTCTTTTAATTTCTCAATTATTGTTTTTTCTGTATATCCAAAACTATTATTCTCTTTAAAATTTGCATCTGAAAGGACTATAGCAAATTTATGGGTTTCACCTTCGGTATCTTTCCTTCCAAAATCAAATGTTTTGCCATCAACTATATACCCTAATGCATCAATAACTGTTTCCGGGTTGTCACCTCCGCCAGCAACGCCAGATTTTACAATACCAAGTGTTTTTACAAGCTCTGATGTTGACTTATGCCATACATTTCCATCAACTGCATGGACAATAGTACTGTCTTTCCCATCGTATGTAATATCTTTATATTCAACAACTGCCATGCGTACATCTACGCCCTTATCCTCAAGATATTTAGAAAATGCCTTAACATTATCAGCAACATTTTGTATATATGGCCCCATAGAACCAGTTGAATCAATTACAAATACAATATCTGCTGGTTCAATTATATCTACTATTTCTTTATCTTTTATAATTACATCTTCTTCACGTTTTTCTGTTTCAACTTTTGTATTTACTTCTGTTTTCTCTTCCTGCCCGCCGCTGTTTTCTTCTTCTGACTCTATACTGTGCCTGTTTACTACTACTGCACCTGCATTAACAGATGGGACTGCCAGTGCTGCACATAAAATCCCTGTTAGTAAAAACCTTACTTTCCTCATTATCCATCACTCCTTAATTTTATATACTTGCCAGTTATTGTTCAAACAGGGATTAGATAATACCAGATACCTTCCAATATATCCTCTCCCTGTTCTTATACTACAATATTTTATTTTAACTTATCTTGTTACATAAACCTTTGTCTTATAAGTACCTTCTGAACCATCCCTGAATGTTACTGTTGTTTTAATAATAGCACTTCCCTTTTTCTTTCCTTTTACCTTGCCTTTACTATTTACCATTGCAACAGAACTTTTACTAGAACGGAATGTAATATTATCAATATTTTCTTCGATTAATTCGTCCCATTCTTCATCTGGCAAATCCCCATACTCTTTTTCAAAATCATCACTTGGGTATAAATCAATTGTAAATGTTTTACCAACTTTAATAGTTTTCTTTGCAGGGCTTGCAACCACATATCCCTTTGTAAGTTCATAGCCTATTTCTGTAAAATCATCATCTTCGTCATCCCAGTCCTCATCCTCATCATCCCAGTCATCTTCATCCTTCTGTGCTGCCATTACTTCTGATGTATTTGTTAAAATGTTGGTTACAGGTACTGAAGATGCCCCTACTATAGCAGCCAGTCCTAATACTAAGAATTTTTTCCTCATAATTCTTTATCCCCTTTCCTGTTATATGACTTAAAAAGTATACTTTTACAGTTTTCAAAAAATAGCTGAAAACTATGGTTAGTTTACAGCATATTATACAAAATGTCAATAGCAATTCTAAGATTTTACCAACAGGTTACATAAATAAATAAAATAAATTTTGGAAGATGAAAAAGTATACCATTTCAGACTGGATACTTCACTTCAATATTCTTCTTTTTCATACTTTACAGCTTTGCTGTAAAATGTTTTTTCTTTCATATTACAGGCTTTTGCCGCCTCTTTTATTGAAATTTTGCCGTTCCTCCAGTCTTTGCGCATTTTATGGAAATTATCTGGGACAGGAATTGGAGGCCTGCCAAATTTAACGCCTCTTGTTTTAGCAGCTACTATACCCTCTGCCTGCCTCTGCCTTATATTTGCGCGTTCGTTCTCTGCTACAAATCCAAGTAATGAAAGTACAATATCACTTATAAATGTACCTAAAAGGTTTTTATCCCGCCTGGTATCAAGAAGCGGCATATCAATTACTACAATATCTGCTCCTTTTTCTTTAGTAATAATGCGCCACTGTTCATTTAAATCCATATAATTCCTTCCCAGACGGTCAATAGATTTTACGTACAATACAGAATTGCTATCCAGTTTTTTAATAAGTTTTTTATACTGTGGACGGTCAAAATCCTTTCCTGAAAGCTTGTCCATATAAATCTGCTTCTCTGGTATACCAATTCCAAGTAATGCCATTTTCTGCCTGTCTTCGTTCTGTTCTCTGCTGGATACCCTCATGTAACCATAAATTTTTTGTCCTTCCATAATATTCCTCCATAAATAATTTATATAAGCATTTAAAATAACCTGCCATATTTTATTTTAATATAAATATTATTATCCAGCATATTTATTTGTATTACTCTGCTATTTATTAAAATTGGAAGCCTGGAAGCTTATAGAAAAACCCTGACTATTCCAGTATGGCTAAATAATACCGCCTTGGAAATAGGTATTAATTTTTCACAAGTATTACAAGAAGCTTTGATTGCAAAGATACAAACACAGTGACTTGTAGAACGATATAACTATATCCCAAAATATAAACAAACTGGTTATCAGCCACATAGCAATAACCAGTTTGTTCTTTTGTTTTTACTAATCCTCTCAATTTGTGATTTAAAATTACCAGTAAAATGTCCTGAAACAAACATTAAAAAAATTCATTAATATAAGTTCTTTACTGGTTATTCAAAAGTATCATCAGGATAAAATAACAGAAATCATAATTTCAACAGCAGTTAGTAGTTTATTACCAAAACTTCCCTGCTTTCCCCTTTCTTTGTGTTATAACTTGAGTTTGAATAATTATAATTTAAATCAATTATTTTATACTTTTTAGCCCATTTAAGTAAAATATCATTAACTTTTCCTTTATGGCTGGTAACATTTGATAATGCAAATTTTATTCCGTTTTTATCTGCTTTATCCAGATAATCATATAAAGCATATTCCTGTTCTGCTTTCCAGTCTTTAAAACCCCTGTTCCCATCATTATATGTGCCTGTTGTTATAAGATATGGTGGATCGCAGTAAATTAAGTCTTCACTGGACAGATTATCTATTGGTACATGGATAAAATCCTTGCTGGAAAATTCAATATTGGACTCTTGGAGTTTAAGGATAAATTTTTCCAGGTTTTTTTCCATATTTATTGAAAACTGGCTTCTATTTCTTCCAAAAGGATTGTTATATTCTAAATTATTATTGAACCTGAACTGGTAATTAAATGAATAGCAGGTTAAAGTATACAAGTCTACCGGGTTTTGTGTTTTATTATAATAATCCCTGAATTTTTTAAAACCTTCTTCATTTTCTTTTGACAGTCCATATTCTGTTATCCGTTTTTTTATCTGGGATAATATTTCAGAAAAACCAGTATTTTTAAATGTTTCAAATAATTCAATTATTTTATTATTTATATCATTACAAATAATTTTATCTGCATTTATATTTACTGCCACATTGCACCCTCCTGAAAATAAATCAATAAATGTCCTGGTATAATCTGGGAAATGTGGCATAATCTGTGGAAGCAGTTTGTATTTCCCGCCTATATAGTTTACTGGGCTTTTTATATATTTTTTCTTGTTTTGTGATACAGAATGTTTTTCGGCTGGTATTGCTATAAAGTCAAAAACCAGGTTTTTAGGAATATTTTTTTTAATATAAAAAATGTATTCATACAAGCATTTTTCCTGTTTAGTTTTTTTGCTCATATATTTCCTGTATGGTATAGAATACATTTTGTAAGTTTCTTCTATTCCATATTTTTTTAAAATGTTTCCAATTTCATCAGAAGACATTAAGCCGTCCATGCTGTAACTCATTATAATATTACTAAACTTAGCTTTACTTACTAAATCTTCAAAAACATTATAAACTTCACTTTTTATACAAAATAGTGATTTTAAATCTTCATATGGCCTGAGCCCTGTAACCCCGTAAATTCCAGGATAATCATACCTTGATATTGTTTCAAGTAAATGGTAATTCGGGGCATACTGGCGTGAATTATATGGAGGGTCAATATATAAAATATCCCCCTCCAGTTCTTCAATTAACTTGCTGGCATCTTTATTATAACTTTTATTATTTCTTTTATTGTCTATAACATCTAATTCCACCATTTCTATATCATTAAATGTACGTTTATCCCAATGTTTTAAATAAGCACCATATGTACCTGTAATATTTGAAACAGATGGAACTCCTTCAACCAGACCTGCAAGAAGGTAATAATATTCTGCTTCTTCCAGTAAGTTTTCCTTTTTCCATGCTTCAACTGTATTTCTTATAAAGTCAATTCTTTTGGCATTTTTATTTGATAAATACATTCTTTCACAGTTGTTATTTGGTGTATAATTTTTTGTTATAAAATACTGGTTATAATCATAGTCTGGTATCTGTGTTTCTACCAGAAATTTAAAAGGATTATATATACCTTTATCTTTTAGCATTTTGAAAGATGGTTTATTATTATTTTCGATTGTTGCTTTTTGTATTACATATGAAAAATGCAGTAAATCATTTGAATGTATCTCATATTTTGGTTTAAAATAACGGGCAACTGCCCCTGTACCAGAAAAAATATCACAAAATATACTTTCAGTACCTGTTGTATTTTCAGATATAACCATATCAATATTTTTTAATAAGTTTACCTTACTTCCAATAAATCTCATAAATCCTGTCCTGTAAATCTTTCTGGCACTATTATACGGGTATACATCTTTTAACCTTATTAAGAGCAGATTGTAAATATCCGCCTGGCTAATTTATATCTGTCCAAGTGCCTGTTCTAAGTCTGCAATTATATCTTCTGGATTTTCAAGCCCGGCAGAGAACCTTATAAGGTCTGGTGCTACTCCTGCGCTTATTAACTGTTCTTCTGTCATTTGCCTGTGTGTATGGCTTGCAGGGTGGAGAAGGCATGTCCTGCTGTCTGCCACATGTGTTTCTATAGATGCAAGTTTAAGCTTATCCATAAAGCTTACCGAAACTGCCCTTCCTCCTTTAAGCCCAAAGCAGAGCACACCACATGAACCACCTGGCATATATTTCTTAAACAAGTTATATGAAGCGTCTGTTTCAAGTGCAGGATATTTTACCCATGCAACCTTTCCGTGCCCTTTAAGGTATTTTGCAACTTCCAGTGCATTGCTGCAATGTTGTTTCATTCTTAATGGAAGTGATTCAAGCCCAAGATTTAAATAAAATGCATTTTGTGGTGACTGTATGCAGCCTAGATCCCTCATAAGCTGTGCCGTTGCCTTTGTTATATAAGCACCCTTACCAAAACGTGCAGCATATGTTATTCCGTGGTAAGATTCATCAGGCGTTGTAAGACCTGGGAATTTATCTGCATGCGCTATCCAGTCAAAATTACCACTGTCAACAATACAGCCGCCTACACCTGCTGCATGTCCGTCCATATATTTTGTTGTTGAATGTGTAACTATATCAGCTCCCCATTCAAACGGCCGGCAATTTGCTGGTGTTGCAAATGTATTATCTACAATAAGAGGCACACCATGTTTATGTGCAATATTTGCAAATTTTTCAATATCAAATATATCAACTGTTGGATTTGTAATAGTTTCACCAAAAACAGCTTTTGTATTTGGCCTGAATAATTTATCAATTTCTTCCTCTGGCATATTCTGGTCTATAACACTACATTCAATGCCCATTTTTTTCATAGTAACCGTAAAAAGGTTAAATGTGCCGCCATATATTGAAGAAGAAGATATAAAATGATCCCCTGCCTCACATATATTAAATACCGCCATAAAATTAGCTGCCTGTCCTGAAGATGTAAGCATTGCAGCTACACCGCCTTCAAGTGCAGCAATCTTTGCAGCAACAGCATCATTTGTAGGGTTTTGTAACCTTGTATAAAAATACCCCTCTTTCTCAAGGTCAAATAACTGCCCCATTTCATCACTTGTATCATATTTAAATGTAGTACTCTGGTATACAGGAACTTGCCTTGGTTCTCCATTGCCGGGTTTGTAGCCTTCATGTATGCATTTTGTACCAATTCCTTTTTCATTCATAAAATTATTCCTCCTGTTTTTTACATTCCAAGAATTTATATTTACTTCTGTTTTATCTGGTATTACTTACTACCTTAACTCTATATCTCCCCACCCTGTAACCAGTACATTAAACAATGGTTTTTTGTTTTTATTTCTTGTATATTCATAACCACGGCGTTTTTTTCTTTTAGTGCCCTTATATATTTTTTTAATATACATATCACCACTTTTTGTAAAAAGGTTAATTCCAATTTTATCTATATATTTATTATCTAATTTTATATCCACATCACCATTTTTTGTCTGTATGCCTGTATTGCCAGAAATATCCAGGTTCTCTATATCTATATCGCCGTTTTCTGTCTGTATGCCAAGTTTTTCTTTTATAACAGAATTAAAGATTTCTACATCACCGCTGTCTGTCTTTACATCAAATGTTTTGTCAATAACAGACTTACTGATATCCACATCGCCACAATCCGTCTTTACACCAAACATTTTATTGATAACAGATTTATTAACATCTACATCACCACTGTCTGTCTTTACATCAAATGTTTCATTAATAACAGATTTGCGGATATCCACATCTCCACTATCTGTATTTATATTTAACTGTCCGTTTATATCTGTAGTTATTTTTGTATTCCTGTTTGTGTTTATATCTATATCACCGCTTTCTGTTTTTATATCCATGCTGCCAGAAATCCCAGGTACAGTTATATCTATATCACCACTATCTGCAATGATTTTTCCATTCCCCAGTGAAATATTTCCAATAAGTAAATCTCCTGATCCAATGTTAAAGTCATAACTTTTAAAGTCTGCTCCTGATGGTATATAAACATAAATTTTATTTGTAGAACCTTTAATTACTTTTGTAGTTTTTTTACCATTGTTATTTGTATAAATATATTCTGTGCCTTTTTTACCATTATCAATTACATAAATATATTCTGTATTCTTTTTACCATTATTATTTAAAACATATCTGGCTGGCCATTTAAGTTCTGACTCTTTAATAGAAAGTATGCCATTTTCCACTTTATACGATAATGGGTTGCTGCTATTATTGCAATTTAAATTATATGATATATAAAAATCTTTACTGCCAGACTTTTTTATAACTATATCAAGACTGCTGACATCTGCTTTTATACTGCTAAACTCTTTTACTTGTTTTTTATCCTGCCTATATTTATAAATCTTCTTAGCCTGCCTGGTTTCTGCACTTGCAATATTAACATTCCCATTTTGTAAACTGGCATGGTTTTTTCCTAGGCTTGCTGCTATAAATGCACACAGGGTTGAAATACCTATAATACCTGCTTTTTTAACTAATTTTTCTATAATTATACCCCCTTACCTATGCTTTTACAACATAAACAGCCACAAAGCTATTTCCCTATTATTTCTGATAAACTTCTAATAATCCCTTTTGCAACTTCTGGATTATTCATTGTATAAATATGTATATGGTTTATACCATTAGCAAACAAATCAATAATCTGCCCTGCTGCATATACAATTCCTGCTTGCTGCATTTTTAAGGGTTCATCTCCAAACCTGTCAACTATTGCTTTAAACTTTGCTGGCATACAACAGCCTGACAACTGTATGCTTTTTGTAAACTGGCTTTTCTTAGTAACTGGCATTATTCCTGCTATAACAGGTACCATAATTCCTGCTTCACGTAAACGGTACAAATAATTATAAAAAATTGAATTGTCAAAAAACATCTGTGAAGTTAGAAATTCACAGCCAGCCATAACTTTTTCTTTAATATGTTTTATATCTTCCGCCTTATTAAGTGCTTCGGGGTGGCCTTCAGGATAACATGCACCACCAATACACATTCCAGGTGCTATCTGTTTAATTTCATTTATAAGGTCTGCTGCATAATGGAACTGGCCAGGAAGCGGAAATTCTGTTTTATCTGGTATATCACCTCTTAGCGCAAGTATATTTCCAATTCCTGCTTCTTTCATCTTCACTAACTGCTTCACTACAGTTTCTTTTGTAGATGATACACAGGTAAGATGCGCCATAGAACTTACACCATATTCATCTTTTATATCTTTGGCAATATTTATTGTATGTTCACTTGTACCACCACCAGCCCCATATGTAACACTTATAAAATCAGGCTTTAACGCTGATATTTCTTTAACTGCCATTATTACACTTTCAAATGCCGTAGTAGTTTTGGGAGGAAATACCTCCATAGATAATGTAACCTTGCTGTCCTTTAATAATTCTGTAATCTTCATAAATAAAATCCTTTCGTCTTTAACAGGCAGTGGAAGAAGCCTTATAAACTTCCGTAAAATACCTAATAGAACATTTAATGCCATGCACATAATAGTATAGACCAAAATAAATTATAACGCAAGGTTTCCTTATAAGCTTAATTATTATTTGACATTATGCCCTGCTATAAAGCATATAGTATAATTTTACAAAACATATGTATTTTATCCATCGCATCCGTTTCATAAATTTTTAATTGTATATAAACAAAAAATAATTTATAGTTATCCTGCGTTGGTTCTTGTATTTTTGTATATACTAAAGGTTGTGTACATGCAGCAGTTTTATATATTTTCTGTAGCAGGCACGTTCCCACTACGATAGGCGCACAACACTATATATAGTGTCAGCAGTGCATAAGGCCTGTAAAAACCAGGCCTAAGCACTGGTGGCGCTATAGTGCCTTTTACAGAAAATATATAAAACTGTCTGCATGTTACTACGTTCCATTGGGGATTAAAAGTTTTCTTGTTTGTATTTTAACTTTTTGATAAAATTTTATGCCCCATGTAAAAGATACTTTTGTATTGTCATTAAACACTGTTATATATGCAGGTACATCACAATGCCATTAAACCAGGGAAATCCACAGGAAATATTTTTATAAACTGCCAAAACGTATATTACCTGGCAAAGGCCAGATGTAATCCTAAAAGGCAACTGTACGGGGCCGCCGGCGTTTAAACCTGGTTTTAAATGCTTCAAAGAAATTTTTTCTTTGAAGCATACAGGTTTTACGCGCCGCTGCGTGAACCCGTCCAAGCGGAAGCGGGTTGCCTGTAGGATTACTTTGGATTTGCCAGGGCATAATATTTTAACTTCCCATTTAAAATAAACCGTGGATAACTATAAATTATCCTTTGTTTACACATAATTAAAAGTTTATGAAACAGCCGTGTTTTATACATAATGGAAACTTTACTTAATTTCCTATTTATGTTATTATATCTAGTAAGGGGTTGTCCTTACAGTTTTTGCAAATAGGAATACAATCCTTATGGTGTTGGAAACTTTTAATATTTTTTAAATGGGGTATGGTATGAAGGTAAATGAATCATCTGAGAATTATCTTGAAACAATATTAATTTTAAGTAAAAAACTTCCGGTAGTGCGTTCAGTTGATATATCTAATGAACTAGGATTTAAAAAGTCAAGTGTAAGTGTAGCTATGAAGAACCTGAAAGAAAAAAAGTATATTACTGTTACAGATGCAGGTTTTATATATCTTACAGATGAAGGAAAGAACATTGCTGATATGATATATGAAAGGCACGAATTTATTTCCAAATGGCTTGTTTCCCTTGGTGTTAATGAGCAGACTGCAACTGAAGACGCCTGCCGTATAGAGCATGTTATCAGTGCTGAAAGTTTTGCTGCAATAAAAGAATACTGCTCAAAACATAAATAATATTTATTAAAATAATATTTATTATTGGAAGTTTATAATTTAAGCCCCTGTCCTCCTGTATATATTTAAGACTTTAAATTACAAACTTCCTTACAAATTGCTATGTATTTTACAACCCTGCTGGTTACATTTTACATTTTTTGCAATATATCCAGTGTGTGTGCACTTGCACCAAGCAGTTCTGCCCTTTCACATGTGCTTAAATGGTAATTTATAAAAATCTGGAAAGTTTCCTCGTCCATATCTTTAAGTACTGGCCTTATATAATCTGCTGGCCCGTCTGCTGCTATAATTTTTACACGCTTAAGCCCTGCCTCCTTATTAAGCCTGTCTATATCCTCAAGCCTTGCATAGTCATATAAATCTTCCACATTACATATACAGTGGAAATCCTTATCTATCTTCCCCTCTTTAATACATTGTCTGGCAAAATTTTTCTTAAAAGCATATGTAATTATACTATATTCATTCATGCAGTATGCCACAAGAATATATCCATTCTTTTTAGTAACACGTTTTGCTTCGTTAAGGACTTTCACCTTTTCCCTAAATTCAAAAAGATGGTACATAGGCCCGAACACAAGGGCCATATCAAAACTATCACTGCCAAATTTTGATAAATCCAGTGCATTTCCAAGGAAGGCTTTTACATTGCTTTTCTTAGACTTTAATATGCCTAAATTATATTTTACAAGCTCAACAGCCGTAACATCATACCCTTCATCTGCAAGTTTTACTGAATACCTTCCTGTCCCGGCACCGATATCAATTATTTTTTTATCTTTGCTGTCCCCTAGAAATTCATGTATATATTTCATGGAAGTAATATATTCCACCTGTCCATGCCGTCTTAACAGCCTTTTATCTTCACAGAATTTATTATAATGCTTTTCCAGCTCTGTCATATTATCTCCATTTCTATAATATTCTTATATCTCTTTTATTATTACATCTAAATTCTTTCTATACTGTTTTATTTTTTAACCATTATACACAATCCATATGCCTTTGTCTAAGAATAAGTGCATTTTTCCCTTATAAATTCATATATTATTACAAAAATATGTGTATTTAATTAAATAAGGAGAAACCAAATGAAGCATTTTTCAAAATTCTTAAATGAAACCTACCATGCCAAAAGTTCCAATACTGGGAAACAAGACAAAACAACAGATAAAAGCAATATAAACAAACATAATTTTGATATACAAAAAGATACAAATATACCATCTTTTATGAGAAGCGGCCTTGTTGTAATGTCTGTAATACTTCTTGCAAGTATTGTAATTGCTTATGGCGGCAAAATTACCGGTACACAAAAGGTAACTTCAGTTTTTAGCAACAGGATATCAAACAAAGAACTTCCAATTTACTGTGTTGACACACCAGAAAAGAAAGTGGCATTAAGTTTTGATGCTGCATGGGGGAATGAAGATACACAGAAAATACTTGATATTTTAAAGAAGAATGATGTACATGTAACATTTTTTATGACTGGCGGATGGGTAAACTCATATCCTGACGATGTCAAAGCTATAGACAAGGCAGGACATGAATTAGGCAACCATAGTGAAAACCATAAACAAATGTCAACACTATCTGCTAGTGAATGTAAAGATGAAATTATGAAAGTACATGAAAAAGTTAAAGAACTGACTGGAAAAGATATGTGTGTATTCAGACCGCCCTATGGAGATTATAATGATAATCTTATAAATGTAGTTAAAGAATGTGGTTATAATGCAATCCAGTGGGACGTTGATATACATGAAACAGGTGGAATAAATATAAGGCTAAATGCACACTTTAAGGTATTACAGATTACAGTACCATTTAGCTTTTTATGTTTCAAATTTGTACCCCATGCCCCATATTGTTTTTATATATGCTCCCTTGCTGCCTAGTTTGCTTCTAAGCTTTTTAACATGGGTATCTATAGTCCTTGCATCCCCAAAGTAATCATAGTTCCAGACATTGTTTAATATACGCTCCCTTGAAAGTGCAACCCCCTGGTTTGTAATAAAGTATGCAAGAAGTTCAAATTCTTTATAACTTAAGTCTATAATTACGCCATCAATACTGACTTCATGTGCGGACTGGTTCAATACAATCCCACCTGCCTCAATACTGTTCTCTTCAAGCATATTCGTCCGGCGCAGTATTGCTTCTACCCTTGCTACAAGTATTTTAGGGCTGAATGGTTTGGAAATATATTCATCAACCCCAAGGTCAAATCCTAAAAGTTCATCTTTTTCGTCACTTTTTGCTGTAAGCATAATAATAGGTACTTGTGAATATTTCCGGATTTCACGGCATACAGCCCATCCATCCATTTTAGGCATCATTACATCAAGTATAATAAGTGCAATATCTTTATTATCATAAAATATATCAACTGCCTGCTCACCGTCCCCGGCTTCTATTACATTAAAATCCTTTTTTATCAAAAAATCTTTTACAAGTTTTCTCATCCTTGACTCATCATCAACCACTAATATTTTTAAATTTTCCATATAAACAGCTATACCTTTCTTACAGATTATAATACAATATACCATAATATATTGTATTGTACCACAAATCTTTAATATATTTTAACATATAAATATGTAAGATTTGTGTTTAACCAGGCGCTACTTGTTCTTAATGGCTTTTTCCCTTTCATTAAGTTCTTTCTCTTTTGCTTCAAGCTGGTTCTTCCAGTCCTGGTATTTATCTACAAGTTCATTCTCCATATTTGTCTTATAATCAGTAAAATAGGTAAAGACTGAATATTTGCTATTATATGTTATAAATGTCATAATGCCTATAATTACTATAAGGAAAACTATTGCCATATTACGTATAATCCTGCTTGCACGTTCATTTTCATAAGCAAGCTTATACTTTTCTGCCATGCTTGCTGTAATGCCTTCCCCTCCTGTTTTTGGCTTTACGGTTGTGCCTGGAGGCACAGGGACTGTTTGTATTGTATCATTTGATACAATTCCTGAATTAATAAGGCTTTTCCTCATATTCCTTACAAATTCAAGCCCTAAAACAGTCTGGAATGATTTTTTTTCAACTGCCCTGTTATAAACCTTAAGAACAGATTTCATATCAGCCATATTAGTGTTTGCGGCAATATATGATATGGTTTCTTTTTCTTTTAACGCTCTTTCATAATCGCTTTTATTGGAAAAAGAATAATCACCTATGGTATATTTATTACTGTTTTTATCCATAAATACCCACCTCCATGTTATAGCTTTTACTCTGCTTCTTTACCTGTATCAAATAAAACATTTTCTGCAAGCCAGTTTTTAACTGCTTTCATAAGTGTTTCATTTTTTAAAGCCTGTTCATTCTTTTTCTCATAATCATCTTTTGAGGAGTATTCTTCTTCATTATAAGAATATTCTTCATTTACTATTTCATTATATTCTTCTTCTGTATATGATATCCCTTCAAGCTCTGCAAGTGCCATTGCAGCAAGGTTTTCTTTAACTGTATCCTGTGCAAGTTCTTCAAGGTCTGTTTTCTTAAAATCATCTTCTGAAGCATAACCAAACATTTCAAATACTTCTTCTTTTTGACAGCCATATACAACTGCCATATCATAATACCCTTGTAAAACCATTTTTCTTGCTTCTTTCATCATATCTTTGGGATATTCTTTTACTTTGCATATTTCCAGGAAGTCTGTCCATGCAAATTCCCCTTTGTCTGCTTCATTTTCTTTTAAAAGTTTCTGGCGCAGGTATTCATTATATTCATCTGTTGTATTATATTCTGATACTGACTGTACAAGGTCATCATTATATTCCGGGACAATCGAATCACCACAAATATACTCTATTTTAACTTTAAACAATACATCTTTTCCATCTATTTCATCATTTCCATATGTCCCATTTGGTATCTGCAATGTAAACTCTGCGGTTTTGCCTGTTTTAGCACCAGTTAAAGCCTCTTCAAAACCTTCAGGCCAGTCCCCTGAGCCAATAATAACATAATCCCTTGTACATGTATCACCAGCCCTCCTGCCATTAATATATCCTACAATATCTGCATAAATCATGTCACCATCTCTGACAGTTCCGCCAAGCTGTTCATAAATAGTATTCTGTTCCTTTAAATCATCAATTTCTGCATCTATATCATCTTGTGTAACTGCTATTGATACATTAAGTGATTTATAGTCCCCTACTTCTATATATTCATTTACATTATACTTACTGCCAGACATTTCCACAACCTTTTTCTTTATAGAAGGTGCCATAAGCCCTGCTATAACTCCTGCCAGAAACAGCACAGCACATACTGACACTGTTATAATTATGCCTCTCATGCTTTTAACAGTACTTCCTGGCCTGTTTACAGTATTCTTTCCTGCCATAATAATCCTCCTTATCCCTGCCTTTTTATAACCAAATAATATACGCAATACGCACTCTGGGCAATCTTTAATTGCAGCAAGCAGGCATTAGCCACTTGCTTATAACCTAATTACTGCTTTACAGTTTTTTGCCAGATGCACATAATTTTATTGCGTTGCCACAAGAACACATTAACATTCCTGAAAAAGTTATAATAATAACTTTGTAATCCCGCTAACTGTATTTATTATATAGTCTGCCCCTGCTTCCTCAAGTTCACCTTTCTTTGCAAAACCATAATAAACACCTGCTGATGCTATTTTACATTTCTTTGCACCAATTATATCATACTTCCTGTCGCCTACTATTATTATATTAGATTTATCCCCAGAAGACAAACCCAGTCTTGAAATGGTTTCGTTTATAATAATATCTTTATCGTTACGTCTTCCATCAAGTGCCCCTCCTGTAATAACATCAAAATACTTTACAAGCCCAAAATGCCCTAAGATCCTTACTGCATACTCTTCAGGTTTAGACGTTGCAAGCCCTGTTATTTTACCATGTTCTTTTAAAGATTTAAGTACTTCTTCTATTCCGTCATAAGGCTTATTTTCAAAAATCCCTGTTACACTGTACTTTTCACGGTATATGGCAGCGGCCTTCATTGCTTCATCATATGTCATTCCTGCATTTTCCTGGAACCCCTGGTAAAGAGGAGGGCCTATATATTTATATAAATCCTGGTATCCTGGCACGGGATATCCTGTCTTTTCAAGTGCATACCTGATACAATTAATAATCCCTTCACTTGAATCGGTAATAGTACCATCTAAATCAAATAATATATACTTCCATGACATAAATACATTCCTCTCTTCCAAATAAAAACTGCCTTGTACAAACAGCAAAATTGCCAGGCCTGTACCAGATTAACATTTAAAACTGGTATGCAGACAGTAAAATTATATAAAAACAAAAAGAGCCCGGGAAGGCTCTTTTTGTCGGATAACTTACGTTACCCAGCGTATAATAGGGTGGGAGTAGAAAGTTTTCACTTTCTGATATAGATAATAAAACTTAAATATGTCTAAAATATGTCTAAATTGTAAACAATCCGTTCATATTTTATTTTCCTAATTTTATTAAGCCATCAGGTATATTTACTATTGTTTTTTAAGATATAGTGCAAAATTATATAATGCAATATCTTTTTTTATAATAATAAAAATATAACTACCACTTATATATAAAAATAACACTCCTGTAATAATACAGAAATGTCATTAATCTTCCTTTATATACCCACATAGGATAATTTTAATAAAATCTGCCCAATTAATAAAAAAATTATTGAATTATTGGAAGTTTTGTGCAATACTGTTATAGATGGAATACAATTATACAATTCCAATGAATACTAATAATTATATTTTAAACAGAAGGGGGTTTTTTAGCAGTGGAGTTAAAAAATCAGTATTTAACCAGCTTACTTGAAACAGTAAAGAAAAGAAATGCAGGTGAGCCTGAGTTTATCCAGGCTGTAACAGAGGTTTTTGTATCTCTTGAACCAGTTGCAGAAAGAAGGCCTGATCTTGTAGAAGCAGGTGTTTTTGAACGTATTGTAGAACCAGAAAGGCAGATTATTTTCCGCGTGCCTTGGGTTGATGACAATGGCAGGACACAGGTAAACAGGGGGTTCCGTATACAGTTTAATTCTGCTATCGGGCCATACAAAGGAGGGTTAAGGCTCCACCCTTCAGTGTATAGTGGTATTATTAAATTCCTTGGTTTTGAACAGATTTTCAAAAACAGCCTTACAACACTTCCTATTGGCGGCGGCAAGGGTGGTTCTGATTTTGATCCTAAAGGAAAAAGCGATGGTGAAGTTATGCGTTTCTGCCAGAGCTTTATGACAGAACTTTACAGGCATATAGGGCCTGACTGCGATGTACCTGCTGGCGATATTGGTACAGGTGCACGTGAAATTGGTTATATGTTTGGACAGTACAAAAGAATACGCAATGAATGGTCAGGTGTGCTTACAGGAAAAGGCCTTACATACGGCGGTTCACTCGCACGTACAGAGGCTACTGGTTTCGGTCTTTGCTATTTCACAAATGAAATGCTTAAGGCTAATGGCAAGAGCTTTAAAGACCAGGTTGTTGTTATTTCTGGTTCTGGAAATGTTGCAATCTATGCTACCAAGAAAGCAACTGAACTTGGTGCTAAGGTAGTTGCCCTTTCAGATTCTAATGGATATATCTATGACCCTGACGGAATCGACCTTCCTGTTGTACAGCAGATTAAAGAAGTTGAAAGAGGGCGTATTAAGGAATATGTGGACAGGACTTCCCACAGCAATGCAACATATACTGAGGGCTGCTCTGGCATATGGACTATTAAATGTGATATAGCACTTCCTTGTGCTACACAGAATGAAATTGATGCACAAAGCGCTAAAACACTTGCAGCTAATGGCTGCTATGCTGTATCAGAAGGTGCAAATATGCCTTCTACTCCTGAAGCTATAGATGTTTACTTTGAAAATAAAATGCTTTATGGCCCTGCAAAGGCTGCTAATGCAGGTGGTGTTGCTACATCAGCACTTGAAATGAGCCAGAACTCTGAAAGGCTTTCATGGACATTTGAAGAAGTTGATTCTAAACTCCAGGGCATTATGGCACAGATTTTCCAGTCATGTGATGAAGCTTCCAGGGATTATGATATGCCTGGCAATTATATGGCAGGTGCAAATATTGCCGGTTTCTTAAAAGTAGCAGAAGCTATGAAAGCACAGGGATGTGTATAATTTTTGCATAACTGCTGGTATTTTACTATATATAATACAGGAACTGCTGCACCAGGATAAATTACAAAATCCTGGTACAGCAGTTTTTATATACTTAAATAGCTGTTAAAATTTTTATAATTTTATTTATCCAGGCACTTAAAAATATCTTTCATTTTTATAACAGTGCTGTTTATAAACTCCTTCATTCTGTTATATGAAATATAAACAGGTTCTTCTATACCTGTATGTTCTGTTTCAAAAAAATAATTCAAAATCCACTGCCTGCTGTCTGTAAGTTCTTCTTTTGTTACCATTTCTTTTATTTCATATGGATCTATTCCAGAAAGCGCATTATATATCCTTCCAGTACCTTTATATTCATTTATAAGCCTGAAATCTATTGTATCAACATCTTTGCTAAAGTACTTAAATATTTCCATATTTTGTTCTGTAAGCCCTGTTACTGAAATATTTTCCATAAATTCCGGGCGTATTTCTAACATAAACTTTTCATCTGCAAGGATATGAATTAAATACCCAAAATACAAACTTCTTATATTATCCTCTTTAAAAGTATTAAAACTATTTTCCATAAAATTATCCAGCCTTCTATGGAAGGTTAAAAGATTTTCCCTCTTATGGAAATCACAGTCCTCAATATTGTCCCTGAAATGGGTATGCTTTTTCATTTTCCTTACATAACCCTTACGTGCCATAATGCCATCAGGACATATATTTCCAGCTATAAAATAATCTGGTTCAAAATGGACATTGCCATAAGGTGTAACAATGCATAAACCTGCCCATTCTTCTGCAAGCAGGTCTGCTATTACAAGATGTACTATTGTTCCAGCCATTTTATATCTCCTCCTAAAATCTGGCCCACTGCCAGTATTGCCAGACAAATACCAAAAAATACTAATGCCAGAAGAGTTATCTCCTGGCATAAATTTGGAATTACTTATTATATTAATCAACTATTCTTCTTGCACCACATGGCTGCCTGTAATACATTCCAGATATTTTAATTCCGTCTGTTTCATTACTTGCATGTACTACTGAACCATCACCAATATACATGGCAACATGTCCTACTGAACCGCCATTTTTATAGAAAATTAAATCTCCTGGCTTTACATTTGATAAACTTACACTTGTACCATATGTTGACTGTGCACTTGAAGTCCTTGGTATACTATATCCAAACTGTGCATATACACTCATTGTAAAACCTGAACAATCTGTCCCGTTTGTAAGGCTTGTGCCACCATATACATATTTATTGCCAACAAAATTCTGTGCATATTCTGCAATCTGTTCACCTGTACTGCTGCCATAACTTGAACTGCCACTACCTGATGATGAACTTCCTGAAGATGAGCTGCTGCTACTTGATGAAGAGCTGCTGCTTCCTGATGAACTATGGCTGCTTCCCGAAGAGCTATGGCTGCTTGAAGAAGAACTTGATGATGAACTGCTGCTTGAGGAAGAAGAACCTGATGAAGAACTGCTGCTTCCTGATGAACCTGAAGAATAGCTGCTTTCTGATGATGAACTTTCATTAGCTGCTTCCCTCTCTGCTGCAAGTGCCCTGAGCCTCTCCTGTTCTGCCCTTTCTGCTGCTGCCTTGGCACGTGCCCTTGCACGTTCTTCTCTTAAAGAGATTGCCTTCTTAAATCTTACCCTTACATTAACAAATTCTTTAGCAACATAACCTCTGCCATCATCTAAAGAAATCCTTACCCAGTTATCACCACATAACTTTTCTACATTATATCTTTCCTCTTCAGGAATCTGTGTAAGGATCTTTGACTTTGTACTTGTCTTCTGCCTTACATTAAGGGTAATTGTTCCTTCCTTAACTGTTATGTATTTAGTGCCATATTTATCAGCCAGGGCTTTGGCATCAGCGCCAATAGCAAGAAATTCTTTCTTTATGTACCCCTTAAACCCACCTGAATCTATCTGTACCCATCCGCCTTTACAGTGGCGGAGTATTTTTGCAGCCGAACCCCTGTATAACTTTCCAATGACTTTTGAACCTCTTATACCTGGGTGCCTGCGGATATTAACATAATTATCAGCTATAGAAATACCTGTTGTCTGCCAGCGCTTTGAAACCTTTTCAGTTTTTACTGCTTTCTTCTTTGCTGTGCTTCTTTTAGCCTGGCTTGTACTTTTCTTAGCTGGTGCCTGTGTTGCTGCTGCTTCAGGAGATGCTTCTGGTGCTGCTGTTTCTAACGGTATTGTTGTACTTCCTGCACTTTCTGGAATAGTTTTTTCAACAAAGTTTGTAGAATAATACTTATCTAAAGATAATGAAATACCTGCTATCTCTGTTTCCTGGCAGATTGCTGTTGCAGATGCCTTTGTACCATAACCACCAGAAATATTACAGCAGGCAAGCGATAATGTCATTACTGTACCTAATGCTGCTACACGCCTGACCCAATGTGTATTAACCATAATTACCTCCAATTAGTTTCTTCCTATAATAAAAATTTACTGTACTTTCTGCATTAAACATAAATAATTGTCAAACAAATAAAATAATTATTACAAATCTATTACATTGCAACAACAATTATAACAATGCCAGTAATATTTGTCAACACCTGTTTCAACATAAATCTAACAAAAAATCTTATGTTTTAGTACGTTTTTTCGGAAAAATGCCATATAGCGCCTAAAAAGTGGTAAATTGTTAAATATTTTTCTACTCCGTTAGAATTTTTCTACTATTATAGAATTTTATGTGTTTTTATAAATAATTATGTCTATAAAAGTAGAAAATATAGCTATAAATATTATTTTACAACAACTGCTTCAGTTTCAAGCAAAACATCTTTAGGAAGCCTTGATACTTCAACACATGACCTTGCAGGGTAAGGCTGTGGAAAATATTTAGCATAAATACCGTTAACAGCAGCAAAATCTTCCATATTTTTTAAAAATACAACTGTTTTAACCACATTTTCCATCTTAGATCCTGATGCTTCAATTAAATTTTTAAGGTTTGTAAAAACCTGCTCTGCCTGTTCTGTAACTGTGCTGCCTGCCAGTCCACCAGTTTCAGGGTTTACAGGAATTACACCTGATGTATATATTATTCCATTAACTTCAACAGCCTGTGAATATGGTCCAATTGCTGCTGGTGCCTTATCTGTATTAATTATATTTTTCATAAAATCTGTCCTTTCTTAATTATTCCATATTTGCGTTAAGCCTTATTATAACATATTTTTACAAGAAGTCTATCACTTGTTCCACAAATTTTTACCATAACAAATAAAATATATATAAAATTAATAAAATTAAAATAATATACCCAGAAAATAATTACAAAAACTAATGGCTGTGGTATTATTTAAGTAATAAAAACCAATACAAAGAAACGAAGAACAAAAATATTGTAATTATGCACAAATCCGCACATCTTGTTAAAAATAGGGGATTAAATATGAATAATAAGTATATTAAAGTTGGACGCCAAAGTTTATGTATGGGTGACGACTGCACTGCACCAAATGAAAAACTTGTCCTTATAAATGAAAAAGACAGGCTTTCTGATATATTGCGTAAGGTATCAGACTGCCTGCCCCAGATGTGTAATGTTATATGGGCTGTTTGTTCAGACAAAAAGGTAATTGGCTATATTATAACAAATATAAATAAACAAGTACAATATGAACTATGTTTAGAAAACCAGTTTTTTTACCATCTTAATATAGAATACTTTTTTGCAGTTATTTCCACCAGAAAAGTTTTGAATACATAAATGGAAAAGACGGCAAAATAATTGAAAAATATCCAGAGTGTGTAACTTTATTTGATAAAGTTAAATGCTGTATGAAAGAGCAAGGTATGGTCTAAAAATAAATATAAAATATTGCCAATACACTTCTGGATTGAATATCTTATTAATGTGACAGCTTCGTTTTGCGCCCATTTTTATAAATTTTTTAACTGTATAGTACACACCCAGAAAAAATATTTATAATTATTATCTGTTCCTGCTACTATTAACACATTTTTTTCTTTATCGTAACCCCATGTTACCTTGCCGTTAGACATAACCTGTTCTTTTAATGTAGATAAATCTATTCCTAATTCCTTTGATGTTTCTTCTGCCTCATCATACTTACACAAATTAAAACCAAAACCAGCTTCTGTAAGGATATAGCTGGCTGTTTTATAATGTTTACACAAAAGGGCATCACATAAAACCAGCATAAAATATCCAGATAAAGTATTACAGAAAAGTTTCCAGTCTGTTATTTCATCTGCTTCATGCAGATAATAAACCGGAGGGTCTTCTTTATCAAGGTCTTTTACACATATACCATATTCAACTACGCCAGCAGAATAATCACTGCCTATCTCCAGGTAATTTGTAACATGCTCTGGCCACTGTTCTTTTGGAATTTTTGAAAGAAACTGTGTAAACTGGTAATATTCATCATCAGCACCTTCTTCCGGGTTATCCTTATAATCCTCTTCAAAGTCCTTTATCTCCTCTTCTATTGCTTCATAGAAAAATCTTATGCCATCTGTCCATATATCTGCCGTTGATAAAAGCGGGCATTGGTACGCAACCATATAAAAATCCCGTAAACATTTTGGAAGTTTTATATTATATTCCTGTTCAATCCCATTAATAAACTCCTCTCCCACTGGCTCACTATAACCAAGTATTTTAAGAACCTGTTCTGCTTTTAAATCATAATTAAGTGCCATATTAATCCTCCTATTATTTATTTTTCTATATATATTAATATTATAACACAATACCTGTCATGCTTCTACCAGATTTTCCCTTTATTTTAAAATAATCTGGTTTAAATACAGAATTATACGCATATTTATTATTAATAAATTTATAATGGGGAATTTATGCAGGTAAAACAAACATTTTTAAAATCTTATAAGACTGATAAGGAAAGAAAAGAGGCAATTAAAAAAATTTACAGGCAGTTATATATAAAATTCCAATATGATTCTTTGGAAATAGAAAATACAAATAAAACAAACAAAAAAACATTATAAAACTGGAGGAAGTTTATGGCTACAGCAATTTATGCAAGACAGTCAATAGATAAAAAAGAAAGCCTTTCAATAGAAGCACAAATTGATATATGCAAAAAAGAATGTAATGGCAAAAACCAGTTTATAATTTATAAAGATAAAGGCTATAGTGGTAAAAACACAGACAGGCCTGGATTTTGTAAAATGATGCAGAATATAAGAAATGGCACTATTGACAGGGTTATTGTATACAGGCTTGACCGGCTGTCCCGGTCTATTACAGATTTTGGACAGATATGGGAAGAAATGGATAATTACAGTGTTTCATTTACATCTGTAAATGAAAAATTTGATACAGAAACACCTGTAGGCCGTGCCATGATTTATATTATAATGGTTTTTGCACAACTTGAACGTGAAACCATAGCAGGACGTATTAAAGATAATTATTATGAACGTGCAAAATATGGTACATGGCTTGGCGGCCCGGCACCATTTGGTTTTAATAATGGCAGAACCATTTTATCTGGAAAAAGTGTACCAACACTTACCACAAATGAACATATAAAAACTGTTGAAAAAATGTTTTATACTTATATTAAAGATGGTGAATCATTAAGCAGCATAGCAAAGCTGCTTTCAATGGAAAATATTTTTTGTAGCAGCAGAAAGGCCTGGGACAGTGTGGCAGTAAGCCGGATATTACATAGCCCTGTTTATGTACAGGCTGATATAGATGTATATACATATTACCATAATAAAGGAATTACAAAATATTTCAACAGAATTGATGAATTTGATGGTACACATGCTGCACAGTTAATAGGAAAACGTAATGTTTCTACAGGAAAATATAAAGATTTTAAAGATAATGCCCTGTCACTTATGAATTTTCCAGGTATAATACCATCTGGAATATGGCTGGAATGCCAGTATAAACTTGACAGGAACAGGCAGTTTAAAAATTCTGGCAAAGGAAATAATTCATGGCTTACAGGTCTTTTAAAATGTGAAAAATGTGGGTATGCAGTTATTGTAAAAAAAGGTTATAAAAACAACCTTTTTCTTGCATGCAGCGGCCGCTATAACATGCATATATGTGACAGAAAAGAGTTTCTTATAAATATAAATGAAATAGAGGATACCGTCCAAAAAAGCATAGAGGAAATATTAGCCATATGTTATAATAATAGCGGAACTGGATCTATTTGCAGCCCAAAGCAAAAAACAGAGCTGGCAAAAATTGATGAAAAAATTGAGAAATTAGTCAACTGTATAGCAGAATCAACAGAAATCACTATGCCTTATTTAAACAGACAAATAGAAAAACTAGATGAAGAACGCAAAAAAATCATTAGTTCAGCTGAAACAAAACAAAAAAGCTGCAAATACAAGCCAGTTAATATTATCTTCCAGAACCTTGATAATAACCATAAACACCAGGTAGCAGAAGCTTTTATTAGTAAAATCTTAACTGGAAAAGATTCACTTGAAATTATATGGAAAATCTGAGGCTTTATTGCCCAGGGCTTCACTATTTCCATCTGTTGCGTATAATGATAGCCTTGACTGGAAAGACTATGGTGTAGATTCTATTTTAAATACTGTTTTAAACCATAAACACCTTGGAAACGGTTCAATAATACTTTGCCATAATGGTGCAAAGTATACCGCTTCTGCACTTGAACAGCTTATTACCAGCCTTAAGGAAAAAGGATTTACATTTGTAACAATGTCAGAACTTATTTATAAAGATAATTATGATATTGATGTAGAAGGCCGCCAGCACCAGAAAAATACAGATAATGCAGATAGTCCCGTACCCTCTGCCAGCAATGCAGACTAAAAACCATATAATTGTTTAATAATTCTTTACATAATTGACACTTGTCCCGTCAAATGGTATATTATAAAATAGTTTATCTTTATTCAATAATTAACAGCAAGGATTCCCCTCCATATTAGGCAGGGGAGGAATTGCCAGGAACAATTATAACGGCAGCAGTGGGCGGAGCAGAAGCGGTATCCCCTGCTGCCATGAGGCAATCCACATTATTGTCTTGCTCCTAACTGCCGCAAGTGGATTGAAACAAAATAATATCTACAATTAAGATATTGGGAAAGGAAATTATATGAATACCAAAAATAAAAACCTATTTTTTAATGAGTCCGATGATGAAACAGTTATTGTAACCATTGCACCTGAAACAAGTGAAGAGTTTGATGTAGAGATAATTGCTGCTATGGAGATTGAAGAACTTTCAAAAGAATATGTTGCTGTACTTCCTATAAACCCTACTGAAGAAATGCCAGAAGATGAATTAATACTTTTCAGGTATTCAGAAGATGAAGAAGGTAACCCTGAATTTGAAGGGATTACTGATGATGAAGAACTACAGTCTGTTGCCTCTGCATTTGAACAGTACTTTGATAAGGCTACTAACGAATTATACAATGATAAAGAATATTTAAACGATATTGGAAGTTATGTACCTGGAGTTAAAATCAAATAAAACAAATAACTAAATACAACAAGCATATTAAAACCACCAGATAAACAACTGGTGGTTTGTTTGTGTATAGTCAATATGTTTCCACAACATAGAAGCGTGCCCTTTAAAGGGCTTACTTGATGAGGTTAAATATATTTATTATATTCTATATATTTTCTAAATATTCTATATCTTTTTTATATACTTATAATTTATTATATCCTATTTTAAATCTTATATTCTATATTAACTATAGTTGATTTTCCAATAAAATTTTCCGACAGCCATTTTGAATGATATATTTATTATTTAGGAGGTTAGGTTTTGGTAAATTTTGTTAATTTATACCTTAAAATATACTATATTTAACTTCCTAAGCATTATTTTATGTAACTATAAAAACTCCTACAGCCAGATATAAAAACAAGAAGTATTTTTATAGATTACATTTGCTTACTATATTATACCAGGAGGCGTATTAATAATGGCAATATCAAGACTTATTGGAATTTTCCTTGAATTTCTTGATGACAAAGATTCAAGCCCGCACACCATAAGGAATTACGAAGGAACATTAACTGATTTTACACGTTACCTTGAAGAAGACATTTTTAATGGCATAGCTATTCTTGACAACATTACAATAGAACATCTTCAGGAATATATGTCATACCGCAAGAAAAAAGGCAATTCTGGAAAAACACGTGCCAATGTACTTGTTGCCCTGCGTTCATTCTGGAACTTCCTTGTAAAACGTGGGTATACACAAAATAATCTTGCAGGCCAGCTTGATAATATCCATGTCCAGAAAAAAGAACGTCTTTATCTTACAATAGACGAGATGGAACAGTTTCTTTCAGTAATAGACAAACCTGTTATTTATGCTGCCTGCTCTACCATATGTTTTACAGGTCTGCGCGTTTCAGAATTATGCAGTTTAAAACTTGAAGATGTTAATTTTGACAGAAATGAAATAACTGTAGTATGTGGCAAAGGCAAAAAAGACAGGGTTATTCCTATGAATAATGAGATAAGGAAGATACTTATAAAATATAAAAAAAAATACAGGAATAAAAACTCTGGTAACTTTTTTTCAACAATTAATTCAGGCAAATTAACCCACCAGTATTTAAATGACTGCATACATACATACGCAAAAAAAGCTGGCCTTAATCCCAGGCTGTCTGCACATTGCCTAAGACATAGTTTTGCCTCTGCACTTGTTGCAAAAAACTGCCCTATTTCTGTACTCCAAAAACTACTTGGACATGCAGACTTAAAAAGCAGCAGTATCTATCTGCATACAGAACAGTCACAGTTAGTAGAATCTGTTAATACATTATCATTTAAAAAAAGGAGATAAAATAATATGCCATCTAATAACACAACAGCAAAAAACTTTGATGAACAGGAAGCAAGTATCCTTAAAGAAATAAATGAAGGATATAACAGGGAAGACATTTATAAAAAATATGGATATTCAAGCATACGTACTATGGATGCTTTCTTTAGAAGGCGTGGTTTTATAGTTAAAAATGGCAAGTATATAAAAAGGGACGAATACCGCAGCAAAATGTTAGACCAGATTAGCGGTGAAATACCATTCCGTGCACAGATGATAGCTGATAAATTTAAAAAGGATGGTGTCCTTGCAAACCCTTCAGATATAGCAAACACCTTCGGTTTCCAGAATTACACAGAAATGAATACTTATATGAGAAATAATAACATGTTCTATAACAGCAGCACAAAAACTTATGAACCACGTATTATTAAGCAGGAAGCTAATCTGCTATCCAGGCTTGCTGGCAGAGATGAAAACGTGGAACTATCCAAAAACATTATTAGCAAAAATGAAAGCGAAGAAGACAACAGCAAATATTATCCACTTTTAAATTATTTATATGAAAACAAAGAACGCTTAGTAGAATTATGCACTCCTGCACTTTCAGACAATACACCACAGCGCTACCTTATACCTGGTGGAAAGAAAGTTAAAAGCATTTATCTTTCACAAGGCCTTTCTGCAATAATAGATGACTTTTCACATTCTAAAAATATAACAATACGTGAAATGGTGGAAGGTGCAGTAATAGAATACCTTATAAAATATGGTTATCGTTCAGAAATAGAAATACTTCTGTCACAAAAATAAATATAACTTATTTAAAACATATTATAATATATAATTAATTAAACTACATATATTATATATATATTTTGTTATATTAATAATTTTGGTCTATATTAAACAGTTAAACATTAAATAACTAGTTTAGCAGCCAGGATATAATATATTTAATTGGCTGGCTATAATATATTTATTATATATAGTATATAATTATATGTAACACCTAATTAAATATTATATTTTAATATGCGATTATATATAAACACAATAGCCGCCAGTTAAAAATACATAAAATACACCCTGGCATAACCAGCTTATTAATTTCCATATTTTTACAGAAAATACCCAGAATTTATATTAAATGTTACTTTAATCTTTAAATATACTCATAAAGTTTTTTATTAAAATTAATAATATAAGTAAAACCAGGGCTGGAATTGCTTGAAAAAAGGCAGTTTGTAAAAATAAAGAAATTAGTTGTAACAGTGGGAGCTATCACAAGCTTTAAGGCTGTTAAGGCTGATACTTTTGAAGTAGTGTTTGATAAGGCAGCATCTTCAACTGTTAATTGTGAGATTACAAAAAATGGTGTAAAACAAGATGGTGAATGGAAATTCAGTGATGATAAAAAATCTGCTACATTTACAAGTAAGGCACAATTTTCAAATGGTGAATACGTTATCACAGTAAATACTGGTTCTGGTGAACCACTTACAGCTAAATCAGAAGTTACAGACAGGAAAGCAACATCAATTGTACTTTTATCAAATGACACTGATAAGCCAGCTTTAACAAATCCTGAAAAAGAAGGCATTAAAGATAGTGAAGGAAATATACGTAAAGCAAATACACAAGCTTATATTTATTATGAAGTACGTGACCAGTATAACGAAAAGATGGACGACTCAACAGATATTACATGGACAATAAGTTCATCTACATCTTATACAACAGACACATCTGCTGGAAGGATTACTATACAGAAGAGTAAAGATGGTTATGGACAGTCTGCATATACATATGGTGATTTAATACATGTATATGGTGTATATTCAGACAGAAGCAATCCAATTGTTGTAGAAGGTAATGTAAAGATTGGCACAGTACAGGCTACACATGAGGTTAAAGCAGCAGGCTTTGTAAATGATAAACTTGAAAAAGTAGAAATTAAAGACGGACTTCCAAAGAAGTTTGCCAAAGATACATGGTATATGTTATACCAGACATATGACCAGAATGGTCATCTTATGGAACCTGTTAAATATGAAGATGATGATATAACTATAATTGCAGATGCACTTTCATCATTCAAAATCAGTGTTCCTACTGAAAATGTAGGCGGGAAAATTTACAGCATAGGAAATAAAAAATATTCTTCTGTAAAGGTGCAGCCTTCTACACAAACAGACAGGGGTGGTGAAGTAACATTAACAGCCATTTCTAAGAAAACTGGAAAAACAAGTCCTTATAAATTTAAAATTGCTGAGGCTGCTGTTTTAAAGAGTATTGAAATAACTGGCGTTAAAGAAGGTATAATTGCTGATGGCGACCAGAACAGGGAACTCTTATACAGGGCAATTGATGTAAATGGAAAAGAAACAAGAGATTATGAAACAATAGTACGTTCATCTAATGTATTATCACTGGCTGCATCAGAAGGCAGGTTAGAAGTCAGGGAAGATAATAATGGTGAAGCAGTTGTTACATGGTCAGATACTGAAAAAAGTGCTACTGATTTCGAGAGTTCTTCAGCAAAGGATAAAGCAGACCGCCGTGTTGCACTTACAACAGTAGTATCTGGCGGGGCAGGAGATGGTGAAACTAAAGTTTCAATTATTAACGTAAAAGATACAAGACGCCCTGTAGCGTTTAAAAATATTGCATGGGGTCTTGATGAAAACGGTGCTATTGTTATTGGTGCAGATAGTAATTATAGCATGAATTTCTTAAGTGATAAAGTAACATATGTTGACCAGTATGGAAATGAATTAAAAGGAAATGATGCAAGAACAATAGCATTCTTTGACCGTGCAATGGGTGAAGGATTTAATAAAGAAAAATATGCTATAAGAGTTGAAACAGATAATAATACTGAACTTAATCTTGTAGACAGTCCAGCCAGGGAAACTGATGGCAGGTCTGAGTATATGCTTTATAACTGGAAAGGTGGTATTTTAGGCGCTGAAGATAGCAATATTAATAAGAGAATAAAGCAGTCTAATAATGTAACATTTAAAGCATTTGATAAAGAAACTGAAAAATCTAAGACATTAGAATATAATAAATTAGTTGATACAGTTTCATTAACATATTCAATTGTATCAGTAAAAGAAACAGAATTACTTAGTGGTAATAGTTTACAATCTGGTAAAGATTTTACCAAGGTAGACAAGGAATGGTCAAATGGTTATTCTGTTGTTCCAACATCTGCTATAAGGGATAATGTTTCAATTGAGTTAGATAATAAAACTGGTAAATACTTCTTATATACAGATAATACACAAAATGCTAATGGTACTTATATAAAAGGTGAGAATGGCTTAAAGGATCTTGTAACAGCAGGAGAAGATAAGCTGGTTATTGGTGGAAGTAAATTAAGCCACCCTGATATTAGCATTACTGATGATAAACTTGGCATCAGGGTAAAGGGTACTACAAGAAGTGGTTTACGTTGTACATTACCTACAAAATACTATAATCTTTCTGAACAGAGTGATATTCAATTAAATGAAAATAAGAACAAAATATCTGCTGTAACAAGTGGCGCACTTACATGGAACCAGTTATATGATGATAATGATGCAAGAAATAAGAGAATTACTGCTAATAAAACATTAGCAATAGAAGTTACTACAACCAGGCTGCAAGACCAATATGCAAATACTGATCCTGGTAAAATAGAGGATTATATGTATGTTAAAAACATGGTAACACAAAAGATTGGTATTTCAGATGAGATTCCTTATCCTGCAAGCCTTGACAGTGCATATAAACCTGACCAGTTTGTTGGACTTGGTAAAGATTTGTTTAATGTAACACGTACTGAATTAGGCTTTTGTAAACCAGGTACAGTTTTCGACCAGTATGGCGAAGTAATAAGCCAGAATAGTCTTGCTTACACATATTCAGTTGCATTAACAAAGGAAAATACAGATGAAGATAAAACACATCTTATAAACAGCTTTACACCATATGGAAATGGTACTCAGGGATTAAGTGTTTCAGGTATTGAAATCGGTGATGAATTTGACCTTACAATAAGTGTAGCATATAAGGCAAAGGATTACCAGAATCTTGGATTTACTGCACAGCCATATAAACTTAAAGCTCCTGCTGACAGTGCTGCATTTATTTTAAGTGAAGATGTTAAAGGTGGCATTGATGGCAAAGAAGTTATACGTAGTATGAATAGTGATAAAAACTGGCGTGAAGATGAAATTATTAACGGTGGTTTAGGAATGAAGAAATAAGTTTAACTATTAATAGTCTGAAAGAATAAGTTTTATAACAATCCTTCCTATTTATAAGGGAGGATTGTTTTTTGAAAGGAAATGTATAAATTATGAAAAAGAAGATATATTCAGGATTGTTAATAACAATTTTATTAACAGGCATAACAGGTTGTGGCAAAAAAGAGGACAATATCACTAATAGTCCTGTTCCTACAAAACTTGTATCTAATACAGATACTTCAAAAAATACTGTACCAGAAAATACTAAAGTACTAGCTACCCCAGATTTTAACAAGCAAGAAAGTGCGAAACCATCTATAAGCCAAAAACCAGAAAATACAGAACCATCTATAGCTCAAAAACCAAAAAGTACAGAACCAGCCATAACACCAAAACCAGAAATTAAAATAGGTGAACTTTCTGCATCACAACAGTATTCAGATATAAGCAGAACCATCAAAGTCCTTGGGTTAAAAGAATATAAAAAACTTAAAAGTAAAAAATATACAGATAAAGCCTCAAAAGGGAAAAAATTTTTAATTCTATTTTTATCCATAAAGAATAATAGTAATGAAGATGATTATATTAATTATAATTATATTTCAGCTAAAATAGACGGAATAGAAACAGAACATACAGCAATATTTAATAATCCCCAAAATTATCCAACAATATTTGATACTATTAAATCTGGAAAAAATGCTGCTGGCTTTATTGTATGGGAAGTGCCATCTAGTTGGAAAAAGTTAGAATTAACTTATAGTGGCTGGAAAGATATAAATAATGTAAAACTTGAAGCTGCATTTACACCAGAAGATTTATCAGACCCTGTTATTTATAATGCAAATGATTATAATTAACCCTTATCAGGTAAAATGGTAAATAATCATCTAAAGACAGTAATAATTGTGGATATATTTATAGATTATTATAAATTATAAGATTAAAGTTTAAAAAATACCACTTATTCCTGGATAGCCAGTTATAACAAATAAGTGGTATTTTTATATAAAAATATAAGGATTAGCAGTTTTAAATAATACAAATTATATCACTGGAAATTAGAAGCATTATAAATTAATGGATTTGATAAATCTTTAGGAGTAAATTCTGCTGTTAAGGTTAATCCATTAATATTTTTCCATGCGCTGTATTCCATTTCAAATTTCTTCCAGTTCTTTGGCACTTCCCATACAATAAAGCCTCCTATTGTACTTCCAGCTTCTATATTCGTAAATATTGTAGGATAATTGAATGGCTCATTTACAAGAAATGTATGTTCTATATCTTTGCCATCAACTTTTGCAGTAATATAATTAGGATTTATATAATCCTTTTCGTTACCTGTATTCCTGATTGATAGAAAAAGAACAAGAAATTTTTTATTCTTTTTAGCTTTATCTGTATAATTATCACCTTTAAGGGATTTATATTGCTTTAATCCAAGAAATTTAACTTCCCTGTATGCATCAGAATACTGTTGTTTCGCAGTTAATTTTCCAGCTTTAGGTTCAATAGTTTCTGTAACTTCAGAACCCTGGTTTTCATCTATGGAAGGTGTCGTTGCAGAAGATGGCTCTTTGGTTGTATTATCCCCATTATTCTTATCTTCTTCATTGTTTCCATTATCTGTATTATTCTCATTATCTTTATTGTTTTCATCATCTTTTGGTGCTTCTGTATTGTTTCCAGAAATATTTTCATCATTTGAATCTTTATTATTATTGTTCCCACAGCCAGATATACTTATACATAATATAACAGTTAAAATTGCCAGATATAATCTTTTTTTCATAGTAAATATATTCCTTTCCTGTTTTATAGCCTAAGCATCTATCTATAGGATACCAAAAATTTCATAAAATAAACATATTTTATAAAAATATTTGTTAGTTTTGCCCATTATTTAAATAATCACTAGAATTATAAATTAATGGGTCAGATAAATCACCAGGAGTAAAACTTCCGTTCAATGATATATTATCTGTATCTTTCCAGCCATTATATGTTATTTCAAGTTTTTTCCATTTACTGGGAACTTCCCATGCAATAAAACCAGCAATATTTCCTTCTGGCTGTATATGTGTAAATATTGTAGGATAACCTTTGTGGTCATTTAATAAAAAAGTATGTTCTATTTCTTCACCATCAAGCTTTGCCTTAAAATAGTTATAATTTATGTAAATTTCCTCATAGGAATTATTTTTAATAGATAAAAATTAAAAATAAAACAAGATACTTATTATTTTTTTCGGGAGTATCAGTATAAGTTTTACCTTTTATTTTTTTATATTCTTTAAGTCCAAGAAATGTAACTGAACGGTTTGCATCAGAATATGGCATACCAGCAGAAACAGCCGCCTTTTTAATTACAGGGGTTTCTTCGGGAATAGTGGTGGGGAAAGATTGAAATTGAAAATCTTGGCAGTAGTAGCACAAAAGTATCTTATTACATATCTTCAGATGAGTTTTCGGATATGCCTTTAAATGCATCTTCAAATAATAATATACCAGAACAGGATATGAAGACACAAATTGCTGATAATAATGATATTCTAAAAGACAGCAGCCTGCCTAAAGACACTCCTATATACCTGTATAAAAAATAAATGTTAAAATATATAAATAAAACTTTTTCATAATTAGTATCCTCATTTTTGTATAAAATTATGTTCATATTAATTTTTTGTATTTATAATCAAAATATATTATAAAATACTTTAAAAAATAATCCTCCCTCATCAAGAGGAAGGATTATTATAAATTAATAATAGTATTTGTGCTAGATAATAGTTAATAATTATCTATTCATACCTAATATACATCTTTATGGAAATCTGCATCTGTATCATTCTCTTTCTTAGTAGAAATTTTTTCAGATGTATCAGAACCAACTGTAACATTTAAATCAGATGAAACATTGTAGCCATCTATCCATGGAGGTCTTTGCAGGGTTATGTTTAAAAAAGCACTTGCTTTTTTACCACAGGTAAAATATACTATTTATAATTGTTAATATTCAAAAAAATATATAAATAAATTTTTATTATATAAGAGTATACTTGTTTCATGAAATATGTTTTTAAATAAACCTCTTCTATAATTTAAATTATGTAAATTTTATAATGAGTATATATGAAGAACTATGCAAACTGATTATATGGAATAATATTTAATATAAAACCAGCCCTTGCCTGTCTAAATAGGGGGTGCTGGTTTTTGGTATATGTATAAATATATTTTTTTAACTATATTGTGGAGGATCAAAATAATCATCAGGAGTAAATGTGCAGTTTAAGCTTAAGTTACTGCTGTCTTTCCAGCCATCATATATAACTTCAATTTTTTTCCAGTCTTCTGGTACTTCCCATACAATAAATCCTCTAAGGGTTTCACCTGGTTCTATATTTTTAAAAATAGTCTGGAAACCTTCTGGCTCATTAAATAGAACTGAATTTTTAATTTCCTTTCCGTCAACTTTTGTGGACAGGTAATTGACATTTATATAGTCTTTATCGTTAAGTTTATTATTTATTTCTAAAAATAATACAAGAAACTCTTTATTCTTAGCGGCTTTATCCTTATATAGTTTGCTTTTAATCTTTTTATATGTTTTAAGACCTATTACATTTATCTGGCGGTTATCATCTGCATAACCTGATTTAGTATCAATAACTGCTTCAATGGTTTTATTGTTCTCCTCTGGCTCCTGGCTTTGTTCTGGGTTTTCTGTTACAATGGGTGTTTCTGTTTCAGAAGATGCTTCTGGTTCATTGCCAGCTTTTTTGTTACCACCACTTGTTATATTATTATTCCCTTCAGAAGAAGATACAGCAGGTGATGGTAATGTACTTTGTCCTGTTTTAATATCTGTTTCTGTTTTTCCACATGAAGAAAACAGAATTATTACACATAAAATTGACGGAATAAAATTGTATATTTTTTTCATAAAAAATTTCACACTTTCTGTTTATAATTTATTGTTTAAAATTAAAAATATAGAGGAAATTCTATATGTCATAGACATTAAGAACCTCCTCTATATAAATTGTTTTAATGAATATTTAAATATACTGAGATATATCTAAACATTTATATAATTATCTGTCATAACCTAATGTGTCACGCAAAGTATGCCTCTTGCCATCTTTCATTTCTACAAATTCATCTTCATTACCATCACTGTTAATTAAGGCACATACATCTGCTCCCATAGTTACTGGAACTTTGGCACTTACGTTTATTCCTTCAACAGTTGCAGTTAAATCAAATGTATCTTTAATTTCAGCACCAGTAATCTTTGCTCCCTTTGAGTTATTCTGGCTTACTGCAAAGCTCTTTGGAAGATGTGCAAATTCTCCAGAATTTTCTACAATATTTGAAACTGAGAACTCTACACCCCTGTCATTAACAATGTCACCATACTGATCCCTTATTATAACACTTGGATCCCATTCATCCCATGCATTGTCCTTTACAGGAATACTGCTGCTAAATGTATAATTTGTATCTTTTGCTTCTAAGAGAAGTTTATTTGCCACAGCCTTATACTGGCAGAATGATACACTTACTGGATAACTTATAGCATCTGATAAAGTTACAGAAGTCTTTACAGTTCCAAGAAGCTCTGATTCATCAGTAGTTGTTCCATAAACTTTAACAGCTACATTTTTCCTTGCATCTCTTCTTGTATGTCTTGCTGTATTGAAGTCATATAAATCATTATACCTTATAACTTCGCCTGCTTCTTCTGGTTTACTATTTGTATAATCTATAAGACCCTTAATTGTAGCATTACCATTATTATTTCCAGCCTTTTCTACTTTAAATGTAGCTAAGCCCTCTTTTCCAATAGTAGCATAGAATTTATTAGGAACAGTAACGGATTTGCCATCATAAGTACCTAATACTTTTAATTCACGCTCTGTTTCTATTGTTGCTGGACCATTGCCATTTTCATTTAATGCTATTGATGAACCAGAAGCAGCTTCAATCGCATCACCATTTTCCCAGTTAGTATAATTTGTTTTAAGCCTGATTTTTTGTATATTATTAATTCTTAAATCAGAAAGGCCTCTTACTGGAACTATAGTATAATCAACACTGTGGTTTGTATCAACTGCATCCCATGTTTTTCTTACTGTATCATTTTCATTTTCAAGCCTTACAACAGAATACCTGATATTTTCAACGGCTGCCCTGTTGCCTTTAATTTCATTTGTCTTTATTTGTAACTTATCATGCCCATCTTTAGTTAAAACACCGAAGTTTTCACTTGAAACATCAAGAGCACTGCCACTGCTAACAAGAACCTCTTTATCGATGTTACTGCCTATAGCAGAATAATCAACTTTTACACCATATTTTTTGCCATCAAATCCATTATTAGATGTACTTGTTTCTGTGAAAAATGCCTGTGCTTTATCGTCATCAAGAACTTTACCATACTGGTCTATATACTTAACTGCATCACCTTCAAAGAATTTAACTTCTACCTTATTATCTTCTGTTATTGTGTCATTATTATCGTCATTAAGTTTAACAGAAGAAACAGCTACAGGACGTCTTGTATCAGATACATACATCATTATATTGCTGCTTTCTCCACCTATAACTGTTGTTACAAGTGAAACTGGACGGTCAACACCATCATGTGATGAAGATGTTTTAAAGTTTTTTGCACTTTCTGTATCATCCCATATTATCCTTGCAGCACCAGTTTCAGTTTCGCGTACTGTAAGCTTACCTGCTGAAGTTGTAAGCTTTAACTGGTTTGTAGAACGTACAATTGTTTCATAGTTTGTAACATCATTCCCGTTAGTATCCTTAGCAACAAAAGGAATAGTTATATTTGTATCACCATCAGCTATAGTTTCTGTTGGTGCACTAAGTGATAAGCTCTTAAGCACAGCACCAGCACCAATTACAAAGTTCTTTGTAGTCCTGTTGCCTGTTGTATTGGAAATAGCTGTAATATTTACTTCGCCACCTTTATCAATATACATACCAGGTTCAACAGTTACTGAACAATATTTCCTGCCTTTAATTGTATATATATCACCCTGCTTAAATTCAGATTTGATAAGTGTAGGGTTATCAGCTATAAATGTAACCTTTGGTTTTGATGAATCTGTAAAGCTCTTATCAGCTTCCATCTCATTGCCATCCTGGTCATATGCTGTGAATAATAAAGAATATTTACCTACTGCAAAATCCTTAGGAAGTGTTTCAAGGATAGTGCCCTTGTCATCTTTATTTACAAAACCTTCAAATTTTATAGTATCAAGAGCCCTTACCATTCCAACAGGAAGTGTTGCCTGTACACTCTTACCACTCTTTGTATCTACACCGACAATATAAACATTTGTACCATAAGTAAATTCTGTATTATCGCCAGTATTTTTTTTAATTTTAAGACAGCCTGTAGATTTATCTGCTTTAACCGGGCCAGTACCTGAAGTCCATGTAAGGGAAGTTGATGTCCTCATGCTTTCGCCATACTGGTCTACTACATCATAATAAACATATAATTCCTTTTTATCTTCATTAGTTAATGCTGTTTTACTCTTTATAACAATGTCCTGTACACTCTGCTCTTTAATCTCTACATCTTTGCTCTGTTTACTTTCACCTGCTGTTGCTGTAACTGTATATGTGCCTACAGCGTATTTAGAAGCTGATGTAAATGTAGCAGTTGTCCTTGCTTCATCAATAACAGCCTTAACGCCTGTGTCTGTAGTTCCCTTTGTTAATGTAAGGACTGCTGTAGCAGGAAGTGCAGATTCAAATGTTGCTACAATTGTAGTAGCTGATTTAGCTTCAACACTTGTGATAGCTCCCACTGTATCAGCTGAAGGTGCCTGCGTTGGAGCTGTTGTTGGCTCTGTTGTAGGTGCCTGTGTTGGAGCTGTTGTTGGTTCTGGAGCCTGTGTTGGCTTTGTTGTAGGTTTTGTTGTTGGCTTTGGTGTTGCTTTAGCCTTTACTGTAATCTTACATTTATATTTCTTTTTCTTGTAAGTTGCTGTAATTGTTGCTGTACCTTTTTTCTTTGCTTTTACTTTACCTTTTTTACCAACTGTGGCAATCTTCTTATTGCTAGAAGTAAATTTTGCCTTTGTTGTTACATTCTTAGTACCTTCTTTTAATTTAAGAGTTACTGTTTTTCCAACAGTAAGTGTCTTCTTTGCTGGAGTAAGTTTCACTTTCTTAGCTGCTGCTGCAGTAGTAGGTATATTCACGCTTGTCATTGTGACAGCTAATGTTAAAACCGCTGCGGCAACTTTAGTTGCATTTCTTCTCATTTAATATGCCTCCTTATATTTTTATTCTACAATAATACATCAGATGTTGTATTTTGTCAATCCTGAATTTTTACATTTTTCACACTTTTTTGTATTCCACTGTGCTGCCAGCCCCCTGCTGGCAAAAAAGATGAGCAAAACTACTTTGCGCAGTCTCACTCATCTTTTCCTAAAAATACAAAAAACCAATTGAGAAAAAATGTAAATACTAACAAAAGTGTATCCTTGATATAGGATAATCTCCCATCTATTGTATTCAAGAATAATACCACACCTTTAGTATTTAGTCAACCATTTTTTTCTTGCATCATGGATATAAAAACTGTTCCAGATGTTTAAAAAGTGGTTTGAATGAGCTACAAGTATTTTATATAATTTTTATTTGTCATTTCAATGTCACAAAATTTCAAATTTCATGTCACATTCGTACAAATTTCATGTCAAAAATATAAGCTTTTCATGTCAAACTTGCCTAAACCGCATAAAACAAGGGCAAAACCGGTGGTTTAGCCCTTGTTTTTTCTAATTATCATGTGCATTTTTTATAGTGGCTGTCTGCTAAATCTTTTTAAATATTCCTTTGCTTCCTGTAAAGACAGGTTTAATTTCTTTTGCAATTTGCCCAGGATATCTTTTTCTGAAAGCCCACATTCAAGCCCTGTTTCTATAATTCCTTCTGCCAGCCCCTCTGCCAGCCCTTTTGCCAGTCCTTCTGCCTTGTTTTCTTCTGCCAGTTTTTTAAATAATGTACACATTACGTCTTCCTCCTCCTTATTTAAAAAATTATAATCTAATGAGGCATTTGCCGCTCCTGCTACTGCCATTATAACAGATTTGTCTATTATACTGGTTATAAGAAAGCTGTCAGTTTTTAAAACTGTGTACGGGTGCTGGTATTCTTCCTCCCCTGTTAATAAAGCTGCTACAGTCAAACTGGTTTACTGGCATTATGGGTGCATGTCCTAAAAGCCCTCCAAATTCTACGGTTTCACCAACTCCCTTTCCAATTACGGGTATAAGGCGTGCTGCTGTTGTTTTCTGGTTTATCATGCCAATTGCCATTTCATCGGCTATAATGCCTGAGATTGATGAAGGTTTTGTATCACCTGGTATTGCTATCATATCAAGCCCTACAGAGCATACACATGTCATTGCTTCAAGTTTTTCAAGGGTAAGTGCACCATCTTCTACAGCATTTATCATGCCCTGGTCTTCACTTACTGGTATAAACGCGCCGCTTAAGCCTCCTACATATGAAGATGCCATTATACCACCTTTTTTAACCTGGTCATTTAAAAGTGCCAGTGCTGCTGTAGTACCTGGTGCACCAGCCCGCTGTAATCCCATTTCTTCAAATATATCAGCAATGCTGTCGCCTACTGCTGGTGTTGGTGCAAGTGATAAATCTATAATTCCAAATGGTACATTCATACGTTTTGAAGCTTCCCTTGCAACAAGCTGTCCTACCCTTGTTATTTTAAATGCTGTTTTCTTAACTTTTTCACAGAGAGTCCCAAAGTCTGCCCCACGTACTGATTCAAGTGCTTTGCGCATTACTCCAGGCCCACTTACCCCTACATTTATAATTTCATCTGCTTCTGTAACACCATGAAATGCACCTGCCATAAACGGATTATCATCAGGGGCATTACAAAACACTACAAGCTTTGCACAGCCTATACTGTCCCTGTCTGCAGTTTCTTTGGCTGTATCGTGTACTATCTGGCCCATAAGCTTTACAGCATCCATGTTAAGCCCCGTTTTTGTAGAACCAAGGTTTACTGAACTGCATACAAAGTCTGTTGATGCCAGTGCTTTTGGGATTGAACGTACCAGGAGTTCATCACTTTCTGTCATTCCTTTTGAAACAAGTGCACTATAACCACCAATAAAGTTTACGCCTGTGGCCTTTGCTGCTTTGTCTAATGTCTGTGCAACCGTAACGAAATCTTCTGTAGTTTTACATGCTGATGCACCTATTAATGCGGCTGGTGTAACAGAAATACGTTTATTTACAACAGGTATTCCAAATTCTTTTTCTATAGCTTTGCCTGTTGGTACAAGTTCTTTTGCAACAGACACAATACGGTTATATATTTTTTCATTAAGACCTGCCAGGCTGCTGTCAATACAGTTTAAAAGGCTTATACCAAGCGTTATGGTACGGACATCAAGGTTTTCCTTTTCAATCATATCATTAGTTTCAAGAACTTCATATATATTAATCATATAACCCCCATGCTGTGCCTTATATGCAGCATAGCAGCAATATGGCACAAAAATAATAAACTAGATTTACTTTATAAGCAATATATCCTGTTATTAACAGCTTATAAACGGTGCATACTGTCAAATATATCTTCACGCTGCGCTTTAATAATGCAGTTCATTTCACCGCCAATCTGTTCAAGTTCATGGCTTAGGGTTCCAAAGTCTTTTGAACATCCTGCTACATCAACTATCATCATCATATTAAAGAAACCATCAACTATTGTCTGGGAAATATCAAGTATATTAACGCTGTTGTTCGCTAAATATGTGCATACCTTGGCAATAATGCCTACGCTGTCTTTTCCTACTACTGTTACTACTGTTTTTTTCATTGTATCCTCCATTTTGATGTTTTATTTACTTGCCTGCCCTTTTCCATTTCCAGTAATTTAGCCTAGATTTACCAGTGCTGAAGGTATATCCCTGTTTGCAACTGACATATTAAATGGCAGGCTGTTTATGCCAAGTTCTTCCCAGAGCTGGCACTTTACCGCCTGGTATGCCAGTGCCGGGTAATTATTTTCCTTGGAAAGATGCGCAAGGAATACATATTTAAGCTTTTTACAAAGAAGCCTGCATAAAAGCCTTCCAGAGTCTTCATTGGAAAGGTGCCCCTTGCTGCCTAGTATCCTGCACTTAAGGCTGTATGGGTATTTCCCTGCTTCAAGCATACTTATATCATGGTTTGCTTCAAGCAGCAAAATATCACTTCCTGCAAGATGGCTCGCAGTATAATCATTATAAGTCCCAAGGTCTGTTACCATGCCTGCTTTATGTCCGCTGGCATTTATTGTATAGCACACAGGGCATGCAGCATCATGTGAAATGGAAAATGGTGTTATTTCCATGTTTTTAAACCTTATGCACTTATCAGGGTGTACTTCATATAAATGGTTCATTGATATAACGCCCTGTTTATCTTTACTGCGGATAAAGTCAAGAGTAGGCCCTGTAGCATAAACAGGGATATCAAACATTTTTACCATCATATTAATACCTTGTATATGGTCAGTATGCTCATGTGTAATAAATATGCCATCAAGTTCTTCAGGCCTTACGCCTATTGTTAAAAGCCCTTCTGCAATTCTTTTGCGGCTTATTCCTGCATCTATAAGTATATTTGTGCCTTTATCTCCTATATAAATACAGTTGCCGCTGCTTCCGCTTGCAATGCTACAAACTCTCATAACCTGTTACTGCCTTTCTACCCATTCTATCCTTATAACATCACCATTAGTTACAGGTTCTGTAAAATCACATGCCATTCCATTTACAGATGTTTCAAGATGGTCACCATGCGCTACAGAAGTATCAACGGGATAAAAATCCAGTACATCAACAAGTATATACTTTTGTTTGCCTGTTAATGTAACCTGGTTTCCATTAACAGTTATATTTATATTTTCCGTTAAATCCTTATTTATAGTACAATCTGCCCCTTTTGTAATTTCTGTTGCAGCTTTTTCTAAAAGCCTTTCTTCTGGCAGTTCTTCATTATATACATTTTTTGTTAAAGCTTCTTCCTCTGGAAGTCCTTCTTCTGGAAATTCTTCATTATATATATTTTCTTCTAATAGCTCTTCTTTATATATATCCTCTTCTAAAGGTTCTTCCTGGAAACCATCATCGTTTATGTTTTCCTCTAAAGGTTCTTTTTCCTGCAATTCCTTCTTATATATAATATTTTCTGGAAGTTTTTCATGGTTTTCTTCCTTTATATATAGTAAATCATTTGTAACAGGGAACTGCCCGTCACCATATTTTTTTATAAGCTCATTATAGTTAGGTTCTTCTTTCATAATTTCACATATAATTGAAAAATTATCATACACTTTTGTATCCATAGGTGCAATCACGTTATTTACATATACCTTCCCCCTGTAAATAATATCCATAAATTCAAGTACTTGTTCAAGTGTATAATATCCGAGTATTTCTATGCGGTCTAAATCTTTAACTTCATAAAACCCTGATACAAGGCTGCCATTTACTGTTACAAAACGCGGGCATGTTATTTCTTTGCCATTAAATATTATATTCATGTTTGACCTGTATTCTGGAAGGCTGCTTATTTCAAGTACTGCATCAGAACCACGTGTAGATGGTATAATATCAATTTTGGAATTTTGTTCAAGCGGGGTGCTCATTCCTGTCTGTCTTCCGTTAAGCCTGACAATAGCTGCTTCACCCTCTTTGCCACGAAGCATACGTTTTTCACCATTAACAAAATATATAAGGGTTTTGCCACGTTTTGGGAAAAGATCCACATTTGGGAAACCCATCTGTATGGCAGCGTCCATAATTGTAAGCTTGCTGTTATCATAAAGTTTAATACGTTCCCCATTTACTGTTACAAATATAAAATTATTGCGCTGCTCATAATAATTAAGGCAGATGCCGACAGGAGTTACTAAAAGCGAGTCTATTTTAACATCTTCCTGCATAAATTCAACATTGCCAAGCACTTCTGAACCACGCAGGGCAACCCTTTCTTTTTGCAGGCCAAGATATTCTGAAAGGCTTTCTACAAAACCCTTTATCTTACCACCTCCCCCAACTACAAATACAGCACTTGTGGACTTGCCACCATTAAGTTCCATAATTTTACTGGCAATGTTTTTTGTAGTGCTTTTAACTGTTTCTTCCACAACCTCTGCTATTTCCTCTGATGAAACCCTTTGCGGAAGCCCCATAATATCATAAAATTCAACTTCAGTATTAGTAGTACTTGCACATTTAAGCCTGTCTGCTTCATTAAAATCTGTAAGGTAATGTTTGGCAATACATTCCGTAAATTCATCACCAGCAGATGGAATCATTCCGTAGGCTATAATGCTTCCGTCTTTAGTTATAGATATATCAGATGTCCCTGCACCTACATCTACAAGTGCAATATTAAGCAGCCGGAACTTTTCTGGTATTGCAACATTTATAGCAGCAATAGGTTCAAGTGTAAGGTTTGCTACATAAAGGCCTGCACGTTCTACTGCGGCATACAGCCCGTCAACTACTTCATTAGGAAGGAATGTTGCAATAAGTTCTGCTTTTATGCTTACTGCTTTATGCCCTTCAAGGTTTGAAATAATATAATCATTCTGGTAATAATGTTTAACTGAATAACCAACACAGTAAAACCTTATATCATCAGTTTTCTTTTCATCACGCAGGATACTATATGCATTTTCAACACCAAGCATATCAAGTGTATATATATGTTCACTTGTTATAACTGTATCTGAAGCAAAAACTGTCTGTGCCTCTGCCTCGACAGTTTTAAGTACACGCCCTGCGGCAGCGATACATACATCTTTAAACCGCCTTCCTGTCATGTCTTCAAGTTTTTTATGCACTTCTTCTATTGTTGCAGCAACTTTTCCAATATCATGTATCTGCCCGTCAAGCATTGCCCTGGTCTTATGTTCCTTAGATATCTGTGCAACTACTACAAAACCGTTTGTACTGTTTTTATATCCTACTGTGCCAACTACACTTCTGGTACCAATATCAAGGCCAAATACCAGTTGTTCTGGAACACCGTCCATATTTATTTTTCCTGGTTGTCTGGAATTTTCTGCCATCAGAACCTCCATATATATTAAACATTTTCAATCTGCCAGTCTATTGGCTCTAATCCATTTTCCTTAAGGAAATCGTTAGTTTTACTGAAATGTTTGCATCCGAAAAATCCCCTGTATGCAGATAACGGGCTTGGATGTGGTGCTTTCAGTATAAGATGTTTAGGGTTTGTAAGCATTGGGATTTTGCTTTGTGCAGGCTTTCCCCATAAAAGGTAAACTATTGGCCTGTCTTGTGCATTAACAGCCTGTATTACAGCATCTGTAAACTTTTCCCATCCCCTGCCCTGGTGGGAATTAGCCTGGTGTGCCCTTACTGTAAGAACTGTATTAAGCATAAGCACACCCTGGTCTGCCCACTTTTTAAGATAACCGTTATTAGGTATAGTACAGCCTAAGTCATCATGTATTTCTTTATAAATATTTTGTAAAGATGGCGGTATATCTGGCTGGTCTGGCAGCACAGAAAAACAAAGGCCATGCGCCTGGTGTACATTATGGTATGGATCCTGCCCAAGAATTAATACCTTTACAGATGAAAGCGGTGTAAAATGGAATGCATTAAATATATCATCTGCTGGCGGATACACAACCGTCTTACTGTATTCTTCCTTTACAAACTCAAAAAGTTCCTTATAATAAGGTTTTGAAAACTCTGGCTGGATTGCATCAAGCCAGTCATTCTGTATCATTGACATAAAAATCCTCCTTTGCTAAACAATTAATAAAAGTTTCTTACACTAATTCCTTCTTTATCTAAGTATTCTTTTACTTCCCTGATTTCAAGTTCTTTATAGTGGAAAAGTGATGCTGCAAGTACTGCGTCTGCTTTTCCCTCTGTAAATGCCTCTTTAAAATGGCAAAGTTTCCCTGCACCGCCTGATGCTATTACAGGAATTGAAACATTTTCTGATACAGTCCTTGTAAGTTCTATATCATAACCGTTTTTAGTGCCGTCACAGTCCATGCTTGTAAGAAGTATTTCACCTGCACCAAGCCTGTCTGCTTTTATTGCCCATTCCACGGCATCAATCCCCATATCTATACGCCCGCCGTTCTTATATATATTCCAGCCTTTTTGGTCTTTGCGCCTTTTGGCATCTATTGCAACTACAACACACTGGCTTCCAAATTTTAACGCTGCTTCTGATATAAGATCTGGATTTTGTATTGCGGCTGAATTAACCGCAACTTTGTCTGCCCCCTCCCTTAAAATAAGCCTGAAATCTTCTACAGTCCTTATGCCGCCCCCAACTGTAAATGGTATAAATACAGTTTCTGCAACACGCCGTACCATATCAATTTTAGTTGCTCTTGCATCTGATGATGCAGTAATATCAAGAAATACAAGTTCATCAGCACCAGCCCTTCCATAAGCAGCGCCCACCGTAACAGGATCTCCTGCATCTTTTAAATCTACAAAATTTACACCCTTTACCACACGCCCGTTATTAACATCAAGACATGGTATAATTCTTTTTGTAAACATATCAACCTCTTTTCTATGCCTGGCACACAATTATTATAACATACAGAAGTTTTTTAATATTTTAAGCCCGGTGCTGCCACTTTTTTCTGGATGGAACTGGCAGGCAAATATATTGCCATGTTCTGTGGCAGCATGTATATGTGTTATGTATTCTGTAGAAGCTGCCACATCTTCTTCATTATCCGCCTTAAGATAATATGAATGTACAAAATATACATATGAATTATCTGGTACATCTTTAAATAGGCGGCTTCCTTTTTTAACAGATATTGAATTCCAGCCCATATGTGGTATTTTATAGCCTTCTTTTTTAGGTATGGCAAGTATCTTTCCTTTTAATATCCCAAGGCCCTTTACACCTGGCATTTCATCACTTGATTCAAATAAAAGCTGTAAACCAAGGCATATTCCAAGTAATGGTTTATTATCTGATGCTGCCTTTTTAACAACCTGCGCAAGCCCGCTGCTTTCCAGTTTTTCCATTGCATCTCCAAATGCACCGACACCTGGCAGTATAATTTTATCTGCACTATAAATTTCTTCTGGCACACCTGTGGTTATGCATTCTTCACCCAGATATGCAAGTGCTTTTTCAACACTTTTCAGGTTTCCTGCATCATAATCAACTATTGCTACCATTATACCCTCCGTTTCCGTATTTTGTAAATATAGATAATATCTATAATAGATGCTATATAATAGAAAATATCTATAATAGAAGATATCTATAATAGATATTATCTATAATAAATATTATTTATATATTCAATAAAAGCCCACCAGTTTATTTAACGGCGGGCTATAACCAAACTTAAACGTTTCAATCCACTTGCGGCAGCCAGGAGCAAGTGGATTGCCTCATGGCAGCAGGGGATACCGCTTCCGCTCCGCCCACTACTGTTGTTAATTGTTGGAAATTCCAATTATATTTTCTTCTTTGCAATACCCACTACTCTTTTTGTATATGCTGTATTATCAAGGCTTAATATGTCATATGCTTTCTTTTCAGACAGCCCGAATTCATCTTTTAATATGCTTAATATCCTGTTTTTACATACTTTCATATCACCTTCAATTTCCAGATCCATTGCCATATCTATATTTTCATCATATTTCTGGAGCCCGCGCAAAAGTGCATTAAGTGCATCAGGATAATATTTCATTTCAGCATAACTGCTGTATGTATCAATAGACTGCTGTACTTTCATTACAGTAATTATTTTATCATACAGTTCAGGTTCTTTATCTTTAAGCTTAGTTCCTCTTGCTTCATTGTATGCATCACTGTACCTTTGTAATGTAAAATACCTTTCAGCTTCTGATTTGCTGTAATTATATCCAAATATATTAGTACCTGTTATTACACCTGCAAGCAGTATAGCAGCACCTGCGGTTACAATTATTACACCTGTTTTATTAAGCTTGCCAACTACTTCCTGCTCTTCTGCTTCCTTTTCTGCCTCTTTCTTAGCAGCTTTTTCTGCTTTCTTAGCAGCTTTTGCCTCTGCCTTTTCTGCCTTTTTAGCAGCCTTTGCCGCTTTTTTGGCCTCCTTTGCTTCTGCTGCCGCTGCTTTTTTAGCTTCTTTCTCTTCTTTAGCCTTAGCCTCTTCTTCTGCTTTTAAAACAGCCTGTTCTTCCTCTTCTTCTTTTGCTTTGCGTTCTGCTTCTGCAATTTCGTCTGTTACAACATTACCGAATACACGTTTAAAGAAACCTGGCTTCTTTTCCTCTTCTGCCTCTTCCTGTTCTACAGGTTCTGTTTTCTTTGGAACTTCTTCTTCCATGGCAGGTACTGCTTCTGGAACCCCAAGACTGTCTAATATACCATCAAGCCCGTCACTATTATCCCCAGTTTCTTCAACTCCTGTACCACCTTCTGCTGGTTCTTCCCCAGGTATGTTATCTATGCCCAGGCCGTCTAATATGCCTTCAGGCATAAAACCAGGATCTTCTTCAGCAGCAGGCTCTTCTTGTGGCAGTGGTTCTTGTACCTCTGGCATATCTTCTTCCATAATACCAGGTATATCTGGATCTAATGAAATGCCATCAGGTAATATATCATCTTCTTCTGTGCCTTGGGCTGCTCCTTCTGCATTGGTTTCTTCTTCCTCTGGAACAGGAACATCTTCTGTAGGTTCTTCTATATTATCTGCCATTTCAAGGCTTAAACCGTCTGTTTCTTCTGCTGCATTATCTGTTTTTTCCTCAGTTTCTGCTTCTTCTGGTATTAAAGGTACTGTTTCTGTTTCTTCTTCCTCTGTTATAACAGTTTCTTCTGGTATGGCAGTTATTTCCTCTGGCTCTTCAAGAGCACTTACAGATGCATCCATAGCCCCTGTAATTTCTGCAATTTCCTCTTCCTGGCTATTATCCTCTGTTTCTTCCATAACAGGAAGCTGGATGTCAAGTTCAGTATCTAAATCATCTAAGCTGCCAGATTCCATAGAAACATCTGGTAAATCTGATAAATCACCTAAATCACTAATATCACCAAGGCCACTTAAATCAGCAAGACCCTCAAGGTTCTGTAAATCATCAAGTTCTACAAAATCTTCCAGTCCGCCAAAACCTTCATCACTGCCAGGACTGTTGTCTTCAATCTGGCCTAAATCTTTTTCCTCGCTCAATTCCCGTTAATCTCCCTTACAAACTAATGCCATATTACAATAACAATAATATATTTATTATGCACCTGTTGTATTGCCTATAAGCTTATCAATAGCACTAACAAGCTGGCCAATCTCAGGTTTTGAAAGCTGTGCATCTGCACCAAGCTGTTCACCCTTGCGCCTCATCTCTGCATTAACAAGTGATGAGAAAATTATAAGCGGAATATGTTTAAGCTGTTCATGTTCCTTAACAAGTTTTGTAAGCCTGTGCCCGTCCATCTGTGGCATTTCTATATCAGTGATAATACATGAAACATTTTCATCAACACTGCCTTCTGCAAGGTATTGTTGCAGTTTATCCCAACATTCCTGTCCATTATCAGTTGTCGTCAGGTTAGTATATCCTGCCTGTTCAAGACAGTTTACAATCATTTTACTAAGAAGTGCCGAATCTTCTGCAATAAGAATAGGGCTTTCATTACGGCTCCTGTTCCTCATATGTTCAACATCTGAAACCTTAAGGCCTGTTTCTGGGTTAATCTCTGATACTATTTTTTCAAAATCAAGGATAATAATAAGTTTTTTATCTATACGGATAATTCCTGTAGCCATACCCTCACCAGCAGTATTAATTGTTGAGTCAGGCTTTACAATGTCAGACCATGATACCCTGTGGATTCCAAGTACAGCATTTACATGGAATGCTGTATTAAGCTGGTTAAAGTTAGTAACTATGTACATATCATTAGATACTTTTTCAGGTTTCTCCAGATGCATAACCTCTGCCAGATCAATTATAGAAATAATTTCATCCCTTGGCATAAATATGCCTTCAATCCTGGGATCTGCATTTGGGATAGGTGTAGGCGTCTGGTATGAAATAATCTCACGTATTTTTGCAACATTAATTCCATAATAATTATTGCCTACTTTAAACTCCAAAATCTCCAGTTCATTAGTTCCACTTTCTAATAAAATTCCTGTTTCCATATATCCGTACCTCCAATATTTTACCACATAATAGTGGCAATAATCCTGCCGGCATGCGGCATAATGCTTATTTTAAATTGAATGAGGCTTCTTTATTGTCTTTTACAGCTTTTACTGCAATATCTTTAAGCTTTACAGATGAATCTGCCTCAAATACCAGCACTCCTTTTTTACTTTCTCCTGCTGCTATATGTTCATTAAAACTTAATAAATCACCCTCTGCAATGGTAAGTTTTGCCTGGCCATAACTTTTCCCACCTATTGTTATGGAATAGTTTACCTTTTTATTTACAAAATTTACTTTTTTTGCTTTGGAAGAATTATTTTTTATTGCAAATGAAACAATTACAAGCTTTTTACCTTTATCTGCTGATATAGATGAATAACTTGTGCTTATATGTTTCTTTGATGTGGCTGATAAAGGCTTTACGCTAATACCCTGTATGCCATATATCTGGTTTAAGCTTACATTTTTTGCTGCTGGTGCACTGCCCCCGCTTCCTGTACTTGTGCCACTCCCTTTGCCTCCACCTGCTCCCTGGTTTCCCATGCCTTGTGTCCCGCTATTTCCCTGTTCCTCTTTGCCATCTGGTACGGCTGTTTTCACTGGGACTGGTTCTGGTGTAGGTTTTGGTGTAGGCTTTAGTACTGATTTGTCATAATTAAATGAATGTTCATATCTTTCAGAGCTGTTTAAAACTGCACCTGCAATATACTGGCTTATCATAGCACTGTCACTTTCTGTTAAATCTGGAACAGTAGTACAGCCTGTCAAAATCATTGATATTATAAACACAGTGGCAAACATTCTCTTTTTCATACCTTTATCCCCCCTGGAAGTTATTCAAATTAAGCCTGTGCCATAGATTGGCACTAATGGCAAAACGGGCAAATCTGCCTTGCTGGAATTATACATCAGACAGGTTACAGTACATTTCCTGCCGCCATATAACAATCTGCCAGCCTGTATTTATATAGTACCATATTTACATTTGGTGCGTCAATGAGAAGATTATTTTCATCTTATATCAAGTTCAAACCAAAATTCTACACCATCTTCATGGTTAATAACACCACACTGCCTGTTCATTGAATTCATTATGGCTTTAACTATAGAAAGCCCTATCCCGCTTCCCCCGTATTCCCTTGTACGTGCTTTATCCACTTTATAGAATTTTATCCATATTTTGTCAAGTTCTTCCTCTGGTATGCACTTTCCTGTATTAAATACACTTACCCGTACTACATCTTCATTTTTTACAATATTTACATTTATACGTAATTCCCCTGCCACATGGTTTACAGCATTGCTTATATAGTTAGTGACAACCTCCTCAACCATATATTCATCTGCCCACACATATACAGGATCATAAACAGGCATATTAATAACTGCCCCCTTCTGCCCTGCAAGAAGTGCAGCAGAATTAATAACCTGCCTTACTACTTCTGTTATATCAAAGTGTTCATATGATATCTGGTTCTTACCAAATTCTATCTGGTTAAGTGTAAGGAGTTTTTTAACCATTTTATTCATTTTGCCTGCTTCATCAATAATAACTTCACAGTAGAATTCACGGCTTCCACTGTCATCATTAATATTGTCATAAAGCCCCTCTGCATATCCTTGTATAAGTGCAATAGGGGTTTTTAATTCATGTGATACATTTGATAAAAACTCTTTGCGCATCTCATCAATCTGTGTTTTTTCTTCAATATCTTTCTGGAGTTCATTATTAGCAGCTTTTAATTCAGAAATAGTTTTTTCAAGGGTTTCAGACAAAGTATTTATGCTGCTTCCAAGTACACCTATTTCATCTTGTGTTGTAACAGGATACCTTACTTCAAAGTCAAGTTCTGACATGCGTTTTGCTATTTCTGTAAGCTTTAGTACAGGTTTTGTAAAACTACTGCTTACAAATACCATAACTACCGCCCCAAAAAGTATTACACCAAGCCCAGCATAAAAAATAAAACTGTTAAATATATTTATATTCTCTGTCATGCTCTGGAAATTTGTATTAACATATACAAAAGAGCCTGAGTCAAGCTTTCCAAATAATTCAAGGTAATAAGAACCAATACGCCTGTCTAAAACTTTGCATACAGAATAATTACTTGTTTCTTTGATTAACTCCCTTCCTTTTGTGCCCTGGTAATAATTCTGGTAATTTTCCATCTGGTAAATGTAATCCAGGGTTTTTTCTTTAACACGCTCTTTCTGGAAATCAGTTATTTTGTCAGATGCCGGGTATGAAAATGTATAAAGTATATTGCCAAAAAACTCTGACATCCTGAATACATATACATTAGCAGAATTATTGGCAGACAAAATTTCAAGTGCAAGTGTGCTTTCCTCTGAAAGTTCACCCACACCATCATTATAATCCTGGTCTTTTCCTACTATTTCACCAGTTTCTGAAAAATATTCTTCTAACATTGAAATTTTAGTATACTGGTAATATGCAGGCAGGAACAATTCATTCATAGACCATATAAGCAGTATTGTCATGCCTAATAAAGCTATCATTATCAATATAAGCTTTGTTTTAATTGATTTTACCCTGAAATTATTTTTACCCATATTTAAAATGTTTCTTTATAACTCCTTTCCTGCCATATACCAGCCATTTATTTGCTTATTAATAATACTACCACATTAAATACAATAAGTCCAATACCAATAACAGAAAAAACTGCCATAAGCCCGTATATATCTGCTGCCCTTCCAGCTAATGGAAACATAACCACCATAGCTGCTGAAAAAAACAGGCTGTCAACAGAAACCAGTGTTGCCCTCTGTCCTGATGGTATAAGCATGTTTAACCCGTCTGACTGGACCGGGTAAAGCAGTGAAACACAAAAACCTGCTGCTACAAAGGAAACTACAGCTAGTATAAAACTTCCTGTCCCATAACATAAAAATGCAGATGATATACAAAATACAGCAGTTAATATTAACTTCCTGCCATATTTTTTATAAAGCCTGTCACTAAACATTGCACCAGCGCAGGAAGCAGCACCAGCCAGCAAAAGTATAAAACCTGTCTGTATTTTATTATATCCAAGCTCTTTATAATACTGCTGGCTGTAAAAAAATAAAAGTGTGTGGGCAGCAAAAACAACATTATAATAAAAAATTATCTTTAAAATACGTATATCAGATTTTAAAATCCCATAACTTGTTTTAAAATGCAGTTTAACTGTTTCTATAACAGACAAGCGCCTGGCTTCTTCCTTGTTTTCTGTATATGGTGCTTCTGTAATAAATAAAACCTGTATGGCAGCAGATACTGCTATTAAAAGACATGCACTATAACACCAGAAATATGAAATTTCAGCCAGTACAGCCCCTGCTACAGTAGAAATCCCTTGTGATACTTCAATAATTACATTGCGCCTGCCACATACATGTATATAATCCTGTTCCTGCCTGGTATACTTCATGCTGTCATATATAAGTGCCTCTTCTGAACCTGAATTAAAATTATTTCCTAACGACTGTATTACAAAAGACAATGCAAAAAACCAGAAGTCTTTTGCAAACAGCATAATTATACAGGAAATGGCAATACAGAACCTTCCAGTAACCATGCTTTTCTTTCTTCCAAGCAGGTCTGCTATTGCACCTGAAGGTATTTCAAATATTATGCTTGTTATATGGTAAATTCCTTCAACAATGCCAATTTCTGCAAGGCTAAGCCCACAATATGCAAGATAAAGCACCCACACTGAATTTTGCATATTCAGGTTTGTAATAAATGTATTTATGTAGTCTAATATAATATTTCTTTTTAATCTGTTATATAATTTAATATCCATATGTAATCCCTCTCTTTTTATGTATTGTACAAATTTATACAAACAACGGATGCCAGGCTTAGCCAGTCATCCTTATGTTAAACAACGGATGCCAGGCTTAGCCAGTCATCCTTATGTTAAACAACGGATGCCAGGCTTAGCCAGTCATCCTTATGTTAAAGCAAAGCAGCCTGGCAGGATTGCCAGACTGCATATAGGATTACTACGGTATTTTTTAACATTATATTATTACAGCCAGCCTGGTATAAACAGCATAGGCTTCTGGGTTTAAGTTAAAAAAGGGCGCAGTGATCCCGTAAATATAAAAATGTGCATGTTTTGGATTGTGAACTGCTGCTGCACACTGGTACATATCCAAACCCGTTCATACTGCTTCCTCCTTTCATTTTTCATTGTTAAATGGTATTGGCAATCTGTCTTGCCTGGTCCTGGTATAGCCAGATGTGGCTAACTATCTTCGCAATGCAGATTGCTAAAATCTGCCTGGCAGAGCTTAATAAGGCTAAAGAAGCTGGTGCCTTTTACCATTTACCAGCACAGTGCGGTTATCTGTCCATATTATTTTTATATCATTATATTCATTCCATGCACCTTCATAAATGCACTGTGGTTTTTCAGATATTTTTATAATATACAGTTCCAATACCTGTTCATTGTAAACATTAACTAATGTACTGCCGCCTAAAGCCCCCATATCATTGTTAATAACTTCTGCCCTGTACTTCCCATCTGGTGAATAAACAGTTTCTGTAACTGTACGGGAACCAAAATTTCCAAATAAAAGACAAAGTAATAAAATAAAACATACAGGAACAAGAATTAATATATATAATATAGCTAATGCTATCTTCCAGCCTTTATGCTTTATATGCTTTAACATGTAAATTAATGTACATATAAAACAGGCTGGCATACATAATACTATTGTCTTAAAACTGGCAAGTACTATATAACATATCCAGTTTATAATTACTAATAACGGCAGCAGTATAATAACTATACGGCTTTTAAGTGGAATATCTTTTCTGCTTTTAGCTGTCCTGGATAATACAGCCACAGCCGCTATAAAAGAAACTAATAAGGCCAGTACAGCATAGGAATTATAATTCCACAATGAAAATGAGTAACTGGAAAATAAAGCCAGCAATGAACATAATGGCACAACCAGATATGTAATTAACAATACAACAGTTAAAACAGATCCTATTTTTTCCAGCTAACCCACCTCCCATACCAATAAAAAGTCCATAAAATTCATTTATATTATATCAGCTGTATTATTGTAAATCAAGTTCCTGTATTTTTTCCTCTAGCATATTCCAGCTTTTTATTGTAAAAATACTTTCTTTCTCTTTATATGGTTTATCAACTGCCCCGGTATACCATACTGGCATTATTCCTGAATTAAGTGCACCCACAATATCACATTCATAATCATCGCCAATATACCACACATTTTCTGCTTTAAGCCCTGCTTTTTCTAAAGCAAGGTTAAATATTCTTTTATTTGGTTTCCTGAAAATATAATTGCTGGAAGTTATAATAAACTCAAAACTATTACCTGGCAGAAGTGTATTAATCCTGTCTGCAACAACTAAAGGGGAATACGAAATATTACTAATTACACCTGTGCGGATTTTTTTATTTTTAAGAAATATAAGGAAATCTTCTATATCTTCACACGGTACGCCTGGTGAGGCTGCATCCCAGAAAATTTTATCAATTTCTTCTGTACTTAATGGTATTTCAATTCCCTGTGATTCATAAATATATGGTACAAACATAACATTAGGCACTTCTATCTGAGGCATATCCAGGCATACAGGATCAAACTTTCCCAGTTCTTTATTAACAGCATCTGCTTCCTTTTGTATTTGTTCTGCTGTAAGGTTATATTTATTTTTTGCTGCATATTTAAGAACTGCTTCTGTCCCTTTAATACCATCAAATTTTTGTTCATTAACAAGTGTCTGCCCATAGTCAAATAAAATCATTTCTGGTAATTCCATCCTTTTGTTTCCTTTCTTAATTCCATTAAGCTGGATCTTTAAATACAAGTTTGCTAAAAGCATGTCTGCTTTATAAAGGCTTGAAAAAAGTAATAAATCTGTTTTGATAATACCCTGTAACAATACTTTTTATTGGAAAAATTTAAAAAACTGGAATATTCCTGGATTTAGTTACAGACTTTGCTGTAACATGCAGGAAATATTCCAGTTTCTACTATTTTATTATATGGTTTTATAAAATCACAATAACCTTAGTCAAGCGGATATTCGCAATCCGCTTCGCTACTTGCTCATAACCTCATTGCCGCTTTGCGGCAGTCTGGCAGGAGCTTGAACCCCTGCCAGACTAAGTAAGTCCTAAACCCACCGCTTAAGAAGCGGGGGACTTACTTAATGAGGTTAAAAACTTATTTCATAAATTCTTTAACTTTTTCATAGATACCCTGGCCGTCTAAACCATACTTTTTAATAAGTTCTACAGCAGGCCCTGACTCGCCATAAACATCATTCACGCCAATTTTAAGGACTTTTGTTGGTGCATTTGCTGAAAGGCAGTCACAAACTGCACTTCCAAGGCCTCCAATTACAGAGTGTTCTTCAATAGTAACAACCTTGCCTGTTTCTTTAGCGGCTGAAATTATTAACTCTTCATCAAGAGGTTTGATTGTATGTATATTTATAACTTTTGCATTAATTCCTTCACTGGCAAGCTTTTCTGCTGCATCAAGTGTTTCAGACACTTCAAGTCCTGTTGCAACTAATGTTACATCTTTGCCCTCACGGAGCACAACACCCTTTCCAAGTTCAAATTTGTAATCTGGTTTATCATTAATTACAGGTACTGCAAGCCTTCCAAAACGGATATATACAGGGCCTTCATGGTCAAGTGCAGCTTTAACAGCAGCTTTAGCTTCAACATCATCTGAAGGGTTCATAACTACCATGCCAGGAATAGTACGCATAAGTGCAAGATCTTCACAGCACTGGTGTGTTGCACCATCTTCACCTACAGAAATACCTGCATGTGTTGCACCAATCTTTACATTAAGCCTTGGATATCCTACAGAGTTACGTACCTGTTCAAATGCACGTCCTGATGCAAACATTGCAAATGAACTTACAAAAGGAATTTTGCCAGTAGCTGCAAGCCCTGCTGCAATGCCCATCATGTTACATTCTGCAATGCCACAGTCAATATGCCTGTCCGGGTATTTTTTCTTAAATACACCTGTTTTTGTTGCTGCTGCAAGGTCAGCATCAAGCACAACAAGATCTGGATATGAATCTGCAAGCTCCTTTAAGGCATTACCATAACTTTCTCTTGTAGCAATTTTCTTTACATCTGCCATTTTGTCCTCCTATCTGCTTATTTCAAGCTTTCACCAATTTTATCTAAATCTGCCATTGCTTGTGCATACTGTTCATCATTTGGTGCAGTACCATGCCAGCTTGCCTGGTTCTCCATAAATGATACACCTTTGCCCTTTGTACTCTTAGCAATTATAGCTGTTGGCATGCCTTTAGTTTCTTTTGCTTTATTAAATGCAGAAGCAATCTGTCCAAAGTCATGTGCATCAATTTCAATTACATTGAAATTAAATGCCTTGAATTTATCAGTGATTGGATAAGGGGAGCAGACATCTTCAATTTTACCATCAATCTGAAGGCCGTTATTATCCACAATTACAACAAGGTTGTCAAGCTTCTTTGCCCCTGCAAACATAGAAGCTTCCCATACTTGCCCCTCCTGGAGTTCACCATCACCAAGAAGTGTGTATACACGGTAAGATGCATTATCTAACTTTGCAGAAAGTGCCATTCCTACTGCTGCGGATATGCCTTGTCCTAAAGAACCGCTTGACATATCTACACCAGGAATATGTTTCATATCAGGATGCCCCTGGAGGTATGAACCTGTATGGCGCAGTGTTTTAAGGTCTTCTACTGGGAAAAACCCTCTGTTAGCAAGTGTAGAATAAAACCCTGGCGCTATATGGCCTTTGGATAATACAAACCTGTCCCTGTCAGCTTTTTTAGGATCTTTGGGATCAATATTCATCTCTTCAAAATAAAGGTATGTCAAAATATCTGCTGCTGACAGAGAACCGCCTGGGTGTCCTGATTTTGCACTGTGTACTGCTGTAACTATTCCTTTGCGTATTTCATTGGCAGTTTTCTTTAATGCTAAAGTATCCATAATTCTTTCCTTTCTAAATGTTTATTACTTCTTGCCGTTTCCAGTTAATTATGTATTTATTTCTGGAATTACTCTCCAAATACAGCAATATAGTCCTTCTGGAACTTTGCAATGCCTTCTGTTGTAAGAGGGTGTTTTGTCATCTGTTCAATTACAGAATAAGGTACTGTTGCAATATCTGCACCTGCAAGGGCGCAGTCTGTAACATGGATTGGGTTACGTACACTTGCAGATATAATCTCTGTTTCAATACCATAGTTATCAAAAATTTCTGTAATTGTCCTGATAAGTTCAACGCCTGTTACTGAAATATCATCAAGACGTCCAAGGAATGGTGATACATATGCTGCGCCTGCTCTTGCTGCAAGAAGTGCCTGGTTAGCAGTAAATATAAGTGTTACATTACACTTAATGCCTTCACTTGAAAGCACTTTAGTAGCTTTTAAACCTTCTATTGTCATAGGGATTTTAACTACCATGTTTGGATGGAGCTTTGCAATTTCACGTCCTTCTGCAATCATGCCTTCTGCGTCAACAGTTGTTGCTTTAACTTCACCACTAATTGGCCCGTCAACAATAGATGCTATTTCTTTTAAAACTTCTTCCTGGCTTCTTCCGCCCTCTTTTGCAATTAAAGAAGGGTTTGTTGTTACACCACAAATAACACCCATTTCATTTGCTTTCTTAATGTCCTCAATTTTAGCTGTGTCAATAAAAAGTTTCATATCTTATCCTCCTAAAAATTTGTTGAGTAAATCTCCAGTAACTGGTTATTAGAGATACTGGATAGTTACGTTTACATTATATTAAAATATTATACAACCTTTTAAAAAGCTGGTCAACCACTTACCACAAATAAATCACATCTGTTCATGAATTTTTAGCCTGGTTAAGACAGTATTTTATAAATACACTTTTTAACCTGATTAAGCCAGATCTTTAAAATTCACGCTTCTTAAGCGGCGGGTTTGGTTTGCCAGTGCTTTAAAAGCGGCAATAAGGCTGGTTTGCTTAACTAAACCAGAAACCCTTCCAGTCATATTTATATACCCTGTATAAATCCTGTTTTATTGTAAATTCTTTAATAAGCCTTCCGGCTGTATCAGTTTCCATAAACTTATTATTGCTGGCATTGCAGTATATATAGACATTATCTGTCTTTGTAATATTGCCTTCATCTTTTGTTTTACTAAACCCTTTTGTTTCCTTGCGTATATATGTCCCTGCTGTTTCATCTATAAGGTATTTGTAATAATATGATTTATTATTATTAACTGCATTAACCCCTGAATTATTGTTAAGCATTGTTAAATAATACTGCCCGTCTGTAAGTGAAGATGGTTTTTCATAAAGCATTGCATTTTGTCCTGCCTGTGAAGCAAAAAGTTCATGCTGTTTCTTTGGTTTTTCAAGTATGGAGTCTACTACTGGTGTTTCTTCAGGCTGTGGTGTGGCATCACCTTCAAGTGCTTTTACTAACACTTTCTTTTTAAGGTTCTTATAATTATTCCATATGCTTTTATCTGATATAATATAATCTATCTTTGGCATAAGGCTGTTTACATTGCTTACTTTAAATATGCTTGAAAGGGCCTGTGAGCTTACAAGAAGCTGGTTTGTGCCTGTTACTTGTACTGAATTTAAATCTATCCATGAAGGTGCTTTCTTTTTTGCCTTTTTAACAGCATTTTTATAAACTGAAGGCAGCAGTGTATTCATATCAAGTGCGGCCCCTGATTTACCACTTTCAAGTTCCACCTTAACAATACAACTGTTTTTAACAGCCTTTTTCCTGTAAGGGGCAGCTATTACATATAGGTTTCCAAAACCGTCATATGCAAATTCCCCACTTTGTTTATAACCATTAAGTTTATAAACCTTTGTTACCTGTCCAAGAGCATTTACAAGTGCAATTTTATCATCTGCACATGCATATACAATACCATCATATATTGTCTGTATATTCCTTCCACAATAACCGTCTAATGGTATTTCCCCTCTTAATACACCTGAATTATCATATAATAATATTGCATAATTTTTTATACGTTTCCATACCGTTTTTTTCACACGCCTTGTAACTTTCCTGCCATTTTTCTTAACCTTTCTGGTAATAATGCGTGTAGTCTTTACCCTTTCGCCTTTGCCATCTGAAAATACAGTATAAAGGCCGTTACTAAGCTTGCTTTTGCTGCGCCCGTCGCTGCCATTAATAACTACCTGTGCACCCATGCTGCTTTCTGGCATATCAATCCTGTATGTAAATGAATTAGAAAGTTCATCTTTTCCATTATAAAACTTCATTACAATATAATTAGTTTTGCCTGGAACAAGCCCAATTAACTGGTATTCGTGTTCCTTGGACAGTTTCCCATGTGAATAATTAACAAGTGTACGTGTAAAATCAGGTATGTTTTTATCCTTTACGGAAATTGTATAACGGCAATAACACTTTCCATTTGTATTAAAATAAACATAAAGGGAATTATTATTTGTGCCATATGGGTTGTATGCCCATAATGCTGAAGCTGGCGTGTACTTTCCTGCCCTTTTCTTAATATCTGTAAGGGTTTCCTCTGCCTTTGCTGAACGGCCTGTATTATAAATATCCCCTTTGGACGGGTAGTCAATGGTTACAACATTTTTATTATTTCCCGACATATAAAGCTGGATTATATCTAGTTCCTCCGCTGTTTCTGCTGCCTTTATCCCCTGGTATTCCTGTAAATCCCTTTCTTCATCAAGCACAGCTTCTTCCTGCTTTTCCATTTTATTTGAAATATCATTCATTTTCCATAAAAAAGCCCCTGTTGCTGCTATCATTATAATACTAGTAACCAGAATTGTAATAAGCTTTTTCTTCATTTTAGTATTTTCCTTTCACTGTTTTATTACTATTTCTTTAAACTGGCTGTATAAACCAGGATAAAGCTTTTTCATTCTGAATGGCTTCATGTTTTTATCCAGGAAGCAATGCCCTGTATGTCCTTTTGTACACAGCCTGCCATCACCTTCCTTATATATTTCATAAGAAAGTTCCATTTTTATTCCATCAAATTTTGTAACCTGTGAATGTACTTCAATGCTGTCATTATAATACAGTGGCACAAGGTAGTGGCATTCTGCTGACAAAACTGGTATAATAATCCCCATTCCTTCTATATCTGCATAACCAAGACCTTCTTTATCCATCATGTCAAGCCTTGCTTCTTCAAAAAGCCTTATATAATTTGAATGGTGTATTATGCCCATCTGGTCTGTTTCATAATAATTCATCTTGCGTTTATATATTGCATGTTTTCCTTCCATGATTAATCCTCCATAAATTTGACATGTACCATAATAAAGTATATCATATAATTTAACTAATGTTTAGAGTTTTTTTCACCTGGACACATATATTTCGCAAATTTTCTATACTGCCATATATGCCTGCCTGTTTTAGTGCAGTGTGGCTAATATAACCAGGATAACCAATTATAATTGTAATTATATGGAGGCTTGTTATGAATTTAATTACTGCAAAAAACCTTACACACACATATACAGGACGGCTTCTTTTTGATGACGCCTCTTTTTATCTTAATGATAATGAAAAAGCTGGCATTATTGGTATAAATGGTACTGGCAAGTCTACCCTTTTAAAAATAATTGCTGGCATTGTAACCCCGGACCAGGGTATAGTTACTACCATGCAGAACCTGCGCATGGGCTATCTTCCCCAGAATCCTGTATTTGCTAAAGGAATGTCTGTACTTGATGCCTCCCTTCCTTTAAAAGATGATATTGCAGATGAACCCTCTGCTTTTATTCCACAGGCTAAAAGCCTGCTTGGAAAGCTTGGGATTATAAATTTAGCAAAAGATATAACAACACTTTCAGGCGGACAGAAAAAAAGGATTGCCCTTGTACGTACTATACTTACACCTGCTGATGTGCTTATACTTGATGAGCCAACTAACCATTTAGACGGGTCAATGGCACAGTGGCTTGAAGAATATCTTGTAAATTACAATGGCGGGATTATAATGGTTACACATGACAGATATTTCCTTGACAGTGTAACAAACCGGATAATTGAAATTGATAAAGGCCATTTATACAGCTATAACTGTAATTACCTTGGGTTTATAGAACGTAAGGCAGAGCGTGAAGAAATGGAGCGTGCTTCGGAACGCAAACGCCAGAGCATACTACGCAATGAAATTGCATGGATAAAACGTGGTGCACGTGCACGTTCTACAAAACAGAAAGCACATATTGCCCGTTATGAAGCATTACGTGATACAAAAGCACCCGTAACTGATGCCACAGCACAAATAAGTTCTGTATCTTCAAGACTTGGCAGGACTACAATAGAACTTGGAAATATCTGCAAATCATTTGACGGGAATGTTATAATAAAAGATTTTACCCATATATTCCTGCGTGGCAGCCGCACTGGTATAATTGGTGCTAATGGCTGCGGCAAATCTACACTTATGAATATTATTTCAGGAAAACAAGAACCAGACAGCGGTGAGGTTACTATAGGGCAGACTGTAAAGATTAGTTATTTTGCACAGGAAAATGCATCACTTGATGATTCAATGCGTGTAATTGATTATATACGTGAAGGCGGGGAAGTTATAAAGACAAATGAGGGCACTGTTAGCGCATCTGTAATGCTTGAACGCTTCCTTTTTGCTCCAGAACAGCAGTATTCACTTATTGGCAGGCTTTCAGGCGGTGAAAAACGCAGGCTTTATCTTTTAAGGATACTTATGGAAGCACCAAATGTACTCCTTCTTGATGAACCAACCAATGACCTTGATATTACAACACTTGCAATACTTGAAGATTACCTGGATACATTTGACGGCATTGTAATAGCAATTTCACATGACAGGTACTTCCTTGACCGTATAGCAACAAGAATTTTATCATTTGAAGGCAGTGGGGTAATAAAACAATATGAAGGCGGGTATACAGATTATATTAATGCCTCTGGCAGGGAATTTCCGGCTTATAATCCAGGCACTGGCATAAAAGAAACCAGTAAACCACAAGAAACTACTAAAACAGTAAACCGTGATAACTGGAAAGACGGGCAGGAAAAAAAGAAAAAGATGTCATATAAAGAACAAAGGGAATATGAAACTATAGAAGATGACATTGCAAGGCTTGAAAATGAACTGGAAAATATAGAAAAAGAGATTTTAAAGTATTCACATGACTTTGTAAAATTAAATGAACTGTCTGCAAAAAAAGAAGAACTTTCAAATAACCTTTCTGAAAAAATGGACAGATGGATGTATCTGGAGGAACTGGCACAGGAAACTGCAAACAGGTAATATAAAAATACTGGCAGCTAATATATAACTGCCAGTACCTTAAAATATATACTTCTTAATTGACAGGCCTGGTTTACCAGTGCTTGCTGGTAATTTTTGATTACTTGCAATACAGGTTGCAAGTATAATTTGGCTGCTTTTATACTTTTATTCCCTGAAAGTAAATACTGAAACCATATTGTTAAATTCAGTTACCTGTGCTGTCAGTTCCTCACTTGTTGCTGATGTTTCCTGTGCTACGGCTGAATTGCTCTGTACAATTTCTGCAATTCTTTCTATAGCCTGGTCTGCCTGCTGCATACTCTCTGCCTGTTCAAGCGATATTTCTTTCATCTTCCTTGCACTGTCTGCAACCATCTTCACACCATCTACTACTTCTTTTAATGAAATAGAAGCTTTTGTTGCATTATTACTTCCCTCTTCTACTTTATTAATAGCAGTTTCTATAAGTGATTTTGAATCTACCGCTGACTTTGCACTTTGTTCTGCAAGAGTCCGTATCTGGTCTGCAACTACTGCAAATCCTTTTCCTGCATCTCCAGCCCTTGCAGCTTCAATAGAAGCATTTAACGACAATAAGTTGGTCTGGCTTGCAATATCTTCAATCTGTACAATAATCTCTCCAATTTTTTCAGATGCTTCACTGATACGGAGCATAGCATCCATCATTGCTTCCATATCCTCACGGCTGTTCTCTGCCATATCTGCATATTTACGTGCTTCATTGTATGATTTCTCCAATTCATCAGCCGTTGTCTTAATACCATTGCTCAGTTCATCAACTGTTGCCTGCATCTCTTCAACTGCTGCTGCCTGGTCAGTTGCACCTTCTGCTACAGACTGTGCTGCTTCTGCAAGATTTGTAGAACCTGTAAGTACCTGCCCTGAAGCATCGCTTACACCCTTAATTGTAGTATCTATCTGGCGGTTCATCTTTCTCATTCCTGTAAGTAAAACCTGGAATGCACCCATATATTCTTCTTCACATTCTGTCATGACTGCAAAATTCCCTTCTGCCATTTCATTAAGCAGCCTGCCAGAGTCTGTAATTATATCCCTGATTCTTTCAGACATAATTGATAACCCTTTAACAAGCTCTGCAATCTCATCTTCAGTTTCAACTACTGGAAGTGATGAGTCTATATCCCCCTCAGCAAATGTAATAAACCTGTTCTTCAGTTCAACCAGAGGTTTTTCAATACTTTTTGATATTACTGTTGAAAGTTTAGCTGAATAAAGTATAATGACAATAATAACAACTGCAATTACTGCAAATGAAATATAAAGCAGCACTTTATTAAATGCCCTTTCATCCTTACCTTCTTTTAAATTTAATGCCATCAGGCTTTCCAGCGCATCATCAAGTGCATCATACTTTGGTGCAGCCTCTTCTACCATCATTTTTTGCGCCATTATACACTGTTCTTTATCAGTAGTTGCCCCTAATTCAGCAGCTTGGGCATCAATTTCCTTATACTCTGCCCATGCTTTATCAATGGCTTCCATACAAGCCATTCCTTCCTTTGTTATCATTGTAGCACGTACTGGCTCTAACAGGGCTTCAAAATTAGCAACAGCCTCGTCATGCTGTTCCTTCACGACATTAATCAGCTCTTCTGTTTCATATCCGACAATTCCTCTTGTAGAAGACCTTACCTCTGCTGATTCATTCATTACTAATGCTATATCCCCCTGTGGATATGCATAGTAGTCAAGAACTTTCTCATACTTGCTTGCTGTGTAAAGAATAACTGCCATAATCAGGATGGATAACACCCCAAAAATTAAAATAATCTGCGTAAAAGCACTCTTTAAACGCTTTCCAATATTCATCTTGCCAAGTTTCTTAAACATCTTTTAACCTCTCCCTTACTTCTAAAATTTTAATTTTTTAAACTTCACTGATGTATTAAGAAGCTGGTTTATAGTTATTATTCCTATATTTAATAATTAACGGTTCCCATCCACATTAATACACTTATTTAATAGTACCATCACCTATCCAGATTTTCAAGTATTTTCTCATGATAACCAGGTTAAACCCATTTTTCCATTGACACCCAGACAAATATATGATAGATTAAATATGTTGTAGCTTTGTCAAGGTACAAAGCGTTTTAATATTTTTTCAGTTTTTAGGAGGCATTATAATGAAAGGTACAGTTAAGTGGTTTAACGCAAAAAAGGGATTTGGATTTATTTCAGATGAAACAGGCAAAGATGTGTTTGTACATTTTTCAGCGCTCCAGATGGATGGTTTCAAAGTCCTTGACGAAGGCGAAGCTGTTGAGTTCGATGTTGTGAACGGGGAGAAAGGTCCACAGGCTTCTAACGTAGTAAAAGTTGGTTAATGGCTTCCGGTTTTTACTTTGCGTGTTATAATCAATGCGTGGATTCATCTTAATTTTTATATAAAGAGATTTATTTTAAAAGTTTTTTGATTTTCAGACAGGGTTATAACAAAACAGGGACTGGTTAAACAGTCCCTGTTTTTATTGAATAAAATAACTATATTAACCAGCCTGGCCTGCCTTTATACGGATTATATCCATTCCATCCACCGCCCCGTCAAATAAAACTTCTATATTCTGTCCAGGATGCGGGCAGTTTTCAATATGTGTCCCCTTTTCATCCCTCATATCTTTTACACATGCAGTAATATCTTTTCCCGATGGTTTCATAATTTCAACTATATCACCAACACAAAATTTATTTTTCTGCACAAGTGGTATATAGCCATCTTCTGACGGCTTCCCTGCAATCCCAAGATAAGTATATCCCTGTACATATGTGTTATTATCATAAATCTGTGTATCATGTGTAGCAGGACCGTAGAAAAATCCTGTTGTAAACTGCCTGTAAGTGCATTTGGAAATTTCCTGCATATAATAATCCAGGCGTGATTTATAAAGATCTTCTGACTGGAAATAGTCATCTATTGCCTGCCTGTAAGTCCTTGCCACATCTGCTACATAAAGTGCAGTCTTCATTCTCCCTTCTATCTTAAAACTGTCAATTCCTGCTTCTATAAGGTCTGGAATATGCCCTATCATACATAAATCTTTGGAATTAAATATATAAGTGCCTCTTTCATTCTCTTCTACAGGAAGATACTCCCCTGGACGGCTTTCTTCCATTATATAATATTTCCAGCGGCATGGATGGGTACATGCACCAAGGTTTGCATCCCTTCCAGTAAAATAATTGCTTAAAAGACACCTGCCTGAATAAGATATGCACATAGCACCATGTACAAACACTTCTATCTCAAGGCTTTCCGGGATATTATGCCGTATCTGTTTTATTTCTTCTATTGAAAGTTCCCTTGCTGCCACTACCCTTTTTGCGTCCTGTTTGTGCCAGAAAAGGTATGTCATGTAATTAACATTATTTGCCTGTGTGCTTATATGGATTTCTATTCCAGGGCATACCTCCTTTGCAATGGAAAATACCCCTGGATCAGAAATAATAAGTGCATCAGGCTTCATTTCCTTTAACTCAGAAAAATACTGGCGCACACCATCTAAATCCCTGTTATGTGCTGTTATATTGGCTGTTACAAATACCCTTTTTCCATGCATATGTGCAAACTTTATGCCTTCTTCCATATCTTCCTTTGAAAAATTCTTTGCTTTTGCACGCAGGCCATACATTTCACCACCAATATATACTGCATCAGCACCATATGTTACAGCAACCTTAAGCACTTCAAGGCTGCTTGCTGGCACTAAAAGTTCAGGTTTTCCATTTGCTAACATAGCTCCTCCATTCTGCCATATTTATTATTCACTGTCCATGCTGCCATTTTTAACAGAAATTGTAACACCATCCCCGGCAGGCAGTATAATTGTATTCCATTTTACTGAATGTGAAATGTAATATAAATATTTACGCATCCTGCCATGTATTGTCCTGTCACGCCTTGTTATTGCATAACGCGACTGTAATACATCACCATTTTGCAATACATTATCTGTTACAAGGATTCCACCTGTAGAAAGAAGCTTATAAACTGGTTCTATAAAGTTCATATATTGTCCCTTTGCAGCATCCATAAATATAAAACTATATTCTTTTTCCTGCTCCACAAGCCGTTTTAAGACTTCATTTGCATCACCCTCAATAAGGTTTATCTGGCTTTCTTTATTATATTTTTTAAAGTTCTCTTTTGCCCCTTTAATCCTTGCTGGTACTTTTTCTATTGTATCTATAGTTGTGCCACTGCCAGCATACTCACTTATAAGCAGGCTTGAAAAGCCTGTAGCTGTCCCTATTTCAAGGACAGACTCTGGCTTATTAATCTTTAAAAGGAAAGCAAGCAGGGTCTGTACAGAACGTTTTATAACAGGTACTTCTGCCATAAGTGCATTATTCTCTGCTTCCTGCAAATATCCTGGTATATCCCATGACAGCAAATCTATATATTCTGACAGTCTTTCATCAATAACCATATTATCTCCAATAACCATATATTACTATTCTTTAAATGTAATCTGGTTTATAATAGTTCCATAATCCATACTTGTATTTAATGTATATACGCCAGCTTTTAATATAGTTTTATCTGTATCCATAAGTTTTGTACGTATATAAAATGCGTATTTATCTGAAATAATGCCTTCATCCATAAGCCTTTTTGATACATCAGCCATACTGTCCCCATCCCTTACTTCAAATACTATATCCTGCCCTGGCGCTTCTTCAACAACTACAGGCCCGTATATGCCATAACAAAAGTTATAACCCTGCAAACACAGGTAAAAAGTGCTATAAACCACTACTATTATAACAAGTATATTGATAACAATGTAAAGGCTTCTTTTAAGCATAAGAAGTATATACTTAATACTCTGGACATTCCTCAAATTATATTATACCTCCAGGAAACCTGTTTCAATTTTTATGCCTTCAAGAAACTGGTTTTGCAAGCTGCGTATCATTACACAGTACTGGTGTTCCGCAGAAAAAAATTCATTTGACAGCGTATTGTTCTGTAAATCATAGTATTCCTTTTGCAGTTTATTATTTTCATGTATAAAATTCTCACTTTCGGACATCTGCATTGCAAGGCTTCTTCTATGGTACTCACCTATCCTGTTGTATAATTCAGGCTGTGCTTTTACATGTTCTAAAAGATTATGGTACTGGTTATACTCCTTTGTCCCCTTTATAGCTTTAATAAGATTTTCCATTACTTCTTCTGGCTGCAATAAAACCACCCTTTCTATTTCCAATATTTCTGGCAATTCAACGGTTAAAGCATACGGGGTTCTTATATACATTTATTTCCAGATATCCCCGGAAGCATATTATTATTATAAAAAATCCTGGTACTAAGGATACTTACACATTTTATTCTACTTCCATAATAATAGGAAGTATCATCGGGTTTCTTTTCATCTTCTTCCAGAGGTAGTCGCTAAGGCTGTCCTTTACCTCTGTTTTAATCTTAGTCCAGTCTGATACATTATTATCAAGGCATCTTTCAAGGGCCGCATATACAATATTTTTAGCTTCATCCATAAGATATTCTGACTCACGCACATATACAAACCCCCTTGATACAATATCCGGCCCTGCAAGAAGCTGGTTCGTATATTTTTCAAGTGTAAGGACTATTATAATAAGCCCGTTCTCAGACAAGTGCTGCCTGTCACGGAGTACAATATTGCCAACATCACCTACGCCAAGGCCATCAACCATAATACCCTGCGCCTGTACCTTTCCTACCAGGGTGGCATGTTCCTGTGTAAGTTCTAATACATCACCTGATGAAAGTATTTTGGTATTTTCCTTTGGTATGCCAAGTTCCTGCGCAAGTTCTGCATGGTATTTAAGATGCTGGTATTCGCCATGCACAGGTATAGCATATTTAGGCTTTGTAAGTGTATATATAAGCTTAATCTCTTCCTGTGAGGCATGGCCTGATACATGTGTATCTTGTACTATAACCTTTGCCCCTTTTTCAGAAAGTTCATTAATAACCTTTGAAACTGACTTTTCATTGCCAGGTATAGGCCTTGAACTGAATATAACTGTATCACCTGGTTCTATTGACACTTTCCTGTGTATATTAGCTGCCATCCTTGAAAGTGCCGCCATTGCCTCACCCTGGCTGCCTGTTGTAATAAGCACCAGCTTTTCTTTGGGATAATTCTTCATTTCTTCCATGTCTATTATAATATTGCCAGGCACATTAAGATACCCAAGTTCTGTAGCAGTGCTTATAACATTTACCATGCTCCTGCCTTCAACAACCACTTTACGTCCAAACTTTTCAGCAGAATTAATTACCTGCTGTACACGGTCAACATTAGAAGCAAATGTTGCTACTATTATACGGCTTTTTTCATTATCTGCAAATATGTTGTCAAATGTCTTGCCTACTGTTTTTTCAGACATGGTATATCCTGGCTTCATTACATTAGTGCTGTCACACATAAGTGCAAGCACGCCTTTCTTGCCAAGTTCCCCGAACCTTTGTAAATCAATGGTTTCACCATTAACAGGTGTGTAATCAATTTTAAAATCCCCTGTATGCACAACAATGCCGGCTGGTGTAAATATAGCAAGTGCCGCTGCATCAGATATGCTGTGGTTTGTCCTGATAAATTCTACACGGAAACAGCCAAAGTTGACTGACTGCCCGTATTTAACCACTTTGCGTTTAACAGGCCTTGGAAGCACATGTTCTTTAAGTTTATTCTCAATAAGCCCCATAGTAAGCTTTGTTGCATAAACAGGTACATTAATCTCCTTAAGCACATAAGGCAGTGCACCAATATGGTCTTCATGCCCATGTGTAATAACAAATGCTTTTACTTTATCAATGTTCTCCTTAAGATAGCTTATATCCGGGATAACAAGGTCTATCCCAAGCATATCATCTTCTGGGAATGACAGCCCGCAGTCAACTACTATAATAGTATCTCCATATTCAAAAGCTGTAATATTCATTCCAATTTGCTCAAGCCCGCCAAGTGGTATAATTTTAAGGCCATTGCCAAAGCTGTTTTTTGGCCTTTTCTCTTCACTGGCGCTTTTCCTCATAACTGGCTTCTTAAATGATGGTAACTTCTTCTCCTGGTTTCTTGCCATTTTCTTCCTTGCCGGAACCGGCCTTTTGGAAGTTTCTTCTGGCTCATATATAGTTTCACCAAATAGAAGTTCTGTTTCTGTTCCGTTTTCTTTCTTCACTAAAATATCCTGCCTTTCTTATTATTCCAAGTAATACCCCATATAAAGGCAGGCTTAATAAACCCTCTTTACCTGCTAGATTCCGGGCAGATATTTACAATCCGCCCTGCTGCCTGTTTATAACCCTGTGCTGCCATGTAACGGCCAGAATAATTAACTCCTTCTGGCACAGGAAAGCCCCGTCTTCTGTTTATGCCTTTATAATACAGAACTACAGGAAACTTTAATAAGGTTACATAAAACATTGGCTGCTATAGTAACAAAAGGCCAAATTAAGACTGTCATAATATGGCGGCTGCAATATATAACTAAATTTTAATTCCTATTAAAATTAATGTCCCATCTCAATATCGATATCTTCAAGTGTTTCTTCAAAAACCTTTGAAATAGCAGAAAGCTCTTCCTCTTCTTCAACCATGGAATATACACTCTGCCCATCTTTCTCTTCCAGTTTTTTAAGAATATATGCCTCTTCTTCTCCGCTGTCCATGCTGTTGTCTGTAACAAGAAGATAATCAGTCCCTGCAATTTTAACCTGTCCGGTTACAGAAAAAAGCACAATTTCCCCATCTTCTGATGTAAACTCAATCAAATCCGGTTTTTTTTCCATCTATCAAATCCTCTTATCAATATTATCAAGATAATCCTGTAAAATCATAGATGCCGCAATCTTATCTATGTATGCCTTGCGCCTGTCCTTACGTACCCCGCCTTCTTCAAGTACAGCATTGGCGGCAAATGTTGTAAGCCTTTCATCCTGGAATACAATTTCAAGCCCTGTACGTCTTTCAAGTGTTTCTGCAAATTCACGTGTCTTCTGGCAGCGTATGCCTTCCTTATCATCCATATTAAGCGGCAGGCCTGTTACTATCTTTCCAACATCATACTCCATTATAAGCTCTTCTATACGGGCATAAGTCTGTCTTAATTTATTTGCACGTTCTCTCTTAATTGTTTCAACAGGCTGTGCCGTAAGAAACATTCCATCACTAATTGCTACTCCTACTGTCTTGTCCCCATAATCCAGTCCCATAATCCTCATAATATGCTCTCTAACTTTCAAAATTATTCTTAATATAGAAATCTAAAAGAAGTTCTATTATCTCATCACGTTCTACACGCCTTATAAGGCTTCTTGCACCATTGTGGCTGGTAATGTATGTCGGGTCACCTGACATGACATAGCCTACAATCTGGTTTACAGGATTATATCCTTTCTCCTTTAAAGCTTCGTAAATCATTGCAATAACATCTTTTACTTCAATCTCCTGTTCCTTCTGGACTTTAAAATATTGTGTATTATTAATCTCTTGCATAAAGGAACTAACCTCCATTCTTCCACGTACAAACCTCTATACCACTATAGTAATATATCTAAACTGAAAAAACAACACTTTTTTAATTAATATTGTATATCTGTTTTATAAAATCCACATAACATTTATAATGCTGGTACTTAAATAGTCCCTGTTAATATGCCGCTTTCTGTCCTTCCTGTTATATGCACACCTGTAATTGTGTTGCAAAAAGTTTCTGCACAAGCAATGTTTTCTGCTGGTACTGCAATGCGCATATATCTTTCATTATAACCAGTAATATATTTTTTACTATCTATTTCTGCTATTTCTTCAAAAAGCACTTTTTCATATTCTTTTAATGCTTCTTCCTGGTATTTTATACCAAGTTCCTTTTCAAGTGCAGAAAGCCTTGCGCTCCTTTCTGCTTTAACCTCCCCGCTTACCTGGCCGTCCATTTTATCTGCTATTGTACCATAACGCCTTGAATATTTAAATACATGTACCTTAGCAAATCCTGCCTTTTTTGCAAAATCCATTGTTTCTTCAAATTCTTCTTCTGTTTCTCCTGGAAACCCAGTTATAATATCAGTAGTTATTGCAGGATTTTCAAAATATTTCCTGGTAATTTCTAAACCTGCAAGATATTCTTCTGTTGTATAATGCCTGTTCATTCTTTTTAAAACTGTATCAGAACCACTTTGCAATGACAGATGGAAATGCGGGCATAATTTGGTTACAGAGGCAAGCCCTTCAATAAAACTTCTGCTTATTATCCTTGGTTCAAGTGAACCAAGCCGTATCCGCTCTATGCCATCTATATTATTTACAGCTTTAAGCAGTGAAAGCAGCGGTTTTCCCTGTAATTTTACAAATTCATCTGCTTTGTCTGTAACTGCACCATATGATGAAATATGTATTCCTGTAATTACAACTTCCTTACAGCCATTTATAGCAAGTTCTTCCGCTTCTTTAACAACATTTATGGCATCCCTGCTTTTAAGCTCTCCCCTTACATATGGTATAATGCAGTATGTACAAAACTGTGTACACCCGTCCTGTATTTTTATATATGCCCTTGTATGCCCGTTATATGTTTTTGTTATATGCTGTCTGGATATATTCTTAACTTCCCACCCTGTTTTATCCATTCTTGCACAAATAATGTTTACAATATCTTTTTTATCTTTATTTGGAATAAAAAAGAAAGTATCCATGCCAGTCCCGTCTTTTTTAATTACTTCATCAGCATAACAGCCGGCAGCCACAATAAGTGCTTCCGGGTTAATCTTTTTTGCCTTATTAAGCATCTGTCTTGATTTGCGGCTTGCTATATTAGTAACAGTGCATGTATTTACAATATATACATCTGCATATTCTTCAAATGGCACTACCTCATGCCCTGCCTCTTCAAACATCTTTGCCATTTTACCAGTTTCATAAAAATTAACTTTACACCCTAGTGTTAAAAATGCTACTCTCACAATTTACCTCCAGATACATATAAATAATGACTATTTATTTGGTTCAAATAATTATAAATTTCCCAAAATATTAACAAAAATTTATCCATTCCTAATTTTTGGCTAGATTAATGCCCTAAATTTTGGCTAGATTGTATATTGACTTTTCTGCCTATAATGTTACTATATAGAAGTAAAATAACAAAGGGAGGTAACTAGCATGAAAACTGTTAAAATTTCTTTAAACTCTATTGATAAGGTGAAAGCATTTGTAAACGATGTTACTAAGTTCAACACAGATTTTGATCTTGTATCTGGAAGATATGTTATAGACGCAAAATCAATTATGGGTATTTTCAGTCTTGACCTTTCAAAATCCATTGATTTAAATATCCATGATGATGATGATATTGATAACATACTCTCAGCACTTGCACCATACATCGTTGAATAATTATGGAAGCATTTTCACTGTCAATGCATGTTTTAAGGCTTTATTTAACTTAATTAAGCCCGCCCTTTAAAATTCACGCTTTTTAAAGTATTTGATTTACTAAGGGCTCTAAAAGCAGCAATAAGACTGGTTTGAAAGATGGCAGAAATTATTGAGAACACCACAGGGTGTTCTCTTTTTTATATCTGGACATATTACAAACTGTGCTAATTACACATTTTATAAATCAGATGCCATGGGGCTGCCAGTCTGCTTCTGTAATTGTAGCTGTGTTAATTGCTGTCTTTACCATTTCTTCTATTTTTTCTTCTATTTTCTTTTCTGAGTTTCTTATAACATCTGCCCTTGGTTTTGTTACAGGATGCTTTGCAACAAATATTGTACAGCAGTCTTCATATGGCTGTATTGATGTTTCAAACGTACCTATTTTCTCTGCAATATTTACTATATCCTGTTTATCAAATGCTATAAGAGGGCGGTATACTGGCATGTGGCATACCTCGTTAGTTACAGCCAGGCTTTGCATTGTCTGGCTTGCAACCTGTCCTATGCTTTCCCCTGTAACAAGCCCTATACATTTATTATTGGCAGCAAGTGCTTCTGCTATGCGCATCATGTAACGCCGCATTATAATTGTAAGTTCTTCATGTGGGCATTTCTCATAAATATACATCTGTATATCAGTAAAATTAACTGTAAAAAGCCTTATTTTTCCTGCATAGCGTGATACCTGCCTGGCAAGCGTTACCACTTTTTCCTTTGCACGCTCACTTGTATATGGCGGTGCATGGAAATATACTGCATCAAGACTTACGCCCCTTTTAGATATCATATATCCTGCAACCGGGCTGTCTATACCGCCTGAAAGGAGAAGCATTGCTTTTCCTGCTGTACCTAGCGGCATACCGCCAGCACCTTTATATACCTTTGAATAAATATATACCATATCCCTTATCTCAACCCATATATATACCTCTGGATTCTGCACATCCACCTTAAGCCCTTTAAAACGGCTTAAAAGGTATGCACCCATTTCTGTACATATTTCTGGTGATGTATATATATAACCCTTGTCACTCCGTTTAGACTTTACTTTAAAAGAAAAGTCCGGGTTTCCATACTGTTTTTCTATAAAATCCCCTGTTGCTTTTTTTACACTTTCCCATGACTTATCAGCAACTACTTTAACAGGGCTTATCGCAGATATTCCTGGAACTGTTATAAGTTCTTCTATTACCTCATCACAGTCAAAATCCCCTGTTGCTTCTGCATATATCCTTCCCTGGCTACGTACTACATTGTAACTGCCATCTATTTTTGAAAGCTTTATCCGGACCTGTTCACATAAAGCATTTTCAAATTTATAACGGTTTTTGCCTTTTATTCCAATCTCTGCATACTTTAATAAAAATCCCTGTACCATATTAATCCTCATTTCTGCACTAATTTTAACCTTAGTGGACTACCCATTGTCTAAAGCCAATGGGCTTCTTGCTTCAACGCCTTCATAACCTGCTAGCTCCACAAGCGTAAATCCGGGCAGTCCCTGCCCTATATTAGTTTCTTTTATGCTGCCTGCCAGACAGCATAAATGTTAATTTTTGTTAATGCTATCTTGTTATTTACGGGTAAACCTTCTAAGTACAGGCAGTTCCTTTTCCAGTACATCTGCTGCATAGTTTATCTGTTCCTCTGTTGTAAATACTGAAAAACTGAACCGAAGTGTTGAATCAAGCAATGGGTCTTTTATGCCCATAGCTTTTAATGTACCACTAACTCCAGGGTGGTTTGAAGAACATGCTGATCCCGAAGAAACAAAGACTCCTTTTGCAGCAAGTGCATGTAACAGTACCTCACTTTTTACACCTTCAAAACTTGCACTGGTTATATGCGGGGCTGTATCTTGTAATAAAATCCCGTCTGTCCCATTTATTATGACACCATCAATTTTTTTAAGTCTTTTAATAAACTGCTCTTTTAAATCATAAAGTTTTTCTGTATGGCCTTCCATGCCATATATGACTTTTGATGCAAGCCCAAGCCCTGCTATTGCTGGCACATTCTCAGTACCAGGACGCATGCCCCTCTGCTGCCCGCCACCAGAAAGAACAGGTGTTATTCTTGTCTTGTCTTTTATATATAAAAAACCTGAACCCTTTGGTGCATGTATCTTATGGCCACTTGCAGAAAGCATGTCTATTCCAAGTTTTTTAGGTATTATCTTATATTTTCCATATGCCTGTATTGCATCAACATGGAATAAAATACGGTTATCTTTTTTCTTAACTATACCACAAAGTTTCTGGATATCCTGTACAGAACCAGTTTCATTATTTACATACATAATTGATACAAGTATTGTATCTTCCCTTATAGCACTTGCAAGTGCATTTTCATCTACAATGCCATTTTTATCAACAGGAAGGTATGTAACTTCAAAACCATATTCTTCAAGACGGGCAAGCGGCCCATGTACTGACGGGTGCTCTATCTTTGTAGTAATAATATGCTTCCCTCTCCTTTTACAAGCCATAGCTGCTCCTGTTAATGCAAGATTATTAGCTTCCGTGCCCCCTGATGTAAATATTATTTCCTTTGGCTGGCATTTAATAATTGCTGCTATATCTTCTGCCGCATTTGTAATATATTTTTCTGCTGCCAGTCCCATTGTATGCTTTGATGAAGGATTCCCGTAATCCTCTTTCATAACCTTCACCATAATATCACACACCTCTGGCAAAACAGGGGTAGTTGCTGCATTGTCAAGATATGCTTCCATAATAAAAACATTCTCCATTCATTATATATTATTCTCTTATACAGGCATTAGCTGCCTGCCCGCTAGCAAAACAACCTTATTTATGCTTTTAAAGCCCTGGTAAATCAAAACCGTTTCTTAAAAGCGTAAATTTTAAAGTGCTGGCTTAACGAGGTTAAAGTATACCTGGATATTACTGCATCTGGAACATCATTATAGATAAAACTGCCATTCCTGCTGTTTCTGTACGCAAAATCCTTTTTCCAAGGGAAACAGGCTTAATCCCCTTATTTATGGCTTCTTCTATTTCTTCCTTTTCAAATCCGCCTTCTGGCCCTATAAAAATTCCTGTACTGTTTTTACTACATGCTTCCTTTATAATTTCCCTTGACTGCTCCATTCCGTCCTGTAACTCATATGGTATAATATTGTACTCCAAGCTTCCAGCAATGTCAAATGCCTCTTTTAGTGTTACTGGTATTTTTACTTCTGGAACAATGCCCCTGCCAGATTGTTTTGCTGCTGCTTCTGCAATCTTTTTCCACCGTTCCTGTTTTTTTAATGCTTTACTGTTATCAAACTTTACTACACATCTTTTCATTATAACAGGGACAATTCCAGATACTCCAAGTTCAACCGCTTTTTGTATAATAAACTCCATTTTATCACCTTTTGGAAGCCCCTGGAATAATACAAGTTCCCTGCCAAGTTCTGTACCAGATTCCTGTATTTTCTCTGTCTTAAGCTTTACAACATCATTACTTATACTTACAATCCTTGAAATATAATCCCTTCCGCTGCCATCACATGCAATAACCCAGTCACCTTTAACAAGGCGCAGTACATTTTTAATATGGTTCACATCTTTGCCTGTAATATCAATATTTTCATTATAAATATTATCCCTGTTAATATAAAAACGGTACATAGCAAATCTCCATTCTAGTTAAGAAATACCCTGCTAAATGGATATTATAACACATCATATACAAATATAAAAGACTGCTTTAACTAAAAACCATGCAGTGGCGTCTGTTTGCTGCTGCATGGTCTTATAAACTGCTTTGGCTGGTTACTAGTATTTATACTTTATGTAAAATACTATTTTACAACTATAGTTTTCTTAACTTTCTTAACTTTTCCTCCTGCTAACTTGATTTTTATGGTAATATCTGCTTTCCCTTTGCCTTTTGCATTAATTGTACCATCTTTTGATACCTTAACCTTCTTTGGGGCAGAAGATTTATATGTTACAACTGCTGCCTGTTTTGCATAAGGTGCACTGCTTTTTACACTTGGTTTTGCAACAAGCCCTGTACCAAGATCAACTTTAACTTTTGTCTTGCTTCCAGGCTTAACAGAAGTTTTCTTCACTGAAACTTTAGCCTTGTCAAGAAGTGTTACAACATTTTTTCCAGTTAATTTCTTATCTGTTATAACATATGTATTACCGCTAAAGCCTTCGATTGCAACTTCACCCTTTTTAATAACAGGCCTTTCACTATTTGGGATTTCCTCAAGCTTTCCTGTCTTTTTATTATAAGCATATGCATAAACTTTATCACCTGGTTTTGCAGACGGGATCATTGAATTTGTTGTTACTTTTATGCCGCCTTTTACATTATTGGAAGCCAAGGTTACAGTATAGGAATTATCTTTTCCTACTTTATTTGAAGATAAAATCTTATCCACCTTCTTGCTGTTGCCACTTCCCATACCAGAAACTTTTCCAGTCTTAACAGATACATCAATCCCTTTATCCATCTTTTTAAGTTCACTTTGTGGTATAGTTATGGTATAAGCATTTGAAGGGTCTTTGCTCTGGATTTTTACAACAAGTTTCTTTGTGCTTCCTTTTGCACTTTCTATGCTTTCTTTTGTAACTATTACTTTTCTTACAGAAACACCTTCTACTTCTGGTACTGAAATTTTAATTAACATCTTAGGTGCAATCTTTTCATTTTTAACAATATCAACTGTAGCCTTCTCAACATAAATATCTATACTGTCCAGGCCAGCATCTTTTATATTCTTAAGATAGCTTTCAGGTATTATTGTTTTAGATGAATACCTGCTCTCTGTATCAGAAGGCCCTGTATAAACTACAGCATTTGCATCAACAACATTTCCATCTGCATCTGATGTTACTGTTGTTACAAGTACAGAAGTTGTATTATTAGTTGTAGTTGTTTCTGTTACAACAGTTAAACCGCCATTGTTTTCTGTTACAGTTTCTTTAACGCTTTCTGTACCATCAGGCATAGTTACTTTTTCTGTAACAGTTGTCTTATTTTCTTCAACCTTTGTAGTAGTTTCTGTAACTGCACCTGTTTCTTCATCTACTTTTGTTCCAGAAGTTGTTCCAGGTAACGGGGTAGCCTGTGAATCTGGCGCTTTGCTTGCTTCTGGTGTAGCCTGTGTTTCTGGTGCTTTTGAAGGCTCTGGCGTGTTAGTGGTTGTACCTGGGGTAGCCTGTGGGCCTGGTGCTGCACTTGTATTTGTACCTGGCTGGTCTGGTGTTACTGGTATAACTGGTATATATGAACCAATTCCTGGGCCACCTCCTGACGGGGTCTGTGCTGGTGCTGTTGTACTGCCTGGTGCTGTTGTGCCGCCTGGTGCTGTTGTGCCGCCTGGTGCTGTTGTACCGCCTGGCTCTGTTGTACCACCTGGTTCTGTTGTACTGCCTGGCTCTGTTGTACCTCCTGGTGCTGTTGTGCCGCCTGGCTCTGTTGTATTTCCTGGTTCTGTTGTACTGCCTGGCTCTGTTGTGCCGCCTGGTGTTGGTGTTGGTACTGGTGCTGGTGTAGCTGGTGTACCCGCTTTAAATACTGGTGTTATTGTAATATCATCTTTAACCATTGCAGAATATGTTGTGTATTTGCCTATAACTTCATCTCCTGCCAGCCAGCCGCCAAATGAATAACCTGTATCTGGTACAGCCTTAAGCATTATATAATCACCAGCCATATACTGCCCGTCTGCTGCAAGCCCTGTTACAGTACCATTAGCTGCATCTTCTACTGTAATTGTACAGATTCTTCTTTCTAATCCATTTACCGCTTCTTTAATTGCTGCTGTCTGTGCATCTACAACATCTTGTGCTGATGTATTTGTTACAGTGTTCTCTGCTGTATCAACAGCATCTTTAAGTAACTGGTATGATTCAGGTGTATATATACCATTTGCTTCCTGTGCAGATATACACTGTTTTGCCTGTTTTAATATATTATTATAAGCAGTAAGATTTGTATAATCTGTACCTGGTTCTTTTACTACAATATTATCAGTTTTAAATACTGCCTGGTAACGGCCCGCAAGAATATATAGTCCCTTAATTTCTCCTGTATCTGTTGCGGTAACATCACCATCAAATAAAGTTTCACTGCCATTTGTTATTTTTAAATGGGCTGCATCTGAACCCTTTGTACCTGTAAGTGTAAAATGTACCCATGATGACTTTGGAATAGTAACAGTTTTTGAGGTATCTCCATTAATTGTCCAGGTTTCAGAATCAGTAGAAGTCATTTTAAATATATAACCTGTTTCAATTCCATTATTCTCAATTTTACTAGGATATGCTGCATTACTGGTAAGTACTGCAACCTGGCTTTCCTGGCAGTTATTGCCACCTCCAGCTTTTAATGCCATATCATATTCTAAAATATAATTACCAGGCCATGTAATGCCATCACCAAAATATGAATGTGCCCCTCGCGAATTTGAAGTATCTCCTGTAAAGTCATAAAGCATATATTTTCCATGCCCTTCATCCCCGCTTCCAAGAGAAAGTTTATCTTGCGCATTTGTTGACACCCATTCTGTGCTAATATCCCTTACATTTTCATAATCCTGAGTATAAAGCCCTGATAGTGAAGAACTTCCGCCATTTATATTAATTGATGGCTGTTTGTAAGAGCATACCACATTATTTACTGTACCTTTAAATATTAAATCGTTCCAGAAGTTCCCTGAACCAAAGTTTAATTCAGGTGCAGTTTTAATCCATGCCAGTATTGTTTTTTCAGGATTAACATTTTCTTTATTAGTACTAAATCCCCCTGGCACTGTACCTGCAATAACTTCTGATGATGAATAAGCCTTTGTGCCATCTTTATAAACTGTAAAGCCACTTGAATCAATTTCTATCCTTATTGTAACTTTAGTATTATCAGCCAGATAGTCTTCCCCTGGAGCAAAATTAGCATTTAAGTTCGCATCCATAAAATAACCATTAAAATCATTATATCCAAGGTAGCTTCCACCTGTAAAATACAGTTTTCCAAGCTTGTTATTAAATGATATTATATTGCTTAAACGGTCAGATATTGCAGTACGTGTTACATCAAAGCTTATTGATACACCATTTGAAATGTCTGCATCTGTGTAATGGAACGGATTTGCAAAGCGTGGTGTATTACCCTGGCTAAGTGCTGACAGGTCAAGTGGTGTATCTGTATAAAATTTTTCCAGTACAACATCACCATCTTCTGAAAGCCTTTCATTGCCCACTACAATAAATTCATAAACTTTGTCAAACTGTACCCCGCCATTTGTAATAGTAGCCGTCATGCTCACTTTTGTATCTTCATTAAATAAATGTGGTATTGTACCATTATCATTTATTGCCACACTGTTGCTCTTCCATGTTATAGTGCTTCCGCCTGCCCCTGTTGATGGCAATGTAATATCTGTTGCAGCTTCAGATGGAAGTTTTATTACTTTATCAATAGTCATTCTTATTGCAACAGTTGGATCTTTAACTTTATATCCCCATAAACATTCCTGGTTATCCCCAACTGCTGTAAATGTCATTGTCTGTACACTTGTTTCATCAACTGTGCCTTCACAGAAAATACCTTTATAAGTAGTGTTTCCTATCTGTAATGATACATATGGGCTTCCTGCTTCTGATGTCCATGTACCTGTATAATCACCTGTAATATTTCCTGTATATGTACCATTTGCCAGTGTGCCTTCTTCAAGAGTAATCTTTTGTTCTTCTGCACACTGTAATTTTGCATGGTCAATATTCTGCTTCTGGAACATAATACCATAATCACCAGTAAGTGCACCCTGGCTATATCCAGTATTATTTACTGTTTCACCAGCATATTCAAATGGAGCGGCAAGAATCCAGCCATCTTCATTAGTTAAAAGCTGGTGTACCCTTACTTCATGCGCAGCAGTACCATCATTATACTTATTATGGTAAATAACATAAGCCTTGCCATTTTCATCTACAGTAGCAGAATTGTGTCCCTGCGCTGTATAGCCATAATCTGCAAAACTCCACTTGTAATAACTTATAAGGCGCATACCTGTAGTACCTGCTGCATCACCAGCCTTGCCATTAATTACAGTTCTTGCATCTTTATCTGCTACATCTTTGTAAGGCCCTTTAATATCATCTGAGCGGAATACACGCATATTGTAACCGCCCTCTGGTGCATAGCCGCCATATGAGAGGAATAAGTAATAATAACTGCCAATTTTCTTTATATATGAGCCTTCACCACTGACCGCCGTACCACCTGCAATTTTATAACCTGTATACGGGTCTGTAATAAATCCGTCTGTCCCCGCTGTATTATTTGTATCAGCATATGTTGTATTGTAATCACGGAGTCCTGTTTCCTTGTCAAGCTTAATCATTGAAATACCACCTGACCATGAACCATAACTCATCCACAAATCACCATTATCATCATAAAGCACGCATGGGTCAATAGCATGTGCCTCTATAGTAGGATTACCACCCTTACTTAAGCTTCCTGTATATCTGGATACATCTGTTCCGCCAGTAACTTTTTCATAATCAAATGTTGGCCCAAAACCATTAGACATACCAGACTGTATAACAGGCCCTGCATAAGTCCAGTTGCCATCAAGTCTGTCTGATGTAAGAAGTGATATTGTTGAATTCCATTTTGGTCCGTTAATGCTCATATACATAAGCCATGCGCCTGTTGTACCATCTGCATTTTTATAATCTGCGTCCCAGATTACATCAGGCGCCCATAAATTACCTGTTACTGTATAATTAGCATTTGCTTTTTTGCACCAGTTAATTTCATCTTCAAAAATTGTATGTGCAGAACCATTATCACCTTCTGTAATATTATTATTAAATGATGTCCAGTTCTCCAAATCATCAGACCATGCCCATGCACAATGTGAACCAAAAAGGTAATATCTCTTTGTTCCAGGGTCTTGTACAATAGATGGGTCATGCACACCCACACGTTTATATGCCAGGTCATCCCTGTATAAACCTAACTGGCTTTCATCCCTGATTTCATTATCAGCAACAGGATCATCACCACCGCCAGGAGTGTCAGCTTCTGTAACAGTTACAACACATGATTCAGATAACTCTGGATTTTCCTTTGATGTTGCTGTAATAGTAGCTGTACCTGCTGCAAGGGCTGTTACAACACCACTTTGATTAACTATAGCAACTGTTTCATCACTTGAAGACCAGGTAATGCCTTTTTCAGATGCATTTTCTGGTAAAACGGTTGCGTTAAGTGTAAGTGTACCATCAACATATATACTTGCAGTCTGTTTGTCAAGTGTAACACTTTTAACTGATACTTCAACATTGATAACTTTTACTGTAAGTTTAATTGTTCCTGTAACACCATAACTATTAGTAGCTGTTACTGTAATCTCTTCACCATCTGTAGCATCTTTTGACAGTTTTACCAATCCAGCTTCATCTACAGTTGCATGAGCACCCTCATTAACTTTCCAATCACACTGCATTGGCAATGACTGTGATGCAATAGCTGCTGATAATTGTACAGAATCTAAATTATAATTATCTTCACTATACTTACTATTTGTAAGTTCTGTCTTATTATCTGCTGCTGTTATAGTTAATTCCAGGTTTGATGTATCAGCATTTTCCTCTGCATAAAGTGCAGCTACATCAATAGGGGATAATGCCCTGTTATACACAGCTACATCATCCATAAGACCCTTAAATGAAACATCAAAAAAATTAATTCCTAAATAAATAGGCATATTTTCATATGTCCCAGATGTATAATCTGGAATATTGCGTTGCGATAAAACTTCTCCATTATAATATAAAATTGCTTCTCCACTATCATCAAATGTCAATACAATATGTGTCCATGTATTCAATGGTAAATCTTGCAGTGAACTTGAACAACTAGTATTTTTATCAAGCCAATACCATATTGTCTTGTAATTTACAATCCCACCAGATGCAAAATCATTATAATTTGTTCCAGATGTAACATAATTGTCAAAATCTACAGGTGCAAAAAATACTGGCTGAAAGTTAATTTTTTCTGCTGTATTTACCCATGCACTAATAGTAAAACTTTTATTTGTTTTTACATCCAGTTCTAAGCCATTATTACCATCTGCGCCCTTGACACCTCCATTAAATTCAAATGCCGTGCCCTTTTTACCTGTCCCATATGTAACATTATCTATCGGATTTTTATTCCATGTATCATTATCATCACTTGATGCACCACCATGAAGCTTTGCTTTACTATTAGAAACAATATTATTTAAATTATTATCTAATGGATAATATGCTGTTAAACCTGTTTTAATATCAGGTGTTGTTGTATTGGTATTTTCTTTAGCATAAAGTGCAGTTACATCATCAGAAGATAATGCTCTATTGTAAATAGATACATTATCCATAAGACCTTTAAATGAATTATCCCAAAAATTAACTCCCAGATAAATAGGTATCTCTTTATAAGTTCCAGCTACATAATCTGGAATATCCTGGTATGATAAAACTTCCCCATTATAATATAATGTTGCTTTTCCGCTATCATCAAATGTTAATGTAATATACGTCCATGTATTCAATGGTAAGTCTTGTAATGAACTTGAACAATTATTGTTTTTATCTAACCAGTATGATTTTTCTTTATATCTTACAATGCCACCAGATGCAAAATCATTATAATTTGTTCCGGCTGTAACATAATTTTCAAAATCAACAGGTGCAAAAAATATTGGCTGATAATTAATCTTTTCTTCTGTATTTACCCATGCACTAATAGTAAAACTTTCACCTGTTTTTACATCTAACATTAAACCATTATTGCCGTCTTCACCATTTGCTCCTCCATTAAATTTAAATGCTTTACCTTTTTTACCTGTTCCATACGCTACATCACCTTCAGATTTTTCACCCCATGTGGGACCTGCTCCTCCATGAAGTTTTGCTTTTCCAGCAATGCCACCTGAAACAGTATTATCCAATGTATTATCAAACGGATAATATGCTACTAAACCTGTTGTAATATCAGGCATTACATTTGCTGCACTTGCTGTTTTTACGCCCCATGGTACTATTCCATTACTTGTCAGTACCATTGCTGCCGACAGCAGATAAGCCGCTCCTTTCCTTAATAAATGTTTTTTTACCATACACATTCCTCCTTAAATTTCTTCTCCCTTTTTGTCTGTCAAGATACTGCAAGAAAAAATTCCAGCGGCCAGAAACAGATTTATACTCTTAGTTCCACTCCTCTCTAAATACATTTTCCTCATCTATTTTCCTCATCTATTTTCCTCATCTATTTTCCACATTTTATCTGTTATTTCTAGTCCTGGAAGTGTTCCTATACCATACTGGCAGACCATTTCATACGTATTTATATTATATCACATACCCCTCCCCGGGTCAATTATGCTTAGAATATAACAAACATTAAAATTGGCATAATCTTTTATATTTATAATAATTTTAAAGCCTGGTAATAGCAATATATGCATTTTCAATAACAATAGCTATTCATGTATTTATATTGCCATAAAACATAAATCCCTTGCTTTTTTCCATTATGTAAAATATACTGTTTATATACAGTGACAGGAGGTATACAATGGCGGATAAGGATAAAACAGAAAAGAAACTTGAAGATTATAATGATGTTTTTGCAGATATATTAAATGTACTGCTTTTTAAAGAAAACCTTATAAAACAGGAAAACCTTAAAAACGGGCCAACAGAATCAGTTTATAAAGCAGCAGGAGGCGGGCTGCGCGGGCAGTTCCGTGACACGTCAAAGTATTACCAGGATGCAGGGATTATAATTTCCAGTTTTGGCATGGAAAACCAGTCAGAAATTGACAATGACATGCCAATAAGGGTTATGGGTTATGATTACAGTTCATACAGGAACCAGGTTGATACAGGTTCTGGCAGGTATCCAGTAATTACTATTGTACTTAATTTTTCAGATAAAAGATGGGATAAACCTTTAAGCCTTAAAGACATGCTTAAAATCCCAAAAGGAATGGAAAACTTTGTAAAAAACTATCAAATTACAGTATTTGACATAGCATTTTTGCCTGATGGAACCATTAACCAGTTTAAAAGCACATTTAAACATGTTGCACATTTTTTTAAAAACAAAAGAAAACCTGAAAACTACCAGCCGCTCAATGAAGAAATAGAGCATCTGGAAGCTTTTCTTGACTTGTTAAAAGCATTTACAGGTGATGAAAAATATATATCAATAAAAGATGAATTATTAAAAACCCAGAAAGAAGGGAAGGTGGTCACTATGTGCAGTATTGTTGAAAAATTTACAAACGAAGGCATTAAGCAAGGTATTGAACGTGGCATCAAGCAAGGTATTGAACGTGGCATTGAGCAGGGTATTGAACAGAAAGAAAAACAAATTATCCTCAATATGCATAAAAAGGGCTGTGATGCTACAACAATAGCTGATTTATCTGGAATTGACATAAATACTGTAAATACAGTTCTTAATAATTTTTGCAAGTCAAGCGGATATTCGCAATCCGCTTCGCTACTTGCTCATAACCTCATTGCCGCTTTGCGGCAGCCTGGCAGGAGCTTGAACCCCTGCCAGACTAAGTAAGTCCTAAACCCACCGCTTAAGAAGCGGGGGACTTACTTAATGAGGTTAAAACATGCCATTTTACAGGGTACAGGCTGCTGTATGCATCCTGGTACCCTGTATTACTGTTTGAAGTTATTTTAAAGCTGCTTTTAAAAATCCTGTTAAACATATATTCTGAAAAATACACTTCTCTGTTTTATTCCTTTAAGTACAGTAAAACCCATTTTACTTTCCTGGAAGATTTATGCCTTTCCTGCTAAGCCATTAAAAATTACTTTACTTTCCCACCAAAGTATGTATATAATACAAATGTTTGTTCGTAATTTGTTTTAGAAACCAATTTACAGATTTATGCCTGTGGCTTAGAATCTGCATATTATATAGAAAGGCGTGGTTATTTTTATGAGTGAATACACTGGAAAAGAGATTGTTATTTTAGAGGGCCTGGAAGCTGTCCGCAAACGCCCAGGCATGTATATAGGTTCTACAGGACCACGGGGGCTTCACCATCTTGTATGGGAAATCCTTGATAACAGCATAGATGAACAGCTTGCTGGTTTTTGTAATGAAATCCATATTACAATGCTAAAAGACGGCGGCATACGGATTAAAGATAACGGACGTGGTGTGCCTGTTGATATCCACCCCTCAAAAAAGGTTGCTACTGTACGTGTTGTTTATACTATACTTCATGCTGGCGGTAAATTTGGCAATTCTGCATATAAGGTTTCTGGCGGGCTGCATGGTGTAGGCTCTTCTGTTGTAAATGCACTTTCCACACATATGATTGTTGAAGTGAGAAGGAACGGGCTTATTTACTGTGATGAATACAAAGACGGCGGCCACCCTGTTACCCCGCTTAATAATGATGGTTCCCTTGAACCTTCTGGCAAATGCGCAAAGGCAGATACAGGCACTACTGTTACATTTTATCCTGACCCTGAAATCTTTGAAACTGTGGAGTTTAAGGCAGATGTTATTAAAAAGAAACTTAAGGAAATTGCATACCTTAATAAAAATTTAAAACTAGTATTCTATGATGAACATACAGGTGATGAAAGGGTTTATCTTGAAGAAGACGGAATTAAAAGTTTTATAGATTACATTAACCGTGATACACAAGTTTTGCATAACGAGCCAGTATATATTGAAGGTACAAGCGGTGATATTGAAGTTGAAATTGCTTTCCAGTACACTACAAACTTTTCTGAACAGATTAACCCCTACTGTAACCGTATAAATGTTGTTGACGGGGGTACACTTGTTACAGGATTTAAAACAGCACTTACACGTGTTATGAACCAGTATGCCAGGGAACTTGGCATACTTAAAGATAAAGATGAAAATTTTGATGGTAAGGATATAAGGAACGGGCTTGTTGCCATTATATCCATAAAACACCCTGACCCACAGTTTGAAGGCCAGACTAAAACAAAGCTTGGAAATACTGATGCCAAAACTGCTGTTGAAGATGTATTTGGTACGAAAGTACAAAGGTTTTTTGATAAAAATATTGACATACTCCGTGCAATACTTGATAACTCGCTTAAGTCATACAATGCCAGGAAAGCAAGCGATAAAGCGCGCAATGCTGTTTTAAAGCAGTTAAATGACGTTGACACTAAAAGCAAACTTGCTGCATGTACTTCTAAAAAGCCTGGAGAATGTGAAGTTTATATTGTCGAAGGTGATTCCGCAGGCGGCACTGTCAAAACAGCCAGAAACAGGCATACCCAGGCTGTACTTCCACTGCGTGGCAAAATCCTTAATGTTGAAAAGGCTACCCTTGAAAAAATACTTCTGAATAATGAAATAAAATCAATGATAGCAGCATTTGGCTGTGGCATTGGTGATGAATTTGATATAAACAAACTCCGCTATGATAAAATTATAATACTTACAGATGCAGATGTTGATGGTGCACATATAAGCACACTCCTTCTTACATTTTTCTACAGGTTTATGCCAGAACTTATATATTCAGGCAAAATCTACAGGGGGCTTCCGCCACTTTATAAAGTAGATTATATAAACGGCAAAAAGAAAATTTCAGAATATATTTTTAATGACTTTGAACTCGAAAAATTCAGGAAAAACAAAAGTAATAAAATAACTGGCATACAACGTTATAAAGGGCTTGGGGAAATGGATGCAGAACAGTTGTGGGAAACAACACTAGACCCCAAAAGCCGTGTACTTGCACAGATTTCAATAAGTGACAGTGTAGATGCAGATGAAATAACAACAACACTTATGAGCAGTAATGTACCACCACGCAGGCAGTTTATAATGGAAGAAGCAAAGTATGCAAATCTTGATGTATAAAATATAAAACTGGCATTTCCCACAAATTGGACTGCTTTTCCAGATGTAAAGGCAAAGTATATACACACAACCAGCACAGAAATGAGGTATAATAATGAAATATAATGAACAGCCTGTAATACAGCTTGATTTTTCTGAAGAAATGCGTAATTCATACCGTGATTATGCAGTAAGTGTAATAATTGCAAGAGCCCTTCCTGATGTAAGGGATGGGCTTAAACCTGTACAAAGGCGTATTCTTTATGCAATGAATGAACTTTCGCTTGATCCTGGCAAACCACACAGGAAAAGTGCACGTATCGTTGGTGATACAATGGGCAAATACCATCCACATGGTGACAGTTCAATATATGATGCACTTGTACATATGACAGAGGACTATTCACTTTCAATACCGCTTATAGACGGGCATGGCAATTTTGGTTCTATTGACGGTGACGGGGCTGCTGCCATGCGTTATACGGAAGCCAGGCTTTCATATGGTGCAATGGCACTTCTTGAAAACCTTGATAAAGGGCTTGTACCATTTGGCCCTAATTTTGATGAGAGTGAAAAAGAGCCGCTTGTACTGCCTGCCACAATTCCAAACCTGCTTATAAACGGCACTACAGGAATTGCCGTCGGTATGGCTACAAATATGCCTCCACACAATCCTTCTGAAGTAATAGATGGCATTATTGCATTTATGGACAATCCTGAAATATCTACAAAAGGGCTTATGAAATATATAAAAGGCCCTGATTTCCCAACAGGCGGAATAATTACAAATGCGGATGATCTTTTTAATATTTATGATACAGGTGAAGGCAAAATCAAAGTCCGTTCCAAAGTTGTAACTGAAGACAGTGATTATGGACGCAAAAATATTGTAATAACTGAAATCCCTTACACAGTTGCCGGCAATAAAACAAAACTCTTAGAAAACCTTGCTGCCCTTGCCAAAGACAAAGTATTTGATGAAATATATGATGTAAGGGACGAATCTTCCAAGGAAGGCATACGTATTGTTATTGAAGTTAAAAAAGACAGGGATACAGATAACCTTTTAAACGGGCTTTACCAGAAAACATCTATGGAAGATACTTATGGTGTAAATATGCTTGCAGTTAAAAATAAACAGCCAGTAACATTTACACTTAAAGGCCTTGTAAATGAATTTGTCACATTCCAGGAGGAACTTTATACAAAAGAATATAAACACCTGCTTAGCAAAGCAAATGACCGGCTTGAAATTGTAGAAGGGCTTATAAAGGCAACAGGTGTAATAGACCTGGTTATAGAAATTTTAAGGGGCAGCAGTTCAATAAAACAGGCTAAATCCTGTCTTACAAAAGGCATTACAGAAGGCATAAAATTTAAAACAAAAAAATCAGAAAAAGAAGCCGCACGGCTTGGCTTTTCAGAACGCCAGGCAGAAGCAATACTATCAATGCAGTTAAGTAAACTAATAGGGCTTGAACTTCTTAAACTGCACCAGGAAAGCAACATGCTAATAACGGATATAACTAACTACAGGAAAATACTTGGTGATATTAATGAACTCCATAAAGCCATTAAAAAAAGGCTTAAAGCATATAAAAAACAGTTTGGAAGGGAAAGGCGCACTATACTTTGCAATACCAGCAATGCAAAATATGTTGAGGAAATAAAAGAAGAAAATGTATATATAATGATAGACAGGTTTGGATACTGCAAATCACTTGATGAAACAAGCTACTCACGCCTTGCACCTGAAACACTTAATGAATATAAACATATTATCCCAGTTAAAAATACAGGGAAACTATGCCTTTTTTCTGCTACAGGCTCTATGTACCAGATAAAAGCACTGTCTATACCTAAAACCAAAAGCCGTGATAAAGGTGTGCTGATACAGACACTTTGCAAGGCAGGCAAAGATGATATAATAACATATATAACATCTGATGATTTATCTGAATCACAGCTTTTATTTGTATCAAAGTCAGGGTATGTAAAACTTGTATCTGGAATAGAATTTGAAACAAACCGGTCTGTAATAACATCAACAAAACTTGAGGAAGAAGACACATTGGTATGCGTAAAACCAGTTACTGTAGAAGAAACCATAGCAGATAACAGAAATATACTAATGGTAACAGAAAAAGGAGGTGTGCTTTTATTCCCATTAAACCAGGCAGGTGAATTTAAAAAAACAAGCAAGGGGCTTAAAGGCATATCACTTCCAAAAGGAGATTTCCTTGCATATGCCTGCATAACCTCACCAGATGAAACAGATATAGAATTTAACAATAAACATTATAACCCACAGAAAATAAAACTAAAGAACCGCAACGATAAACCATCAAAAATAAAAGTTTAACCTTATTAAGCCAGGACTGTTCCAGGCAGTGCCCATAAAGGCAGCCTGTAAAACAATCCTGGCAGCTTTTTACTCTGCTTCAGCTTCTTTAACAGGTACATCTTCCTCTTCCTGTTCTTCTTCTTTACTGCTTTCTTCTTTTTCCATATCAAGGGTTACATATTCCCTGTCCCCTTCATCACCATCATCAATATCATCGAAATCATCATCAAAACTGTCATCAAAATCATCTTCTTTATCTGTTTTGCCAAAAACCTTTTTTAATAAAAATGCCGCGCCGCATACAACACCTGTTACTGCTGCTGCGCCCATTACAAACTTAAAAAATTTCTTCATAATTGATTATTTCCTCCTTTATTTGCAAGACAGGAATACTTAACCAGCCTGTCCTGGAATTTATAATATTTTTTACTTTGTTGTAAGCCTGTGTGTAATATGGAATAAATACGGGTCAAGATCTTTTGTCATTGACAAAGCTTCCTGTATATCAAAATCCACAAATTCACCGCCTTTATATCCTACAATGCGGTTAGTCTTGCCTTCACAAAGAAGTTCTACTGCTTTTGTGCCAAGTGCTGATGCATATACCCTGTCTTTACAGGTAGGATTCCCTCCACGCTGTATATGTCCAAGTACAGTTGCCCTTGTTTCTATACCTGTTGCAAGTTCAATAAGCTTTGCCATCTCTGTAGAACTTCCAACACCTTCGGCATTTACAATAATATGGTTCTTCTTGCCAAGCCTGCGCCTGTCAAGGATTTTACTGATTATCCTCTGGATATCACCGTGGTACTTCTCTGTTGTAAGTATATATTCTGCCCCGCTTGCTATACCTGTCCAGAGTGCAATATGCCCTGCTGTACGCCCCATTACTTCAACAATCGAGCAGCGTTCATGTGATTCAGAAGTATCCCTTAATTTATCAATGGCTTCCATGGCTGTATTAATAGCTGTATCAAACCCTATTGTATACTCTGTACATGCTATATCAAGATCAATAGTACCTGGCACACCTACAGTATTAATGCCATGCTCTGCAAGCCTGCTTGCACCATTAAATGAACCATCACCGCCAATGACTACCACACCATCAATACCATGCTTGCGGCATATGTCTGCACCCTTTTCCTGGTATTCTTTCTTTTTAAATTCAAGGCAGCGTGCAGTATAAAGGATAGTACCGCCAGTCTGGATTATATCAGAAACTGAAAGATTGTTCATATCAACTATATCCTCTTCCAGCAAGCCTGCAAACCCATGACGTATCCCCTTTATATTTAAGCCGCATGAAATACCTGTACGGACAACAGCACGTATAGCTGCATTCATTCCTGGGGCATCTCCTCCGCTTGTTAATACACCAATAGTTTTCACCGCATAACTCATAATAATCCTCCATTCTTGCTAAAATCTGCAAACCTGTGCATAAACACCGGCCTGCATACGGGCTGTGCCCGTATTTTTAAAAAACCCAGGTTCTTCAAAGGCTGAAGTGTAATAATTGTTTCAGTGCTGCTTTGGAATAATTTCCTGGCATGTCCTTCTCATTTAAAAAAGTAACTATTTTTATATATAAAATTATATGGTTACTATACATGGCTTATTAATAGTAATATTGTACGATAAAATGGATTATTTTTCAATACTCTTTTCCTTTATTGCAACCTGGTTTTCACCAAATTCCTCCAGAACTCTTTCTTTTACTATTCTTCTTGCATCAGTACACATGCTTTTAGGAAGTTTTTTTACAAGCTTTTCTTCTATAACATAGATACATACTGTATCATTGCCATCATATGGCATGATTCTTTCATAAAGCTTGTTTTCATTTTCTTTAAATTCTGCAATATTTGTAAACCTCACCCATAGTTCACATGGTATTTTTCCAAACGGAATTATATCCTGGCATATAACTTTGCCCTGCCTGTCCTCACCAACACTTGCCCTGCCTTTTATAAATACTTTGGAGTCGGTTTCAAGCAGTTCTTTCTTCTTTTCATAACAGTTTGAAAAAACTACAACTTCTACGGAACCATATAAATCTTCAACTGTAATAAATGCCATAACTGTATTTTTTCTTGTTATTTTAATGTTTTTTGCAGTAATTATCCCGCCTATTATTACATTTTCCCCATCATATACCCTTGCCATACCTGTATTATTGTCTTCATCATCATTTACAAAATCTATTGAATTTTTTGTACAATTTTTTTTAAGCAGGCTGGTATAATCTTCAAGCGGATGCCCACTTATATATATGCTTAGTGTTTCTTTTTCAAATGCAAGCAGTTCTTCTTTTTCATATTCTGGCACATCAGGATATTGTATTTCATTGGCATGTCCAAGTCCTGTGTCTTCCATGTCAAATAGTGAAAGCTGCCCTGTTATGCTTCCTCTTTTTTCATGGTTTACACTGTCAATCATTTCACCATATACCATCATTTTCTGTTTCCTGTTACCTGGAAGGCAATCAAATGCACCAGATTTTATAAAGTTCTCTATTGTATGGCGGTTTGCCTCCTTAGAAGTCATTCTTGTGATAAAATCCTGCATAGAAACAAAATCCCCTCCACGGCTGCGCTCCGCTTTTACTGCTGCAACCACAGGTGTGCCAATGCCCTTTATTGCAGACATTCCATACATTATCTTTCCATCTGATACATGGAACTCACCATAACCTTTATTAATATCAGGTGGTATTATTTCTATTCCCATCTGGCGGCATGTCATAATATATGAAAGTACTTTACCTGGATTAGCCTTAACAGATGTAAGTAACGCTGCCATAAATTCCACAGGGTAATAATATTTAAGATATGCCGTCTGGTATGCAACTACAGCATATGCCGCTGATGTCGATAGGTAACTCTTTGATGTTATCTCCAAGTTTTCCCCCGACCCAAACCGTGCATGCGGCTTTCACCGCACACGGCTTTCCATCGAAAAAGATTTATTTCTTCTATAATGTGTCACCACATTACACAAGTTTCAATTGTTTAATGATTTAATATATTTCTTAATTCTAAGATTTTTTTGTTATTTGTTGTTGTATCTGAATGTACTAAGTTGTGACAATCATTACATAGAGTTATTAGGTTATATATTTTATTGATTTTGTTCATAGGTAGTTTTTTGTCTTTATGATGGCAATGAATGTTACCTACATTAACCATCTTCTTACATGCAACACATTTTCCTCTGTCCCTGTTGTATGCATATTCCCGATTCATTACATATTCAAAATTATAAATTTTATCATTTATCTCGTTGTTGCCAACTATTCTGAATAATTCGTATGGGTTATAGATTGTGTTTCTATATTTTCCCATTTGTTTGTTCGATTTAGATTGTTTCCTTATACTTCTTCCCTTTTCTGAGTATGGTGTCATTTCAGGATTAAACAATCTAGCATACTGAATTGGAGTTATAAATGCTTTTGTGATTCCTACCTTTATATCTTTGTATTCTAAGAAGAATGTTTTAGTTGTATAGTCTTTGTGTCTATTTGTTAGATTTCCTAATTTGTTCAGTTCTATGAATGCCTCATCAAATTCATATCCCATATATTTCCAAGTTTTGAAAGCTGTGTAGTATATTTGGTTGTCTATGCTCATGAATAATTTTTTGGCTATTGCTATTCTGAAATAGTTAGTAAGACCTATTATCATACTATTGATTTGTTCGATTATTACTACCTTTTCAAATTCGGTTTTCATGTATCTAATCTGAATCATCTTGTCTAGTATTGTCCTTACCTTTTTCCTAACAATTTTGGCATTTGGAATTACCTTACATACTTCTTTTTCAGAAAATCTTTTCTTATCAATAAATATTTCAAACCCTAAGAATTTAGCTCTTTGTTCAGTTAAATCTGTTATTAATGTTTTTTCTTTTGACAGATTTAATTTCAATCTGTTCTTGAAAAATTTTTCACATTGTCTTAGTACTCTCTTTGCTTCATCAATATCTGTTGTTAGTATAATCCAATCATCTGCATATCTAATTAAATATTTTGGTTTGTGTTGCTTCTTGAGACTTTTTCTTGCATTGTCTTTTGCTACCTTGAGTTTAGATTTAGATTTTGCTATGTATTTATCAATAAATGGATGTTCCTCAAATTGCTTGGCTATATAGTTGTCAAAACAATTAAGGTATATATTTGCCAAAATAGGGGAAATGATTCCTCCTTGTGGTGTTCCCAATATTGATTCATACATTTTTAGCTCTTCCATTATGCCTGCTCTAAGCATTTTTTTAATGATTGAGAGAAATCTTTGGTCTTTAATTCCTAAACCATACATCCTTTTGATGAGTATATTGTGGTCTACATTATCAAAGAAACCTTCTATATCGCCCTCAATTGCAATTTTGCAGCCTGTTGTGTTTACTATTTGGACTACTCTCGCTATCGCATGTTCGGCATTTCTGTATGGTCTAAACCCATAACTGTGATTGAAAAACTTTGCTTCTACAATAGGTTCAATTACCATTTTTGCTATCATTTGAATTATTCTATCAAGCATAGTTGGTATACCTAGTGGTCTCATCTTGCCATTTTTCTTAGGAATATAAACTCTTCTAACTGGACTTGGATGATAATCATCTATGGTGTCCTGTATTAATTTTATGAGTTTATCTGCTTTCATTTGTAAGTATTTATTGATGTCCTTTTTGTCAATTCCAGCAGTATAACTTCCTTTGTTAGCTTTTATTCTGTGTATTGCAGATATGATTGTTTCTTCATTTTTCATAAGTTCTATTAAGTCGTAGAACTCACAATTATCTTTCTTAGAATTTTCGTACATAGTATCTAGTACTTGTACTAAATCATCTTCATTGCTTATGACATAACTTTTTATGCACATCTTCAATGTTACCACTTCCAATGCTTTCACTATTTAACTTCCACCTTGAGATATAGATACAAGGGTTCGTATTGATATGTCATTAAACAATTTACTTTCTTTTCCGACTGGAGTCCTTCGCTCGTGATGATTTTATCCTCCTTACTACATCGCTGTAGTTAGTAACTAGTGGTCATCAGTCAACACTACTATGACTCCTCTGACTCCTCTTAATTTTCTTCGAGATAACACTCTCCAATTAAGAGGTCTCCCAAGTTCCGAATAAACTAGCCCTACTTTTACTTCAACTTAGGTTTCTTCTCTATGCCGAAGACTATATTATGGCTAACTACTTTAATCACCATAATATCATAGCTTTAGCTCTTGAATACAAATAACACACGACTATTTGTATTAGTCTTAAAATCCCACTGCTTGCTGTGGGGCAACAATAACGACACTTCAAACAAAGATTCGTTTCCTAACCATATCGAAGTTTTTAAGGCGAACCGCTCCATCTAGCCTTATTTATGACTGGCCAAGGCATCAGGCTTCGTCCTTACCGTGCTCTATACAGTCCAATTTGTTATAATCGAACCGCATAACGGGGTATCATTCTTATTACTTTAAGTAGTTGTAATAGAAAGGGTTTTCACCTTTCAAATCGTTTATTCAGTTAAAACTCTTTCAAGTTTTCTCTCTTTTATTCTCTATCTCAGAGTTTTTATATGAGAGAACTTGGCACACCATGTGATTTATTAAATGCATATTTTGCAAAATCAATCATTTCATCATAAATTTTATTAGCAATATTTTCAGGTATACCATTTGCAATACAGCCTTTAACACCTTCTTCTTCATTGCCATATACAAAGTTTTTGCGTTCGGCCTCCATAACTTTTGTTTTCTTTTTAGACATTGCCCTGCGTACAAGGTCACTGCGCCCAAAACTGTAGCCTGCAAGGTTTCTTACTATCTGCATAACTTGTTCCTGGTACACAATACATCCATATGTAGGTGACAGTATAGGTTCAAGCTGCGGGCAGTCATATGTTATGTTTTTGCTGTTCTCTTTACCTTCAATATATTTCGGTATAAAATCCATAGGCCCTGGACGGTAAAGCGATATTCCTGCTATAATATCTTCCATATTTTGCGGCTTAAGTTCCTTTATAAACTGTTTCATTCCTGCACTTTCAAGCTGGAATACTCCTTCTGTCCTGCCTGTGCCAAGCATATCAAATACATTCTTATCTTCATAGTCTATATCCATTTTATAGACACCGCCAAGCCCCGCCATTTCTGCGGCATCATTAATAACAGTAAGGGTTCTTAAACCTAAAAAATATGGATAGGTAACGAACACCGTCAGCATTACCTGTACGGGTCGTTTTCCCCCCATTCACACCGTGCATGCGACTTTCACCGCACACGGCGTTCCATCGTAAATAGTAGTCTTTGGTAAACTACTTTCGGATATTGTCAGAAATTCTTTTTACCAACCAGTGTTTCAGTGCTATTTCTTCTTTTTGTACCATCTGTAGCCGTTCATACATATTACTGCCCATGTTCCAGGTATTACAGCATATCCAGCATTAACGGTTCCTTTAGATGCAATTACATATCCCGCACCTATAAAGGTCAGTACAATAAAGATAACAGTTAGTGCTAATAGTATCTTTTTCATGATTTATTTCTCCTTTCTTTCAGTGTATTTATTCACCCAGCTGTGTAGGCGATACACCTTTGGAATGGATAAACCATAATTATTATAGATATTTTCTGGTTGGTTAGTTTAATTGCTTGCGGTATTTTGCAAGTTTTTTCATTGTTTTCTCTGACAGACCTGTTGGTTCTGTTTCACTATGAATTAGTTCATGACAATACCTGTGAACTGATATCAAGTTTTTCACTTTATTTATCTGGTTCATCGGTAGATTTTTGTTGACATGGTGTGTATGCACCTCATTGGGTTCAGGGTATCCCCCACAGATTTTGCATTTTCCCTTGTCTCTGTTGTATGTGTATGGTCTATTCATAAAGTATTCAAAGTTATATAGGGGATGTTTGCTCATTCGTATTGCTAAAGCATGTGCTGTTGAGTTTACCTCATCTGTTCGCACTCTCAATCCCTTTTTCCTCATTCTCTTATTGTAAAGTTCCCTTCCTTCAGGAGTATATGGATTCTCACCTTGGACTTTGTTCCTTGGGTTATCCCATTTCGCAAAATTTATGTCCGTGATTCCTATATACATCCCTTTGTACTCGATTGCAGGTATATGAGCAAGATGCCCATAATGCAATCCAATAAGATTTGAGACTTCGTTTGCTCTAATCCATTTCCCACCATATTTCTTGAGTGATTTATATGCTGTATATTTCAACAGCCATGCATATTTCCTTATCACTACACTGATTTGGTCACACATACTATAATAATTGATAAGACCTACTATGATTGAATTTACCCTGATAATGTTCTGGATTAGCCTTTCTCTATCTAATGTGGATGTTTTCCTCACATAGAATATTTCTCGGCTTAAATCCTTCATCTTTCTTTGAAATCTTTCTTTTTCAGGTGAAACTCTGTTTACCCACTTCCCATTTTTCTTAGCCATTCTGATTTCCACCCTAAAAACTTGATGGGTTTACTACATACATTGGTTATCAATGTTTTCTCCTCTGATAATTCTAGTTTCAGAGTATCATGTAGATATCTTTTGGCTTTAAACTTTAGTCTTTCTGCATCTTCCTTGTTATCTGTTAAGATTACCCAGTCATCTGCATACCTGACATAGTAACAAGTTTTGAGATTGCTGTGGTTTCTCATTGCTGTGAGTTCGCCATCTCTTCGGGTATGTGGTTTTCTTAGTTTCTTTCTCTCAAAATCGCCTGTCATATAATTATCGAATCGGTTTAGGTAAATGTTTGCAAGCAGTGGTGAAATGATACCTCCTTGCGGAGTTCCCAACTCACTTACATTGCATTCATTCATGACTCCTGCCTTTAGCATTTGCTTGATGATACTAAGCACTCGCTTGTCTCGGATTCCAAGGTTCCATAGGCTTCTTATCATTACATTATGGTCAATGTTATCAAAGAATCCTTTTATATCCCCTTCTACAACCCAATAACATTTGGCATGGAAGTTAATGTGTTTTATTCTTGCAACAGCCATATCAGCAGACCTCATAGGGCGAAACCCATATGAATGTTCAAAGAACTGTGCTTCAGCCATTGGCTCTATTACATTTCTAACACATTCCTGTATTATCCTATCAATAATCGTTGGTATTCCAAGCGGTCTTTTTTCGGTCTTACCTGGTTTTGGTATCCATACTCTTCGCACCATATTTGGATGATAGTCATATAGTTTTGCTCTCACAATTTCTATGACTTCATCAAACCCCTTTTTTAAATAATCATCTATATCCTCATCATCTACACCAGCTGTGTGACTGCCTTTGTTGGCTTTGATTTTGTGGATAGCAGTGATGATGTTGGGTTCTGATGCTATGATTTCTAGTATACCAGTAAAATTACATTCTTTGTCATTTTCATAGTTAGACTTTGCCAACAGAAAAATGTCTTGTAAGAGTTTGTTCAATTCCTCCTCGTTAGTTGGAACCTTGTTAAGTTTTGTCCCCATAACACCACCTCCTTATTCAGAAGGATTGAAATGGTTAGTTCGTTTCGCTCAACGGCTACCTTAACAATTAAACTTTCTTACAATATCCTATTTACGACTATGCCCCTTCCCTCCAGTGGTTTGTTGCCACCTTCACAGGTACTACGGGCTGCTGCCCCTTGAATTCACAGGTCATTTCCTACACTGTTAGGAACATTGACACTTAACTGTCTTTGCATTTCCTTTCAAGGTTCACTTGTTCCGATAATTCTATCCTTTCATTATTACAACTTAGCCTCTGCCTTTAACCCGTCAACCGTTCTTTCTCCCTTTGTCAAATGGAATCAGAACTAATACCGTCTATGCGGTAAAAGAAGCAACTTCAATGGACAATAATGTTACCTCGGTTGAAGTCCCGATGGGGACAACCCAACTTTCATCAGGGTCTCAAATTACGAGCCTTTCATACAGCAGTTCCTGGTGAGTAGGCATATTGTATTTCACAGGACCCCCGACTTACTTCGTTGCCTTATTTCTTACTTTACACTTTCAAACAGGTGGGCTCTAGCCGCTTTTGTACCAATCATACTCATGTATTTCATCCACTTAGGCTTCTTTTCAGCCGACTTTACCGAGCTTCATACCAAATCCGATTAAGCGGAAAAGGCATGTCGGAGTCTCAGGGATTGGAGTATCGACATTTACTCCTTAACAGGGATTTCACCTGTCTAATCGAATTACCAGTTAAGCAAGTTCCTTACTTTATCTTTTCCAGCAGGCGGGCTCTAGCCACTTTTGTACCAACTGTACTTCGATATTTCATTTCCTTGCTCCGCTAACTTGTTTCTGTTTCCAGAGTGTTTCGTTAACGAACAAGTCGCACATCCATTTTAAGAAGCCCTAATTCTTCAAGTGTAACCATTGTATATTGTGTTGTTATAGTGCCATCTGATGCTTTGGAAAGCGGTACAAATTCGTCTACATCTTCAGGGCTTATAAGTACACCTGCTGCATGCATTGATGTATGGCGCGGCAGGCCTTCAAGCCTTCTTGCCATGTCTACAAGTTTTTTTGCCTGCGCATCTTCATTATACACTTGCCGGAACTCTGGGTTTGATTCCAGTGCCTTATCTATTGTAATCCCAAGTTCCATAGGAATTGCCTTGGCTATAACATCAACATAATTATACGGAAGGTCAAGCACCCTCCCTACATCACGTATAACATTCCTTGCTGCAAGTGTACCAAAAGTAACTATCTGTACAACACGGTTCCTGCCATATTTGTCCATAACATATTCTATTACTTCAGGCCTGCGCTCATAACAGAAATCTATATCAATATCAGGCATTGTAACACGCTCAGGATTTAAAAAGCGTTCAAAAAGAAGATCATATTTTATTGGATCTATATTTGTTATTCCAAGCGAATACGAAACTATGCTGCCTGCCGCAGAACCCCTGCCAGGCCCTACGCTTATTCCGTTATCACGTGCATATTTTATAAAATCCCAGACTATCAGGAAATAATCTGTAAACCCCATTGTATTTATTGTATCAAGTTCATATAAAAGCCTTTCCTTAAGCTCCTCTGATGGTTCTTTATACCTTTCATAAAACCCTTCATTGCAAAGTTTATTTAAATATTCCTGTGCAGTAAACCCCTCTGGCACATCATACTTTGGCAGTTTATAATTGCCAAATTCTATTTCCACATGGCATCTTTGTGCTATTATTCCTGTGTTGCTTACAGCCTCTTTAGCATATGGGAATAATTCCATCATCTGTTCTTCTGTTTTTAAATAATACTGTCCTCCTTCATAGCGCATACGGTCTGTATCCTGCACCTTTTTCTGTGTCTGTATACATAACAGTATGTCATGTGCCTCTGCATCCTCTGCCATAATATAATGTACATCATTAGTTGCAACAAGCTTAATACCTGTTTCACTGCTAATCCTTAAAAGCGCCTGGTTCACTGTTTTCTGCTGTGGTATGCCATGATCCTGTAATTCTAAGAAAAAATTGTCCTTTCCAAATATTTTTTCAAGCTTTAAAGCCTCTTTTTTTGCATCTTCATAAGAACTATAAAGTACCGCAGATGAAACTGCACCTGCAAGGCATGCACTAAGCGCTATAATGCCTTCATGGTATTTTTCAAGCAGTTCATAATCAACCCTTGGTTTATAATAAAACCCTTCTGTAAAACCCCTTGAAACTATTTTCATAAGATTGGCATAACCTGTGTTATTCTCTGCCAGAAGCACAAGATGGTTATAACGTCCCTCACCTTTTAAAATTTCCTTATCAAACCTTGAACCTTTTGCAACATAAACTTCACACCCTATTACCGGGTTTATGCCTGCTTCCTTAGCTGCACGGTAAAAATCAATTACACCATACATATTCCCATGGTCAGTAATTGCCAGGTGTTCCATTCCAAGTTCTTTTGCCCTTTGTGCAATTTCCTTTATCTTACATGAACCATCAAGCAATGAATATTCTGTATGCACATGCAGATGTACAAATCCCATAAAATCCCTCCTCTTTTAGATAATCCCTTCCATAATATATATTACAATTAACCTCCGGTTGCAAACCAGCCTTATTGCCGTTTTTAAAGCCCTGGCCAGTCAAACCCGCCACTTAAGAAATGTGAATTTTAAAGGGCTGGTTTAATAAGGTTAAAAATGGGGCTGTGCATTATAAATGTACAGCCCCATGCCAAAACCAGCTAAATATATATCTTTTATGTAACAGATATTACCAGACAGAAACTGCAATGCCTTTTAATAAATTCAGGCGTTTGCAGCACTAAGATATTTAACAATATCTGTCATTGCATTTTCCTCATCATCACCATTTGCAGATACTACCACTTCTTCACCTGCTGAAAGCCCTAATGTCATCATTCCCATTATGCTTTTGGCATTTACTTTTTTATTTTCACATTCAACATAAATACTGCTGTTATACTGGCTTGCCACCTGTACAAGTACTGCTACTGGCCTGGCTTCAAGACCATTCTGAATCTGAATTTTTATTTTCTTTGTAACCATTGCGTGTTTTCCTCCTTAATTAGCAAGGCAGCGGCTTATCTGCCAGCTTCCTCCCTCATTTGATTTGCAATATCACTTAATTTGCGCAGACGGTGGTTTACACCTGATTTGCCAATAGGCCCGTTAAGCATCATTCCAAGTTCCTGTAATGAACTTTCAGGATACTCAAGCCTTAGTATGGCTATTTCTTTAAGTCCCTCCGTCAGTTTACCAAACCCCTTATTACATTGAATATACTTAATATCTTCTATCTGCCTGGCAGCAGCATTAACAGTTTTGCTTATATTAGCTGTTTCACAGTTTACATGCCGGTTTACAGAATTACGGACTTCTTTCACTATCCTTACATTTTCAAAATCCATCAATGCAGCATGTGCCCCTGCCACATTAAGAAAATCTACTATTTGTGAACCCTCTTTTACATATACAACATAATACTTTTTTCTTTTAACTATTTTAGCATCAATCCTAAAAGAGGAAATAACTGTACGTATCTGCAATGCAAGCTTTTCAGAAAGAACTGCAATTTCAAGATGGTATGCTTTTTCAGGATCTGACACAGAGCCAGCCGCCATAAATGCCCCTCTTAAAAAAGCCCTTTTACAGCAAGTATTTTGTACAAGTAAATAATGGATTTCTGATAAGCTTCCCCACTGCTTTTTCTGCCCACCAATTACCTTTACAGCCTGTAATATATTATACACATCGTGCTTGCTGGATACAAAAAGAAAATAGCTTCCTGTATCAGACTGGAAATTGTGGCGCACCATAACGTCTATTCTGGCACGAAATGTTTTCCTTAATAAGATATAAGATTTTTGTGCTACTGTCAAGTTTTCAGTCTGTATTTTAATATAGATGTTCCCGTTCCCAGATTTTTTAACCTGTCCAGCCAGGGCAAATAAAGCTGCAAATTCGGCAATACAACAATGTCTTGCCGGACTTTCCTGCTTTCTTAACTCTTCTTTTACCCTGCTTGAAAATGACATGCTGCCCCACCTCACATACTTCCAAATATTTTTACACTATTCTGGCATCACGGTGTTCGACTTTAACACCATATGGCAATTTTTTCATATCTTTTGCAAGGGCATTGGCAATAGTAACTGACCTGTGTTTCCCGCCTGTACAGCCTATACTTACTACAAGCTGGTTTTTGCCCTCTGTAATATAATTTGGTATAAGAAACCTTAGCATTTCATACAACTTTTTTTCAAATATTCTTGCATTGTCAAAGTCCATTACATAATCATACACTTCCCTGTCATTTCCTGTAAGTTGCTTTAATTCTGGCACATAAAAAGGATTGGGCAGGAAACGTACATCAAATACAAGGTCTGAATCCGCAGGTATTCCATATTTAAACCCAAATGATAGTATTGTTATAAAGAAGTTTTCGTATTCCTCATTATCAAGGAATATTTTGTCAACTTCTTTTTTTAAATCCCTTATAAGCATATGGCTTGTATCTAAAATATAGTCCGCACTTTTTTTAATAAATTCAAGTTCCTGCCTTTCAGCTTCTATTGCCTTGTCAACACGCCCTTGGAGTGCAAGCGGGTGGTTCCTGCGTGTTTCCTTATATCTTTTTACAAGTACAGAGTCTTCTGCTTCCAGGAATATTATTTCATATTTGTAACCACTGGCTTTCATCTCACCAAGTATTCCCCCAAATTCTGAAAGCCCTTGTAAGTTCCTTATATCAATGCCTATTGCTGCCCTGTCAATGGTTGTATTTTCTTCAAGTACAATCTTAGTAAGCTTAGGTATCAGGCGTACTGGAAGGTTATCAACACAGAAATACCCTATATCTTCAAGCATCTTCATAACAGAACTTCTTCCTGCGCCTGACATGCCTGTAACTATAACAAATCTCATGAAAATCCTCCCATGCCGCGTTTTGCAGCATAAATGGCAGGTTTCTTAATCTGCCTGTAATATTTTAACTTCAAGTTCCAGCTCAACACCAGAAGTTTTCCTGACTTCTTCTTTTACATGGTTAATAACATCCATTGCCTGTTTAAATGTACCATTTCCTGTATTTACAACAAAACCACTATGTTTATCTGACACCATAATACCACCACAACGGTAACCTTTAAGCCCTGCTTCCTGTATAAGTTTTCCTGCAAAATGGCCTTCTGGACGTTTAAATGTGCTTCCTGCACTTCCATGTTCTAAAGGCTGCTTTTCCCTGCGCTTCTGGTTTAATTCATTCATATATCCAAGTATCTGTTCTTTGCTGCCACTGCCAAATGCAAAAAGGGCATCAAGCACTATCATTTTCTCTTTCTGTATAATACTGTTCCTGTATGACATGTCCAGTTCTTCTTTTGGCAGTACCTTTATACTGCCATCACATGCAAGGGCACATACACCTTCAAGCACATCTTTAATTTCACCGCCATATGCACCAGCATTCATGGCAACAGCCCCTCCAAGTGTACCCGGTATGCCCCCCGCAAATTCAAGTCCCGTAAAACCATTACCGCCTGTGACATAAGCAAGTTTTGAAAGTAAAATACCCCCGCCTGCATGGACAAGGTTTTTATCTTCTGATGTTTCTGCATGGGATATATACCCATTATCTATAAAAAACTGTACTGCTTTGTTATTTCCTGCATGGTATATTTTAATGCCATCAAGCCTCTGGACAATACTTATATCCTCCTCTTCCCCACATGTGCCAGAAGCAATGGCATCTTTTGTACATCTTGTAGAAACAATAACCCCCCTGTAACCCTCATCAGGCACAAGTACATTGCTGCCATTGCCGATTACAAAATACCTGCATTTCTCCTTCTGGAGATACCTTATAATATTAACAAAATCTTTAATACATGCAGTTTCAACATAATAATCTGCCGGCCCGCCAATACGGAATGTAGTATGCAATGACATTGGTTCATCTTTTTTAATATCAGAATCTCTGGCTATTTCCTTTAATACACCTGCATGGAACATAGAACCCTCCTGCTGCTTTATAATTATGCACCAAAGCATTTTCCTTATTAGATAAAAAACCTCTCCGCACTTTGTACGAAAAGGTTTTGGAAACGTGCGCGAGAAGATTCGAACTCCCGGCCTTCTGATCCGTAGTCAGACGCTCTATCCAGCTGAGCTACGCGCACAAACTTATTTATGATACCAATTTATCAGCACCGAACGAATAAAAGTATACTATATAATTCTGGAAAATGCAAGTAGTTTTTTAAAAATTTTTAATAAAAACTAAATACAATAAATTTTCCTGTTTTTGACACGTCCGTTTCATAAACTTTTAATTATATGTAAACAAATGATAATTTATAGTTATCCAGGGTTTATTTTAAATAGGGGCCAGAATGTTATGTCCTGGCAAGTCCAAAGTAATCCTACAGGCAACCCGCTTC
>CAJUJY010000002.1 GCA_910586555.1 uncultured Lachnospiraceae bacterium
GCCTAATCTGTAGAAAAGATAAAGAATGGCTATGATTATATAATACGAGGAGGTATGTATGGGTATTTTAAAGAAATCTTATCCCTATTACAAGAAAATTTATGGGATTTTAATTATATGTATATTATTTGGGCTTACGCAAGGAATTATAGGGCTTGTGGAACCCCAGATTGTAACATTAATTGTGGATAATGTAATTAATCCGGCACTTGGCGCTAAGCCTGTTAAAAACAGCAGTATATTTGCTTTCCTTATAGAAGGCGTGCCTAAAGGCAATTTGTGGCAGATGATGTTTATACTTACAGGAGTATTTCTATTATTCCTGGTTTTATATTTTATAACATTTTATATAAGATGGAATATTGCACATTATTTTTCCATTAAATGTGATAACAAAATACGTCTTGATGTCCTCCGTAAAATTAATTCCTTTGGCACACCGCTTCTTAAAGAATATAGTACAGGCGATTTAATTACTATTGTAAATTCTGATGCTGAAAATATCCGCACTTTCCACGTAGCGACTATCCCATTTACCATTGATGCACTTTTTTATATTGTGGTGGCATCATTAATGCTTTCCCGCATTAATATATGGCTTATGCTGCTGCCATTTATGACACTTGTTATTTTTGGCATTATAACCAGGAAGTTTTTAAAACTTTGTGATGAAATGTATGGAAAGCTATGGGAGAAAAATTCTGCGCTAAATACAGAAACGCAGGAGAGTATTTATGGAATACGGACAATAAAGGCATATGCAAGGGAAGATTTAAGGATAAAAAGGTTTAGTAAAAAAAGCAGGGAAGTAAGGGATTTTTCAACAGGTTTTAGTATAAAACGTTATAAATATTTTCTTGCATTTGACACAACAGACCAGTTTGTAATGCTTGCAAGCATGGCATTAAGCATATGGCTTGCAGCTAATTTTAAAATGACAAGTGGTGAATATACAGCTTTTCTTACATACCTGCTTTCAATCTGTGGTAATTTTGTGGATATTATTTTTAACCTGGCAGATGCAAGGGAACAAAAAGTAAGTGCAGACAGGCTGTATGGGCTTCTTGATAAAAAAGATGAAATTTCTGCACTTTATGGTAATAAAAAAGTATCAAAAACACCACATATTGTAATTTCGCATGTCAGTGCCAAAGCAGATGGCAATGAACTTTTAGATGATGTTTCGCTTGATATCCCATATGGGAAAAAGATTGGGATTATGGGAAAGACAGGCAGCGGAAAGTCTGTGCTTCTGCGTGTAATGCAGGCTTTTGAGGAATTTGAAGAAGGAAGCATTATAATTGATGGTGCAGATATTAAAGAATACAGCCGTAATGAAATTGCCGGGGCATATGGATATGCAATGCAGAATGTTTTTTTATTTTCAAATTCCATTGCTGCAAATATAGCTTATTACAATCCAGATGCCAAAGAAGAAGAAATACTTGCCTGTGGGGAAATAGCACAAGTCAGTGAATTTGCAAATAACTTCCCTGATGGGTATAATACCATAATTGGTGAAAAAGGGTTCGGGCTTTCAGGAGGGCAGAAGCAGCGTGTTGCCATTGCAAGGGCACTTTTGAAAAATGCACCAGTCACAGTTCTTGATGACTGTACAAGTGCACTTGATATTGAAACAGAAAGCAAAATATTTAAAAGCCTTAACATGCATTTTAAAGATAAAACCCTTGTTATGGCAACCCACAGGGCAGTTGCGTTAAGGGATTTTGATGAAATACTGTTCCTTGAAAATGGAAAAGTTATTGAACGGGGCAGTTTTGACAGCCTTATGGAACTAAATGGAAGGTATGCAGATATTTACAGGCAGCAGATGGACAAGGAGGTGTTTGTGCGTGGGCAGGAACCTTTATTATGAAGATGAAATATTAGAGGAAAAATTTAATGGTTTTATGTTTAAACGGCTGTTATCTTATGCAAAAGAATACAGGAAAGATTATATAAAAGCTGCTGTTTTAATGGCAGGAGCAGCTTTTCTGTCACTTGTGCCAACAGCAGTTAATATGAAAATTATAAATGAAGTGCTCCCAAAAGACGGGACTGTGCCAGAAGATGCGGCACACCTTGCAGTAATTTTACTAAGCATATGGATAACATTAAGCCTTGGTTCAGTAATTGCGGACTTCCTGGCTTCAAAAGTATCTACGGCAACAGGCAACAGCATTGTATGCAGGCTCCGGGAAGATTTATTTAACAAGCTTATGGAATTAAGCTTTGACTACTACGACAGCCGGCCAACAGGGAAAATACTTGTACGTATTACAAACTATACAGATGAAGTTGCAAGTTTTTTTATAAATAACCTGTTACGTGTAATTGACAGTGTATTAATAATGGCAATTACTGTAGTATGTATATGTTTTGCCGAAATACGCATGGCGGTAATGGGAATTATTGTAAGCATACCACTTGGGATTTTACTATGGTCTGTTGCAAAAGCCCTTCACCACTATTCACGCATTGACAGGAATAAAATGAGCAACAGGACTGCATTTGTTGCAGAAGACATAAACGGGCTCGAAGTAATAAAAGCGTTTAACAGGGAGGCTTTAAATGACCAGATATTTATAGAACTTTCAGAAAAATACCATAAAGCATTTATGGATACAACAAGGTACAGGGAACTTTTTTTCCCGCTTTCATTTGCAGGGGTAAGAATACTATGCAGTGTTGCAATGTATATAACAGCATTATTCATTATTACAAATGGAAGCGGCAAGGAGCTTACATTAGGTGCGTTGGTTGTAATTACAACTTATATGCAGCGTTTTTCCAATGCAGTCTATACAGTATGCCAGCAGTTACAGTCAGTGGCAGGTATAACCTCTAATATAGAACGTATATTTGAGGTACTTAATACAGAAAGTGACATTAAAGAGAAAGAAAATGCCACAAAACTTAAAGTTACAAAAGGTGCAGTAGAATTTAAAAATGTAACATTTTCATATATGGAGGGTGTTACAGTCCTTGAAAATATAAACCTTGTAGTAAAACCTGGGCAGATGGTTGCACTTACAGGGCCTACAGGTGCAGGTAAAACAACAATCGTCAGCCTTTTAAGCCGTTTTTATGATACAGATTCTGGAAGCATTTTAATTGATGGCACTGATATAAAAGACGTGACACTTAATTCATTAAGGGGAAGTGTAGGTGTTATGATGCAGGATACATTCCTTTTTAGTGGTGAAATTATTGAAAATATACGTTTTTCAAAACCTGCGGCAACTGATGAAGAATGTATAAATGCTGCTAAGAAAGTATTTGCACATGATTTTATAATGAAAAAGAAAGAAGGGTACCATACAGTAATATCAGGGGAAGGGACAGGGCTTTCTGCTGGTGAAAGACAGCTTCTTTCATTTGCAAGGCTTATGCTTATGGATCCCGATATTATTATACTTGATGAAGCAACAAGCAATATTGACACAGAAACAGAAAAACTGGTACAGAAACTTTTTACAACAGTGCTTAAAGGAAAAACCTGTTTTATAATAGCACACAGGCTGTCAACAATACAAAATGCAGACAGGATTTTATATATTGGCGGCAAAAGTATAATGGAAGACGGGACACATAAGGAACTAATGGAGAAAAAGGGAATGTACTACCAGCTTGCAACAGCAAGGGGAAGGATATAAACTATATTTGGCAGTGCCATGCAGGGTATATACTTTGCATGGCATTTTTTTGTAAATATTTTAATAAATTTTTTCAGCAAAAAATTTTTTACATGTAATAATTTGCTGTTTTTAATTGTTAATATAGTGAAAGGCCTTTTAAATAAAACAGAAGGAGAGGAGTACAGATAAATGGATTATGAACGGATTGTAGAGGAAAACATTGATTTTGTATACAGGACAGCGGTATGTTACTGCAAAAATATAAAAGATGCAGAGGACATTGTGCAGAATACATTTTTAAAACTTCTCCAGTCAGGGCAGAAATTCCAGGATAAAGAACATATACGCAGGTGGCTTATAAGGGTTGCCATAAATGAATGTAAAAATATGTGGAAATTTTACTGGAACAGGAATGTAATTTCCATTGAAACACTGGAATATAAACAGGAAATGGAAAGGACAGATGAACAAAGAGAATTATTACAGGCAGTTATGGATCTTTCCCCAAAATACCGCATTGTAATCCATTTGTATTATAAAGTATAAAAGTGATAATGAAAGATATTTTATGTTACAATATCTGGCAAATGAGCCTGTGGATAAATGTATACTGAATTACCCGCTTCCATCTGGCAATGACAGCCAGATGGAAATTAATATAGAAGGCAATATACCAGTTTATAATTATGACCTGGAAGCAGAAGATGGCAAAAGCATAAGCAGCTATTACCAGCCATTAAAAATACGCATGTCCAGGCTGTCAGTAGTGGTATATGGCAAAGATATGGGTTCATTATCTAATAAGGAGTTTTCACCAGATGATAATGAGCGTTTTAAATCAATTATAATGATAGAAAATGATGGCAGCAGGAAATCTTTTATTTTTACAGGGGCAAGCGGAGGAGAAATGGGAAAGAAAGCAAAAAAAGATAATCCTGGCTGTGACTATTTTGTATTATCACAGCTTTTCTGCCAGCTGGATTTCCATATAGATGACAATGGCAGGCTGCATGGTGAACAATCAGTTACAGGTTTTTCACCAGAAGAATACAAAGGAATAAGCCTGGTGACAGGAAACGGGGAAACAACATACTAGTTTAAATAAACTTGCAATTTATAATACAGAAAAATAAAAAGGGCAGCTTGTGTTAAAAAAGCTGCCCTTTCATGTCCTTTTTTGTAATCTTGACAGACAAGGAAAATTTACATACAATAATTTTTAACAGTATTACTTAAAATGCAGATTGCGTATATTTATTATTTGACGGGCAGGAGGGAAGGCATGGGGAAGCTAAGTAAAAATATAATTATATTGTTACTGTTTTTTATGCTGCCTGTTATTTATACAGGCTGTGCAAAGAACAGCAGCAAAAATGGCAAGGATAAAGGTAAGAATACAGGTACTCCTTATACGTCCCCTGGAAATGGGGATATATCACAAAAGGATATTAAAGGGAATGAAACAGAAGATAATAACGTGGTTAATAATATAAAAGAAGCCATGCCTGTAGAAGCAGGCATAGAGGTTACAAAGATAGACGGGCTTAGTGAAGGCTTCATATGTGGTACAGATGTATCAGATATTAAATCTGAATATGAAAATGGTGTAAAGTACTATGATTTTGAAGGCAGAAATCTTGTATATTCACCAGGTGAAGGCGAAAAAGGCTTTTTTAATTTTTTAAAAGAGTGTGGCATTAACTGGGTGCGTATACGTGTATGGAACAGCCTGTATAATGAAGAAGACATAAGCTATGGAGGCGGCAATAATAATTTAGAAACCGCAATGGATATAGGAAAACTTGCAACTGATGCAGGACTCCGTGTATTTATAGACTTCCATTATCCGGACTTCCAGAAAGGCTGGACAGATTCTGGCAAATACCAGGCACAAGTTAAATGGCAGGATATGGATATAGATGAAAAGTTACAGGCATTTGAAACCTGTACTATTGAAAACCTGACAAAACTTATAGATTATGGTGTAGATATTGGCATGGTACAGATTGGAAATAAAACTGTAGATTTACTTTCAGGGGAAGAAGACTGTGAAAATATATTAAGAATTATAAATGAAGGCAGCAAGGCAGTGCACTATGTTGCAGATACAATGGAAAAAGAAATCCTTGTTGCACTTCATTTTACGGATATTAAAGAAACCAGTTATAAAGACATTGCAGAAAAGTTAAAGGACGGGCAGGCAGATTATGATGTATTTGCAGTTTCTTATTACCCGTTCTTGCATGGCACAACAGAAAGTTTAACAAATACCATGAAAACAATAGCAGAAGAGTATGGTAAAAAAGTAATGGTTGCAGAAACTTCATATATATATACATTTAAAAATAATAACGGAAATAAACAAAGCATTGGGAAAAAGGATAATCTTCCCTTTTTATATGATGTTTCTGTACAAGGGCAGGCGGATGCAGTTGCAGATGTAATACAGGCAGCGGTAAATATGGGAGAACAGGGGATTGGCGTTTTCTATGCTGCTTCTTATAAACCTTATAATGCTGTAAAATGGAATGGCAGTCCATTATGGGGTAACCAGGCATTATTTAACTTTAAAGGCCATCCGCTTGAGTCAGCCTGCATATTTAAGTATGTTTTTACAGGAACGGTAAAAAAATAGCATATAACTTAGGGTTTTTTTGTAATATTTTATGGGTTGCATTATTGTGCATAAAAGTGTTAATATTTACTTTAGTGCCATGTAGTTATTTTGGCAAAGCTCTGCATAATAAAGAAAGGCATAGGTGGTGTAATGGTAAAATTATTAAAAAAGAAAAAAGTGGTATTTATAAATAAGTTGTTTATAGCAGCCTGTCTGTTTTTGTCTATCCTTATATCTGTAAATAGCACAAAGGCAGCAGAGTACAGTGCTTCACTTGAAACAGACCGTGCTAATGGTGTTTGTACATATACTGTAAATGGAATTGATATTTCTGTTATAAAAGAAATGACGCTTAAAGTCACTTATAATGATAATCCAGGTGCACCGTCTGGCACACCAGCACCAGGGAATACACCTGGACAGGACAGCACACCTGCGCCATCTGGCATACCTGGGCAGGACAGCACACCTGCACCATCTGGCACACCTGGACAGGACAGTACACCAGTGCCATCTGGTACACCTGGGCAGGACAGCACACCTGCACCATCTGGCACACCTGGACAGGACAGCACACCAGTGCCAGATAATACATCTGTACCAGAGGGCAGCAAAATAAATAATGGGGAAACTGTACCGGCTGGCAGCAGAGGGAACAGTGCAAATGAAGACAGTACAGGAGATGTAACTGTACTGTTACAAAAAATTACACTTGATGAAAAAAACTGTACTGAAGGTACTTACAAAGGTACTTTTTCACTTGACAGCCTGGAGAAATATCTGTTTAAAGAATATAAAGTATCATTTATAATGGGTACTGGTACAGAAGGTGCAGAATTACAGGTAATAGAAGCTGGCATATGTGATTTTTCAATACATAGTGATGCTTATAAACTGGAAGTTACTGGCAACAGGTATGATATAAACAGGTCATTTGTATTCAGGCCGCAAGTACCAGCGGACGTTCCAGTGCCAGGCACTGGCAATAAAATAAGGCTTGTTGTCTGGAAGAATAAGATTTCAAAGGGGACTGCATGTGGTGTTGAAAGAGAACTTACAAATGTATCGAAAACATGGGAAACTGATTTATCCACAATATGTAATACATATGGAAAGTATAACGCATCAATAGTCCTTGAAAACAGGAATATAGAGAAGAACAGCATTATTCTTGCATCATCAGAATTCCAGGTTGCGATTGTTTATTCTAATGTAGGAAGCAAAAAATCTGCATCACTTGAGAAGAAAAAGTCATTCAGGGTATTTGTTGGTTCACTTAACAGCGGGCTTGGAATAAATAAGGTAAAATTCAGTATATATAATAAGGATAATGAACTTGTGTGCAGCAAGGCAGGTACACGTAAACCAGAAACAGCATATTATTATGCAGATATAACATTAAAATCATTAGATTATAACCTCCAGGTATATACAGTTAAAGCATCAGTAACCGATAATGCTGGCAATAAAAGGAATTTATCAAAAACTGGCAAAGTTGATTTAAGGATTGTAAAAGGTACAATAAGTGTAGATAAAAAAGCCAATGCCACATGTAAGTTTACACTTTCAGGAGCATACATTCCAGGCAATATTAAAAATGTCAAATTTAATGTATACTCAGTAAATGGTAATAAGAAAAAGTTTTATAAAAGATATTTTGGTGTAAATACATCTTCTAAGGATATCTATATTGCAGATATGGCATATTCAGAAAAAGGTAAATATATTGTATATGCCTATGCAACTACACAATGGGGAAAAAGCATTTTGCTAAATAAGAAGCCATTTAATGTAAAGAAGTCAGAATTAGGTAAAAATGGCTGGATTTATGAAACATATGCAGGACGGGAATATAAATTTTACTACAAAGATAATAAACTTGTAACAGATCTTACAGATATACTTGGTTTAAAAAAAACAGGCAATAACCTGTATCTTGAAATAAACAGGGCAGCAGGATGTGTGACAGCATATGCATATGACAGTGAAAAAAAAGCTTATATAATACCTGTAAAATCCTTTACTGTTTCAGTAGGCAGGGATGTAAGCAGTACAGGCACATCTGCTTCACTTAATACAAATTCTTCATTTACACCGCTTGGTTCATACTCTGTATCAAGCAATGGCACATCTGTTAAATATACATTAAAACCAATGTATGAGCCAGATGGAAGCATAGTATATGCCAGATGGGCTACACATATAGTAGGCAATGTTTATTTCCATGCGGTTGCAGTAGGAAGCCAGTCACACTATGCCCTGAACCCTTCAACTTATAACAGGCTTGGTTATCCTGCTTCTGCCGGGTGTGTGCGCATGACAGTTGCAGATGCAAAATGGATATATGACTATGCCCCGGCAGGCACAAAAGTAAATATTGTACAAGGGAGTTCTTCAAAACCTGGGCCTTTAGGTAAAAACCCTACAATAACAGTTGACTCCACAATCCATTATGACCCTACAGACCCTGAAGTGCCAACATCAAGGAAAAAAGCAGATTATAGTGCAGGACATATAAGTGGTTATATGACAAGTACAGGAAAAAAAGTAGGCTATTAATACTTAATATAAAAACAGGTGTTGCATAATAAGTACCAATATGTGACACCTGTTACTGCTTTTCTCCTTCTGGGCGTAAAAAAGACGCATGGTTTACAATTTACTGTTCCATGCGCTTTTACGCTGTTAATTTGATATTAAAATATTTACCGTCCAACTCGATTGCGCTTCCAACAACAAAAGCAACCAATTCATATGAATTTTTCGTATACTAAATTTCCCTGTCAACCGCTTGTATATTTATCATAGCAATTATTTGGTTCTGCATATCCTCAACAGTTTCTATTCTAATCCTGCCTATATTTTTTCTTGTCATTTCAAAATCTATATCGGGAAACAATCTTTCACAAAAACTATTTGTTTTGGGAGATGCCCCCATTAAAGCTGTTACAAGTAAATTAGCGTCAAATTGTTTCAACACTTCTTTCAGTTCCTTTTCAGAAATTGTTGAAATCTGCTCAAAATCAGTTATCCGCTGTGGCTGTATCTTCGGTTCTAATATATCATTTATTGTGATGTCATATAGTTTAGAAATTTTCAATAAAACTTCTAAGCCGGGAATAGTCGTTCCTGTTTCCCATTTTGATACTGCCTGCCTTGATATCCCTAATTCTTTCGCTAAATCATCTTGTGTGTAGTTGTTGCTTTTACGCAAAAACTGTAAGTATTCCGATATAATATTTATATTCATAAAAATCACCTTCCTTATTGCCATTATAAGGTATATGGCAATAAGAATAAAGAATTTACTAAGTGCTAAAAAGCAAATAACAGTTGCGCATTATTTTACAATTCTTCCGCTTCCCCGGATTTGTAAATTAAAATTTATAATTTAATCAGTTCATTTTAGCAATCCGATATGTTAAGAAAACATCTATAACTATTAAAATTGCCCATACTCCTAAAACAGCTAATAAGCAGGGAGTGCCTTTCATAACAATACAAATCCCTATTATAATAATTCCCCCAATAATAAAGGAAATCCCTCCTATATGTTGGCATTTTTTCCATGTTGCTTCATTTTTCATGCTCCAATGTGTCCTCAATCCTATTATAGAGTTCATACGCAACTTAGGCATAAGATTTCCTGTAACAATCATTAACATACCAATGATGCTAAAAACAAGCTGGCTGATTTCCAAAGAAAGGGATGACAGATTTTCTACTTTGTTAAAGCTTGTGTAAAGAGAATAGACATTCAAAGTATTAAACAATACCAGCACTAAAATACCCACAATAATTGTAACATTTTTATTGTTTTCCCCATGTTCTTCTTTTTTCGCCGCCAGCTTTGCCATTCCAAGCAGAAAATATCCCATTAAAATACTTACTACCGGGAACAGCAAAACCTCATATTTACTCCCCCAACGGTCAGCCTGGTTATCAAACCCATAATGTGCAGGGATTTTTCCAGGAAGGTATGGCAGTACAATCAAAGTAACTGCTAAAGGAAGGAACATTAAAGTAAAATATACTATTTTTCTTATTTTCATTCTTTGCCTCCTCTTAACTCGTTAATCCACATAATAGTTTCATCAAGTACAGATAAATTCAGTTCATAATAAATATAATTTTTATATTTTGTTTCATAAATCAAATCTGCCTTTTTTAATTTCGATAAGTGGTATGACAAGGCTTGCGGCGTCATGTTTAGGGCATTTGCTAAATCGCCAGAATTTATTTTTCCCTCCTTTAATTTATGCAAAATTCTTCTACGGTTTTCATCTGCCAATGCTGCAAGTATTTCATTTACCGCCAATATACCACCTTCTATTTCAATAAATTTTTAAATAGATTATACGGAATTTGTATGGAATAGTCAAGAACTATTTAAAATTATTTTTAAATAGCCACATATTCTATCTAATTCTCTGGATAATCTTTCTGTCCTGTTTTGTTCCATAATTAAAAAAAGACTATAACCACTGCTGTCATAGACTTTTAAGGATTAAAGAAGTTCCTTTCTTATTTGTATTTGTCTGCCATCTTCCACATTATCAAACATCTGCTGGATAGTTGGAACTTGTAATGGATAGTAAGCCTTGTCAACAAAATTAAGCTAAACGTAATCCCTCACGGTTTCATCTCTCCATTCGTTTGGGAGTGACACTTTTAACATTCTTGTAAGCTGTTATTTCTGCCCTTTCTCTGACAGTTCAACGGCGTTCCATAAAGTGGTCCGGTCTGCATATTTTTCAGGCGCATCAGGTGGGGAGTAGATGATTGTCTATTAAGATAACTACTACCCAAAGATAAACAATATTTAGTTTATATACGCTATCTGCAAAACTATTTCATAGAAATGCACTTAAAATTTCCTAAGTTCTTAATATAAGTTTTTAGTAAACATAAATTTATTTTTTGGGTTAAACTGTGTTAATTTTTTTATTAAAAATAATAAATGATAAAATAATTATGCACATCAATAAAATCACATTATATTTTACAGGTGCTATAAAACAAGTGTTAAAAATCATATGCGATAATGAAACTATTAATATATTTTTATATCTGTAAAAAAGTATTCCTAAAATTAGCGAAATTAAAATTGTCCATATAGCATACATTAGTATCTCTCTAAATTCCAACGAATTTCTAACTGCCCACATGGGAATATGCCATATTACCCAAATAATTCCAACATATACTAAAGCAATCTTTTTTCCTTTTACAGTAGCTAATTTATCCAATAAAAAACCTCTCCATGCCATTTCTTCAAGCAAGGCTGTAACAAATAAATAAGAACAATTAAAGACAACTGCTAAAACGCTTGGATAACTGCTTATGAACAAATCTTTTTTGCCCACAAACAAACAGTATATTATTGAAAAACATAATCCAATACTTCCTAATATTATGCAGCTAAATATTGCTTGAAGTTTTATCTTTTCCACAAATAAAGCCTTAAACCATTTTTTTAAGTATCCATGTTTTAGAATAATGAATATTGATACTAGAAATGGCACAATAATAAACAAGTATTTTGAACTAAGTAACACTCGGGAAATGTTAATACTCTTTTTTTCTAAAAACATGGGAAGATAACATAAGTAAGAAAGTATAAGAACTAAAGCTGTCCACAATAATACTTCTGTATTCAATTTTCTTGTATTCATTTCATCTTCCTCGTTTCAATCTGTTTTGTTGAATTGTCTGGCAACATTATTTTATCATAAGCACACACTTAATTTTATTAAATATCCATTAAACTTCTTTTACCTTATTTGTTGCAACCATCATCTACATTGCCCGTTCCCTCTGCTCTGTGCTGTTTTGCAATTAATTTCCTGTTTTTGCTAGTATCGTATAAATGTTATACAGTGGCTTTTTTACATTATACAATTATTTAATAATCTTTTCAAAAAAGTTATATGTAATTATGCATAAACCCATAGGAAGCCCGAATAATACTATTCCTGTTATAGTGCCTGCCACCATGCCGGTTAATGTAAAACCTTGCTGATAGAACTTTAAAAGTCCTGCTGCCGAATTAGCTAAAAACAGTGTTCCTGTTATAAGTCCAGGTGAAACCTTTCTATCCTTAATTGTATAAAAAAAGTGGTCTGCAAAGTTAATAATGCCCCATACCATTATGCCAGCCCCCATAAAAACAAATGTTTTACTGGTTAAAAACAAAAATGCTGCTATTAAAAGAAGCGGGTAATATATAAATATATTATTTGCCATCCAGTGCCCATGTGTCATATGGTATGGCAGCCATTTATGTGTATACATCCATTTAGGGAAATCCCCTGCTGCTTCCTCAAAAAGATGGAAGGGCATATAAATAACAAGATTTAATAGAATAAAGTAAAAAAGGTTCATTATTTTTCCTCCTGCCTGTTTAATTTCTGTTCAAAGCCAGCCTCCCATTTTTCCAGGGTTTCCAGAAGCATAAACTGCTGTTCTAATATAGCCTGGCCATAAAAAGGGATATCTTTATGTTCCTGTATTGATTCTTCAATTTGCTGTTTTGTATTCTGTATGCTCTCCTTTATGCCAGACAGACATTCCCTTTCTTCGTTTTTATCTAATAATGCAAGATTTATAATTACTGCATTAAAATCTAAAAATATCCTGGTTTCTTCTGATGCAAATTTATACATATATTCTTTAAAGGCACATCTTCCTTCCGGGGTTATGGAATATACTGTTTTCTCTGGCATATTGCCATTTTTTATAGTTTCACTTGAAACATACCCCTTTTTTTCATACTGTATTACTTTTTTATAAACTGTAAATGAACCAATCTTTACCCATCTTTTTAAATTCCTGGCTTCAACCTGTTTTTGCAAGCTGTAAGCACTTTGCGGTTCTTTACAGAGAGAACCTAAAAGTATTAAATCAATAGCTGACATAATTGCCTCCTTTATTTTTATTATATATTATTGTATTATACATTACTGTATTATACAGTAATATATAAAAATGTCAACTAGTATTAAAACCTTTATAACAATATTTGTTTTTTTCTATTTTTTTGGTATACTATAAATATACTATAGGCATATTAGAAAGTTTTGGAGGTTATCATGGCAAAGATAAAACCATTTGTGGCAGTAAGGCCAGATGAAAAAGTTGCAAGCAGGGTGGCAGCATTGCCATATGATGTTTATAACAGGCAGGAAGCAAAAGAAGCAGTTAAAGACAACCCCTTGTCATTTTTAAGGATAGACAGGGCTGAAACCCAGTTTCCTGACAGTGTAAGTACATATGCACCAGAAGTCTACGCAAAGGCAAAAGAAATTTTTGAAGAAATGGCAGCAAACGGGACTTTTATTACAGATAATGACAGGTGTTATTATATTTACCAGCTTATAATGGAAGGCAGGAAGCAGACAGGGATTGTTGCATGTGCAAGTATTGATGATTATATAAATAATGTTATCAAGAAGCATGAAAACACACGCGAAGAGAAAGAACAGGACAGGATAAGGCATATAGAAGCACTTAGTGCACAGACAGGGCCTATATTTCTTGCATACCGTTCACAAAAATGCATTAATAATGTAGTTGCAAAGGTTATGTCAGAGGACAAGCCTGTTTATAATTTTACTTCAGAAGACGGGGTAGGGCATATTGTATGGAAAATTGCAGACAGGTGTGATATAACTACAATAGAAAATGCATTTGCAGCAATAAGTGATATTTATATAGCAGACGGTCACCACCGTGCTGCTTCTGCCGTAAAAGCAGGGCTTAAAAAACGTATGGAATGTCCTGGTTATGATGGCACAGAAGAATTTAATTACTTCCTTTCAGTGCTTTTCCCAGATGAAAGCCTTATGATTATGGATTATAACCGTTCAGTTAAAGATTTAAACGGGCTTACAGAAGATAGTTTTATGGAAAAAGTCCAGGAGAATTTTAATGTAACAAAACTTAGTGCCAGAAAACATCCATCAAGAAAAGGCGGAATTGCAATGTGCCTTAATAAAAACTGGTATATGCTTTTAGCAAAAGAGGAATTATTTAAGGGTAAAGATGTTGTTTCATCACTTGATGTTTCAATTTTACAAGATTACCTGCTGTTTCCTGTACTTGGGATAAAAGATCCAAGGACAGATCCAAGGATTAGTTTTATTGGCGGCATAAGGGGGCTTGATGAACTTGAAAAAAGAGCAGGAAATGATATGGCAGTATCTTTTGCAATGTACCCTGTACAAGTAAAAGAACTGTTTGCTGTGGCAGATGCAGGGCTTTTAATGCCTCCTAAATCCACATGGTTTGAGCCAAAGTTAAGGAGCGGGCTGTTTATACACAGGATTTAGCATTAACCAGGCATTGGCTGGCTTAATAATGTTAAATATATAAAAAATGCTGCCAGTGTAGCAAATTAGCGCAAAGGGCGCAGAAAAGAGGGGATTATGGATAAGAAGTTATATGATTTAATGGACTGGGAAGCTATCGAAGGGATTGTGTATTCAGAAGAAGACCACCCTGGCCGTATACTTGGGGCAAATAAAGTTAAAGGCGGGATACTGGTACACACATTCCTTCCAGATGCTGCTTCTGTACAGCTTAAAATTAAATCAGATGGCAGGTGTTATGATATGGAGGAGGCTGACGAAGCTGGCGTGTTTGCTGTACTGCTTCCTGGCAAAAAGGCAGAACCTTATACATTTATTGCAAAATATAGCGGTTCTGCCCAGATTGAACTGGAGGATCCATACCTGTATACTGGTATTATAGGTGAAAGTGATGCAAAACGTTTTGAAAGCGGCACATATTATGATATATATAACTGCCTTGGTGCACATCCTGTTGCAATAGACGGCTGCCTTGATAATGCAGATGTAAGATGGGATGTCACAGAAGATACAGATAAACATAAGAAGAAAAATACTATATATGGCGTGCATTTTGCTGTATGGGCGCCTAATGCAATGCGTGTAAGTGTAGTAGGCAGCTTTAATTTCTGGGACGGCAGGCGCCACCAGATGTGCAGGGTTGGGAACTCAGGCCTGTTTTCATTATTTATACCTGGAATCATGGCAGGCAGCATTTACAAATATGAGGTTAAAAAGGATTACCAGACAGTATTTTTAAAAACAGATCCATATGGTTTTGCATGTGAACAGCGTCCAGATAATGCAAGTATTGTAACAAATATTAACACATATAAATGGAACGATAAAGACTGGCTTCTTGCACGTAAAGAGAAAGACTATAAAAAAGAACCATTTTCAATATATGAAGTACATCTTGGTTCATGGCGCAAGAAGAATCATGATGGCAATAATGCACCTAAATGTAACGAGGAATTTCTTAATTACCGTGAAATTGCACCTCTGCTTGCAGATTATGTTAAAGAGATGGGTTATACACATATTGAAGTAATGCCTGTTATGGAACACCCGCTTGATGAGTCATGGGGATACCAGGTTACAGGTTATTATGCAGTTACTTCAAGATATGGCACACCTCAGGATTTTATGTATTTTATTGATTATATGCATAAGAAAAATATTGGTGTAATACTTGACTGGGTTCCGGCACATTTTCCAAAAGATGCTAACGGGCTTGCAAGGTTTGACGGGACATGCACTTATGAAAATGCTGATCCAAGAAGAGGGGAACACCCTCACTGGGGTACACTTATATTTGACTATGGAAGGCCTGAAGTTGACAATTTCCTAGTTGCAAGTGCACTGTTCTGGATTGACAAATACCATGCAGACGGGATAAGAATGGATGCAGTAGCTTCAATGCTTTACCTTGACTATGGAAAACAGGATGGTGAGTGGCTGCCTAATATATATGGCAGCAATGAAAATCTTGAGGCAATAGAACTTCTTAAAAGGATTAGTGATGTTTTCCATAGCAGGAAAGATGGTGCACTTCTTATTGCAGAAGAATCAACGGCCTGGCCAAAGATTACAGGCAGTACAGAAGATGGCGGTCTTGGATTTGATTTTAAATGGAATATGGGATGGATGAATGACTTTACAGGCTATATGCAGACAGACCCGCTTTACAGGAAAGGAAAGCACGGGACTCTTTTATTCAGTATGGTTTATGCATACAGTGAAAACTTTGTACTTGTATTTTCACATGATGAAGTAGTGCACTTAAAGGCATCAATGCTTATGAAAATGCCTGGAAGCATGGAGCAGAAATATGCAAACCTGCGTGTGGCATATGGTTTTATGATGGCACACCCTGGTAAAAAACTTATATTTATGGGACAGGAATTTGCACAGAAAGAAGAATGGAACGAAAAGGCAAGCCTTCCATGGGAAGAAGCAAAAGAGCCGGAACATGATATATTCAGGGAATACACTAAAGCACTGAACAAGTTTTACTTAAAACACCCTTCACTTTATGAAAACGATTATGATGAAGAGTGTTTTGAATGGATAAGCAGTATGGATGCAGACCACAGCATAGTTACATTTACAAGGAAAACAGAAGATGAAAGGGAGATACTTTTGTTCCTGTTTAATTTTACACCTGTTGTATATGAGAACTTCAGGATGGGCGTGCCATTTGCAGGCAAATATAAAGAAATATTTAATAGTGATGACATTATTTATGGCGGTACAGGACATGTAAACAAACGCCAGAAGGTTTCTAAGAAAGTATCATGGGATGGCAGGGATAATTCCATAGTAGCCGAAGTGCCGCCACTTGGCATGAGTGTATGGAGCTGTATGTCTGTATAACCTGGCATATCCTAAAGAAAGGCAGGGACTATGGTTTTATTATCCAGGGTGTACAATATATGCCTGTTAGCAGTGGAAGATATTACTTCAATGGCTGGCAGTGAAATAAACCTTGAAGATGTAGGCAAAGTTATAAACTCTGAAGTTTCAAATGAAGAAAAGACTAATTTCATTATCCAGTATATCCTTGCACAAAGGGAACCACTTTTAAACTATTTAAAAACACTAATATTTGCCGTTGCAGTATTTTTAATTGGAAGAAGGATTGTAAAAGCACTGCTTAAAATGACTAGCAAGGCAATGGAACGCAAGGAAGTAGAATTAAGTGTACAAAAGTTTGGAATGTCATTTGCAAGTTTTGCATACAATATCCTTCTGGTATTTATTATTGCAGGAATACTTGGGGTAGGCACAAGTTCAATAGTTGCAATGCTTGGTTCAGCCGGGCTTGCAATAGGGCTTGCCTTGCAGGACAGCATGTCAAACCTTGCAGGCGGTGTGCTTATACTTCTTCTTAAGCCGTTTAAAGTAGGTGATTATATTATTACATCAGGTGAAGAGGGCACTGTAACAAGCATAGATATTTTTTATACAAGGATACATACTACTGACAATAAAGTTGTAGTAATTCCAAATGGCACAATATCTGGTTCCAATGTAACTAATACATCAAACCAGCATGAAAGAATGCTGGTTCTTGATTTTATGGTATCATACAGTGCAAAAACTTCAGATGTAAGAAGCCTTGTCCTTGGGATACTTAAAACAGAAGAACATATATGCCAGGATAAGGATATGAGTGTTGTTATATGCAGCCTGAACCCTTTACGTGTCAAAATGCAGGCAAAGGCCTGGGTAACAAATAGTGAATACTGGATAACAAAGTTTGCACTGCTTGAAAGGATTAAAGATACACTTATGGAAAATGGAATTGATATTTCGTAACAAGTGTTGTACAATTAACAGATAGTAGCAAATAAACAGAAAGCTGGTGAAACAGGTGGTAAAGTATTATAAGACAGATGACAGGAAAATCCATGAAGAAAGCGGGCCAGGGGACGGGGTATGGATAGATATGTGTAACCCGGCAATAACAGAAGGGGAAGAAATAGCAGAAAAACTTGGAATAGATATAAGTGACCTTCTTGCACCATTAGATGATGAAGAGAGTTCACGTATTGAACTTGAAGATGGTTATACCCTTATACTTGTGGATATCCCGGCACTTGAAATACGCCATGACAAAGAAGCTTATACTACAATACCTCTTGGAATTATACTGGCAAGTGATATGATTATTACAGTATGTTCAGAGGAAACCCCTATATTGCAGGCTTTTATAAATGGACGGGTAAAAGAGTTCAGTACAAAGAAGAAACTCCGGTTTGTATACCAGATACTGTTCAGGATAGCCTCTTATTACCAGGCCCACTTAAGGATTATTGACAAAAAGCGTACAGAAATAGAAGAACGTATAGATGATAATACAAAAGATGTTGATTTAGTTGATCTGCATACACTTGAGTCTACCCTTGTATATTTTGCAACATCCCTGCGTGCCAATGCAGTTGTGCTTGACAGGCTTACAAGGTATAAAAGGCTTGAACAGTATCCTGATGATAAGGAACTGCTTGGTGATGTAATTGTAGAGAACCAGCAGGCTATCGAAATGACAACAATATACAGGGATATTATAAATGGTACAAGGGACCTGATGTCTTCTGTTATTGATAACAGGCTTAATAATGTAATGAAAACCCTTGCAAGCATTACCCTTGTAATGGGTATACCTACCCTTGTATCAGGCATTTATGGAATGAATGTGCGTGGAATGCCGCTTGCAACTACACAGTATGGTTTCGGGCTTATATGTATCTTTATTGTAATTATATGCATTGTACTTCTTGTTATACTACGGCATAAACGCTTTTTATAGAAGCAGGAAACAGCCTGCCTGGCTGTTAATCCCAGACCCTTGGCACAATGCCAGAATCTGGCATATGGATTATTTATGAAAGGACTTATATTTTATGGAGGCATCAAAAGATACACCACACTTTGGTTTTATAGGTTTTGGGCTTATTGGTGGTTCAATAGCACATTCGCTGCGCCGCCTGTATCCTTCATCAGTTATTATGGCATATAATTATTACAGGACAAAACCACATCCAAAACTTGAAATGGCAGCATCAGAAGGTATACTGGACAAGATAAGCACATCACTAAAAGATTTTTCAGAATGTGGTGTGGTATTTTTATGTGCACCAGTACTTGCCAATGTTTCATATCTTAAACAGCTTGCGCCATATATCCAGAAAGACTGTATTATTACAGATGTGGGAAGTGTTAAAGGAAATATACATAAAGCTGTAGAAGAACTGGGTCTTACGCATAACTTTATCGGAGGACACCCTATGACAGGCTCAGAAAAGACAGGGTATGACAACTCAGATGCAGGATATCTTAAAGGTGCATATTATATACTTACACCAACAAAGGACACGCCAGAAAAGTTTACAAACTGGCTTGCCGGATTTGTAAAGGCATCAGGTTCATATTGTGAAATTATGGATTATAATACACATGATACGGTAACAGCAGCAATAAGCCATTGCCCGCATATTATTGCCGCATCACTTGTAAACCTTGTAGCAGCGCATGATAAAGATGGCATGTATAAAAAACTTGCTGCGGGCGGGTTTAAGGATATTACAAGGATTTCTTCTTCATCACCTGAAATGTGGCAGAATATATGCCTGGCAAACCCGTTTGCTATACAGGAATTTCTTAGTGGATATATAGATATTCTTACAAACATTAAAGATGCTGTAGCAGCAAATAATGAAAAGGCACTTACAGAGTTTTTTGAAAATGCCAAAAAATACAGGGACAGCTTGTAAATTATAATAATAAATTATAAATAATTGGGAGATGTAAATGGATATTTTAGAAGGATTAAACCCTGAACAGGAAGAAGCAGTAAAACATTTTAAAGGCCCGCTGCTTATCCTTGCAGGTGCAGGCTCAGGCAAAACCAGGGTACTTACACACAGGATTGCTTACCTTATAAGCGTATATAATGTAAATCCCTGGAATATACTGGCTGTTACATTTACAAATAAGGCAGCAGGTGAAATGCGTGAACGTGTTGATGCCATAGTATCTGGCAAAGACCCTAAAGATATATGGGTAAGCACGTTTCATTCATTATGTGTGCGGATACTGCGCAGGCATATTGAAAACATCGGCTATACAAGAAGTTTTACTATTTATGACAGTGACGACCAGAAAACACTTATGCATGAAATAATTAAATTTTTAAACCTTGATCCAAAGAAATATAAGGAACGTGCATTTTTAAGTGTTATTTCATCAGCAAAAGATGAACTGCTAACCCCCATGCAGTATGAATTAAAAGTAATGGGGGACTTTAATAAAGAAATATATGCAAAGGCTTACAAAGAGTATGAGAAAAGGCTTAAAGATGCCAATGCACTTGATTTTGATGACCTTATCACTAAGACAATACAGCTTTTTAAGGAATGTCCGGAAGTGCTTTTACGCTACCAGAACCGTTTTAAATACATAATGGTTGATGAATACCAGGATACAAATACAGCACAGTTCCGGCTTATAGAACTTCTTGCAAGCACAACAGGGGAAGACGGCTCTGTGGAACATAATTTATGTGTTGTAGGTGATGATGACCAGTCAATTTATAAATTCCGTGGCGCTAATATACATAATATACTTAATTTTGAACAATCATATCCAGGAACACATGTAATAAAACTTGAAGAAAATTACCGTTCCACAAAAAATATACTGGATGCTGCCAATTCTGTTATACAAAATAATGTAGTGCGCAAGGATAAAGCACTCTGGACACAGAAAGAAGAAGGGGATTTAATTTACTTTAACCGTTTTACAAATGAATATGAAGAGGCATCAGAAGTTGCAGATGCAATAAGTTATGCTGTTTCATCAGGACAGGCATTATATAAGGATTTTGCAATTCTTTACAGGACAAACGCACAGTCACGTATATTTGAAGAAAAACTTGTTGCAGGCAATATACCATATAAAATCATTGGTGCAGTCAACTTCTACCAGCGCAAGGAAATAAAAGACCTGCTTGCATATCTTAGGACTATTTGTAACGGGCTTGATGATATTTCTGTAAAACGTATAATAAACGTGCCAAAAAGGGGTATAGGGCTTACAACAATTGACCGGGTTTCAATGTATGCTGCAGACCATGGAACCAGTTTTTATGAAGCACTAAAAAATTATGAATATATAGACGGGATAAACAGGGGTTCTGGCAAACTCCAGTCTTTCATAAGCCTTATAGAATCATTTAAGCGTTATCTTAAAGAAGAGGATTTTACACTTACAGGACTTATAAATAAAGTAATAGAAGAAACGGGATATGTAAGGCTTCTGGAAGAAGAGGGTACAGAAGAAGCACTTGGACGCATTGAAAATATAGAAGAACTTCTAAACAAGGCTGCTGCCTATGAAGAAAGCTGTACAGGAACACCAACATTAGAAGGTTTTCTTGAAGAAGTGGCACTTGTTGCAGATATTGACAATGTAAATGAAAACAATGACCTGGTACTGCTTATGACACTTCACAGTGCAAAAGGGCTTGAATTTCCATATGTTTATATTGTAGGAATGGAAGAAGGCATATTCCCGGGATATGGTTCAATTATAAGTGATGAACCAGAAGAAATGGAAGAAGAACGGAGGCTGTGTTATGTAGGCATAACAAGGGCAAAAGAAAAACTCTCACTAAGCTGTGCTACAAGCCGCTTCCGCAATGGTGAACAGCAGTATAACCCGCCTTCACGTTTCCTTGCTGAAATACCACGCTACCTTATAAAACAAAGCGCAAGCCAAAGCAAATTTTCATATTATAAACTGCCAGAGGAAGATAAAAAAGTTTCCCGGGGTTCTTCCCTATGGACACCTTATACAGAAAAAAGTGCCAAGGCACAGAGCCAGAAAAATACAGGCAGCACAGGGAAACTTTTTGCAGGAAACCCATTAATAACAAAAGGATTTTCTTCTTACCAGACACCAGGTACAAAAGCAGGCAGCAAAAAAAGCAGCATCCAGGGAAATGGTACACCTGGTTATAAAGAAGGTGACAGGGTAACCCATTCTAAATTTGGTGAAGGCACAGTTAAAACATTAAATGCAAAAGCAGGGGATTTTGAAGTATGTGTGGATTTTGACAGCGGATGCACCCGCAAAATGATGGCTTCTTTTGCAAAATTAAAAAAGATATAGATATTATGTCTATTATATGTTATACTTTTTAAGAGTTAAATTTATTATAAGAAAGGTGGAATAATATTATGCATGTAAACTCAAAAATTGAAGAACTATTAAATGCTGCCAAGCTTAGTGAGCTTTTACACAAAAAAGAGCTTGAAGAAAAAAATAAGAATACAATAGTTATTGTACTGGCAGTTATTGGTGCTGTTGCTGCTATTGCAGGTATTGCATATGCCGTATACAAGTATTTCACACCTGATTATCTCGAAGATTTTGATCCTGATGATTATTCAGACAGCTTTGATGATGATTTTATTGAATTTTCAGATAGCAAACCTGAAGCAGAAGACTAATTTTTGCATGTTGTTAAAAGGTTTGCGTATATGCCATTTTACAGGCACTAAAAATACCGGAATGTATTTCATTCCGGTATTTTAATCATATGGCAGGATATTTAAAATAAATATAGATGGAGGATTTATAGTATTATGAAACTTTGGGGAGGACGTTTTACAAAGGAAACAGACAAGCTTGTACATGCATTTAATGCTTCTGTTTCATTTGACCAGAAATTTTATAAAGAAGATATTGAAGGAAGCATTGCACATGTTACAATGCTTGCAAAACAGAAAATTATAACAGAAGATGAAAAAGAAGTGATAATTACAGGGCTTAAGGGTATATTAGATGATATTGTAACAGGCAGGCTTGAAATAGATGGCACATATGAAGATATACACAGCTTTGTAGAAGCACATCTTACAGAAAGGACTGGGGAGGCTGGCAAAAAGCTTCATACAGGCAGAAGCCGCAATGACCAGGTAGCTCTTGACATGAAACTTTATACACGTAAAGAGATACTTGAAATAGACGGGCTTCTTAAAAACCTTTTACAAAGCCTCCTTAAAATAATAAAGGAAAATACAAATACAATAATGCCAGGGTTTACACATCTCCAGAAAGCACAGCCTGTTACACTTGCACACCATGCAGGTGCTTATTTTGAAATGTTTAAACGTGACAGGTCACGCCTTAAAGACACACTTGAAAGAATGAATTACTGCCCGCTTGGTTCAGGCGCACTTGCAGGCACAACATATCCGCTTGACAGGGAATTTACAGCTAGCCAGCTTGGCTTTAAAGGTGCATCACTAAACAGCATGGACTCAGTATCAGACAGGGATTACCTTATAGAATTTTGTTCTGCAATGTCAATAATAATGATGCACCTTAGCCGTTTCTGCGAAGAAATAACAATCTGGAACTCTAATGAATACCAGTTTATAGAAATAGATGATGCATATTCAACAGGAAGCAGCATAATGCCACAAAAGAAAAACCCTGATATCGCTGAACTTGTAAGAGGCAAAACAGGCCGCGTATATGGAACCCTGGTATCACTTTTAACCACAATGAAAGGGCTTTCACTTGCATATAATAAAGATATGCAGGAAGACAAAGAACTTGTATTTGATGCAATAGATACAACAAAAAGCTGTATACTCCTGTTTAACGGAATGGTTAGCACAATAACATTTAACAAGGACAAAATGCGCCAAAGCGCAGAAGGCGGCTTTACAAATGCTACAGATGCCGCTGATTATCTTGTAAAGCATGGTGTGCCATTCCGCGATGCGCATGGCATAATAGGCAGGCTTGTGCTGTACTGTATCGATAACAATAAAACATTGGGGGATTTAACACTGGACGAATATAAAAAAATAAGCCCTGTATTTGAAGAAGATATATATAATGCAATAAGCATGGAAACATGCATAGAAAAAAGAAATACCAAAGGTGCACCAGGCCCAGGGGCAATGGAAGAAGTAATAAAAATTTATGAAAAATACTTAGAGGAAGATTAAAATGCCTGTCTTTGCGGCAGCAGTTGTAGCAGTTTTTTAATAATTTTCTATAGTCTGCCAGAGTTAATTAATTTCTTTCTTAAATAAAAGAAAAATCTTCTGAAACATTAACTTAAATAATAAATAAACTCAGGTTAATCTTGACTTAATAGCCAAACTATTGTATAGTTTAATTAAGTTTAAACTATTAAAATAAGTTAAACTAAACTAGTGGTGTAGTTATATTTATGGAAAGGGTTTATTTATGAGATATGGTTATTTTGATGATGAAAACAGGGAGTATGTGATAACGAGGCCTGATACTCCTGCGCCATGGGCAAATTACCTTGGTTCAACGGATTATGGTGCAATTATTTCTAACAGTGCTGGCGGTTATAGTTTCCTCAAGTCTGGGGCAAAGGGGCGTATACTGCGTTACCATTTTAATAATTTTGACCAGCCAGGAAGGTATATTTATATAAGGGATAATAATAGTAAAGATTACTGGTCAGCCTCATGGCAGCCCGTTGGAAAGGATGTTTCTTTATACCATAGTGAGTGCAGGCACGGAATAGCTTATACAAGAATGGTTGCAGATTATGCCGGCATCCATTCAGAGGCATTGTATTATGTGCCTCTGGGTAAAGAATATGAAGTGTGGAATGTGCTTTTAAGAAATGATTCAGATGAAACAAGAAACCTTATGGTTACTGGTTTTGCTTGTTTTACTAATGAGCCGGATTATGAACAGGATCTTATAAATTTGCAATATAGTTTATTTATATCACGTACATATTTCCATGAAAACAGGATATGCCAGGTAATTAATGAAAATGAAGAAGGCAAAAGGGAACGTTTCTTTGGCATATGCGGGGCAGAGGTATCTTCTTATTGTGGTGATTTAGATGAATTTCTTGGGGAATACCGTGGTTTTGGCAATCCGGCAGGGGTTGAAAACGGGCATCTTGGGAATACGCTTAATTATAACTGCAATAGTTGTGGTGCGTTGTCAGTGGATATTGTGTTAGAACCAGGTGAGGAAAAACAGGTTGCATTTATACTTGGTGAAAAACCAGATACAGAAGCAGGGGAACTGCTTAAAGAATATAAAGTCCCTGGAAGCATCTGTAAAAATGACATGGAAGAGCTGCATGCATACTGGGAAGACAAGCTTTCACATTTCCAGGTACAGACACCTTGCAAGGAATTTAATTCAATGGTTAATACCTGGAATGCTTATAACTGTTTTATGACTTTTTTATGGTCAAGGGCTGCTTCATTTGTTTACTGTGGGCTTAGGAATGGCTATGGTTACAGGGATACAGTACAGGATATACAGGGGGTAATACACCTTGCGCCTGGCATGGCAAAAGACCAGATACGTTTTATGCTGTCTGCCCAGGCAGATAATGGTGCCGGGCTTCCGCTTGTTAAGTATACACATAACCCTGGGCATGAAAACACACCAGATGACCCGTCTTATGTTAAGGAAACAGGACACCCTGCATACAGGGCAGATGATGCATTATGGCTGTTCCCAACTGTTTATAAGTATATTGCAGAAAGCGGGGATATTGCATTTATAGACGAAGTAATTTCTTTTGCCAATAAGGGCAGTGGTACTGTATATGAACACCTTAAACGTGCAATAGACTTTTCCCTTAAACACCTTGGCTCACATGGAATGCCGGCAGGGCTTTATGCAGACTGGAATGATTGTTTAAGGCTTGGCAAAGATGGCGAATCAACATTTGTTGCATTCCAGTTTTATCTTGCATTTACAATATTAAAAGAAATTGCAGGGGAAAAGGAAGATGGAAATTATATAACATTTCTGGAAGAGAAACAAAAAGAGCTCAGCAGGGTGTTACAGTCACTTTGCTGGAATGAAGACCGTTTTATACGTGGTTTTATGGAAAGTGGTGAAATAATCGGAAAGCGTACAGACCCAGAAGCAAATATGTGGCTTAATCCCCAGACATGGTCTGTAATAAGCGGTTTTGCATCTGGGGAACAGGCAGATACTGTTCTTGAAAGCGTCTATAATATTTTAAATACAGAATATGGTGCAATGATTATGACACCGCCATATAAAGAACATGCATTTAAAGGGGCACTTATGACATGTTTTAACAGGTATGTAAAGGAAAACGGAGGCATATTTTCACAGACACAGGGCTGGCTTATTCTTGCAGAAGCATTAAGAGGGCATGGAGGAAGGGCTTTTAAATACTTTTTAGAAACTGCACCAGCCGCAATGAATGATTATGCAGAAATAAGAAGAATGGAACCATACTGCCACGGACAGTTTACAGAATCTTCTGGAAGCCCGCATTACGGGCGTTCACATGTACACTGGCTTACGGGCACAGCCTCAACAATTATGGTGGGCTGTGTGGAAGGAATACTTGGAATACGTCCTGATTTAAAGGGGCTTAGGATTGCACCGTCAATCCCTGGGGAATGGGAACAGCTTACCATTGAAAAAGACTTCCGTGGATCCCACCTTAGTATTACAGTAAAAAACCCGTCACATAAAGAAAGCGGTTTTGAAAGCCTTACTGTTAATGGAAAGCAGATGCCAGATAACTATATTCCGAAAGAAGAATTATCAGGACAGAATAAAATTGAATTAATACTTTAAAAATATATATAATTTAAAATATTTGTCCTGCATTTATAATATTGATATCTTTTTTTAAGCGGTTATAATAGAATTTATAACCGCGTATTTTTTTGGCTGGAGATAAAGAGAGGGGAAAAGATGCAAAGACAGATTTTAGTAGTTGAAGATGATGAGGTTTTAAATGCAGGATTATGTTATAACCTGCTTAAACGGGATATAAACCCATTTTCTGCATACAGCGTTAAAGAAGCAAAGAAAAGCATGGAAAGCAAAATGTTTGATTTAATTATTTTGGATATAAACCTGCCTGATGGAAATGGCTTTAATTTTGCTAAGGAAACAGTATTACACTATGGCACTCCGTTTATATTTTTAACTGCACACAATCTTGAGGAAGAAGTAGTTAAGGGATTACAAGCTGGTGCAGATGATTATATTACTAAACCATTTAGTTTTAAAGTGCTTATGGAAAAAATCCAGGCGGTATTAAGAAGATGCCACGGCCCGGAAGATACAGGGATTTATGTTTATGGCAACCTTTTTATTAATCTTAAAAGCCACCTGGTAAAAAGCAAGGGAAAAGTTGTCACGCTTACACCAACAGAATTTGAAATTCTAGAAATTTTTTGTAAAAATAAAGACCAGATTTTAACAAAGGATATTTTACTTGAAAAAATCTGGGACAGTAAAGAAAATTATGTAAATGAACATACACTGTCTTTAAATATAAGCAGGCTTAGGAGCAAGATTGGTGACGGGGAATATGAGTATATAAAAACAATATATGGTTTAGGGTATAAATGGACAGGTGGTTATAAATGAAAGTTATAAAATACATTCTGGTTTCTGCAAATGTTTTACTGCTTGCCTGTGGCAGTCTTTTTGTTTTTTATGAAAACGGCGGCCTTATTAAGCAGGTTTTATTAACTGTGCTGTTTTTATTTTTTAGTATTTTAAATTTGTGCAGTTACCTTTATTTCCGCAGACGTTTTATTAATTTTTCTTCTAGTATATGCAATTATGCTGAAAATATTATAAATGGCGGATCTGTAAAGAATATACAAAATAAAGAAACACTTTCATCAAAAGCAGTTACAGAACTGGAAAAAATGTACCGTATTATTATGTACCGGCTTGAGGAGAATAAAAAGGATAAAAAAGAATTGCAAAAAATGGTTTCTGAAATTACACACCAGATAAAAACACCACTTTCTAATATAAATATGTATTGTGGAATGTTATCAGAAAAAGATATACTTCCAGAACAGGCGGTGCAATTTACTAATATTATAAAACAGCAGTTATTAAAGCTTGGTTTTTTATTAGATACGCTTATAAAATCTTCAAGGCTTGAAACAGATATGATAAAACTTAAACAGGCAAATAATAAAATAATTGAAACACTTGCAGTTGCAGTAAATAATATAATTTATAAAGCCAGCCATAAAAACATAGAAATTTCTGTAGAATGCAATCCTTTAGAAAGGGCTTACCATGATGTAAAGTGGACGGCTGAAGCTATTGGGAATATTCTTGATAATGCTGTAAAATATACGCCTGTTAATGGTAAAATTTATATTTTAGTTAATAGTGGTGAAATGTATACAACAATCCAGGTTAAAGATACAGGAAAGGGCATAAAAGCAGAACATATTAATGATATTTTTAAAAGATTTTACAGGGAAGAAGATGTTTCTGGAACTGAAGGCTTAGGGCTTGGACTGTATATTGCAAGGCATATTATTACTTTACAGAAAGGTTATATTTATGTAAATTCTGAAGCTGGTAAAGGAAGCTGCTTTTTTATTTGCCTTCCAAACCATTTTTAAATGAATTGTTTCATTTTTGGTACTTTTAAACTGTTTATTGAAACAGTATTGATAAAACGGGCGTTTATAATAAAAGTACCATGCCAGAAAGAAATGGCAGGAAGGTAAAATAAAGAAAGGCAGGTACAGAAATGAATATTGTATACGCGGATAATTTAAAGAAATATTATGGAAAAGAGCCAGTTATTGTAAAAGCCCTTGATGGAATTACATTGGAAATAGAAGAGGGCAGTTTTACAGCAGTTACAGGTACTTCGGGTTCTGGAAAAAGTACACTTCTTAATATGCTTGGAGGGCTTGATATACCAACAAGCGGAAGTGTTATTGTAGACGGGCAGGAATTAAAAAGCCTTGGAAAAAATGAACTTACAATTTTCAGAAGAAGGAAGATTGGGTTTATTTTCCAGAATTATAATCTTATTCCTAACCTTTGCATATATGATAATATTGTACTTCCAGTGGAATTAGATGGCAGGAAAGCGGATGGCGGCTATATTAAAGATATTGTAAAAATACTTGGTTTAGAGGATAAATTATATCATAAACCAGGCCAGTTATCAGGAGGGCAGCAGCAAAGGGCAGCTATTGCAAGGGCACTTGCAACAAAACCAGCAATTATTCTTGCAGATGAGCCAACAGGAAACCTTGACAGCCATACAAGCCAGGAAGTTACAGGGCTGCTTAAAACAACAAACCAGAATTTCCACCAGACAATTATTATGATTACACATGATAATTCAATAGCACAGATGGCAGATTACACAATCCGTATTGAAGATGGCAGGATTGCAGAAAGCAGGTGGTAATATGAAGCTGTATAGAAATAACAATAAAAGGGTACTTTACCGTGTTGCTATAAATAATATCCTGTCAAATAAATTGTCTGGATTCTTTTCTGCCATGGCAATATTTTTAGTAGTTATGCTTGTATCAGTAATTACGCTTTATATAACAAATTTCCAGTATGCAGACAGGCAGGCAATTAATAAAATGCAGCATGTAATATATATGGATACCAGTATTAAGCAGGCAGGGAACATGGCAAGGGATAAGACAATAGAAGAGGCTGTGCTTTATAAAACATTAAACACCAGGTTTAAAACAAATGGTACAGGATACCATTTTACTTTTTTTGGGAATAATAGCAGTAAAATAGAAACTTACAAATTGCAGGAAGGAAAAGCACCGCAAAAATATAATGAAATTGCAGCAAGCAAATCTTTTATGGAAGCATTGGGCATAGAGGCCAGGCCAGGAACCAGGATTATATTAAATACAGGAAATATGGAAGAAGAATTTATTGTAAGTGGTATTACAGATAGTAAAACCCCTGTTCCGGAATACATTATATATGTATCAGGGGAATTTGCAAATAAAAGCCCTGTTATGAAAGATATCCAGTATAATACACTTGTACGCTTTAATAATGTGTCTAGCATGGAAATTTCCTTATTTACAACATTAGTTTACCAGACTGCTGTTAATTATGGGATTAAAAGGCAGAATGTAAGTATTAATGGCAAATTGGAAGAGTCATTGCAATCTGGAAATTCAGGACTATATACTATTTTAACTGTAGCCATCCTGCTTTTTTTGGCAAGCAGCATTGTAGTTTACAGTATTTTTTATTCTACTGCTGTTTCAAGAATAAAACAGACAGGACAACTTATAACAATAGGAATGACACACTGGCAGGTAAAGAAAATGGTACATATTGAGGGCTTTACACTTAGTATTTTTTCAATACCCCCAGGGCTTTTTTTAAGCGGGGTTATTGCATATCTTTTACTGCCTTCTGGCTGGAACTGGGGAAATTATATAATTATATGCCTGGCTGTGGGCATTGCAGAAAGCTTTATTGTCCAGATATCTGTAAGCAAACCTGCATCTATTGCTGCAAAGGTTTCACCAGTAAGTGCAGCAAGAGGCATTAATAGTGAAATAAAAGAAATATCCGCAAACAGGCAGCACAGGTTTTTGTCCCCTTATACACTTGCAATAACAGAAACCAGGAATAATAAAAAAAGATGGTGGATTACAACAGCTTCACTTGCTTTTGGCGGAATCCTTTTTATGGCCGCTGCAACATGGAATTTCTCCTGGGATAAGGAAGGTTTCTCAAGGCAGTCTGTTTTTAAAAACTGTGAATACTATATTTCTTATCTTTATAACCATTCCATTCCAAAGACATATGGAATTACAGATATGCAGCTTAGAGGGCATATGGATAAAAAGCTTACAGAAGAGATAAAAAATATACCTGGTGTAAAAGATGTATTAGCAGAAAAAAGTGTAACAGGTGTTATTGAATACCAGGGCAGTACATTTACACAGCCATTTTATCCTTTAAATGAAAATGATTATGAATATTTCCAGATAAGTGCTAAGGGAAATAATACTTATAAATATATGGCAAAAAATGATGCTATACTGGTTACTGGATGTAGTTTTACTGAAAAAATAAATGGAATAAGTTTTAAACCAGGAGATAAATTAACATTAAAATATTTTGATGGCAGGGAACACAGTATAGAACTGGAAATTGGTGCTATTTCAACAGAGTATGTTGCACAAGATACAAACCGTCCCACTTTTTGCATGGCTGATGTAACAATGGCCAAATTGTGGGGTGAAATGAATACCACAGATTCATTATATATTTCTGTAGAAAATTACAAAAAGAATGGCAGGGCTATTGAAGAGGAAATAAAAAAAATAACTGGAAATTATGAAGATTTGTCTTTATACACACTTAGGGAACAAATATTAGAAGATGGCCCGTCTATAAAAACAAACCAGTTACAAATATATGGGATTTCTATATTTATTATACTATTCAGCCTTTTTAATCTGGCAAATACGGTAATAAGCAGCATTACTGCAAGAAAAAGGGAACTTACATTATTAGAAGCTGCTGGTATGGAAGAGTGGCAAAAGGCAAAGATGCTTCTATGGGAAAGCTTTCTTCTTGTATTGCCAAATATTATAATTACATTAACGGCTGGAAGCCTTGCAGGAGCGTGGTTTATTAATTTTATGCAAAATACAGCAACATACCTTAAATACAGGTTTCCACTCTCTTTAGTTATTTTATATATTTCTATTATAATATTTGTCCCTGTGTGCATTTCCCTTATATGTTTAAAAGAACAAACTAAAACCCCGCTGGCAGAAAGGATAAAAAATTATAATTAAACAACTGGGTAAAATACCTGGATTCAACTTTACTAAAAAATTAACCGATAATAATGTATAAGTAACTCTAAATTGGCAGTGCGTTATATACGCACTGCCAAAGAGTTACTAATACATTCAGGAAAATGCAGAAGCAGCATTTTCCCAGGCCTAAAACGGCTATGTTTGCAATGTATTATATACGTACTGCCAAAGAGTTACTAATACATCGGCCTGGAACGGCTATGTTTGCAATGTATTATATACGCACTGCCAAAGAGTTACTAATACATCGGCCTGGAACGGCTATGTTTGTAATGTATTATATATGTGTTGCTAAAGGGTTATTTATATAATGGTTATGCCTGTATGGGAATTGTCCTAAAAGTAGTAATATTTCTGTACTGGTAACATATAATTAAATTATAATATTATAAAGTAGTACAAGTTGATAAGGGGGACATAATGGACAAGAAAAAGTTAAAGTTACTTGCTGTTTTATCTGTTCTTTGTCTTTTTTGTGTGCTGTCAGAGGCATATCTTAAAGGTTATATTCATTTTCCAGGCATAAAAGAGGTGGGCCAGAATAAGACAATAGCAGACCAGCAAGGAGAAGATACAGAAGATAATAACCAAAATATAAGCAGCAGTAATAATGAAACTGCTGTTACTAATGAACCTGTAGTTAATGAAAGCCAGAAACCGGCCATTAATGTTTCAACAAAACCAGCAGTTACAAAAAAGCCAAAGGTTACAAATAAACCTGGAAGGTTAAACAAACCCTTAGCGTCTAAAAGGCCTGTACAGGTTTTAGATCCTGTAAGGGCTGCTAATTCCCAGAAGGTAAGGGTGCTTATTATGTCTGGCAATTTTGAAAGTTACTACCATAATAGTATACAACTTACATGTGGAAGCAGTTTTACTGTTAATGATGGTAAAAGCATAAAAAGCTATAGTGCAGGTAAAAAGGTTTCGTTTAACATGTATGGCAAAAAGGCTAAGGAATACAGGAAAAAGAAGTTTATTATTAGTTCCTCTGATGGTACAAGGATTAAATTCCTTTCTATTAAAAGGCAGGACAGGCAGCCCTTATACCGTGGCACTATTGAAGTAAAGTGGACTAAACAAGGTTTTCTTGTGGTTAATGAACTGCCAGTTGAACATTACCTTTATGCTGTTGTCCCAAGTGAAATGTCCACAAATAATAATATGGAAGCACTGAAGGCGCAGGCGGTGTGTGCGAGAAGTTATGCATACAACCAGATTAATGCAAAAAGATATAAAGAATATAATGCTGATCTTGATGACAGCATTGCCTGCCAGGTATATAATAATATACCTGAAAACAGGCGTTCAAGAATGGCGGTGGATTCAACTTATAGCAAAGTAATAACAAATAATGGTAAAATTATTGTTGCATATTACTTTTCAACATCATGGGGCTGTACTGCTGATGGCCAGGATGTATGGAATACCCCGGCAGAAGTGCCATATCTTTTAAGTTCTTTACAAGTCCATAGGAAAAACGCAGCAGAGCAGGTAGAAGTTAATCTTTCAGATGAAAATACTTTTAAAGATTTTATTGATTCTGGAAGCTACGAAACTTATGACAGTGGTGACGACTGGTACAGATGGAGCATAACATTTAATGCAGCTAATTTAAGCAAAAGGATTGATTCTGCGGTTTATAACTGTTATCTTTCGGATAAGTCACTTGTGCTTGAACAAAACAATAAGGGTAAATATATACAAAAACCTATAAAAAGTATTGGTACAATTAAAAAACTCCGTATTGAAAAAAGGGAAGAGAGCGGGCTTGTAACAGAACTTGTTATTGTAGGCACTAAAAATGTTGTTAAAGTATGTACGCAGTATAATATAAGGAAAATTCTTGCACCTGTTTATGAAAAAATAAAAAGGAAAAGTGGTGAAAGTGTTTCTTCGTATTCAATGCTTCCAAGTGCAGCATTTTATATTGATACTGTTAAAAATAAGAAAGGAACTTTTTTCCAGGTTAAAGGCGGAGGTTTTGGGCATGGTGCAGGCCTTAGCCAGTCTGGTGCGGCAGCAATGGCTAAGGCTGGTGAAAGTTATTCTGTAATACTTAAGCATTTTTTTAAGGGCACAAAAATACAGAATGTTAAAAATGTTTTAAGTGATTAAATTATTTTGTAAAGAACCCATCATCATTAAGCAGTTTATTGACAAGCCCTCCAAAAAATAATATATACATGCAGGCATAGAGCCAGACCATAAGAAGCGCTATTACAGTCATTGCACCATAAAATGCTGAATAATTACTAAAATGGTCAACATACAGTGAATAAAGGTCAGAATATATAAGCCATCCGCTTGTTGCAATAATTGCACCTGGTATCTGGCTTTTAATGCTGCACTTCCTGTCAGGTATTGCTTTATACATAATGGTGAAAAATACAAACATTATAAAGAAACTTATAAGCGGCCTTAAATTTATTATTGGAAGGAACACATTTTCAAGCAGTGGAAAATATCTGCATGTATAAAAGTAGATTTTATTGCCAAATACCATAAATGCAAGGGTTGCAATTATAAGAAGTGCAAATGCCACTGTATATATTGCAGAGTAAAAGCGTATAAGGAAGTAATTCCGTGTTTCATCTATTTCAAACACGGAATTAAGCCCGTTAGCAAGTGCAATAAAAGCCTTGGAACCAAGCCATATTGCAGTAATAATTGTGACAGGAAGAAGTGTGGCAGACTGGCTGCTGTATATTCCTGAAATAACTGCTGATAAAAAGTTATGGAATGAACCAGGTATAAAAACTTCCAGTATATTTAAAAACATAGTTTCGGTGAAAGGTGTAAATTTAAGGATTGCAAACATAAACATAAAAAAAGGAAAGAAAGATAACATCAGGAAGAAAGCAGACTGCCCTGAAAAAGCCGGGATAGCTGCCCTGTTTGTTTCCTTTATTATTGTCCCTGTTATACTACGTGCTTTATTAAACCAGTGTATTAAACGTTTATATTTCATATAAATAACCATGCCTTTCTAGTACCTGGGGCTTTTTGCTACAGGCACAAATTTATAGGGGCTCTTTTTTATATCTGTATAAGGCTGTAATTTCCTTTTTTTAATATTCTGGCAAGTTCTTTAACTGAATTAAAATCTTCTTCTGTAATTATGCCGCCTCTTGCAAGGTCTTCTTCTTCATGGAAATCACTTCCAGAGGTCATAACCAGGTGGTTTTTTTCTGCCCATTTAAAAGTTTTTTCATTATTACTATTATGGCGCATATTGCCATTATATACCTCTGCCCCATCAAGAAAACAGACATCTGCGGGTGTGCAGTAAGCCCTGCATGGGTGTGCCTGTACAAGCAGTATGCCGTTCTTTTGGCATAATTTATAAAGTTTTTTCAGGGACATTTTAAATAAAAGCGGGTTATTTAAGAAAAATTCTGTATCTGCCCCATATAAAAGATAGTCATTCGGACTTTCAAGCAGATTTACTTCTGCACCAGGAAATACTTTTATATGGCATTCGTTTTCTTGTGAATATTTAAGGGCGCATTTATAACCATTCAGGAAAAATTCTGTAAATTCCTGTGGATTTATAATATTATTGTGTTCCATAACCCATTTACTGTAATGGTCTGTAATAACAACAGCATCATAACCTTTTTCTTCGTACATTTTTACAAGCCTGCCAGCACTTATATTAGAACAGGGGCTTGTCTGGCTTGTATGTGCATGTAGTTCTGTTTTCATTATTAATATCATTCCTTTCTGGATTTTTGTTGTTTTATTGCTTTTGCATGGGATAATTATTTTTACTGGTATATATTTTACCAGATAAAGTACTAAATATCAAAAAAAAGTTATTTGCATATGATAAATATATGGTATTATAGTTAAAGAAAAATATTTTTAAGGAGGAAAAGATATGCATACCTTTCAGAAAATTACAACGGATATAATGGAAATCAATCCTTTTGAAAAAATTGGAAAGGACTGGATGCTTGTTACAGCAGGCAATGAAGAAAAGGTAAATACAATGACTGCATCATGGGGGGCTCTTGGACAAATGTGGGGCAAAGATGCAGCATTTGTAGTTATAAGGCAGAGCCGTTTTACTAAAGAATTTATAGACAGGGAAGGAAAGTTTTCACTTAGTTTTCCAAAAGATAGTTACAGGAAAGTTATGAAATTCCTTGGAACAGTTTCAGGACGTAATGAAGATAAAATAAAAGAATCGGGTGTAGAAATTGGATTTTATAACGGAGTGCCATATGTAGACCAGGCAAATCTTTTATTAATATGTAAAGTAATGTCTGCCACATTAATAAAACCAGAGGATTTTAAGGATAAAGATATTGATATGGCATGGTATAAAGATAAGGATTACCATACATTGTATATAACAGAAATTACTGATATTCTTGCAAGATAGGCATTTTATATTATAATATGCCAGGGTATTAGTAATTATGCATAATGGGAACTGCCTGTAATAATATTAAATTAAAAAATTAATATATACTATTGACAATTTTAGACAAAAGTAGTATTATAATAAGTGTAAAAATTATCTATATTATATAAAAATTTATGGAATACTGGTAAAATTATATGGTAATTGTTTACATATAAACCAAAGAAGTAAATTATTTTAACTGGTTTTTAGTTATTGTAAGTGGATAGGAACAAAATAAGAGAAGGTATTTCTGGTTACGTGGGTGTAATTGGAGATAATGCTGGCGGGCTGTTAAATTTACAGTCCGCCAGTTTTGGTTTCTGGAATTATTTACAATTATATTAAAAAGCAATAATACCATTGCAATAAATGGCATGTACAGTTATAATAAACCTGTATAATGGAAATATAAATCTTTGGAGGGGTTAAAATGGGCAATAACAGCAGGATAAAACATAAAAAAGAAAGAAACAGGGTTAAAACTGGCTTTAAGGTTGTTTTTATGCTGGTTTTTCTTATTGCCAGCGGGACAGCCGGTTTTTTTGTTGCAAAGGCAAGGGTTAAACTTGACCAGACGTTAAACCATGTGGAAAGGGATTATAATTCTAAGCTTTCTGCCGTTGATTTAAGCGGGATTAAGGTTAAATCTGATAATGATATTGTTAATATACTCCTTCTTGGAAATGACAGGCGTGATGAAAAGTATTATTCTAATAGCCGTGGTTTAACTGATGTTATTATGGTTGCTACTATGGACAGGAAACATGGCGTGCTTAAGCTTTCTTCAATTATGCGGGATTTAAGGGTATATATACCAGAAGCTGGCGGGTATGGTAAGATTAATGCTGCGGCTAATTATGAAGGAGGGGTTAAAAGCCTTTATAAAACCCTGGCACAGAACTTTAATATTAAGCTTGACGGCTATGTGCAGGTTGACTTTGATGCATTTAAAGCGGTGGTTGACGGACTGGGTGGTGTAGAAGTTGAACTTACTGATACAGAAATGCGCTATTTAAGCATAACCAATTATATAAAGAAGAAAAAATACAGAAAAGGGCTTAAAACAGGAAAACAGGTATTTAATGGTGAACAGGCGCTTGGCTACTGCCGGATACGTAAAGGAAAGGACATGATTGGTGAACCTGTGGTTACAGTAAACGGGCTTATTGATGATTATGGACGTACATGGAGGCAGAGGGCAGTGCTTGGTGCCGCTTTTGAAAAGCTCAAAACCATGCCTCTCACAAAGTGGTATGAAATTGCAGATAAGGTTATGGCCCATATAGCAACTGACCTTGATAATAACCAGATTTTACAGTATATGAAAGATGTTGCTACAATGGGGACTACAAATATTTATGAATTAAGAATACCATATAACCCTTATTTCAGAGAGAGTTATAAAGGTGAATTTAATGATAGCTGCCTTGTGCCTACAAACGGGCTGTCAAGTGGTTTAGATATTGGAAAGAATAAAGATGTTTTAAACCAGTTTATTTTTGAATATGATGGAAAGAATGAATTTGAATTTGCAGATTCTTATAAAGAAAGTTAAATTATAAGAATTTTAAAAGCAGTAAATATTATTTGCCCAGGCTGTAGCTGGCAAATTAGAATTTATAATTAGAAATTGGAGAGTTAATATGTTAAAGAAAATTATGATGGCGTTATTGCTGGTTATAAGCGGTGTTACAGGGTTTTTTGTTGCAAAGGCACAAGTTACATTTAACAATACTTTAAACCATGTAAACAGGGACTATGATACAGCACTTAAAAATGTTGATTTAAGTGGCATTAAGGTTAATTCAGATGAAAATGTTATAAATATCCTTGTTGTTGGTAATGATTACAGGGAAGAGAAGGGGTATGATGCATCAGGGCTTACTGACACAATGATTATAGCTACTATGGACACGAAACATAAAAACCTTAAGCTTACATCTCTTATGAGGGATATGGTAGTTGATATACCAGACAATGGTTTAAATAAGCTTAATGCTGCTAATTCCTTTGGAGGAATACAGCTTTTATATAAGACAATCGCACAGAATTTTAATATTGAACTTGATGGTTATGTAGAAGTTGGTTTTAATGCATTTGAAAAAATTGTCAATGCAGTAGGCGGGGTAGAGGTTGAACTTACAGAGTCTGAAGCTTCTTACCTTAATACAACAAACTATATTTCTAAAAAACGTTTCAGGACTGTAAAGGTGGGCAAGCAGAAGCTTAATGGCAACCAGGCACTTGGCTACTGCCGTATACGCAAGGGGAGCGTCAAGACAATTACAGGGCTTATGGATGATTACGGGCGTACATGGAGGCAGCGTACAGTTATTAAATGTGTTTTTGATAAACTTAAATCTTTATCACTTTCAAAATGGATTGACCTTGCTAATAAAGTCCTTGGTGAATATGTTACAACAGACCTTTCTAATGATGATATAATGGGTTACATGAAAGATGTAATTATGATGGGGACAACAGAAGTTACACAGTTACAAATACCAATATCAGGATATTTCAGGACTTCATATGATGGTGAATATTCCTGCGGTTCATCCCTGGTGCTTACAGACGGGGTTTCTTCTGAACGCAACCTTGCCGCTAATGCAGAAGCACTTAATAAGTTTATTTTTGAATATGACAGTAAGAAACCATTTGAATATGGTACATTTATAAGCAATGATACTGGTGCAAGTGAAGAAAGTTAGGGTTTATATATTTTACAGGGTTTCCAGCAGCTGCCAGGCATTATATAAAAACCTGGCGGTTACTGGTTAAATTTAAGAGTGTACTGGTGTTTTTATAACAGATTGCAGACCAGGCTGTTTATGCCATTAACAAGCGTTTTAAAAGCCTCTGGAAGTAAGTTGTATAACCAGCTTCTTTTACATCTTCTGATGCGGTTATTGGAATTTTATCTATTTCCTTTCCATTTAGTATATATACTATATTTCCAATTTCATCACCTTTTTTAACAGGTGCTTTTATATGTTCTTTGAACATTATCTTTTTTTCAATTTTATCTGATGTTTCATTGCCACATAAAGTATATGAAAAATTTCTTGTGGCAGCAACGTTTATCTTATCTTTTATTCCATTAATGATTTTTTGTGGTTTTATATGCATTTTAGATGTTTTTTCTGAATAATTTGTACAGTTTGAAAATCCATAATCTAGAAGTGCTGCTGCTTCTGCAAATCTTTCTTTGGGATCAGGTGCTGCCATAATTACGGCAGTCAGGCTTACACCTCCACGTTCTGCGGTTGCTGACAGGCAGTATTTTGCTTTAGATGTAGAACCAGTTTTAAGTCCTGTAATACCATTGTATGTACGTATTAATTTATTAGTATTAGTTAGTCCAAACTGTGTGCTTCCTTTTTTTGTTGTATGGGTAATTTCGTCCATCCATACAGTAGAATAATTAGAGATTTCAGGATATTTTGTTATAAGTTCCCTTGACATAAGTGCTACATCATAGGCACTGCTGTAATGCCCGCTTTTAATGCTGTCATCAAGCCCGTTGCAGTTTTTAAAACTTGTATGTACCATGCCAAGTTCTTTTGCCTTTTCATTCATTTTCTGGACAAATTCAGTTTCGGAACCGCTTATATATTCTGCCATAGCAACCGCTGCATCATTAGCACTTGCTATGCTTATACACTTAATCATTGTATCAACTGTCTGTGTTTCCCCAGGTTCCAGAAAGACCTGTGAGCCTCCCATTGATGAGGCATATTCACTTGTAGGGACACTGTCTTTTAATGTTATTTTTTTATTATGCAGTGCCTCAAATATAAGCAGCAGTGTCATAATTTTAGTGATGCTTGCAGGAATAAGTTCGGTATCTTTTTCTTTCTCAAACAGAATCCGCCCGCTGTTATTTTCTATAAGGACTGCTGCCTTGGCAAGTATTGATACACCTGTCTGTGTGGCAGCAGTCCCGTTCGTATTTTCAGGAGGGTTTGCAGAGGCAGGGCTTATATTACATAAAACCAGTGAAAGTAAGATAACCAGTGACAGGGCAGTTTTAAGGAAAGCTGCTGTTTTTTTACCAGGCTTCATTATACCTCTTTTCTACAGATATTTTCTGGATAGTTTAAGTTATTTACATTATATTTGGTTAAAATTAAAATATGCATTGTCCTGTAGTAATTTAAGGAACAGTTTTTATCTAAACAATAGATTGCAGGCTTCGCCAGCAAACCTATTGTCATGAATTAAAAGAAGAACCTGGCTTTATATAAAGCAGGTTCTTCTTTCTGGCATTTTGTTATCCACATTTTACAATATTACAACATGTTAAAGATGCTGTATATATGTATAATAGGTTTTCTGTATTGTTTATTTTGCTTTTATGGCTGTACAGAATTTCCCATATACATGTTTGCCGTCTGTACTGTTTACATACGCACGTACTTTGAAGTAACGGTTTTTCTTGTTTTTATTAACAGCAGTTTTTATAACAGAACCTTTTCTAAGGATTTTAATACGTGAGTAACTGCCGTTTTTCTTGTTACTTGCAAAAACCTGGTACCCGTTTGCATTTTTAACCTTTTTCCATGAAAGGTTTACCTTGCTGCCAGAAACTTTTGCTTTAACATTTTTTGTCCTGGCAGGGGCTGTTGTAATCTTTTTCGTTTTACTATATTTACCAAATACCCTGTTGCCATCTTCTGAAGTTTTAAATGCACGTATCCTGAATGAATATGAAGATGCATAAGCCATATTTGCATTGTAAGAAGTTTTATCTGGCTGTGTAATAGTTTTTAACTTTTTATATTTGCCAGTTCCTTTGGCACTGTAAATAATATAACCATCTGCACCATCTATTGCTTCCCATTTAAGTTTTACAACGCGTGATCCTTTGTTTGCAGAAACAGACATGGAAGGCTTCTGTTCCCAGGAGCTGTCCGTGCTATCTGGTGTATTTGTACTAGCTGGCATATCTGTTGAAGCTGGCGCATTGGAAACTTCTGGCAGAGGAGATGCTTCTGTGCCTGGTGCTGGTGTATTTACCACAGATGGGACATCTGTTGCAACTGGCATATCTGTTACAGATGGAACATTTGTTGCAGATGGTGATGCCGTTGCATCTGGTTCTTTAGTAGATACTGGCCCTGGCCCGTATGATGAAGAAGATATTATTGGCGGGTTCTGCTGGCCTGTTTTTTCTATTGTTACTATTTCTGTGTTTACAAGCTGTACTTCCTGTGCATACTGTCCAAAATCTGTAACATATTCTGCTGATGGTAATGTGTAACCATCTTTTATGCCTGCAAAACTTGCGGATATTTTATAGGTACTTCCAGATGGATTTAAGGAAATTGTTCCAATATCCGCCTGCCCGCTTTTAGGGAAAATAATTTTTTCTTTTTTGCCAGATAATACAACATCAACTATATAGCCATTGTTATTTTTGGTTATTTCACTGCTTTTAACATCACTGTTAATTGAATCTTTAAACTGGAATCCAGGTTCCTTCATATCTCCACTGGCTATAGAAACATTTACCCTGAAATGCAGGGAAGTAATGTTTTCTGATGCAGCCTGTGGAAAGGAAAGTGATACATTAATATTATTTCCATCTGCTGCCAGCTTTCCAGTACAGCTTGTTTCTGCTGCCCTTACTGGTGATACAGGAAGGGCAGTAACAAGAAGGGAAGACAGAAGCATGTAACTAATCCACTTTTTCATGGTTACCTCCATAATTTGTTTGCTGGTGTTTAAATGTCCTGTATTTACTTATTCCCTGGAACAACGCTGCCTGTTAAAGTAATTTCTGGTAATGTTTCTGGGATCTGGATAATAAGTGTATCACTGGTAATACGTTCACCTTCAAGTGTTTTTGCATCATCAACACGGTATAATTCCCCGCGTACCCCTTTAATTGCTTTAAGTGTTTCTTCATCCCACTGTCCAGGTGCTATATAATATACCCATGTGCCATCTGAAGTTTCACCAAGGTTGCCGTTTTCTGGGACATCTGCAAATATTACCTGCCCGGCATTTACATTACCATCTTTTGCACCTATTACATTACCTTCTGTATCATATAACATAACTACGTTATAAGCAGGGTTGCCTTTATAAGTTCCTGTAAATACCAGTGAACCTCCAGAGATAACATCAGTATCTTCTGTACCATACTTATAGTCAGCAGTAATTATTCCAATAGAAGGTTTGCCACTGTCTGTCTGCATAAATTCAATATTATCACCAGAAGGGCCGCATATTTCAATTTCATTAATAGAAATATTACCAGCCTGGGTAATAGTTAATTTAACATATCTTGCATCATAAGTACCAATCCATTTATCACGTTCACCTTCATTAACAGAATCAAACCATACAGTTGCTTCGTTTTCTGAACCATTAAGGTTAGAAATCTCTTTTACAGTAGTCCAGGCAGCTTCATCTGTACTAACCTGTACTGTTACAGATGAAAGTGCACTTCCGGAATATTTAAGGGCAGTAGTTTCTTTAATATCATGCATGTCAATAACAATTTCTGCCACGCCAGTTTCAGGAACTGTGCCGGTATAAGTGCCATTTGCTGTCCTGTCATTGTCAATAACCCTTTCAATGCTGTTTAACTTCTTTGCTTCAATACTTCCAGGATTTTTCTCATCATAACCACTGTCAGGGTCTTCTTCGCCAGGTTCAATTTCTGTATCATCAGAAGAAGACATATTAGTGTTTACTGTCCATAATGATTTGTCCATAACGCCATCTGTCTGTATTTTTACCTGTCCGGCATCTGCTTCATTAGAATAGTTTAAGAAGTTATCAACTGCTTTAACTGTATATGACATTACCCTGTTATTTATGGTAGATATTGTATCTGTAAAGACAGTATCACCGCCATCTTTATTAACAGGCTGGAAGCCAACAACTTGTGATTCTTCTTTGCCATTGCTTGTCATGCTTCTTATAATTTCATATCCAAGAATTAAATCCGTATTTTCAGTTGTATTAATAGTAACCTGTACCTGGTTTGAAGAGTTTGTGGCTGTTGCTGTTATAACGTCCTTTCCAAGTATTGTACCTGGCTCACCAGGATTATCTACACGGTAATCCCTTGCAGCTTTGCTTACATAATAAAGAGCTTTTGCATACGGTTCACCGTATTTTGCTGCATAAGCAGTTGTTGCTTCATCAGGTACCATTCCCCATCGTTCAAAGAATGGAAGGATATTTTTATTGGCAGCAGCACATGCAAGGCGCATAAGGTTCTGGTCTGTGCCGCCATCAAGGCTAAGGCCTTCCTGTGGTGCTTTGCCAGGGTTTCTTGAATATGTGTCTACACGTGCAAAGAACAGGTTGTTAAACTGGTCTTCATAGTTATCATAAATATGCCTGTCTTCTTTATTGTCATCAAATGCAAGATGGAGCTGCCAGTATAATGCTAACTGTGTAAATACATTAGAAGCGCGGCCTTTAGTCCCTGAAGTTACTTTCTTGTATACATTTTCATATGTATAACGTTCTTTTCCTGTAAGAAGCTGTGAGAAGTAGTTATTAGTAACCTCTGCAACTGCATAAGTGCCCTGGTTAATATCATGGCCTATTTCATGGGCAATGCCCCATCCAAAGCTGTCCATGCTTTTAGCACCACTTGCTAATCCTGTTTGGCCCCATTCAATGCCGATATGGTTTCCAGCAGCATACATAAATGCCCCGGCAAACATTCTCATATACCTGATATTTAAATGCTGTGCAGGAAGCATATTGTTACCATTTGCTTTTGCAGCTTCATCATTGCTAAGTCCTTTATGCTGGTAGAATAATGCCATAGTGTCTTCCATTGCCTGTAATGAAACATCAAGGGCAGCAACTTTGTCACTCTTTCCTGAAAGTGGTGCCCATACCTGTGTTGCAGGAAGTGAGTACATCATTTTCTCCATCATAATATCGGTTGAATTTAATATGCAGTTTGTCTGGTCATAATCATAATCTACAGCTTTATCCCCGCCTTTGTGTAACTTATTATGTTCTGTTTCAATACCTGTTACATATTTTTCAAGGCTGTCAATATAAGCACTTATAGCCTCTGTCCTTTCAGTACCTGTCTTTTTATATAAATTTAAAACAGGTATATCACTTCCGCCAAGGACACGTACAGCATATTTGTCGGAAGCATTGTTGCCGCTATAAGCAACATAAAGCTGCCCGCCACGTTCAAAGTTCTTATCTGCAACTTGTGGCACTGTGATTTCATTACGTCCTATTTTAAGAGCGGCAGATGATTTTGCAAGGCTGTCTGATTCTGCATGGTACTGTGTCATTACTAAAGAAAGGTTTGTTGAATCACCAGTCCTCTTTGTATTATGGCCAACATATACCACCAGTGTTTCACCAGCATATACAGCCTTTCCAAGCGGCTGCCATGGATTTAAGCCGCCAAAACCAAGATGCCCGTCTTTTTTGCCAGTAATCTGGTTAATTACTTCATAAGAAGGAGATGGCTTGTTATTTAAAATATCCCTTGCGGTATCAAGTTCAAGTTTTAATTCGCTGTAAAGAGGGTGTTTTTCACCGCTTACACTGTCAGGTGTTTCAAGGCGTTTTTCTAATATATCAATCGTACCAGATGTTACATCTTCTCTTAAAGTAGAGTGCATTTCATCTGAATAAAGCCCCATAATGTCATCTTCAAGTGAATCATAATTATAGAAGCGGATTTCACCTACTTTCATTTCAGCACGGCCATAACCACCCCTGCCAACAGATAAACGTATCTTATTAGCAGTTATTGCATTGTCAAATTTAACAATATAGAATGGGTTTTCGTTCTTGTCAAGTTTCCTTAAAAGGCGTGCACCAACAGAAAGCTGTTTGCTATCCTGTGAATTCCAGTAGTCAATTCTTACAGTTGCAAGTGCAGCAGCCTCATCAAATGCTGCAAATGTTAAGAAATTCATTTTGTAGTCATTATCAAGTGTAATGTTCATTCCCCTGTCATTTGCAGGATAAGATACACCATCGTCCCAGTCTGTTTTTGTCCAGTAAGAATTGTAGTCATTATCTACAAGGCCCAGGGCACTTTTAGCTTCTGTGTCAAGAGGGCTTGCTTCCATCTTTGCACCGCCATGCCCGCCAAAACTTGCTGAAACAATATGTGCTGATACTTTGCCTTCACCATTAGAAGTATTTAACAGCTTATAAGCTGGAAGTTCTGGAGGATTTGAATTTTTAGTTTTGCCAAGGGACTCCAGTGAAGGTTTTCCCCATCCCTTACTGTTCCAGCCTTTAACATAAACTAAATATTCTGTATCTTCCTCAAGATTCTGGATTTTATAGCTGTTTGTTTCAATTATGCCAGTGCCACCAGTTGCTTCATCTTCAACAAATCCTTCAATGGCTGGTTTATACTGGCTTTCACCTTTTTTCTTGTAATAAACCATATAAGCACTGGAATCATCCATATCTTTCCATGTAACATTAATGGAGCGGTATCCGCCAGTTGCTTTTACATTGTCTGGAGGATCTGGTTTTGCCTGTGGTTCTGGTACGCCTGTTACTTCTTCTGACCACGGGCTTTTCCAGTCACCATTTACGGAACGTACTTTAAGGGTGTATTTTTCAAAATTTACAAGTTTTTCATCATTAATACTGCTTGCAATGTATTTATTGCCTGGAACCTTAATAGTATCTTCCATGGTTTCTTTTGACTTTCCAGCAGGGCCCTTTATAAAAAGTTCATATCCTGTTACATTGCTTTGTGCACTCCATGATACACTAAGCTGTTCATTGCCAGGTTTTGGAGAGTCCATCTTTGGAATACTTAGTTCTGGCGCAGGTATCCTTTTCTCCATGTCATTAACAAACTCTACTTTGGCAATTTGGGAAAGCTTTTCATTTTTCCTTGTACCAGTGATTTTAATGTTTACCCTTTTTACTGCAATCTGGCCGTTAAAGTCCAGTATAAGTGAACCATCAGGCTCAGTTTTTACAAAAGCTGCCCTTGCGTTTGCTTTTCTTAAGCCTGCTTTTTCACTGCCTAAGGAAATTTCCTGTTCTGTACCATCTTCAAGATAAACTGTGGCAGTACCAGCGGCAATATCGCTTTCATATGTGCCATCTTCCATTTCATAAGGTGAAAGAAGCCTTATGCCGTCAATCTGCGGGGCAGTATCATCATTATCTGCCAGTGTAAAATCAAGGCTTACTGGATTACTTGAAGAAATGTTTGCATCTGCATTTGCTGGTGTTAAAGAAACTTCTTTATTTTCCAGCAGACCTGATACATTTCCATTAGGAGATGTAACTTGCTTAGAAATCCAGAGTTTTTCTTCAAGTGACTGTTGTGTGGTTTCCCCAAGGTTCTGTACAAGTACCTGGAGGTCTGCAATGTCAGTTTTGCCATTGTTATCAAGGTCTGAGTATTCATTACCTGAATTTTGCCTGATTAATTTTAGGAGAAGTTCTTTATCATTCCCATCTAAAATACCATCACCATTAACATCACCTGCAATAAGCCAGCCAGGATTTGTTTCCTTGTTTCCTGTGTCATATTTTGATGCACATACAAGAAGTTTATGCGCCCATCCTGGTTCTACTTCAACAGCCTGTGTATATGTAGCAAACTTGCCTGCTTTAATTGTAATAGTCTGTCTGCCTGCTACATTTTCAAAATGTGCTGTTGCAGAAGGTACATTTTCTGAAAATGCTAAATTTTTACTTTGGCTGCCGTTTTCTAAAGATACCTCTGCCTCACCTGTGTAATTAATGGAAGGACGTACTTCTATTTCCAGTGCACCAGTTTTCTGTGTAGTAGTTTTGTTTCCAGAACTAGAAGCTTTACCAGGCTTTGTTTCAGAAAGTATCCCTGTTCCTGAAGCCTTGGCATATGCATTGCGGGCTGGCATTGCAAAACCTTGTAATGGCTGGAGGAGCAGGCAGCCAGTAAGTAATGCTGCTATTTTTTTTCTCATACTCACATTCCTTTCTATACCATGGAAACAAAATGCCAGCCAGTACTGTTTTTATACAGGTTAATCCCTGCGTGCCTGTTGCATAGCTGGTGTTTTCAAGAGGCACTATGGTAACAATTAAGACCCTTTTAAAAGGGTCTTATTAGCAAAGCAGGTTTATGCTGTATCCAGAAAATAGTACTGGTCTTATATAGTTATAATAGTATATTTTAACAAAATTTGCAATAGGTATTATATTTATAATCCTGTTTTAATGATATTAAAAAACTTGTATTACTAATAAAAAAGGAGTAAAATAGAAATTATAAAGAAGTAAGGAGGAGGAATTTTTTTGAAGGAAATTAAGCAAAAAATTAAAAAACAAAGACGTATTGCAGATGAGATTTTATTCCAGGTAGGCAGGAGTGTACTGGCAGTATTCCTGGTTGTAGCTGTAATTGCTACTTTTATGGTACGCTGGCTTATTGTGTCTTCCAGGGAATCTGAACTTACATTGCAGTCAAAGTCAGCATCATACCAGCTTGAAGGTTTTTTTGAGCAGTACCAGAAGGCGTCTGCACAGCTTGCCGCCAACCCGGAGATAAAGGCGCTGCTGGAAGAAACAACACCAGGGAAAAATATTTTAGATTCGGAGAAAATGGGCACAGTAAAGCAAAACCTGGCAAATATTGCAAATACTGACCCGGAAAATATTATGGCAACATGGATTGCAGACCTTGACACAAGCGTACTTACACAGTCAGATGGCTACACATCAGGAGATGACTGGGTTTTTACGGAACGTGTATGGTACAAGCCATGTATGGAAACTGGCAGGACAACACTTACAGAACCATATCTTGACCCGGCTTCAGGGCAGGTAATTTTAAGTGCTGTAACCCCTGTTTATAATGAAGCTGGAAGCATGTCCGGTGTAGCAGGCATTGATGTTTCAATGGATAATATGAACAAAGTTATGGAAAGCTATATAGGAAAAAAAGGATATATATTCCTTGTATCTGCTGAAGGTGTAATTATTTACCACCCACAGGAAGATTTAAGACAGAAAAAGATAACAGAAATTGGCCTGTCACAGAATTTAATAGATGCTGTAGCGTCAAATGAAGAAAGTTTCTTAAAGTATAAAGCAAATGGATCAGTAAAATACGGCGTAGCAGAAAAAACCGGTGAAACGGGATATACTGTAATAAGCAATATTCCATTTATTGAATACTATTCAATGATTTTTGGAATGGTTGCAGCACTGATAGCAATATTTATTATTGGTTTGTTTATGATTGTCTTAAGCATCAGGAAAAGCGCTGCCAGGCTTTCAAAGCCTATTAAGGAACTTAACCACACGGCACAGCAGCTTGCTGCTGGCGATTTAGATGTGCATCTTGAGATAAAGTCAGAAGATGAAATAGGGGAACTTGGGGAATCCATTAAAAAGACAGTTACAAGGCTTAAAGAATATATCCTCTACATAGATGAAACAGCAGAAGTGCTTGCAAAAATGGCTGATGGCAAATTAAGCATTGAACTTAAAAATGACTATGCGGGGGAATTCCAGAAAATTAAAAACGCCATGCTTAATATTTCTGCTTCCATGAGCAATGTAATGAAAGGCATAATTGAAACATCTGAACAGGTTTCAATAGGTGCTTCGGAACTGGCAGATGCTTCACAGATGATTGCAGAAGGGGCACAGACACAGGCATCATCAGTACAGGAACTTGCTAACAGGGCAAGCACAGTTTCAGGACAGGTGCAGGAAAGCCGTAAAGATGCAGAACTTTCTGCTAAAGCTACTGTACGTGTTACAACAATGATGGAACAGAACCAGGATAATATGAAGAAGATGATGGAAGCCATGGAGGAAATACGCACCACATCACACCAGGTTGTAGGGATTATACAGACCATAGAAGAAATTGCAGAACAGACAAACCTTTTGTCACTAAATGCTTCAATAGAGGCAGCACGTGCAGGGGAATTAGGAAAAGGATTTGCAGTGGTTGCTGATGAGATTGGCAAACTTGCACTTGAAAGTTCTAAAGCAGCAAGTATGACAAGGGAACTTATTGGTGTTTCAATGGAAGAGATTAACAAGGGCAATGAAATAGCTGGCGGGGTTATGGCCTCACTTGAGGAGTCTGTAAGTGCCGTAGGCAATGTTAATGAAATGATTAAAAAAACTACCCAAAATGCAGTGCTACAGGCAGAAAACATTGAACAGATACGAATTGGCATTGACAGCATAGCACAGGGTGTAAATGATAATTCTGCGGTATCAGAAGAAACATATGCAACATCAGAACAGCTTGCAACCCAGACAGTAACACTAAATGAAATGGTATAAAAATTTGAATTTGAATAATTAAAAACTGGGAAATCCCCTGCTTTATATGGTGGGGGATTTCCTGGCGTGTTATTTTTATTTAAACATGGAAATTTATAAAATAAAGGGCTTGTACTTTATACCTTGTTTTGTGTATAATGTTTCCTGTATACAAATTTGCTGGAAGTGAGGTTATATATGACAAGTAAAGAAAGAACAAGGTTAAGGGCACTGGCTATGAAAACAGACAGTATTTTCCAGATAGGGAAAACTGGCATTACACCACAGCAGACAGATGCCATACGTGATGCGCTTAAAGCAAGGGAGCTGGTTAAGATAAATGTCCTTAAAAACTGTGATGAAGATGCTGCAGTGCTTGCAAGGCTTTTGTCAGAAAGAACTGGTTCAGAGGTTGTCCAGGTTATAGGTAAAAAGATTATATTATATAAGAAAAATATGCAAAAAGAAGAGAAAAAAAGGCTTGATAAGAAGAGGGAACAAAAGAAAAGGGAGTATACAAGGAAAAAACCGGACCAGGCAAAGACCAGGAAAACAGTAAAAATGCCAGTAAAAGGCAGAAAGCAGGTATAATCTTTATGGGCAGGACAGGTATTATGGGAGGGACATTTAATCCCGTCCATATTGCACATATCAGAATGGCAGAAGAAGCATACAGGCAGGCAGGGCTTGACAGGGTGGTTTTTATGCCTTCTAAAAACCCGCCACATAAAAAAGATATCCATATTATACCAGAAAAGCACCGCAGGGCAATGCTAAAAATTGCAATAAACGGCATACCATATTTTGAATATTCAGATTTTGAATTTAAAAGGGAGGGGATTACTTATTCTTCAGAAACTTTAGAACTTCTGCATAGGCAGCACCCTTTTGAAGAATATTTTTTTATTATGGGCGGGGATTCGTTTTTCCAGGTTGAAAGCTGGCATATGCCTGGCAAAATTATGGAACATGCAGTTATAATTGCAATAAACCGTGGCAGGGCATGCAGGAAACAAATGGAAGCACAGGCAGATAAATTAAAAAACAGGTATAATGCAAAAATACTAATTGCAGAAATGCCACAGATGGATATAAGTTCAAGCTGTATAAGGAAAATTATTTTATCAGGAGGGGACGCTTCCATGTATTTGCCAGACGGGGTATGGGAATACATTAAAGAGAATAAATGTATAAACTTTGGAACTGGCAGGACGTAAAATGCTATTTTGCTAAAAAGTTAATAATACACCCAGAAATGAGGAATATTATGTTGGAAAATGTTGAAAAAGTACAAGAAAGGCTTAGATCCAAGCTTACACCTAAAAGGTTTATCCATACAACCGGTGTAAGGTATACTGCTGCTGCGCTTGCAATGAGGTATGGACTGTCTGTTGAAGATGCTTCGATGGCAGGTGTACTCCATGACTGTGCCAAATGTTTTTCTGATGATGAACTTGTAAGGAAATGCCTGAAAAATAATCTTGAATGTACAGATATTGAACTTAGGAATGGTTTTTTGTTACATGCTAAACTTGGCGCATGTTATGCCAGGAAGAAATATGGTATTGAAAATGAAGAAATAATTTCTGCAGTAAGGTACCATACTACAGGCAGAGCAGGAATGAAACCGCTTGAAGCTGTAATTTTTACAGCAGATTATATTGAACCTGGCAGAAAACCGCTGCCACATCTTGAGGCAGTGCGCAGGATGGCTTTTGTGGATATTGATGAGGCTGTATACCAGATACTTGACAGGACACTTGGATACCTTGGCGAAAAGGCCAAAACAGATAACAGCGGGCGTGAGATAGATATACATACAGTTGAAGCCTTTAAATACTACAGGCAGATACATGATGAAAAAAATATTACATTTTAGAAATGAGGAGGATCTATGAGAGAACAGGCAAGAATGGCAGAAACAGCCTATAATGCCCTTGATGAAAAAAAGGGTGAAGACATTAAGATTATTGATATTTCAAAAATATCTGTAATGGCAGATTATTTTATTATTGCTAATGGAAATAATATCTCACAAGTACAGGCACTTGTTGATAATGTTGAGGAAAAAATGCATATGGCAGGTTTTACCATAAAGCGTAAAGAAGGAAATAAAAGCAGTACATGGGTGCTTCTTGACTTCGGGGATATAGTAGTACATGTATTTGATAGTGAAGACAGGCTGTTTTATGATTTAGAAAGAATATGGTCAGACGGCAGGGTAATAGATGTATCTGCATTAGAATAAAATTTTTCAGAACATACGTTTGACAAATGTAAAAAAAGGTGGTATTATATTTTTATAATATCACTTTATCTATTTAGGAGGGTACTCTATGCCAAAAGGAAGGATTACTGCCAAGCAGCAGGAAATATTAGAATATATTAAATCAGAAATTGTAAATAAGGGATATCCGCCAGCCGTAAGGGAGATATGCGGGGCTGTACATTTAAAGTCCACATCTTCTGTACATTCACACCTTGAAACACTTGAAAAAAATGGTTTTATACGCAGGGATCCTACAAAACCCAGGGCTATTGAAATAATAGATGATGATTTTAACCTTTCACGCAGGGAAATAGTAAGTGTGCCAGTTATAGGTTCAGTTGCAGCAGGTGAACCTATATTTGCAGACCAGAATATTGAAAGCTATATGCCAGTGCTGCCAGAAGACCTGCCAGACGGGCCGGCATTTATGCTGCGTGTAAAGGGTGAAAGCATGGTTAATGCAGGTATATTTGATGGTGACAGGGTTTTAGTAAAGAAACAGGAGTCTGCCAGGAATGGTGATATAATAGTGGCACTTGTGGAAGATGCTGCCACAGTTAAGACATTTTACAAGGAAGACGGGCATTTCAGGTTACAGCCAGAGAATGATACAATGGAACCTATTATACTTGATGATGTAGTAGTGCTTGGCAAAGTAACAGGATTATTCAGGGTTTATAAATAATCCATTCATTGCTTCAGATGATGGCCCAGGCTGCTCTAATCATGGAATAACATTGAAAAAGGCAAAAAGTAATTATTTGGAATTTGGTGCTTGTGAACATAGAAAAAGAAAGTAAAGATTATAGCGTTCCATATCAAGAAAATAGGGGAAAAATTAAGAAAGGGAAATTTTTATGGACAGGATGGACAGGCAGTTTAATTTTCTGCGTGAAACAGACGGTTTAAAGCAAATAGTAAGGCAGTCATATCTTGCAGATGGCAGCCGTAAGGAGAATGATGCTGAACATTCATGGCACCTTGCAATTATGGCAGTCCTTTTAAGTGAATATGCAGATAAGGATATAGATGTGCTGCGTGTTATAACAATGGTACTTATACATGATATAGTTGAACTTGATGCAGGCGATACATATGCATATGATACTGCTGGCAATGCTACAAAGCGTGAACGTGAAGTTAAAGCGGCGGACAGGATATTTAATATGCTGCCTAAAGACCAGGCAGCATATTTAAGGGATATCTGGGAAGAATTTGAAGCGTGTTCCACAAAGGAGGCTGCATTTGCCAATACACTTGACAAATTGCAGCCCCTTATGTTAAATGATGCTTCTTGTGGCAAATCATGGAAAGAACATGGTGTAAAGCTTCCACAGGTGTTAAACCGTAATAAAAATACAGCAGAAGGATCAGAAGAATTATGGCAGTATGCCATGAAAAATTTTATAGAACCGAATGTTAAAAATGGCATATTAAAAGAACATTAACAACATATTTATATATACAGAAAAGGAATATAAAAATGGAAAAAATATTATATGTCACAGACCTTGACGGTACTCTTATGAGAGATGACAAAACCATATCAGAAAGAACCATAACTGTTATAAACAGCCTGGTAAAACACGGGGCATTAATTACCTATGCAACAGCAAGGTCAATATCCAGTGCTTCTGTAATTACAAAATATATTAACTTTAAACTGCCAGTTATAACACTTAATGGCACAATTATTATAAATAAAGAAACACAGGAAACAGATATAGAAATGTTTACTAAAGAGGATTTAGAAGAAATACGGGAGTGCATAAGGGATTTTAAAATTCCAGCTATTGTTACATCATATACTGGTAAAGAAGAGAAAAAACTTTATATAAAAAGCATTACAAATGAAGGCTTTAAAAACTGGTCCGGCAGCCATGCTAATGATAAAAGGCTTATGGCTGTGCAGACAGAAGAGGGACTTTTTAGCGGCAAAACCTGTTATATTACACTTATTGCAGATAAAAAGGAGTTAGACCCGTTATACATGCGTATAAGGGACAGCGTAAGGTGTATATGTAATTATGATATGGATAAATACCGCAGTGAATACTGGCTGGAATTATCACCGCCTGGTGCAACAAAGGCAAAAGCAGCAGAAAAACTTAAGGAAAAATATGGGTGCAGTAAGCTTATAGTATTTGGGGATGCACTAAATGACATTCCAATGTTTAAAATTGCAGATGAAGCTTATGCAGTTGCTAATGCAGATAAAAACCTTAAAGCAGAAGCAACAGGAATAATTGCAAGCAATAACCAGGATGGTGTGGCAGAGTGGCTTTATGCAAATGCAAAATAGGAGTGCAGTATTATGCAGCGTTTAGATAAAGATATTAAAGACAAAGTTTTCCACAGGTTTTACCTTCTCTATGGTGAAGAAGATTATTTAAAGAAAATATATAAAAACAGCCTGAAAAAAGCAGTACTTTATGGCAGTGATGATATTAATTATTCTTACTTTGAAGGTAAGGACACAGATATACACAGAATAAAAGAAACTGTGGAAACTTTGCCATTTTTTAGTGATTACAGGCTGGCAGTAATAGAAGACAGCGGATTTTTTAAATCTTCAAACGGGCTTTCAGATTATCTTAAAGATATGCCACAGACGTCAGTTATAATTTTTATAGAAAAAGAAATAGATAAAAGAAACAAGCTTTATAAATTTGTAAATAAAAACGGCCTTGTAGTGGAAATGGGGCAGATGGGCATTAAAGACCTTAGGAATTTTATAGCATTAATACTTAAAAAAAATAATAAGCAGATGAAGGAAACTACAGCAGGATATTTATTACAGCAGGCTGGCAGTTCCTTATATAATTTAGCCAATGAAATGGATAAACTGGTTTCATACACATACGGGAGGGAAGAAATCACTATAAAAGATATAGATGCTGTATGCTGTGTACAGGTTACGGGGCGTATATTCCAGATGATTGACTATGCTGTAACAGGAAATGCAAATGAAGCATTAAAGCTTTACAAAAGCCTTTTAGAGCTGAGGGAAAGCCCTATGTCCATATTATACCTTGTAACAAGGCAGTTTAACCTTTTGTTACAGGCAAAGGCAGCAGGCAGCATTACAAAAAGTGAACTGGCTGCAAGAATGAAGGTACAGCCATTTGCAGCAGGCAAATATTTAAACCAGGCAGCAAGGTTTAAAGACAGCCAGCTTAAAGTAATCCTTAATGAATGTATAGAAACAGAATATAAATTTAAGCGTGGTTTAATTGATGCACAGACAGGCATGGAAATAATTTTATTAAAAGTGGCCAGGCAGAAGTTTTAATATTTTTACTTACCACCAGGCATTGCAAGCCAGAAATATTATCTGTATGGGGTTTAAAATAATGGACAATAAAGAAATAATAAAAACCATAAAGGCATTTTTCCATCTTTCATATCTGTATAATATCTGGAACATAGGTAAATAATATCCATAGTAAAATTATTAAACCAATAATTATTAACGGAGGGAAAGCTATGGATTTAAAAGACAGCAGGACAAAACAAAACCTTATGAGGGCATTTGCAGGGGAGAGCCAGGCAAGGAACAGGTATACATTTGCAGCAGAGCTGGCACAGCAGAACGGGCTTTATGTTATTAAAAAGATATTTGACTTTACAGCAGAACAGGAAAAAGAACATGCAAGGGTATATTATGATTTCTTAAAGGAAGCAGAAGGCGAAAATATTAATATTGATGCAGCATATCCTGTCAATACATCTAAAGATATCCTGTCGCAGCTTAAAAATGCTTTACACAATGAGTATGAAGAAGCAGACAGTGCATACAAAGAATTTGGTGATATAGCTAAAGAAGAAGGATTTACACATATTGCAGGCAAGTTTTACCTTATTGCAGATATTGAAAGGACACATGCAAAACGCTTTGAACAAGTTGCAAAGCTTATGGAAGAAAATAAACTTTTTGTATCTGATGTTAAAACAGGATGGATGTGCCTCGGATGCGGATATGTAGTTGAGTCAGAAATTGCACCACAAAACTGCCCTGTATGCGACAGCGGCCAGGGGTTCTTTATAAGGATGTCAATGGCACCGTATGTATGCAATGCATGTAGTAAACAATAATTTCATAAATTTTTAATTATATATAAACAAGGGATAATTTATAGTTATCCTATATTGATAACCTGTTTTATCTGCTCATACCACATACAGGCAAATGTGGCTATTAATTTGGGATTTTTGTATATGTTACTACGTTTCATGGGAAAAATGTTTTATCTGGTATAAAAAACTGTTGTATGTTTAAAACGGGCAGGCAATAAAGATATACTACATCCTGGCTGTTATCTGTAACCTGTATTTTCCCATAGGACATTAAAATGTGAAGAATTTTTATGTCCTGTGTAAAAGGCATTTCTGCACTGTCTTAAACCTGGTATCCAATGTTTCTATGAAACATTTGTTTCTGTGAAATATTTACGTTTTTGTGCATTGTTACGTGTACAGCCATACTATAATGTAATTAAGTTAAAAATATCTGCACAAAATATTTTTGCAGGCTGCCAAAGTGTAGATTGCCTGGCAAGTTCCAAAGTGTTTCCAATGGATAGCTGTACGGAACCGCTGGTGCTTAAACCCTGTATTAAATGCTTCAAAAAGTTTTTTTGAAGCATAAGGGTTTTATGCACCATTGCGTGTGACGTCCAAGCGCAAGCGGGCTGTCCATGGGACACTTTGGAACTGCCAGGGCATAAAAATTTCTATATATACAACTTCCTTTAAAACAAACCACAGATAACTATAAATTATCTGTGGTTTACACATAAATTTATGAAACGGGCATAATACATATTGGCTATTTATTTACTTTTTTAAAGTTCTTCTGAATCAAGCATTATTGTAAACGGCCCGTCATTTGAAAGCACCACTTCCATATCTGCGCCAAAACGTCCAGTTTCAACAGTACTACAGTATTCCTTTGCTTTATTAACTATATAATTATAAAGTTTTTCTGCATGGGCAGGGCTTCCAGCTTCAAAAAATGAAGGACGGTTTCCCTTTTTACAGTTTGCATAAAGTGTAAACTGTGATATAACCAGGAGGCTTCCGCCTACATCACCTGCTGAAAGGTTTGTTTTCCCTTCACTGTCACTGAAAATTCTTAGATTATATGCTTTTTTAAGCATTTTGTCTGCTATTTCTTCTGTATCGCTTTCACATATCCCGGCAAATATTAACAGTCCCTTTCCAATCTGTCCAGTTATAACATTATCTGCTTTAACTGATGCCTTATTTACCCTTTGTATCAAAAATTTCATGAAATTTAATCTCCTTTTAATTTTATATACTTTATAATAACACAAATTTATGATATTATAAAGCAGGCAGAATTAAAAACTATAAAACGGAGGGTATATATTTGTTTGGATATGTGCAGATACTAAAGCCTGAACTTAAAGTAAAAGATTATGGAACCTACCATGCATTTTACTGTGGCCTTTGTGAAAGGCTTAAAGCAAAATATGGCATAACAGGGCGCATTACATTGACATATGACATGACATTCCTTATAATGCTTCTAAGTTCTGTATATAATATAAAATGCAGGCAGGAAAAAAGGCACTGCATAGTGCACCCGGTTAAAAAGCACAGGATACTTTATAATGAGGTTACAGATTATTGTGCTGATATAAATATTCTTTTAAGCTATTATAAATGCCTCGATGATAAAAATGATGATGGTTCTTTTAAAGGAAGCACAGGTGCATTAATTTATAAAAAAAGTGCATTACAGGCAGGTGCAAAGTATAAACGCCAGGCAGAAGCCATAAAACAGTCTTTAGAAAAGCTGTCAGTACTTGAAAAGGGCAAAAGCTGCAATATTATGGAAAATGCTTCCTGCTTTGGCAGTCTTCTTGCAGAATTATTTATTTATAAGGAAGATTATTTTAAAACATACCTTGGAAGTCTTGGATATTACCTTGGAAGGTATATTTATATAATGGATGCATATGATGATTTGCAGGAGGATATTGAACATGGAAGGTATAATCCATTTAAAAATACATTTAAAGAAAAGCATTTTGAAGAAAATACAAGGGAAATGCTTTTAAATGAAATATCTGCGGCATGTAGTGCATTTGAACTGCTTCCATGCCTTAGTTATATAGATATTCTGCGGAACATACTTTATGCAGGGGTATGGAACCGTTATGACTATATCCATGCAAAGAAAAAGGAGGACAAAAAGTGACAGATCCATACAAGGTGCTTGGAATTTCACCAAACGCCACAGATGATGAAGTAAAAAGGGCATATAAGGAATTAAGCAGGAAATACCACCCTGATTCATATGTAAACAATCCGCTGGCAGACCTTGCGGAAGATAAGTTTAAGGAAGTGCAGGCAGCATATACACAGATAATGAATTTGCGGGCAAATGGCGGTAATGGCTACAGCCAGGGTTACCAGAACGGAAACGGCCAGGGTGGTTATAATAATGGAAGCCAGGGGAGCTATACTAATGGGAATTACAACAACGGCCAGTATAACAGGCAGAGTTACCAAAATTATGGCCAGGGGTACGGGCGTAATCCTGGCGGTTATTATGGCCCTGGCGGGTGCAGTACAGGAAATATGTGCTGTGATTTATGGTGTGCAGATTCAATATGTGAGTGTATGGGAGGTGATTTGTGCAGTTGCATCTAAAAGCAAAAGAGGCTGCATGGGGAGGCATACTTATGGCACTTGCAGTAATACTTGTAATACTTAGCGGTGTTATTGAAGCAAGTTCTTTATTCCTGCTTGCAGCAGCATCATTTATAACAGGGATTTTCCAGAAACGGTTTAAAACCAGGGCAGGTGCAGTATTTTTAGCAGGCGCATTTTTTACAAGCCTTATACTTGCGCCACAGAAGCTCTACTGTTTTACATTTGCAGGGCTTTCTGTATATGTCCTGGTGGCAGGGTATTTAACCAGTAAAAATACCCCTTATGCCGCAGCTATGGTTATAAAAGGAATATGTTACCATATACTGCTTGCGGCAGCACTTGTAATTGTAAAGTACTTTATTGGTTTTGAGGCACTTTTTACAGATGGTTTTATGGCAGGGCTGTCTAAAATGCCAGTACTTTTTATAGTTGTTTTAATAGCCCTTGCTGAAGCATTATGGATTATTTTTGACAAGGCATATATATTTTTCCAGTACAGGTACGGTGGTATATTTGGAAGGTGGTTAGATGAATAAGGCGGCTTATGAAAAGCTGTTAAAAGAAATTCTTGTGCAAGTGGTTAATAATTCTTCATTTACTGAAAGCAGGAAATATATACAGCATGGAAACACAAGCATTTACAGGCACAGTATTATGGTTGCACGTAAAAGCTGCCAGATTGCTTCAAAATATAATATAAAGGTTTCATACAGGGAAATGGTACGTGGTGCACTTTTACATGACTATTTCCTGTATGACTGGCATGATAAAAGCCACAACCACAAGAGGCCACATGGTTTTTTCCATGCAGGGGCAGCATTAAAAAATGCAATGCGTGATTTTGAACTTACAGATATTGAAAAGGACATTATTAAAAAACATATGTTTCCTTTAACACCAGTTCCTCCAAAATATATTGAAAGCTTTATTGTATGCCTTGCAGATAAAGTATGTTCAGCAGGTGAAACTTTTATAAAAAACAGATAGATAAAAATATTAAAGAACAGGAAAACAAAAAATGAAAAAATTAATGATTAGTGCAATCATTGCAGTATTTTGCATATTATTTTATAAAAATGCAGATGCGGCGGTTGTATTTGGCATGAATGAAAATACTGGAATTAACAATATAATTACTGTAACAGGGGAAAACGGGAAAGAAATACATATTAAAAACCTGGTATCTGTTGCGGCCGGGCAGGAGTTTAATCTTTCAAAGATTAGCAATTTAGATGAAATATTAAATACAGGCGGTATTATAAATATTGAAAATTTAGGAAACCTTGAAGGTTTTGCGCCAGAAAGTAATTATAATCCTGGTGCTGTATCAGTGGATAACTACAATATAAAAGTAACTGGTGCTGGAATGGCAGTTTTAAAAATTACTTTTTATATAGAAACAGATACAGGCAGTGCAGAAAATACTGTATACTTTGCAGTTAATGGAATTACCATTGATGCCGGTTTTTATGATATTTATACTGCAATAGAAAATATTAACAGTGTAATTTTAATTAATGGCATTAATAATTTTGAAGATGCAGATGCAGTCTATACAGATTATTATAAAGCATTAACTTTAATAAATGTAAGCAGTACATTTAATGCAGATATAGATATACAACATGATGGGATTTTTAATATATGGAATATAACAAACGGATATAAATTCCTTGAAGCCAGAAACCTGCTTAGTAATTATTTTGATTTAAACAGGCTGCTTCTTACAGAAACATTATTTATTTCTGAATATGAAGGCATTGTGTTAAGGTTTGGGCATGAAATAACAGAAAATGATATACTTGCATATTCATTTTATAACGGAAAAGAATATATACCAGATACAGGAATTATATTAAACCTTGAAATAAAAGATTTAACAGGGAATGTTATATCAGGCCAGGAATTTACTATAAACAAAGGGGCTTCTGAAGTTAAAACAAAACTTGCAAGTGAAGTTAAGAAAGAGGGCACATACCAGGCAGAAGTTACTGGAATGGGAAATTATACATTGCAGGCAGGGTTTACATTTACATTTATATTTAAAAATATAAATAAAGGGGCTTTTATTAAAAAGAAAACCACCATATATTCAGGAATTTATAATGGCACAAAAAAAGGCAGTGCAAAGAAAAATACAAGATACCACTGTGTTGCAAAAAGTCCTGGATGGCTTAAAATCAAGCTTTCTGATGGTACTAACGGGTATATTGCCAATAATAGCGTTTCACTGTCTGAAAGTGCAATATATAATATTGTAGATATATATGATACAAAATATTCATATTCTGATATGTCAAGGGATATAAAGAAAATGGCAAAGTCATACCAGGATGTTATGGAACTTTCAGTATTAACTAAAACGGCTGACAGCAATAATGTATACTGTATAAGGCTTGGCAATGAAAATGCTAAAAAGAAAATATTAATACAGTCAACAATGCATGCAAGGGAGTGGCTTAATTCGCAGCTTGTTATGAAGATGGCAGAAAGGTGCTGTAAATATTATTATTCAGGGAAATATAATGGCACAGCTTATAATAAACTTTTTAATAAGGTGTGTGTATATATTGTGCCAATGCTTAACCCAGATGGTGTAAATATAAGCCAGTACGGGCTTAAAAGGATTAAAAGCAGTTCTTTAAAAAAACTTGTAAAACGGCTTGGCAGGGGAAGTTATAGCAGGTGGAAAGCCAATGCAAGAGGTGTGGATTTAAACAGGAACTTTAATGCAGGTTTCAGGAAAAACAGTTCAAGGGGTACAAGGCGCGGAAGGGAAGGATATTCTGGCCCTTATGCACTTTCTGAACGTGAAACAAAAGCCATTGCAAAACTTATAGATGAAACAAAGCCTAAAGCAGTTATAAATTACCATGAGGCAGGAAGGGTAATTTATTATACAAGAAGTTCTTCATTATTAAACCTTGTCAGGCAGAAAACAGGTTACAGGCCAATACGTGAAAGTATAAGCGGTGCAAATGGTTCACTTGGTGATTACCTTACTAAAAAGGGCATAACATGGTGTACACCAGAAACATGTTCTGGCACTGCACCTGTAGGACATTCACAGTTTTATTATGAATGGGGCAAACACAGGGATATGGTACAGGCAGTTGCAAAGCTGTATTATTAAACCTGGAAGGTTAAAACAGGCAGGATGGCACATGCCTGCCAGTTAAAATCTGCCTGTTTTGCATAAATAAAGTATATGGATAAGCCTTCCTAAATAAAATAAAAGTTCAGAGGGTGTAAAAATGGTTAATGTAATAATAAAAGATGGAAAGTTCCTGGTAAAAGGCACATTTAATATGGGAATTACAGGTTTATATGAAAACAGGGAATTTATGAGAGAAGAAGGTCTTATTGCAATAGAACAAACCCCGGAAGAATTATTAGAAGAACTGGAAGAGGGCTATTACTGGACAGAACCATTAGAGCCTTATTTTAAAAATATAAAAAAAGATAATACTTCTATTTCAGAAGTAATTGCTTCTGAAATTGCAGAAGCAATGGAAAAATATATAAACAATATGGAAGAAACGGCCATAAAAAATATAAAACAGATAAATAATTACTTCTGGTACCAGCTTTTAAGTGACTGGATGGACTGTGAAACACCATTCTGGGAACATAAAGACCTGGTTTTAAAAGAATACAGGGATAAATATACAGAAGAAGATTATAATGGAATATATAAAAAAGTGTATGAAAATACAGAATTAATCTCCATATATAAAAGGCTTGGTGAACAGTTTGAAAGAAAACCAAATGATGGAAGCATGGAAAAAACAGATGCAGAGGCACTTATACGGCAGATGTTTCCAATGTTTGACTTTGATAAACTTATAAGCATTATATCACCAGACTGCATGATATTTTCTGGAGGATATATGCTTATACAGTTTACAGATGAAACAATGGATTTTTTCTGTAGTGCTTATGAAAAATTTGATGAAACATTTACACCACATGACTGGCATAATTTTTAAAAGATATGGCCTGCAAAAAAGATAAAACAGGGAGAAATAGTAATTGTGGCTGTTTCATAAATTTATAACATTTTGCTTGACATCTGGTACTGTATATGGTAAAAATATAAGAAATTAAAGGCTATGAACAGAATAGTAAGCATCTGGAATTTTAAGAGAGAAGCCGTATGGTGCAAGGCTTTACTGGAAGGATGCCCAACCAGCCTGGGAGCTGTGGTTTTCCACCGGAGGTCACCGTTATCACAGACATATAAGCAGACAGCTTATAAATGAGTGCAGGTTATAACCTGAATTTAGGTGGTACCGCGGTATATTATCCGCCCTAAGATATGAAACAGCATATTTTAGGGCTTTTTATTTTGTATAATAAAATATAAACACAAATACTGGTTATACACAAAAACAGTACAGAAATGAGGTAAATTATGAAATTAGCGAATTTAACAGGACAAAGATTTAAGGAAAGGCCGGCAGACTGTGTAGTTGACAGCCATGCGCTTATGCTGCGCGGCGGTTTTATGAAATATGTAGGAAACGGGATTTATTCAGAGTTCCCGGCACTTAGGAGGATTACTTCCAAAATTGAAAATATAATCCGCAAGGAAATGAATGCAATAGACGGACAGGAAGTACTTTTTCCCGTTGTACTTCCAGCTTCTTTATGGGAAGAATCAGGCAGGTATAAAAGTGTTGGCAATGAACTTGTCCGTTTTAAAGACAGGAATGGTTCAAACCATGTACTTGGCATGACACATGAAGAAGCTGCTGTACAGCTTGTGCGTGAATATGCACAGTCTTATACAAAATACCCGTTTATGATATACCAGGTACAGCGCAAATTCAGGGATGAGGCAAGGCCAAGGGCAGGAATGATAAGGGTGCGTGAATTTACAATGAAAGATGCATATTCTTTCCATACCTCACAGGAAGACCTTGATAAATATTATGAATTATGCTTCCAGGCATACAACCGTATTTTCCAGAAAGCAGGAGTACCACAGGTTATTACTGTAAAATCTGATTCAGGCATGATGGGTGGAAGTGTTTCACATGAATATATGCTTTTAACCCCTGCTGGTGAAGATTCAATAGTTATCTGTGATGAATGTGGCTACCGTTCCAATATGGAAGCAGCAGAAAATAAAGTTATAAATAACGAAGGCATAGAAGAAGAACTTAAATGCGTAGAAACACCAGGCTGCAAAACGATTCAAGATGTCTGTGCTTTCCTTAAAAGTGATGTTTTATCTTCATGCAAAGCTGTTGTATACCAGAAAAATTCTGATGATAAATTTGTAGTAGCATTTGTCCGTGGTGACTATGAGGTAAATGAAACAAAGCTTAAAAACATTGTGGGAGAGGAAATCCATACTGCTGTAATTACAGCGGATGACTGTCTTAATGCTGGATATATAGGGCCTTATAATTTTCCGGAAGAGGCACAGTTTTATCTTGATATATCACTTAAAGGAATTAAAAGCCTTGTTGCAGGTGCAAATAAAGAGGGATACCACTATACCGGCTTAAACCTTGAAAGGGACTTAGAAAATGTAAATTATGTGGATATTTCCAAGGTTAAAGAAGGTGGTATATGCCCTTGCTGTGGCAGGCAGTCTATAACAATAAAACGTGGCATAGAAGTTGGAAATATATTCCAGCTTGGCACAAAATACACTAAAACCATGGATATGCGTTATACAGATGAAAATGGCAAAACCAATTATCCTGTAATGGGCTGTTATGGAATAGGTATAGGACGCCTTGCAGCTTCTATATGTGAAGAATGCCATGATGAATATGGCCCTGTATGGCCAATAACAATAGCACCGTGGGAAGTGCATATATGCTGCCTGCGTGCAGATGATGAAGAAACAAAGAAAACAGCGGACGGCCTTTATAACAGCCTTTTAAATGATGGCATAGAAGTAATCTATGATGACAGGAAAACAAGGCCTGGGGAAATGTTTTCTGATGCAGACCTTATAGGGGTTCCAATACGTGTAATAGTAAGCCCGCGTAATTTAAAAGAGTCATGTGTAGAGATTACAACAAGGGATAAATCCATAAAAGAAATGGTTCCTGTAGAAAAAGCAGCAGGGTATATAAAAGACCTGCGTCTTAAGCTTTTTGCGGAAATAGAATCACATGTAGAAGCATATAAGCAGGAAACAATGTGAATTTTGTAAAAGTTTTGTATGTTTCCAGAGAAAATTTTGAAAAAATCTGGCAAAACTATTATATATATAACCTTTAACGCCGATATAATATACAGAGTGTAACTTTGGATTTCCAGAAATAGATATACTACAAGCTCTGGTAAAGTATTTAACTTAAAATAAGCAGAAATCCACCACTTAAATTACTGTAAGTGGACTGAAACAAGGGGGAACTTATATGGTTATTAAACATAATATGTCTACACAGTTTGCCACAAGGCAGCTTAATATATTAGAGGATACTAAAGGCCGGGCAACAGAAAAACTGACTACTGGATACAGGATAAATAAGGCAGCAGACGGCGCTGCAAGCATGGTTGTATGGGAATCCATAAGAAACCAGGTAAAGGGGCTTAACCAGGCAGGCAGGAACTCACAAGATGGACAGGGTTTTATAAACACTGCTGATTCAGGAATGAATGAACTTACATCAATACTCCACAGAATGAAGGAACTCTGTGTGCAGGGTGCAAATGATACTAATACTGCTGAAGACAGGGAAGATATCCAGATGGAAATTGATGCACTTAACAGTGAGATAAACAGGATAGCAGATGAAACAGAATTTAACACAATAAAGATTTTCAAAGACCCGTATGCAGATGCAGATCCTGGCAGTGATGACTGGGAACCAGGCGGGAACGGTACTGAAGGAAACAGGGAGTTTGTATTCCAGGTTGGTGCTAATTCTGAACAGCTTGTAAGGACACGTCTTCCGGTTTTCAATACAAAAATCCTTGGAACAGAGGGTGTCAATGTATCAGATTCTGTTAATGCCACAAGCGGGCTTGCTGTACTTGACAAGTCTTTAGATATTGTAGACCTTGAACGTTCAAGGCTTGGTGCAATTTCAAACAGGCTTGAACATGCTTATGCAAATTCTTCAAATGCATCTGAAAACTCACAAAGCACGGAATCCGTTATACGTGATACCAATATAGCAGATGAGATGATAGCATATACAACTGCTAATATAATAGAACAGGCAGATGTTGCAATGATAGCACAGGCAAATGGTGAGAGGGAAACAATATTGGCAATGGTATTATAAAAATTTAGTTTTAAATAAGGTTGTTTTCTCCAGGCTTCAATTTATTTGAAGCCTGAAATTATATAATTGGAGATTTAATATGAACAATACTTCTAGTCTTAAAGGCGGGACAGTAATAATTGAACCTGTATACCCACACCCTATGCTTATACATATAAGCAGGCTTATAGATGGCGATGAAAGCATACTTTTAGACAGCCAGATGTTTTTAAAACAGTATTATAGCAGATATAATAATACAGAAAATAATGCAGATGGCAGTATAAACAATGAAATACTTCTTCTCCAGCTTGCATATGATAAAAATATTGTATCTGCGTTTTTTGAATGTAACAGAAGGGAACAGTGGCGCAAACGTGTGTTAATAGAAAAAGCAATTAACCTGCTTGTAAGTTCTGTAGCAGAAAAATATGCAGTTATAATTATAGAAAGCCTTATGTTTGCATTTGGCTGGAAGTTCCGTATTGATATTAACAGAAGGTGGGAAGCCACAGAGGAAGAGAAGGCTAATTTCCATGAAAAAACCATATTTGAAAAGCGCCTTCAGAACGATATGGCTTGCCAGATAGAGATTATTAATAATAACAAAAAAATTGATGTTTCAGAATATATGGATAATGAAACATATACAGGCAGCAGGGCAGGCATTACAGAAAATCCAGCCAGTGATATAAAAGATGGCACGGCCAGCAATACAGATACTAATAGTTTAGATACTAATAGTATTGTAAATAATAATAACATTGTAAATAATAATGGTATTACAGATACCAGTGTTACAGGTGGTAATAACAGTTATAGTGAAAACAGCATTAAGGGACAGCCAGGCACTGCCTTCGGAAAGGAGAAAGCTTTGCAGGTAAACGGCCAGAATGGAAATAATGCTTTAGCAGAACAGGAATCAATTATAAATGAAGCACCTGACCCTGTAATGGAATACAAAAAGATGGAAGAAGCCAAGTTTTATAAACATATGAATATCAGGAATAAGCGTGTATTAAAGAAAGCATTCCAGGGTAATGCATCAAGCCAGTGTGAAATGGGTGATTACTATGCAGAGAAAGACGGAGGCCACCTTGATTATACAGAAGCAGCAAAATGGTATTCTGCTTCTGCAAGGAAAGGATATGAAAGGGCATCTTTTGAACTTGGCAAGCTTTATGACCAGAACCCGCCAGAAATAGAAGGCGCAAAGGATAAGGCTGTACAGATTTACACCACAATGGCAGAACAGGGGCTTCCAACAGCACAATGCATACTTGGAATGAAATACTGGTTCGGTGATGGTGTTGAAATTGATTTTAACAAGGCGATAACCTGGCTTAAAAAAGCAGCAGCACAAAAGCATGATACAGCAATAAGGAACCTTGCTGACTTATATGCAGCAATAAGTGATTCAGAAAATGCATACAGATGGTATAAAATCGGAGCTTCATCAGGTGATGATTATTGCCGCAAAAAGCTTAGGAATTATAACAACTGACATTTTTACACCAATTCTGACTTTTTAATATTTCATTTGCAACAGATAAATGCTAAAATAACCACACAATAAATCCAGAAGGGAAGTGGTTATTTATGGCATTAACCAGAAAACGTAAAAAATATTTATTTAAATCATGTGTTTCTACAGCCCTTGTATCAGCAGTTACACTTTCAGGTGTACCAGTACAAGGGCTTTCCGGGGTTGTAAAAACTGTAAAGGCAGCAGGTAAGCCTGCACAACGGGAAGATAATTCCATAGTTTATTTTGTAGACTGTGGTGATTATAATGTTGCAACCGTATCAGAAGGTGACCAGTTTGGCACACACAACAGTGTAACAGACCAGGTTTATGGTGAAGACAAAGTAACAGGTTATAAATGGGGTATTGATGATACTGCCAGTACACCATTATCTAATGGCACATCAAATACAGGCGGTATTGATACAGACTGGACATGGCCATATGAATTTAATAGTGCTGATGACATTCCAAAAACTTCTTCAAACCGTTATACTAAAAACCAGTTTGAAAAAGGTGTTGAAACAAGGCATATTGATTACAAATTTGAACTTGAAAATGGCACATATTATATTGAAACAGGTTTTGCAGATCCCTGGGGCTGTTCAAAGGAACCAGCAGTTTACCTTAACAAAGATAAAAAAGATGAAATGCTTGTTTCTAGTGTATTTGATGTATCACAAGGAGAACCAGCTTGTGCCACATTTGATGTTACAGACGGGGAACTTTCAGTAAACCTTAGGGGTACTGGTGAAAATAACCTTGCAATTAATTTAACGTATATACTTATTAAAAAAGCAGATGCAGCTTCCATGATAAAGACAGATTATGATGCACTTAATATTAAAACACAAGTTTCTTCTGACATTATCCTTCCAGTAAAAGGTGAAAAGGGTGGCAGCAGCATTACATGGACATCTTCAAACCAGGATATAATAAGCACAGATGGCAAAGTAACAGTTCCAGGGCAGGGAACAGAAGATATAACTGTAACACTTACAGCAGTTTTAACAAATGGTTTTGAAAAAATGGAGAAAAAATTTGAGGTAACAGTTATGGCAAAAAGTGATTTTACAGGAATTTCAGATTTTAATATGGGTGAAGTACAGGTAACAGACGGGTACTATGTTAATTCCCTTGAAAAAGAAAACAAATACCTGCTATCACTTGATACGGGCAGGCTGCTTGCAGGGTTCAGGGAAACAGCAGGTTACATAGCAGGCATGCCACAAGATGATATAAATAAGTATATGGAAGGCAAACAGCGCTATGGCGGTGGATGGGAAAATGCACTTATAGGAGGGCACACCCTCGGGCACTGGCTTAGCGCCATGGCACAGGCATATGCAAATAAGGGTACAGATGAAAGTGTACGCACAGAAATTAAAAAGACACTTGATGGTGTAATTGATGCACTTGCAGACTGCCAGTTAAAAACAAATGGCACAAAATATGAAGGCTATTTATTTGGGGCAGTACTTCCAAGCAAAACAGATTTTGATATACAGTTTGACAATGTAGAAAAAGGGCTTGCAAATATTTCTACACAGGCATGGGTTCCGTGGTATACAATGCATAAAATCCTTGCAGGGCTTATAAGCACTTATGAACTGGAAGATAATATAACAGCATATAATACAGCTAAAAAACTTGGGGACTGGATTTATAACAGGGTTATAAAATGGGATGCTTCCACGCAGAAAACTGTACTTGGCATTGAATATGGAGGCATGAATGACTGCCTTTATGATTTATATGAAGCAGTCTTTGCAAAAGAGGGCAAAGATGCAGCTTTAAAATATGCAGAAGCGGCACATAAGTTTGATGAAGAGCCCCTTTTTAATAAAGTATATAAAGGAACAGCCAATGCACTTGACAATACACATGCAAATACAACTATCCCTAAGTTCTTAGGTGCATTAAACAGGTATGAAGCACTTGGGGATGAAACATATCTTGAATATACAGAAAGTTTCTGGGATTATGTTGTAAACCACCACAGTTATATTACAGGCGGCAACAGTGAATGGGAACATTTCGGTGCAGATAATGTACTTGATGCAGAAAGGACTAACTGTAACTGTGAAACATGCAATACCTATAATATGCTTAAACTTTCACGTAAGCTTTTTATGGTTACAGGCAAGCCAAAGTATACTAATTTCTATGAAAATACGCTTGTTAATGCAATTATGTCTTCACAAAACCCTGAAACGGGCATGAGTATGTATTTCCAGCCAATGGCAGGCGGCTACCACAAAGTATTTGGGACAGAAGAAGGCAATTTCTGGTGCTGCACAGGTTCAGGCATGGAAAACTTCACAAAACTTAATGACAGTATTTATTACCAGAAAGACAACAATCTTATAATAGCACAGTACCTTGCTTCAGAAATAGATTTTAAAGCCGGCAATATGAAAGTTATACAGGAAGGTGACCTTACAAAGTCAGAAACAATGGCAATTACAATAAAAGCACTTGGATCTGGTGAAGTAAACGGCGGTTTAAGGCTGCGCATTCCAGACTGGCTTGCAGGTGATGCCACAGTAACCATTGATGGTGAAGGTTATAAATATACAGTTAAAGAAGAATATGCAGTAATTCCTTCTGATAAAATTAAAGATGGCACAAAAATTACAATTACACTTCCTATGGAAGTAAAGGCTTATAACCTGCCTGACAATGAAAACGTATATGCATTTAAATACGGCCCGTATGTACTTAGCGCAAAACTTGGCACAGACAAACAGACACAGGGTACAACAGGTGTAAATGTTTCAATCCCGCTTACAAAAGCTATAAATAATGATAAAGTTTTTATTATATCTGCTGGCAGCGTTGCAGAATATATGGAAAATATTAATAAAAACATAGTTAAAGCTGATGGGAAACTTGAATTTATGCTTTCAGGCACCAGCAATAAATATACATTTGTCCCACATTACAGCCAGTATAAAGAAAGTTATGCAATGTACTGGACATTTACAGTAGATGAAGAGGCAAGGGATTCAGGTGCAGTAATAGAAGAAAAAAACAAAGCAAGGACAGAAGCGGCAGTAACAGAAGCATCAAGGCCAGGTTACGGGCAGGATGAACTTGGTTTTATGGAAAATGGCACAGGTTCAACAGGAAGCACAAGCCCATGTTACCGTTTTGCCAATGCAGGCGGCTCATTTAAATACAGTTTTAAAGTGGCAGACAGTGGAAACAGTTATCTTATATGTACATTTGCCAAAGAAGAAGATGGAAAAACAATTAAAATTTCATCAGGAAATACTGTATTATTTGAGGGGACACTGGACAGCAAGAAAGACAATGCCTCTAATATAAACCTTGCAGCATCAGATACAGGTGATTATTACCAGATAAGGATTTTAATTCCTGAAGACGTTATAAAAACAAATAAAACAGATACACGTCTTGCAGGTACAGAAACAGAAAAAGCAGAAAACGGCTATGCATTTATACCAGTTACATTTGAAAGTGCAAAAAGCGGTGAAGCTTCTGCAAAAATATGTTTAATGAATTATATAATGAAAGATTATGCTAAAAATAATTCACTTTTAAATATAACATCTTCTACAGGAAATGTTACAAAAGATGGTGATAGATACACAATTAATTTCTCATATAAAGACACACCAAAGGCTAAGTTTGAAATAGCAGACAGCAGAGGCTATGTAAGCATTGATGGCAGCGCCATTGATGAAACAATAGAGAAAAAGCTTAATATAAGCGGACAGGTTACAGCATACAATGTAAAAGTATATGCTGAGGATTTTGAAACATTTAAAGAATATACAGTTAAAGCAGTTACAGACTTTTCAGGAATTGATGCAAATTTAAAACCATCACTTGTCTTTGGATATTCATTTGAAGGAAAAACAGACGGGGCAGCAGCAGTAACAAAGGCATTTACACCTGTAGAAGTTATAAACCCGGAATATACATACACAGAAGGCATAAATGGCAAGGCAATAAAACTTGATGGCAACTACGGGCTTAAACTTGGCAGTGCGGGAAAACTTGGTGAAAGCTATACAATAAGCTGGTTTATGAAGCCAGACAGCATAGGCGGTGCAGTTGACCCAACATTTGCAGCAGGCACATTTTCACCTGAATACTGGCTTAATGCAACATTTGATGCTAAAATCTGGTCAAACCATAATGGCTATATTGAAACAAAGGCAGCAAATGCATACCAGGCAGAACAGTGGCAGCATGTGGCAATAACAGTAGATGGTACAGTAAACGGCAGCGCAGACGGCACAGTAACAGGTACATTATATGTAAATGGGGAGGCAGTATCAAAAGGTGACGTTGTAAAAGACATAATGACAAATCCTGGTGCAAATCTTTACTTTGGCGTAAATGCCTGGGACGCATACTTTAAAGGTGCTGTAGACGAAATAATGTTATTTAACAGGACACTTGCAGAGGATGAAGTAAAAGCTTTAAATGCAGGCATAGGAGTAAGCTTTATATCAGGAGGAGGCCAGGTAAATAACAATATTGGCAATGAAAACAGTAACAGTACCAATAATAATAACAAGCCAGGCATAAATAAAAAAGGCAATATAAAAGTTAGTGTGCAGGGCATGGCATATGGTACAGACAGAAGAACTGTAAAAACAGGGAGCAAGTTAAAATTTAAAGCTAGTACAAATGTAACCTGGAAGTCATCAGATAAAAAAATTGCTACAGTTTCTAAAAAGGGTGTTGTTAAAATAAAGAAGAAAACTGGCACAGTTAAAATAACTGCCATATCTGTAAAAGATAATAAAAGAAAAGCAGAAACCACACTTAATGTAGTAAAAAAGGCAAAAACAAACCAGGTTCTTAAACTGCATAATACAAAATATACCCTGGATAAAAAAGGTGCAAAAGTACAGATAAAAGTAAAAGCACTTACAAAAAATACCACAGACATAATAAAATATAAGGTAATATCAGGTGCTGCCTATGTAAAATCTGACAGTTATGGTGTAGTCACATTAAAAGCAAAACCTGTAAAGAAAGCAAAAAAATCCCAGGTAAAAGTAACATGTGGGAAAGCAAGTGCAGTAGCAGATATTATAATTAAAGCATAATTATATAATATATAAAAATTTATACCAGACAGGAACAGCTTCCATCTGATATGCCTGTGGCAGATGGCAGACGTTCTTAAAATGACAGGTTCCCATACCTGGTTAAAGGCGTGGGAACCTTGTTTTTTCTGCATATATTTTAATAATTTATATACTTCTTTGTACAATCCTTGTTTCATACCCTTTATTAAATATCAGTTTACTTGCAGCTTCCACTTTGTTGTAATTATCATAAACACCATGATAAACACCATAATAATTATTAACATTTGGCACTATTAAACTGTCGATGCCATCAACCTGCAAACTCCTGGCAAGATTTCTTGCATTGTCATAATGCCTGAATAAACCAATTTCAACCCAGTATCCATTTATTTCATTTCCAGTAACATCAGCACCGCTTACAGTTTCAATTATTCCATTAGCAATAGCCTGTGCTACTTCAGGAAATTTTAAATCAAAAATATTGTTATCGGCTTCTGTATTTATAAAACCAGCTTCAACAAGAGCCGCTGGCATTTTTGTACGTCTTAAGACTGCCAGGTTTTTCCGTTCTTCAACACCAATATTTTTAAATCCGGTTTTAGCAAGCTCCCTATTTATATTTTCTGCAAAGACAGCAGGAATACCACTATTATCATAAACAAGGGTCTGTACACCAGAATACATGTCAGGTGATGTACTTGAATTTCTGTGTATTGAAATAAAATAATCCGCATCACTTTCATTAGCAATGCGTGCTTTTTGTGAAGGGCTCTGGTAAACATCCGTTGTCCTTGTATATAATACATCAACCCCCTTATTCTCCAGAATATTTCCAACAGCAAGTGTAAGGTTTAAAGTATCATCCTTTTCCCTTCTGCCATTAAATGAAGCGCCGTTATCATACCCTCCGTGGCCTGCATCAAGCATAACTGTTGCCATATAACTGCTCCTTAAGTTATATTATTAATGTTATTATATGGCATGGGAATAAATTGGTGAGTAGGAAATTATAAAACCTGGCTTAATTTTTCCATATTATCTTTTTTCATATCAAATGAAGAATGTACATATTTGTTAAGTGTCATATTTACATTGGAATGTCCAAGTATTTCACTTAAACTTTTTATATCAAACCCTATTTCTACACAACGCGTTGCAAATGTATGGCGCAGTACATGGAAATTTACTTGTGTAATGCCACAGTCAGCAATTATATTTTTAAATCTTGACTGCATAGTCCTTGGTTCTATAAATTTTCTGCTGTTGCCTGTAAGTACAAATGCACTGCCATTTGTTTTAAAATCACATAATATATCTTTAAGAAATCCAGGCAGCGGGATAATTCTTATAGATGAAGTGCTTTTAGGTTTGCCAGTTATAACTTTTGTTTTATGGCTGCCATTAAAATTATGGCTGCCATTAGAATTATGGCTGCCATCAGGATTATGGCTGCCATCAGGATTATGGCTGCCATCAGAAAAATCTTCTATTCTTTGCAGGGTTTTTGTAACTTCAATAAAATTCTCCTCAAGGTTGATATCAGACCATTTCAAGGCACAGAGTTCACCAATCCTTATTCCTGTATAAAGGCTTATAAGGACACCAAGTTTTGTAAGGTCAGTATTGTAACAAAGGTATTCAGTAAGTATTTTTTGTTCCTTTCTATCAATAACCTGGATATCCTTAACAGTTTTTTTCAATTTAATATTATTAACCAGGCATTGTACCTGTATATGGTTTCTGGCTGCATATTTTATTATTGACTTAAGGACTGCAATTATATCACTTGCCGTCTTATTAGAAAGCCCGCCATTGCCATCAAGCCTTCCGTATTTTGTAAGATAAAGTATATATTCTTCAATAGTTTCATTAGAAATATGTTCAATGTGCATATCATCAAAATATGGATTAAGATATTTAAATACAATGCGTTTATATCTTGAATAACTTGATTCCTTAATATTCACTTTCTCCATATCCAGCCATTTCTTAGATACATTACAAAAACCTGAATCTTTTATTTCTTTTAAAACAAACATATCCTGTTCATCAATGGCAGGAACCAGGCTTCTCTGTTTCTGTCTTGCTTCACAATATGACCTGGCATAAATATAGCCATACTGTGCCTTTCCATTTTCATCATGTGACTTAATATAACGTGCTTCCCATCTTCCGTCTTTTCTCTTGTAGATGTTTCTTCCTTTTTTTGGCATAATAAAAACCTCCATTTTAAAATAATATACCCATAAAAGGGTCTTGTTATAATGGTAACGTTTTTATAATGCAGTATAAAATTTCTTTTCTTATAGCCTTGCAATTCCAGAGTATACAGGCCGTGGTACTGCAAGGCTAAGTTTTAGTGTATTTCTTCATGGTGGTGGCCTTCATGTGATGTATGGTGGCTGTCCTCACCATCTGGTGCCTGGCCATGCCCGCAAATCATGTTATATATAATATCCATATCCATATCTTTTATTTCATCAATAGTTATTGTATTATTATATTGCAGAAGCTGTAGATAAGCATAATACCTGCCTAGTGAAACCCCGTTTTCATGTGCCTCTTCCACAATATCCATACTGGCATTTACACTCTGGCTGTTATGCCCTGCATGTCCACAGCAGCTATTTACACCTGTAGTTATATTATTTTCATGGCTGTGGCCTGTTGCTATTGTAAATATAATCCCTGTTTTATCTGTAAAGTAAGCTTGCATATTTTTATTTTCTGTTATTATATTAATTGCAGATGTATACAGGCTGCCCTTTAAGGATAATTCTTTAATTATTTTTTCACCCTCTGGGTTGTATGCTGTTACAGATATAACCCTGTCAAAGCGGTTAAGGGCAAGTTCAATAGATGGGTTTATATCAATGCTTATATAAGAAACAGGTTTATAAAACCATGAATATCCGCCTGTTAATATTATAAAAGCTATTATTATGCAGAAAACAGGCACTTTACGGAATAATGGATTTTGTGGAAACATTTTTTTATGGCTGTGCTTTTCAAGAAGATATTGTTTAGTGGATTCTTTAAGCCTGTCATCTGCTTTGATATTATCAAATGCATTATGTATTTTATCCATCAATTTCTTCACCCCCAAGCTTTTTCCTTAATATATCCCGTCCCCTGGATAACAAGGAATAGACAGTATTTTCCTTTTTGCCAAGTATTTCTCCTATTTCATGGGCTGTATAACCTTCATAATAATGCAGATAAATTACATCTTTATATCTGGCTGGAAGCGACAGCACAGCTTCAAGCACCTCCCTGTGCCCATCCGGAACCTCTGAGGCTATTTCATTTAATGTTTCAAGGGGCACTTTATTACGGCGGAAGAAATCATTAAGGAAATCTTTACAGGAATTAATAGTTACACGGAGCAGCCATGCTTTTTCATGTTCTTCATCATTAAATGGTTTATCATATAACATATATTTTAAAAATACATTCTGGAATACATCTTCTGCATCTGCCTTGTTTTTAAGATGGTAAAAACAGACATGCTGTACCATATCTGCATATTTATCAATGGCCTGGTTTACTTTTGTAATACTTTGCATTGCATGGCCTCCTTCCTATTATTATATTAGATCCAGCCTTATAAAAATTATACCAGTAAATGTATTGTTAGTAAATATAATAGCAGTTTTATTAAGCATCAGGACAAAACCTGTTATATAAAAAGGCGCATAGGATAATTCCTATACGCCTGGTTCTTCTTTGCCTGTTTCCTGGCAGTAAAACACAACATGTCTTTTAATAATGGCATTTACCATTTTTATGGGTTTTATGATGTTTTGTACAGTAATATTTACAACTGCTTGCCCTTTTGTGTGTTGTGTGGTGGTATGAACAGTAAGTTCCTGTGTAAGTGCTGCTATGGTGGCTTCCATGATGGCCATGCGCCATAGCAGGGACATTAAGGCTGCCAGCCAGCATAACTCCTGTTACTAATGCTATAGCAGTCTTTTTCCAGTTTTTAGAATTTTCCATATAAGATCCCTCCTGTAATTTATAAATTTTTTACCCTTATATATATATAACACGGCCCAGGGTATCAAAACCTTGCATAAAAAGTAAAACTTTTTAAATTTTTTGAAAAACCAGGATAAATACGTAAAACCTGCCAGAACCGCAGCCCAGGAAATATATATTTAAAATGCTATATTAATAAAGCAGAATAATATTGTAAAAAGTCTTATAGTACTGTTATAATTTAATTCGTGGCCCTTATAAAAATAAGGGTTTTATTTTTTTAAACAATATAATGCTGGAGGGAAATATGAGGAAAATAACAGACAAACTGATAAAAAAGTTCAAGGAATACCTTTATGAAGAGGAAAAAAGCACTGCAACAGCAAGCAAGTACATATGTGATTTAAAAAAACTGGCAAAATATACAGGAAGCCAGGAGCTTACAAAGAAACTTATAATAAATTATAAAGAATATTTGCAAAACAGTGGCAAGTACAAAACAGGCAGTATAAATTCATTTATTGTAGCTGCCAACTGCTTTTTCAAATTTATGGGGTGGGAAGATTTAAAAGTGAAAACAATAAAAGTACAGAAAAAAACATTTGTTCCAGATAACAGGGATCTATCAAAAGAAGAGTATAAAAAACTGGTAATGGCAGCAGAAAAAGCAGGTAAAATAAAACTTGCCATGATTATACAGACATTGTGCGCTATAGGGCTGCGTATAAGTGAACTTGCTTCAGTAACTGTACAAAGTGTTAATTCAGGGACAGTTACAGTCTACTGTAAAGGCAAAGAGCGCCAGATACTTATTCCAAGGCAGTTACAAGTTAAACTTTTGTACTATATACATAAAAACCAGACTAAAAACGGAGTGGTATTCTGCACCAGAAATGGAAAACCCATAGACCGCAGCAATATATGGCGTGAAATGAAATCATTATGTAAAGAAGCAGGTGTAGAAGCAGAAAAAGTATTTCCCCATAACCTGCGGCATCTTTTTGCTAAAACGTTTTACAACACCTGTAATGATATAGCAAAGCTTGCGGATATATTAGGACATAGCAGTATTGAAACAACAAGGATTTATATAATGACAACAAGCAGGGAGTACCAGAAACAATTAGATATAATGGGACTGTCTGTTGGAAACTGGGGCATGCCAGGTAAACGGGACAAGATAAGACATAAAAAAATTACAACATAAGAAAAATTATGTTGTAACTGGAACACAAAGAATAATACCACAAAACTTAAAGCTTTTCAAGATGTTTTACTTTATTTTTTTATTTCCTGCCTTGTAAGTATCTTCCTTTTGATAGCCTGCTTTACCTGCCTGCACCACATATAGGCAAATGCGGCTATCAATTTTAGACAATAAACTACAAAATATTTTCTAAAACCATTTTCGGATAATTTGTAAAAGTATAGTTTAAATGTCTGTAAACAATGCTTTTTTGTTGTTTATAAAGTCTTTTATGAAAAAAGCCAATTTTACATATCTACAACATAATTTTTCTAATGTTGTAATTGCAAATAAACAGGCACTGGAAGGATTTTAATTAGAAAGCATATTTCCAGTCTGGTTTCCTTAAATGAAACCAGAGGATATGTATATTTTTAAAAGAAAGCTTTGTAAAAAGGAAGGGGTGGTTATGCTGCAACGGACAACAGATATTTACACAGGAGTGCATAAAGAAATTTATCTTGAATATCCATTCCACGGAAAACCTTTACTTATAAAAGAACTGGCAGATATGTGGCTTAAGGATATTAAAAACATTATGCTCCCGTCTTCCTATGCCCGTTACAAGACACATATGGAAAAATATATTATTCCATATGCCGGAGAGGTACAGGCAGCTCTTTTTAATGCAAATACCTTGTCGGAAATATTAACCACACTTAAGAAGAAATATTTTCTCCATGCCAGTAGTGGCAAGGAAGAGCTTCTTTCACAGTATACACTTTACCTTTTAGAAAGCATGGTACGTGCCATGTGCCGTTATGGTGCAAAAAAAGGCATAATGCCACAAGTTTCTTTTGGAAAGGCAGAATATAAGATTAAAAATAAAAAGGCAGCAATGCCCCTTTCAGAACTTGAAGTACAGCAGCTTTTATCAGTAGCAGGACAGAAGGAAACAGACTACCAGTTACAGATAATGCTTCCTTTGTATACAGGCATGGGGCTGTCAGAACTATGCGGGCTTAAGTGGGAAGATATCTGTTTTGGAAGCGGTAAAATCCATATCCATAGGAATATAATACGCATCCAGCAAAAAACTCAAAAAGAAGAAGCTACAGAAAAAATTGCTTCAAAAGATAACCCGGCTACAGTTTTTGCAGAATGTGAACTTCCAGAAAATGAATGCCGTGAATTTGTAATGCCAGAAAAACTACAGGCACTTTTAAAATCAGTCTATATAACAAAAAAACCATTAAAAGAGAGCTATGTAGCAGAAGTGGATAAAAAATCAGGCAGGAAAAGGAACGTTTCAATAGTTGAAATTGTAAAAAAAGAAGACCAGGGCACGGCCAGGACAACCCTTGTAGAAGCAGAACCACCAGACGGCAGGACATTGCAGTACAGGCTGAAAACAGCAGGTGAAACAGCATGGATTGAAGACTTAAACTTCCAGAGGCTAAGGGATACATTTGCAATAATGTGCCTACAGGCAGGAGGGGACATCTACAGCCTGGCATATATAATGGGTGTAAGTGTAAACGCTGTGTATGATAAATATAAATCCTGGATAATAAAGAATGACGGGTTTTTAAAAGGAATAGGGCAGGATCTTTAAACAGGCTGGTTACAGCTATAACATAGGAAAAGGGAAAAGGATTATGGATAATAATATACAGCATGTTTTTCTTATAGGGGCTAAATCATTAGGTGCTTATGGTGGTTATGAAACATTTGTTGACAAGCTTACTGAATACCACCAGCATAACAACAAAATTAAATATCATGTAGCATGTAAAGCCAATGGAAGCGGCTGTATGGATGAAAAAACACTTGCCGGGGTGAAAAAATTATCAAAGACAGAATTTATATACCATAATGCACATTGTTTTAAAATAAATGTCCCTGAAAGAATAGGTTCTGCACAAGCCATTTATTATGACCTGGCAGCCTTGCATAAATCATGCAGTATTATAGAAAAAGAAAAAATTAAGAATCCAATAATATACATTATGGCCTGCCGTATTGGCCCGTTTATAAAAATGTACTATAAAAAAATCCATAAATACGGGGGAAAAATATTCCTTAATCCTGACGGACATGAATGGAAAAGGGCAAAATGGCCTGCACCAGTAAGGAAATACTGGAAGAAATCTGAACAGGTAATGGTAAAGTATTCTGACCTGGTTATATGCGATTCAGTAAATATTGAGAAATATATCCATAAATGTTATGACGGTAAAGGAATTAACGGGAAAAACCCTGAAACTACATTTATTGCATATGGCGCTGAAACAAAGAAAAGTATATTAGCTGATAATGACAAATATTTTATGGAATGGCTTCACAGTAAAAAAATAAAGCCAAGAGAATATTATCTGGCAGTTGGAAGGTTTGTACCAGAAAATAATTATGAAATAATGATACGGGAATTTATGAAAAGTAATACAAAAAAGGACTTTGTTATTATTACAACAGCCGATAATAAATTCTTAAAAAAACTAGAAAACACTCTTCATTTTAAAAATGACAAAAGAATAAAATTTGCAGGTACAGTCTATAACCAGGAATTATTAAAAAAAATCAGGGAAAATGCCTATGGATATTTTCATGGACATGAAGTAGGCGGGACAAACCCAAGTTTATTAGAAGCACTTGGAAGTACAAATTTAAATTTATTATTAGATGTAAGTTTCAATCGTGAGGTTGGTGGAAATGGTGCTTTATATTGGAATCAAGAGAATAAAAATTTAAGCCAGCTCATTGACAAAGTAGATAATTTTGGAGAAGAAAAAATTAAAAAATTAGAGATAAAAGCAAAAAACCGTGTTAAAGAAAAATATACTTGGGAAAAAATCATAAATAAATATGAAAATTTATTTTTAAATTAACAATAAAGTAAAAATTTTTAAAAGTGTTATAGCATAAATAAGAAAGAGGATAGATTATGAATAAGAAACTAACATTAAGAGAAGTTCAGTTAGGAGCATATGAAATCCTAAAAAAAATAGCAAAAATATGTGATGATCATAAATGGAAATATTTCTTAACATATGGTTCATTGATAGGTGCATTACGTCATAATGGAATTATACCATGGGATGATGATATTGATTTAATGATGCCAAGACCCGATTACGAAGAGCTTAGGAAATATATGATAAGAAATTCTCAGGAGTTGTATCCATTGAAATTATTTGATAGTAAGACAGTTAAAAATTATCCACATATGATTTCGCGTATAAGCGATATGAGATATCATCTTATATTTGATAATGAAAAAGATTATGGTATAGGGCTTTTTATAGATATTTACCCTTTAGATGGTGTAGGTAATGATAGAAATATTGCTAATAAGCTAGTTGAAAGGACAAAGAATACAGCATCATTATGTTTTCTTACAAGCCGTAAAAGGTTTGCAATAGATAATACAGAATCTAAAATAAAAATACTCTTTAAATTTCCAGCATATTTTTGGGCAAAATTGATGGGAAATAAGCATTATATTAATAAACTTGTACATTTTTCAAAATCATTTGAATATAAAGATAGTGTTTATGTTGCTTGTTTGGTATGGCCAGCAGGCAAAAAATATGGACGGTTTCGCGATGTATATAAAAAAGAAGTATTTGAAATCAAAAAACATAGATTTGAGGATGAAGAATTTAATATTCCAACTGGTTATGACGAATTTCTTACTGTTACATATGGTGATTATATGACACCTCCTGATGAAACAGGCAGGAAAACACATCATACATATACAGCTTATAAACTATAAGTATTTGGTATATCAAATATTTTGTTGAAATTTTTAATATTCCTAAAAGGTAAAATTTGAAAATAATAAAGAAAGATTTCTGGATTATAACATTGAATTTGTCTTACATGATATTTATAGATGATTTTAAAATTGATATGCATGTAATGAATTTTATTTAATAATTTTATAATGTACAGATTTGGTATTGTATATGAAAATTACAATTATTGGTGGCGGAAATATTGGAACTATTATGGCAGCAGAAGCAGCATATAAAGGCCATGAAGTTACAGTATATACATCTAAGCCTAGACTTTGGAAAAAAGAAATATCAATTTATAACGAAAAAGATAAATTGTTACTTACTGGAATTATTTCTAAAGCAACGGATTCTATAGAAATAGCTGTTAAAAATGCAGAATACATTTGGATAACTGTACCAGCACAGTTATTCAAAAAAATAGCAGAAAAAATGTTACTGTATGTACAAGCTGGACAGAAAATTGGGATTATTCCAGGAAGTGGGGGTGCCGAGTTTGCATTTTATAAAATTATTAAAAAAGGCTGTATACTGTTTGGTTTACAACGTGTTCATAGTATTGCCAGATTGAAGGAATATGGTAAATCTGTTTATCAGCTTGGCAGGAAAAAATTTATATTAGTTGGAGCAATTCCAACAACAAAAGTTTTTGATATATGTAGTACAATGGAAGATATTTTTGATATGCCTTGTTGCATGCTAGATAATTACTTGTCTGTTACGCTTACACCATCAAATCAGATTTTACATACTTCACGTTTATATTCATTATTTAAAAATTATAAACATGGAGATACTTATTTAAAAAATTTTCTATTTTATGAAGAATGGACAAATGATTCGTCACAAATACTTATTGCATGTGATAAAGAATTGCAGGAAATTTGTAAAACTATTCCATTAGAATTAAGTTCTGTTATATCTTTACAGGATTATTATGAAAGTTGGACTGTGGAAACAATGACAAAAAAAATTAAGAGTATTGAAGCATTTAAAGGTTTACCTTCTCCAATGAAAAAAACGGGTACAGGCTGGATTCCGAATTTTTATTCTAGATACTTTACAGCCGATTTTTCATTTGGTTTAAAAATTATAAAAGATATAGCTAAAATGTTTTATGTAGAAGTTCCATATATTAATATTATATGGAATTGGTATAAAAATATTACATTAGAATATGATATTGAATATTTTAATATATGCTTAACTAAAAATGAATTTATAAAAATATATAAATTCATATAATATAAAAATACAAACACATTAAATATTATAAATTTTAGCAAATTAGTAAAATATTAGAGGTGAAACAAAATAATGCAGGGACTTATTTTAGCTGCTGGAATGGGCAAAAGATTGAAAGAACTTACAAAAAATAATACGAAATGTATGATTAAAGTGAATGGTGTGGCTTTGATTAACCGTATGCTTTACCAGTTGGAAAATCTTCATTTATCTCGTATCGTGATTGTTATTGGATATGAGGGAAAGAAACTAGCTAATTATATTAATACATTGGATATCCAGACACCTATATGCTTTATAAATAATCCGATTTATGATAAAACAAACAATATTTACTCCCTTGCATTGGCAAAGGAATATTTGCTTAGGGAAGATACACTTTTGCTTGAATCAGACCTTATTTTTGAAGACAGTGTACTTCAAGCAATTTTAGAAGATCCACGTGACACACTCGCCTTGGTAGATAAATATGAAAGTTGGATGGATGGCACTTGTATAAAAATTGGCGAAAATGATAATATTGAATCATTTATTCCAGGTAAAAAGTTTGTATTTGAAGACATACCACAATATTATAAGACAGTAAACATATATAAATTTAGCAGGTATTTTTCTGAAACACAATATATACCATTTCTAGATGCTTATTTAAAAGCTCTAGGTAATAATGAATATTATGAACAAGTTCTGCGCGTTATTACCATGCTTGACAATCCAGGTATAAAGGCAAAAAAATTAAATGGACAGCTTTGGTATGAAATAGATGACATCCAAGATCTTGATATTGCTTCTTCAATGTTTGCATTAGATCCAGATGAAAAAGTGTCCAATATACAAATGAGGTATGGCGGATATTGGAGATATCCAGCTTTATTGGATTTTTGCTATTTAGTAAATCCTTATTTTCCTCCACAGAAATTAATAAATGAAATAAAAACAAATTTTGAAACTCTAATAACACAATATCCATCAGGAATAGAAGTGAATAGCTTATTGGCAGCTAAGAATTTTGGAATACATAAAGAACATGTTCTTGTAGGTAATGGTGCTGCTGAATTAATTAAATGCCTTATGGAAAAATTAGAAGGAAAAACTGGATTTGTTTGTCCTACATTTGAAGAGTACCCAAACAGATATGAAAAGAAGAATAGTATTATATATATGCCTCAGAATGAAAATTTATCATATAATGCAGATGACATTATAAAATATTTTGATGGGACAGGTGTTAACAACTTGGTATTAATTAATCCAGATAATCCAAGTGGCAATTATATCAGTAAAGCTGATGTGGTCAGACTGGTTAAGTGGTGTAGTAGTGTTAATACAGGAGAGGGTGTACGTATTATTGTTGATGAATCATTTGCAGACTTTGCAGATGAAAAAAATAATTCCCTAATTAATGAAGAAATTATTAATACTTATTCAGGCTTGGTTATTATAAAATCAATTTCTAAATCTTATGGTATACCTGGTATCCGTTTAGGTATTCTGGTATCTTCAGATGAAAAATTAATTTCTATGCTTAAAAAGGAAGTAGCAATCTGGAATATTAATTCTTTTGGCGAATTTTATATGCAGATTGAAGAAAAATACAAAAGTGATTATATGGCAGCACTTGAAAAAATTAAAATAACTAGAAAGAAATTTATAGAAGAACTTTCTAAAATATCTGGATTACGTATAATTCCATCACAGGCTAATTATATAATGGTTGAGATTATGAATGGCATGACAGCAATGGAGTTAGTTAAAATATTACTTTTAAAATATAATTTATTTATTAAAGATTTAAGTAAGAAGATACAAATAGATGATAGGCAATTTATCCGCATAGCAGTCAGAAATAGTGAGGATAATGAAAAGCTGGTTACTGCACTGAAAGAAGTATTCCAATAAAGAAATGAAAGGGGAAAGGTTCTTATGGAATTAATAACTACTTTCAAAAAACAAGGTGGCATAAAATTATTAAAACAATATTGGAAAAGTAGTTCGTTATTTACTGCTATATGCCAGTTCATACTTTTGGGTAGAAGTCGTACAGCTTTAGAGATATTAAGATTATCTGCTGGATTGAAAACAAAACAAAAATTGGAAAAAAAATATAGAGATAAACTTTATAAGTTTGACAAAGAATATAAAGAGTTACCACATAGACAATCTAATAAAGTATGGGTGTGTTGGTTTCAAGGGATAGAAAATGCTCCGCAAATAGTTCAAAAATGTTACCAATCATTATATAAAAATATGCCAGATTATGATATTATTCTTATAACTAAAAAGAATATAAAACAATATGTAAAATTCCCAAATTTTATATTAGAAAAGTGGTATTCTGGCAAAATTTCCCATACACATATGACAGATTTACTTCGTTTAGAATTGTTAATTCATTATGGAGGACTTTGGTTAGATGCAACAGTATTGTGTACAAACCCTAATATACCTAACTATTATTTTGATTCAGACTTATTTCTTTATCAATGCCTGAAACCAGGAAGAGATGGACATTGTTCCTATATAAGCAGCTGGTTAATGGGCGCAAAAAGCAATAATAAATTATTATGTGCAGTCAGATATCTTTGTTATGAATATTGGAAAGAAAATAATAGTATGATTGATTATTTCTTACTACATGATTTTATGGCTATTGTATTTGATTATTATCCAAAAGAATGGGAAAACATAGTTCCTGTTGATAATTCTACATCTCATATACTATTATTAAGATTATTTGACCAATACAATGAAAAAATATGGTATTCAATCAAAGAACAAATTCCATTTCATAAATTGACTTATAAATTTACAAATGAAAAAATAAAATTAGAAGGAACTTATTATAATGTTATTTTAAAATGAGGATAGAAAATTGAAAATAATGTATTTATTGTTTTCTTTTACAATAGGAGGAACTGAAAGGCTTATTACTGATATATGTAATACTATGTGCAATAAAGGAAATAATGTATATTTATATATAGTAAATGATTTATATGATAAATCTATGTTAAATTTACTGGATAAAAAAATTCATGTAGAAATGCAGAGGCGTAAGATATCGCAAGGTAAAAAAGTTAAAACATTGTTCAAAATAGCCAGATATATATATATGCATAAAATTGATGTTGTTCATTGTAATGCTTTGAATACACCAGAGATTTTACTAATTGCGAAATTGGTAAAACCATCATTAAAAGTGTATTATACTATTCATGGCATGGAACAATATAAGAATTTGAGTAAAATTAGAATTATATATCGTAATATATTGTGTAGAAAAATTATTGCAATTTCGGAAAGTGTGAAAAAAGATATTATTAAATCTGGTGCTAATAAAGATAAGATTGAGGTTGTTTACAATGCAATTAATGTGAATAATTATAAAAAAGCAAAAAAGCAAATAATGAATATGGATAAGCAAAGGATATTTAATTCTGATAATATAGTTATTGGAAATATAGCAAGATTTTCTCCTGAATTGAAAGGGCAAGATATTTTAATAAATGCAATAGACATACTAAGGAAGACTTATCCTACAATTAAGTGTATATTTGCAGGTAGCCCCGATAAATTTCATAAAGAAATTTTTTTTAAAACAAAGAAAAGGATAGAAGAATATAATCTGTCAAATAATATTGAAATGGCAGGTAATATTACAGATATACCAGTTTTTTTGAATAACATAGACATATTTGTGCTTCCCTCACGTTTAGAAGGATTTGGTATATCTTTATTAGAAGCTATGAGTATGGGTATTCCTTGTATAGCGAGCCGCTTATATGGGCCTGAAGAAGTATTAGATTTTGGTAAAAGAGGACATCTTTTTAAACCAGGAGATGTATATGATTTGGTAAAAGTGATTAATGCTGTTATAAATAATTATGAAGAAGAAAAAAAAAGGGCAGAAATAAATGTAACAGAAGTATATAAAAAATATTCTATAGAGTCTATGTGTAATAAATTGTTAGTTTTATATTCTGTTTAAAGTATATTTTGAACAGGGAATAGGTCGGATTGGTATGGAAACTAATAAAACAAAAGAAACTGAAAAATTATCAGTATGTTTAGTATTTGTACCTCATCAGGATGATGAAATAAATCTAATAGGAAATTGTAGTAGATATCTTCTGGAATTTTATGATTTGTATGTAATTTATTCATCATTAGATACTGATATAGAAAAAAGTGAAATAAGAAAATTTGAAGCAAAGAAATCCTGTGAGATTTTAGGCATACCTGGAAACCATATATTTTTTATGGGGTATCCAGATACACCTAATTCAATTGGTAATCATTTTTTTGAAGAACCAGAGATGCACCATAAAGTAGTAGCTGATATTTGCCACATATTAAAATTCTATAAACCAGAGCTTATTATTGGCACAGATTTTGACTATCATTCCGATCACAGAATGTTATCTATTGCATTAGAAGAAGCAGTGTGCCAATGTATAAATAAAAATTACCAGCCATTTGTATTGAAGGGGTTTTGTTATGAAACAGCTTATTATGGAATACCCGATTATAGTGCTGTAAAGCTTGGAAAAACAAAAATATTTAAAGAATTGTTAAGCAATCCATCGTATGAGTGGAAGAAACGGGTATCGCTTCCAACTAGAGAAACAGAAGGATATATATGGAAAAAAAGAATTTATTTTGCATTAAAACAACATATGAGTCAATATGCTGTTTTACATGCAGCATCTATTATAAATGCAGATAATGTATTTTGGAATAAACGTACAGATAATATTGCATTATACTCAGATATTACTTGTTCTTCTGGAAATAATAAAGCATTAAATGATTTTAAAATTATTGATACAGATGATATTATTACAATTGACCCACGGAAAATAGATTATACTAAAGGACTTTGGAAACCAGAAAATTCAGATAAAGAACCATGGATAAATATAGTACTTCCTAGCAAAAGTTATATTGAAAAGATAATATTTCATGGTAATCCAGGAAAAAAAGGACAAACAACAGAAATAGAAATATTTATTAATGATTGTAAATTTATATGTAAAAATTTGAATGATTATGGGAGAGAAACTAGAATAGAAATTCATAAAGATAATATACAAGAAATAAAAATTCGTATTAAAAAAAGAAATAAAGAATTTGCTTTGAGTGAAATAGAAGTATTTGAAGCTGATCAAAGATTTCATTTATTTAGTAATGTAGAAACGGAAACACATACAATATATAAGAAATATAAGAGTATAAATACATTCCAAGAATGTATTAACAGTATAGGTTTTAATATAATTATATTATTTACAAAAATCAAAAGGAAATTAAGTAAAATATATAGTATAAAAATTTAATTGTGATATTAAATGAATATATTAAAATAACAATTTAATGTATTAGTATAATATTCTAGTTTGGAAAACTGTCCGAAAACTAAAAACCGGACAGTCCGAGCCATAAAATATAGTAACAAATAGTATGGAATAACAACAAGATTATGTAGTCTTGAAATCTAAAAAAGGAGTTTTCGGACGGTCTGGGGGTAATAAGTTTGCTTAAAGTTTCAATAATAATACCAGTATATAATGTTGAGAATTATTTGAAAAGATGTTTAAATTCTGTTATAAATCAAACTTATAAAAATATTGAATTATTATTAATAGATGATGGGTCAACTGATAGAAGTGGAATTATTTGTGATGAATATAATGAGAGATATTCATTTTTTGTTAATGTTATACATAAAACAAATGGTGGGTTATCTGATGCAAGAAATGTCGGAATTAAAGAAGCTACTGGAGATTACATTATGTTTGTAGATTCTGATGATTTTATTAATGAAAAAATGGTAGAGATATTGGTTAATTGTGTAAATAAAACAAATGCTAATATTGTAGCTTGTGATTTTGAAAAGGTAACTTCAGATAATGAAATCTTACCTATTTATAACGAAAAAAGCAAAGTAATATCAGGACGAGATTTAATAAAACAGATTTTTACAGGAGAAGAAAAAAATATTTCTTTTATATCTGTATGTAAGTTAATAGAAAAAAAAATATTAATAGATAATGATATTTATTTTCCGGTTGGCCGTTATTATGAGGATACATTTACTACTCATAAAATTTTATTAGAAGCATCAAAGGTGGTAGTTTTAAAACAAAAACTTTATTATTACAGAACCCGAGAAGGAAGTATTACTATGTCAGCTTACAATCGGAAAAAAGTGAAAGATGCTATTTTAGCTGATAAAGAGGTAATTATTACTTTTGAAAAAAAATCTGATTATGAAATGCTTGTATTAGCTTTTAAAAATTATTGCAGATCTCAAATTTTATATTATAGAAATATAATGAAATCAGGATATAATAAAAATTTATTAGGTAAAGTATACCTTAGCTATAAAAATATATGGAAAAAATACAATAAAAGATGTAAATTACAATTAAAATATAAAATTATTTATAAATTATTTATTATTTTTCCTGATATAATTTGCAGAATATTTTAAAAAATATTAAAAGGAATATAATTATGAAAATCAAGATACTTAAAAAAAATATTATACAATATTTAATAACAGTTATAATTTTAATGTTTTGTATTAATGTTACATATAGTATATTTGTATTTGATAATTATTCATGGTTGCCACTTGCTATAGATTTTATAGTTATATTTTTTTCTTTATGCTCAAATTTAATTAATATAAAAAGAGTATATTGTGAAATGATAAAACAATTCTTTTTGCCATTAATCATACCAAGTGTTTTATCAGCATTTACATCTGTTTTAATATATAACAGTGAAAAATATACAATGTCGTCTTTTAAGTATATTTTATGGCTTTATGGGGCATATTTACTAGGATATTTTTTAGTAGAAAAGTTTAAGATTAAAGCTTTTTATCTTTTTCTTACAGCAGGAACTATTTCTTATATTACTGTTATTTTTCAAGCATTAATTACAAATAACTGGGGAATTTTAGAAGTACATGAATTAACATATATCTATGGTATGTTATTTGTATTCTTTCTTGCATATAAAGATATTACAAACAAGGTCAGGATAATTACATGCATAATATGTGTACTTGGGATTATTTTAGGAGGCAAGCGTATTCTTTGGTTAGCTGTTATAATTGCACTATTTACATATTTTATATTTTATAAAATTATAGATGGAAAAGCAAAATTATTAAGAATTATTACTATTAGTACAGTAATATTAACTTTTTTATGGATTTGGATTGTTAAAAATGGATATTTTGAGTCTATATGTTTAAAATTTAATATTAATGATATGTCAAGATTGAAAATGTGGAATTACTTTAAAAAGGATTATAATTTTTCTTTATCATATTGGGGAAGAGGATTAACCTATACTGATATTGTAATGTCAGAAGTCCACAGCCAATTGTTTATTTCAACAGCAATTCCAATTCATAATGCAATATTAAAAATGTTCATTGGATGGGGATTTATTCCACTTGCCTATTATTTATATGCTTATATATATATGAGAGTTTTATATATAATGAAAAAAGAACAGAACAAGAATGCATGGATATTTTTTATAGTAACCATTATATTTCTAATAATAAATTTTTTTGGAGATACTATGTTTAATATTGGAATATCTATATGTTATGCCATGATATGGACAATATTACAAAATTCCGATAGATATGGAGGAAATTAAATGGGAAAAAATAAGATAATTGGTATATTAAGTATGCAAAGAATTATAAATTATGGTTCTTATATGCAGGCATTGGGATTAAAGTTATTAATTGAATCATTAGGAAATAGTACAGTATTTGTTGATTATCATATTGGTTCTAAATTTTCAAAACAAAATATAAAAAATTTACCAGAATATAAAAAATTAAGAAAGATTTTGAGTTTAATTAAGCCAATTAAAAATAACTTAGAAGTAGAGGCAATAAAATCTCAATATAATGTATTAGATTTAGATGAAAGGTTTCATTATCGTACTAAAGTTGATACTCTTGTTATTGGAAGTGATGAAGTCTTTAACTATATACAAAATGGTCAAAATGTGGGATATGCACCAGAACTATTAGGAATTAATAATAATGCTAAAAAGGTAATTTCATATGCTGCTTCATGTGGTAATTTAACAAAAAACAGATTACTTAAATATAATAAAGTTAAGGAATTTTCCGATGCAATAAATAGTATGAGTGCAGTATCAGTTAGGGATACTAATACATTTGAACTGGTTAAAGAATTGACAAGCGTTACCCCCATATATCATTCAGATCCAGTATTAGTTACCGATTTTACGGAATATTTACAAGATAATGTAAATATAGAAAATTATATAATTGTCTATGGATATACAAATAGATTTACTGAAGCAGAAGGAAATGCAATAAAATCTTATGCTAAAAAAAAGAAAAAAAAATTATATGCATTAGGAGGAAACCAATCTTTTTGTGATAAATTAATTATTTGTAAACCTTTAGAAGTTTTATCATTCTTCCGCCATGCTTATTTAATAATAACAGATACTTTTCATGGAACAATTTTTTCTGTTATTTCAAAAAAGAATTTTGTTATTATTGTTAGACCTGGAGAGGAGGGAAATGAAAATAAGTTAACCTGCTTAATTAATCAATTAGGAATTGAAAATAAGAGAATTAGTAATATAAATGACATTGAAAAAATTGCTAATAATTTTATAGACTACACTATAATAGATGAATATAGGGATATTGAAAGAAAAAGAGCTATAAATTATTTATTATCACAGCTTTAAAAAAGGTGAAAAGAATGAAAAAACCATTAATAAGTGTTATTGTTCCAATATATAACACAGAATTTTTTTTACAAGAATGTTTAGATAGTATAAAAAAACAAAGGTATCAAAATTTAGAAATTATTTTAATAGATGATGGCTCAACTGATGGTAGTCTGGAAATTTGTAATTTAAATAGTGTGGAAGACACACGAATAAAAGTATATTCAAAAGAAAATGGTGGGGTTGCATCTGCTAGAAATGAAGGCTTAAAAAGAGCTACAGGAGATTATATTACCTGGGTTGATAGTGACGATACTATTGATGATACTTATATTTATTGTTTATATGAAGAAACTTTGAATAATGGAGACTGTCCTGTAATTGTTTTATCAAAAGAAAATGTACTACTAAAGCAACATATTATTAAAGATAATGATATAATTTTGGGTTTTTTAAATGGATATATACCAAGTAATATGTGGAGTACTTTATTTAGGAAAGAATTATATAATAATGTGTTTTTCAAAAAATATGATATTGGTGAAGATGCGATTATGCTAATTGAATTATTTTCTAAAGTAAAAAAAATAAGTTGTATATATAATACAGGATATCACTATAGGGAAAATTTTAATTCATTGACAAGATCTAATAATAAAATAGCACTTCAGTCATGGATTAGTGAAATTAATAAACAAGAAGAAATTATTACTAATAAATTTCCTTATGCTAGTTCATTAATGAGCTATAAATTAATAATGTTTGCTCTAGGATTATTAGAAAATTATGAAGATAATGATGTTAAATGCCAGGCATTAGATATTATTTACCGAAATTATAATAAAATATCGATTTGTAAATTATCAAAACATCAAATAAAAGAATTATTTAAAAAATTATTCTTTGTATTTATAAAAAAGAAAGAGAAAATAAAATTATGAGAGTTGGTATAATTACAATACCTGATTTTAATAATTATGGAAATAGGCTACAAAATTATGCTTTACAAAAAACTATTGAAAATATGGGATTTAATACCGTTTCATATGTTCCCTATAAACCTAGTTTATTGAAATGTATAGTGAAAGAATTATTAAAATTTAATGAGTATAAATATATTAAAGAGAAAATACTAAATATAAAAAGATTGAGTAATTATCTAAAATTTGACAAAAAATATGTAAATACTAAAGAGGTTAGAAGTACAAAATATCCAGATAGAATTAATTCTGAATGTGATTGCTTTGTTGCTGGAAGTGATCAGATTTGGAATCCAATGTGGTATACAGAATATTCTTTTTTACAATTTGCTGATAATAAAAAAAAGATAGCTTATGCTGCATCATTTGGTTGCGATAAAATTCCACAGAAAAGTAAATTAATATATTCTAATCTGCTTTCAAAATTTAGATTTTTAAGTGTAAGGGAAAAAACTGGTAAAAATATAATAGAACAATTAACAGACCAAAAAGCAAAAGTTGTATTAGATCCAACTTTGTTGCTTTCTGTACAAGAGTGGAAACAAATTGAAAAAAAACCACAATTTAAAATTGATAAAAAAAAATATGTATTGACATATTTTCTCGGAGGGATTGATTTAAATAGAAAAAATATAATAGAAAAAATAGCATTAAGGAATAATTGTAAAATATATCAATTAAATGATAAAACTATTTCTCATATATATAAATGTGGTCCATCAGAATTTGTATATTTAATAGATAATTCAGTATTTGTTTTAACTGATTCTTTTCATGCTAGTGTATTTTCTATTATATTTCATGTACCTTTTTTAGTTTTTGACAGATTAGGAAAAGGGAAAGAAATGGGTAATCGGATTGATACTTTACTTTCTATAACAAAATTAGAAAATAGAAAAGTTAATGAAAATAATATAAATATAGATATGAAAATAGACTTTAAAGAAGCAGATATTTGTTTAGATATATATAAAGTTCAATCATTAAATTTTTTAAATGATGCTATTAATAATATGAAAAAAGTAAATTTATATAATAATAAATCACAATGTTGTGGTTGTATGGCTTGTTATAACATTTGTCCCAAACATGCAATAAAAATTAGAGAGGATAAATATGGATATGTATATCCTGTAATTGATGATGAAAGATGTATTAGTTGTAAGGCATGTTTAAAAGTATGCAATTACACAAAAAATAGCTTCATGAATTTGCCTATAGAATGTTTTGCAGCTGTAGCAAAAGATGAAGATATTCTTCTGAACACAGCTTCTGGTGGGGTATTTACTGCTATAGCCAAAACATTTTTACAAAATGGAGGGATTGTTTATGGATGTTCCATGGAATTAAATAAAGATTATAAATTATTAAAACATATAAGAGTAGATACTATTGATAAATTAAGTTTATTATCTGGTTCAAAGTATGCACAAAGCAACATTGGTGATATTTATAAGAAAATCAAGAAAGATTTGGATAATAATAAAAAAGTACTTTTTTCAGGTACTCCATGTCAGGTAGATGGATTGAACTCTTTTATTGGAAAATATTATAAAAATTTAGTTACAATTGATATTATTTGCCATGGAGTTCCCAATTCTAAAATATTTTTTGATTATCTTAATGAGCTAGAAAAAAAAATACAAAAAAAAATAATAGAATTTAAATTTAGGGATAAAACCTATGGTTGGGATTTAATTGGTTCATATACATGTATTGAACCTGACGGAAGCATTAAAAAATATGCGTTACATTCTAGAGATTCTTCATATTACCAATATTTTTTAGGTGGTGATATATATCGAGAAAATTGTTATACATGTAAATATGCAAATCCAGAAAGATGTTCTGACATAACAATTGGAGATTATTGGGGTGTTGAAGATGTTCACGCAGAAATTTTAGAAAAAAATGGAGGATGTTTTAATAAAAATAAAGGTATATCTTGTATATTAATAAATACCAATAAGGGAAAATTAAACTTTGATAATACGTTTAAGTATGTTTTAAATATAGTTCCTTCTGATTATGAAAGCATAAGAAAAACAAATAAACAATTAAATTATACTAGTGAAAAAGGAAAACTCAGGTGTAAGGTATTAAAAAAATATAATAAAAAAGGCTATGATACAGTTGAAAAGTTTTGGATAAAAAATCAAAAAATAAATTTAATAAAGGAAAATATTAAAAAAATAATAAAAAAGGCTATAGGTAAAGGTAAATATGAATCGGGTTAAAAATGCTACTAGAAATATTATATGGGGAATTGTAAATAAAGTTGTCATATTAATGTTACCTTTTATAACAAGAACTTTATTTATATATACATTAGGCACTTTATATTTAGGATTAAATGGATTATTTACATCTATACTCCAAGTATTAAATATATCCGAACTTGGGATTAATTCTGCAATTACATTTAGTATGTACAAGCCTTTGGCAGAAGGTAATACAAAACAAGTAAACGAATTATTAAGTTTCTATCGTTTATGTTATAGAATAGTTGGATTTGTAATTTTAGGAATTGGATTGTGTCTTATTCCTTTTTTACCTAATTTAATATCTGGTAAGATACCTTCAGATATAAATATTTATATACTTTATTTAATATATATTTTAGGAACTTTCTTTACTTATGAACTTTTTGCTTATAGAATGGCATTATTAACGGCTATACAAAGAAATGATATTATTAGTAAAATAGGAATGTTTTGGTCGTTCATTCAATTTTTATTACAAGTAATAATTTTATTCTATTTTAAAAATTATTACTTGTATGTAATAATTAGTAATCTTACACCTATATTCAATAATTTAACTTGTGCATATATCTGTAAAAGAAAATATAAAAATTACAAACCGATTGGAAATATAAACAAGGAAACTTTATGCGAGATAAGAAAAAAAGTACAAGGTATGATATTTCAAAAAATAGGAGGAGTTGTGTTAACTTCAGTAGATTCAATTGTTATATCTTCCTTTTTGGGATTACAAACACTTGCTATGTATCAAAACTATTATTTTGTGATTACATCATTATTTAGTATATTAGCAGTTATTATGTCATCAATAACAGCAATAGTAGGTAATTCTATTGTATTAGAATCTAAAAAAAAGAATTATTTAGATTTTACTAAATTTAATTTTTTATATGTATGGATTTCAGGCTGGTTTTCTGTATGTATATTATGTATGTATCAAACTTTTATTGAATTATGGGTAGGAGAAGAATTATTATTTCCATATTATATGGTGGTTTTGTTCTCGCTATATTTTTTTATACATAAATGGTGTGATATGTTATATATTTACCAAGATGCATGTGGAATATGGTGGGAAAGCAGATGGGTTCCTATTATTGCAACGATTATAAATCTAATTCTTAATATTACTTTGGTTAATATTATTGGCTTAGCAGGAATATTAATTTCAACAATTATAAGTGTAGCATTTATATATGATATTGGTTATGCAAAAGTTTTATTTAATGTTTATTTTGAAAAAGAATTGTTATATAAATTTTTATATAAACAATTATTTTATTTATTATCAATTTGTATTTCTGCTTTAATTACAATATTAGTATGCTCTGGATTGAATTTATCTAATCTTTGGATTAAATTTATACTAAATGGATTAGTATGTACTTTGTTGCCAAATAGTATATTGATTTTATTATGGAGAAAATTGCCTGAATTTTCTATATCTAAGCAATTTGTATTAGAAATCTTTAAAAAAAAGTTAGGTTTGTCAAATAAAATTTGGAGATAAATGTTATGAAACAAATTTGGTTAAGTAAAGATGAATGTACAGGATGTGGTATGTGTGCTGATACCTGTCCTGTAAAAGCAATTACAATGAAAAGGGATGACACGGGGTTTGTGTATCCAAATATAGATACAAAATGTATAGATTGTAATTTATGTGAAAAAAGATGTTTAAACCGTCTAAAATTAAATATTGATAATTTTTCTATACCATTAACATATGCAGCTTGGTCAAAAGATGAAAACACAAGGTTTTATAGTACATCTGGGGGATTATTTTCAGAATTAGCAAAATATGTATTGGAATGTGGAGGAGTAGTAGCAGGTGCAGCATACAATAAAAAAAATTTGGTAGAACATATAATTATCAATTCAAATAAAGATTTAAAGTTTATAAGACAGTCTAAATATATCCAGAGTGATACAAATCATGTTTATTATAAAATAAAAAAATTGTTAGATCAAAAGAAATTAGTTGCATTTTGTGGAGCGCCATGTCAAGTAGCAGCATTGTATTCCTTTTTGGATAACCAGTACTATTATAATTTAATTACATTGGATTTTATATGCAGAGGAGTAAACTCTTCAAAAGCATATATTTCTTGGTTAGATGAAATAGAGAAAAACTTAGGTAAAAAAGTAACAAAAGTTTGGTTTAAGTATAAAAAATTTGGATGGAAAAAATCTCCAAAATGTACGAGATTAGATTTTGAAGACGGAACCTGTTGTGTTATGAATCAGAATGATAATTTATTTATGAATGGTTACTTAAAAGATAATTTATATATAAGACCTAGTTGTGGTAAATGCAATTTTAAAGATGTTCCAAGGAATGCTGATATAACACTTGCAGATTTTTGGGGAATAGATTCTAAATTTGATGATGATCATGGCGTATCTATGGTTTTAATTAATAATTCAAAAGGCAAAAATATATTTAAAAATATATCAGATAGAATTGTATTTAATAGAAGAGATTTTAAAGAAATTTATAAAGAAAATATATGTTTTAATAATTCAGTTATGGTACCTAAAAAAAGTGCTGAATTTTTAAGAGCACTTGATAAATATAGCTTTAGTGTAGCTCTGAAAAAATATTCAAAACAGGAAAAATATTTTATAAATATTGTAAAACAATTTATAAGAAAAATAAAGAGAGCAGTTTTATAATGCGTATTAAATTAAAATTAAAAAAAATTAAAAACAAAATATTTAAAAAATATATATGGGCAAAAAATAAAAATATAGAAATAGGATCAAATCAAAATAGTATTTTTTTGAATATGAATGATAAATTCATAAAAAAAGAAATTGTATATTCAGTTAAAAAAATTGTTTTTCCAATACAACCTGTGAAACATAAGTGGGTAGGTGGACAATGGATAGAAGACTGTTATTATGCAATTCCAAATGATATGGACAAAATATTAAAGTTTAGTAATGGAACAATTACTTTTATTCCTTGTGATTATAAAGGATTATTTAAGTGGACAGGGGGCTGCGTCTGGAATGACTATTTATATGGATTTCCCAGAAGTACAAATTCATTCCTTCGGTTTAGTATTAAAACAGGCAAATCTGAAGAATTAGAATTAAATACAAAATATTTAACAGAACATCATTATGGAGGAGTTTTAGTTCCTAATGGTGTAGTATATCAGCCTCCAAGAAATACAGATCATATTCTTGCAACAGATTTAAAAAATGGTAAATCCCATAGAATACAAATAGCACCTTTTTGGTTGAATATGCGTTTTAGGTATTGTGGCAGTATATTACATCCTAATGGATATATTTATTTTCTTCCTGAAGAAAATGATAAAGTTATCTGCTTTAATCCGAAAAATGAAAAATTTCGGTTTATAGGTCCTCAGATAAGTCCTATGGTATTTGATGCAAAAGTTGGAGTGGATGGTAATATCTATGGATTTAGCGCTTATAAAAAAGGGATTTTAAAAATCAATGTTCAAATTAATTCTGTAGAAATGATCCATACTGAAATTACTCCTGGCTCATATGGTACTAAACTAGGGATTAATGGAAAATTATATAGTATACCAGGAGATGGAACAGAAATATTAGAATTTGATATAGAAGATAATACTATTCATAGCATATTTCATATTGATGGTTTTAAGAAAGCTAAATATGCTGGTGGTGCAATAAACAAAGATGGAACTATTGCTTTTTCACCTGTTACAAGCAATGAAATTATATTATTAGTGCCAAATGAAACGAATGTGTGTGTTTCGGATGGTATTTTTAATATGCTAATGAAGGATTTTTATTAGAGGGATATTATATGTTAAAAAAAATACTTAAAAAAATTAAAAAAAAATTAACAATACAAAAGATTATTTATTGTAACATTTTAACATGTCAGCCAAATGAAAAACTTAAAGATAAAAAAATAGTAATAACAGGCGGGGGAAGTGGAATTGGATATGCAATTGCCAAAAAAAGTGTGCAAGAAGGTGCTGATGTAGTGATTATGGGACGTAGAAAAGAGAAACTTCAAAATGTTTCAAATGAATTAGGAAGACATTGTAAATATTATATATATGATATAACAGATTTTTGCGGTGAAAATTGTTTAATGGAAGATATGGAAAATCTTTTAGGTGGACCAATTACAACTTTTATAAATAATGCTGGCATATATATTAATAAACCAGAAGGAGAATATACCCTTGATGATTTTACCAGAACTATAGATACAAATTTAAGGGCACCATTTTTTTTAACGCAATCATATATACGATATTGTAAAAATAAGCAAATTAATGGAAATGTAATAATGATTGCTTCTAATAGAGCTTTGTTTGGGGACTATGGTCCTTATGGAATAGCAAAATCAGGTCTTGTTAATGCAGTAATGGGTTTTGCAAGACAATCTATTAAAAGCCATATAAGAGTAAATGCTGTAGCTCCTGGAATGACAGCTTCTGAAATAAATAATATTGATGCTAAAGGTAATATGTTTACTACCTCCTCAAAAGGCAATAGAATATTATTGCCAGATGAAATAGCAGAAGTAGTTAACTTTCTTGCATGTGATTGCAGTGCATGTATAACTGGAGCAGTAATACCATGTGATGAAGGAGATAGATTAAGATAGTATGATGTAAAAATATATTAATAAAAAAATTTATTTATAAAAAGGAATTTTATTTATGTTTAATAGAGTATATAGAAAATATATTAATTATAAAATAAGAAATAATATAAATGGTGATGGATTTATTTTGCTTGATCCTGAGGATTGTTTATGTTTACATTCTTCAGCCAAACTGGATTTATATGGGTTACTTATATTAAATGCAAATAGAAATTGTAAAAAAAATGGCAGGTCAAGTATTCTTAGAATGGATAAGAATTCGAAACTCAAAGTAAAAGAGAATTTTAGCTTTATGTATGGAGCAGATATAATAGTTTTTGAAGGAGGTAAACTTATACTTGGAAAGAATAGTTATATTAATAGTGATTGTAAAATAAGATGCCATGATAGAATATATATAGGAGATAACTGTTCAATTTCTCATGATTTTACCATAATGGATTCAGATGCTCATAAATTAAATGGGGTTATTCATACTTGTCCAGTAAGTATTGAAAACCATGTTTGGATAGGAACCAGAGTTACAATAATGAATGGTGTTTCAATTGGAGAAGGTGCTGTTATAGCAGCAGGTGCTTTAGTTACATCAGATATTCCAGCTCGAAGCATAGCAGCAGGTGTTCCAGCAAAGGTAATAAAAACAGATATTATATGGGAATAGAAATAAAATTATATTTTATAATTAAAACTATTTTTAAATTATAAAAAATTTAAAAACAAAATTTAATATATTAATATAATTAGGAGTTAGAATAATGAACAATATTGATAAACATATTCATATTGTATTTGGATTTGAACATTATAATCCATTAGGTATAATAAGAAGCTTGGGAGAGTACGGTATCAGGCCTGTATGTATTGTTATAAAAAATGAAAGACCAATTACATCTAAAAGTAAATATATTAGTAAATTACATTTAGTTAATAATATAGAAGAAGGTTATACTCTTTTGCTTAAATTATATGGAAAACAAAAGTTTAAACCTTTTGTCTATGCTTCAGATGACCAGGTTACCAATTATATGGATAAGAGATATAATGATATAAAGGATAAGTTTTATTTTTACAATGCTGGTGAAATGGGACGCATAGGACAATACCAAGATAAAAATAATATTCTTCAATGTGCTAGTAAAAATGGTCTTAATATATTAAAAACATATGCAGTAAACAAGGGGGAAATTCCGATTGGAATTGAATATCCTATTATTACAAAAGCAATTATCTCAACAATGGATAATTGGAAATCAGACATGATTATTTGTAATAATGAAAATGAACTTAAAAAAGCATATAATATAATTAAAAGTAATAGGGTTATTTTACAAAAATATATAGAAAAGAAAAATGAATTATGTATGGAAGGATTTAGTGTAAATAATGGGAAATCAGCTTTTATAACAATAGCTTCTACTTATAATTATAAAATTAAGGATAGTTATAGTCCATATATGACAGTTGCAAGCTTAAATGATAATGATCTGCGTTATAAACTATTAAAGATGTTAGAAGAAATTAAGTTTAATGGTATTTTTGAAATAGAATTTTTAGAAGGCCAAGATAATAAATTGTATTTTTTAGAAATAAATTTTAGAAATTCTACCTGGAGCTATGCATCAACTGTAGCAGGAATGCCGTTACCTGTGTTATGGTCAAAGGGTATGATTAATCCAAAAGAAGTAAATAACTGCTTAATAAAAATTAAAAATCCTTTTACAGCAATGGTTGAATTTGATGATTTTCGTATAAGAGTTAAAAATAAACAAATTGGTAAACTTGCATGGATTAAAGATTTTAAAAATAGCAAATGTAAGTATTATTGCTGTTCACGTGATTATAAACCAGTAATTTCAGTGATTTTTTCTAAATTTAAGAGAACAATCATTCAAAAATGGAGGAAGTAGAATAATGGATAAAAAGAGAAATAGTAGTATATCTAACTGGAATTCAAGGTTTGGATTTTTGATGGTGGCAGCGGGGGCATCTATAGGATTAGGAAACATATGGAAGTTTCCATATCTTGCATATCAAGGCGGAGGGTCAGTTTTTCTTATAATATATATTATTATTGATCTGCTTTTAGCAAAACCAATGATTGAAGCAGAAACTGCAATTGGAAGATATGGAAAGTCAGATACAGTTTCTGTATTTGAAAAAATTAATAAAAAATGGGGATTTATTGGATGGATAGCTAATATTTGTACATTAATGATAAATTTTTATTATGTTGTAGTTGGTGGATGGGTAATACGTTATGCTGTCCAGTTTATAATTAGTGGAAATTTTGGAAACAATACTAACAGTTTTTATCAAAACTTTATTTCTGATCCAGTTCAGCCTTTATTATGGACATTAGTTTTACTGGCATTTACTGTTGTTATGTTATATTTTGGTATTACAAATTATATTGAAAAGATAGCAAAGATAATTATGCCTGCCTTGATAGTTATTCTTTTTATGTGTGGTATATATGCCTGTCTTGTAACAAAAGGTGCATTAGAAGGACTGAAATATTATCTTTTGCCAGACTTTAGGCGATTTAATGTAAAAGTATTTGCTGATGCTGTAACACAAGTTTTATTTTCTATTGGAATTGGATGGGGTATATTTACAACTCTTGGAGCAAATATACCCAAATCTAATAACTTAAGAAAAGATGCACTTTTTATCAGTCTTGTTGATCCAGCCGCTGCTATTATTTCAGGTTTTGTAATTATTCCATCTGCATTTGGAGCTGGCATTGATGTTCATAAAGGTCCATCTTTAATATTTGATGTTATGGCTGATATATTTAGCAATCTGCCTGGTGGAAGGATAGCAGGAACATTATTTTTTATTGCATTATCTTTTGCTGTACTATCTTCGTTATTTACATTTATTGAAATACCAGTAAGAACATTTGAAATTAAATTAGGTTTTGGAAGAAAGAGAGCTGTATTAATATCGTCTATTATTATTGCTATAGGAAATATTTTGGTATCTCTTGGGTTTGGACTAATGAGTGGTTTTAAATTACCATGGCCTTATTGGGGTTCAGTTGAATATTATGGTTTTTATGATTGGTTTGATTGTTTTTCAGGATATGTATTATTACCAGCAGGTTGTTTGCTTATTTCTATTTTTATATGGAAAATATGGGGATGGGCAAATTATGAAAAAGAATTGTCTGCTGGTGGCAGGGATGGCAGTTTAAATAAATGGACAAAATTATGTTTAAGTGTTTTGGCACCAGTATTTATGATTATTGTATTATTGAATGTTTTTGGATTTGTTAAATGATTTTATACATGGATAGACAGTTTATGAATATAGAGGTAAATAGTATATGGAATTAATTAATTGGAAAGAACATGAACTTAAAGGAATTAAAAAAATGATGAAGAAACTGATAAATAAAATACGTGGGAAAAAGGATGTATATGATTTAATAAAGTGTGGCATGAAGGTTGGAGAACATTTCTGGGTAGGTGATAATTGTACATTTGATACTTCTTTTTGCTATTTAATACAAATTGGTAACAATGTGACTTTTTCTAATAATGTGCAATTAATAACGCATGATTCATCGTTATATGATTTTATACATAGAACTAAACTTGGAATGATAATTATTGATGACTGGGTTTTTATAGGTGCACGTACTCTGATTTTACCAGGTGTGCATATTGGAGAAGGTGCAATAGTAGCGGCAGGTTCACTTGTTACAAAAAATATTCCATCTATGGAGGTTTGGGGGGGATATCCAGCTAAAAAATTATGTAATAGGTTGGAACTTGAAGAAAAATTTTTATCTAATGAATACAAATTTTTCGGAAAAGAATATATATCTAATAATCCAGTTGTATATAAGGAAAATATAATAAAAGAGCTAAAAGAAAAGAGAAAATGCTATATTATTTAATTCCAGTCAAACGGATATTCGCAATCCGCTTCGCTACTTGCTCATAACCTCATTGCCGCTTTGCTTAGTCTGGCAGGAGCTTGGACTCCTGCCAGACTAAGCAAGTCCTAAACCCACCGCTTAAGAAGCGGGGGACTTACTTAATGAGGTTAAACCAGCCTTTTACTTATCTTGTGTCCCGTCTTCTGTTTCTTCTATAACCCTTATCCTGTATTTCCTCCTGCCAAGCCCGTCTACTTTTTTCTTTACATTCTGCCTCTCCAGTGTATCTGTCTGTAATCTTGGTGCTTCTGATACAATTAACAGTTCATCTTTAACCATTCTCCTTTTTTCCCTGTTCTTTTTAATTTTTTTATATACAAGCCAGCCTTTATATAAGTCCTTTTTGGGTTCTAATTCGATTTTATGTAATATATCGCTTAATTCCCTGTCAAGTTTTGATAATTCTGCATTTAGTTCTTCCGTCCGTTTTCTTGCTTCTTCTAAAATATCATTACAAATTCCAAATTTTTCAATCCAGCGTGTTATACTTCCAGATGGTATATAGTCACTATTTAGTACAGTTTCCTGTCCGCCTGTGTTTGTACCGCCAGATATATCTTCTACCCAGAAGCCAAGCCTTTTTAAAGTTTTTGGCAGGCTGGCTAATATATCCAAGGCTTTCTGGTACTCAAAAACGCCTCTTTCATTTTTACTACATGTAACAGGTTTTCCATTTTTACTAAGCTTTATATACAAATTTTTTTTATTTCTTATTATATATCCCAACTTATTGCCTCCTTGCTGCTATATTTTTTTATAACCTGGTAAAAGCATGGCAGAAAACAGAAATTTTACAGCCAGGAAGCAAGATGTAGTAAATGTTTGCCCTTTTTTTATTTAGTAATACAGGGCATGGCAAAAATTTAAATATTTATATTACTTTCAATTAGTTTTTTAAAAATTTATTTATCTTTTTTACTGATCTGCACCATAATGTTGTTCTCTGCATTTATATCAGAATGGTTATTTTCTTGTCCATTATAACAGATTTTTTATATCATGTCCAAAATACTAATTGAAGTTAATTAAAATAGTCCATTGACAAAACTACTCTAACGTGATAGAGTATAATTATTCTAATGCATTAGAGTAAATTACTGGTAAGTTAATAAGGAAGGGGGCTATGTAATGGAAACTCCCAGGATTTTTGAGAGTGAGTATAAGTTCTGCCTGCTTTTATGGGAGAATGAACCTGTAAAAAGCAGGGATCTTGTAAAGCTTTGTGCGGAGAAACTGGGCTGGAAGAGCACTACTGTTTATACTGTAATAAAACGTTTATCGGAACGTGGTGTGGTAAAGAATGAAAATACTATTGTTTCCTCCCTGGTTTCTAAAGAAGAAGTACAAGAAGCACAGATAGGGGACATGGTGGAAAGGACTTTTGAAGGTTCTTTGCCTGCTTTTATTGCAGCATTTGGCCGGCGTGAAAAGCTGTCTGAGGAAGAGATAGAGGATATAAAAAGGATTATTGAAAAGGATTAGATGGCTTTGTTATACAGGGGAGGGTTTATGCAGAATATTTTTCTTAAAGTATTATCAATGGGAACAGATGCCTGCTGGATAATTTTAGCTGTGATGTTTTTAAGAATGGTTTTTTATAAAGCCCCTAAATGGATTATCTGTTTTTTATGGATTCTGGCAGGGCTAAGGCTTATATGTCCTTTTAATATTGAAAGCCAGGCATGCCTTATCCCAAGGCAGGCTGTTTTTTCTTCTGGTGTGGACAGTGGCATTATAAAGGATATAAATGGCAATACCAGTCCTGGCCAGGATAGTAAAATTCCTTCCATTATTGGAAACGGGCAGGCTGCCGGCATATCTGGAAGCAGTAAAGATAAAGGAAATGTGACAGGTGGCAGGTTTAATGTACCTGTTGTTAAAGACCATATTGAAGACAGTAAAAGTGGTATTACCAGTGTCCTTACAATTATATGGGCTGCTGGAATGGCTTTTTTGTTGTTATATCTGGCAGGAAGTTATATTTATATGAAGAAAAAGCTTTCTTTTGCAACACATCTTTATGGGAATATATGGGAATGTGAAAATACAGGCACACCGTTTATATTTGGCATTGCAAGGCCAGGCATTTATATACCATACCATATGGATAAAAAGCAGCTTTCATATGTACTGGCACATGAATATGCCCATCTTAAGAGAAAAGACCATATATTAAAAGCAGCAGCTTTTATAATTCTTTCTGTATACTGGTTCCACCCTCTTGTATGGGCAGCTTATATTCTTTTGTGCAGGGATATTGAATTTGCATGTGATGAAAAGGCAGTTCTTTCTATGGATGCACAAGAAAGGAAAGATTATCTTCTTGCACTTTTAAACTGTAGTACAAGAAGAAACGTTGGCATATATCCATTGGCTTTTGGCGGGATTAGGATAAAGGAAAGGGTGGTTCATGTGAAAAAGTTAAAAAAGCCATCATTTATATTAACATTTATTGCACTTTTTGCAGGAATTGTTATTTCAGCAGGTTTTTTAACAAGCCCAAAAGGGCAGAAGGCAGAGGGGAATGTGCCAGAAAATACAGGAACAAAGGGTGTATCCCCAGAGGAAAAAACAGTGCTGGCAGGATATTATGTTGCAAAAGCCGGTAATGATGATAAAGCCTTTTTAAGGCCGGATTTAGTACTGGATACAGATAAAAAGACTTTTAGTTTTAGTTATGATGTGCTTTCTTCTTATCTGTCTGTGGGTACTTATACGGAAGAAGATAATGAGTTAAAACTTACTACAGATGATGGAAAGTTTTATTATACTTTCCGGAAAGGCAGTGAAAATAATTTATATTTTCTTGCAGATAAATCTTCATCTGTAAAACTAACTGATGAAAAATTTGGAATAGAAATAACAGATGACATGGTTTTTGAACCTTCAGATAAAAAATCTGGTGTTTATGATGATTTTGAAGTTCTTGAAACCAGACAGGCAGATGTGGATTTAAATGAAATGACAGGGGCGGACGGGGCAATATTATATTACGTTGATACAGAGAAAATAATTTTTGGCGGGTACTTTGGTTTATTTGTTTATGATAAGGCTTCTGGAAAGATTGAAAAATCCCTTGACCTTGGATATATTGGCTGCAATTATACACAGGGTGACAATTATTGTACAATTTCTGCTAGTACAGACGGCAGTAAAGTTTATATGAAACCACTTAAGAAAAATAAATTATATGTATATGATGTTTTATCTGGCACACTTCAATTGAAAGTTTATAAAGGCCGTATAAGGGAAGATGCTTCACTGGATTTATTCTATACAGAAGGCCACCAGGCAAAATACTATGATGGAAAAACAGAAATAACATGCAGGCTGCATGAAAGCAACGGGCTTATAGGCGGCTGCCAGTATTTTGAATATAAGGGCAAAGAACCAGAAGATGAAAAGGAAATTATTTATTACCCGCTTTTTGGGCAGTAAAAACAGGTGGCAGTTTTATTCCCACAAAGTACATGGTTTATAAGGATTATTTATTTTGGCAGGAGCTTATGCTCCTGCCAAAGTGCTGTAAATATGCAGGCAGGCAGATTTTCATTGGACATTTTGTTTTATATGGTTTATACTATATATTAAATAATGCTGCCAGTTAATTTATATTTGCTGGCAGTGTATTATGTGTTAAAAATATATGGAATATATACTGGCTGCTGCTATAATAGCAAAGTGGAATAAAAACCAGTTTATACAGGAGAGGCTATGTGGATATTAATTTTTGGCTCAATTATTTTAGGGGCTGTCCTTAGTATTATATACCTTGCAGGACGTTTTGCCAGGTTTACCTTTATACATAAGGCAGCAAAAGACAGAAAGGGTATTTGTTTTATAGCAGGATTTGCTGTTACTGTATTGGTTTTCCTTGGCATATGGGTTACCCTTGGCCAGGTTAATGCTATGATATGTATTATACATCTTATGGTAATCTGGATATTATGTGATATAGCCAGCAAAATTATAGAAAAAAAGTGCAAAAAGGAATTTAAAGGCTATCCTGCTGGTATATTTGCGCTTGTAATTACAACTGCCTATTTGTCCTGTGGCTGGTATCTTGCACATAATGTATGGTGTACACAATATACCCTGGAAACAGATAAACAGGCTGGAAACCTTTGTATTGTACAGCTTGCAGATTCGCATGTGGGGACGACATTTGATGGTGAAGGGTTTTTAGGTAAATTAAAACAGATACAGGCAGAAAACCCGGATATTGTTGTTATAACAGGTGATTATGTTGATGATGATACTACAAAAGAGGATATGGAAGCAGCGTGCCAGGCACTTGGCACATTAAAAACAACATATGGCGTTTATTATGTATTTGGAAACCATGATAAAGGGTACTATGGGCCGGAATACCGGGGATATAGTGGTGAAGACCTGGTGGCAGAACTGGAGAAAAATAATGTAAAAGTATTACAGGATGAAACAGTATTAATTGATAACCGTTTTTACCTTATTGGGCGTAAAGACCGCTCAGAAGAACAAACAGGAAAGTCCAGGAAAACGATGTATGAATTAGTGAAAGGGCTTGACATGGATAAATACATAATTGTCCTTGACCACCAGCCACATGATTATAATGCACAGGCGGCCGCAGGCGTGGATCTGGTGTTGTCAGGGCATACACATGGCGGACAGCTATTTCCAATAAATTATTTTGGTGAACTGACAGGGACAGATGATAAAAGGTATGGGCTTGAAAAACGTGGCAATACAAATTTTATTGTGACTTCTGGCATTTCAGACTGGGCAATTAAGTTTAAAACAGGCTGCAAATCAGAGTATGTAAAGGCTGTTATACACGGGAAATAATAAACAGGGCATATCCCCTGTTTATTTATTATGTATAGTTGAAAAAATTACTGGTATATATTAGAATACAAAATATGTAAATATATAAAAACAAATTAAAAAGGAGCAGATAAGTTATGCATATGGCAGATGCGCTTTTAACCCCTGCTGTGGCAGGGGCTATGTATGCTTGTTCATCGGCTGCGGCTGGTTATTCTGTAAGAAAGATAAGAAGAGAAGATAATGAAAAGAAAATTCCTGTAATGGGAGTAATGGGTGCTTTTGTTTTTGCTGCCCAGATGGTTAATTTTACTATACCAGGAACGGGCTCTTCCGGGCATTTGTGTGGGGGAATGTTGTTATCTGCTGTTATAGGGCCTGAAGCCGGATTTATTACAATGATTGCTGTGCTGTTGGTGCAGGGGTTTTTATTTGCAGACGGAGGTCTTCTTGCACTTGGCGCAAATATCTGGAATATGGCATTTTATGGCTGTTTTATTGGCGGCATGGTAATATGGCGGCATATAACAGGCAGAAAAATGTCAAAGAAAAGGATTATTGCTGCTTCTATGGCAGGAAGCATTGTATCATTACAGTTTGGGGCTTTTTCTGTAACTCTTGAAACACTTGCATCAGGTGTTACAGAACTTCCTTTTGCTGTATTCCTTGCTGCAATGCAGCCTGTACACCTGGCTATTGGCTTTGTGGAAGGGGCAGTAACAGCAGCAGTACTGGTATTTATTTATGAAACCAGGCCAGAACTTTTATGGAATTATAAGGAAGACGGGCAAAAAGAGAGCCGCCTGTCATATAAACAGGCAGTAATTGTATTTGCAGTGGTGGCAGCAGTAACTGGCGGGCTTTTGTCCCTTGCAGCTTCTTCAGATCCTGACGGGCTTGAATGGTCTGTAGAGAAAGTGGCAGGGACAAAAGAACTTGAAGCAGAAGGAAGTATTTACTCATCAGCAGGAATTATACAGTCATTTACAGCACTTTTGCCAGATTATACATGGAAAAACAAAAGTTCTGTTACAGGCACAATGTTTTCAGGGATATTTGGCGGTATTGCTGTTATTGCTGCCTGTACTGCTGCCTGTTATATTATCAGGCATTTACATAGAAAAAAGGCCAAGGGGCAGGAAGATGAATAATACCAGGCAGGCGGCAAAGGATATCCATATATCAGATAATGCAGGCAGCAGTAAGGATAAAGAAGACGGGATATACCCTGTGGCACGCCTTATAGTGGTTTTTATATATATACTGCTTGTTGTTTCATTTCCAGTGCATGGCTTTTATGGGCTTTCTGGCCTTGCCGGAATGTTTTTGTACCTGCTTGCCAATATTATATGGTACCAGGTGTCTATAAAGGCACTTTTAAGGCGTATTTTTCCAATATTTTTGCTTACTGTACTGGCAGGAAGTGCAGGGCTTATAATGGACAGGGAAATATATTTTTTATATGGCCAGATTCCAATTACTTATGGAATGTTATCAATGGCGGCTCTTATACTTAAAGGTGTATTTTGTGTAACTGCCTCTTATATTTTATCAGTAACGGCCAGTATAATGCAAATCTGCCATGCATTATATATTATGCATGTCCCTGGGGAGATTGTAATGGTAATCATGCTTATGCACCGTTATCTTATAGTATTAATTAAAGAGGCAGAACGTATGCAGCAGGCATACAAGTTAAGGGCACCAGGCCAGAAAGGGCTGCATTTTAAAGTATGGGGCTCTTTTATTGGCCTGCTCCTTTTAAGAAGCATGGACAGGGCAGAGGAAGTATATGAAAGCATGAAGCTTAGAGGGTTTTGCGGGGTTATGCAGTATTCTTCTTTTAAGGGCAGTAAAAAGGCAAGTATATGCTATGTACTGTTATGGGGAATATTTCTTTTTATATTAAGGGTCTTTCCAGTATTCTTTATTGTGGGGGCAATATTATAATGATAGATATTGAATTTAAAAATGTAACATTTTCTTATGAAAAGGATAAAAAAGTGCTGCATAATATATGTTTATCCATAGAACATGGCACATCAACAGGCCTTATAGGTGCTAATGGTGCTGGCAAGTCTACATTTTTAAAACTGGCAGTCGGCTTAATTACAGGGCATAAAGGTGAAATTATTGTAAAAGGACAGCTTGTAAATAAAAAAAATATAACAGCCATACGCAAAAAAGCCGGATATGTGTTCCAGGATGCAGACAGCCAGCTTTTTATGCCAACTGTTTATGAAGATGTTTCATTCGGGCCTGCCAATTATGGATTTACAAAGGAGGAAACGGACAAAAAGGTAATGGAAGCTCTCCGCAAGGTAAATATAGAAAATTTAAAAGACAGGCAGGTTTACCGTATATCAGGCGGTGAGAAAAAGCTTGCTTCCATTGCAACAATTTTATCTATGGAACCAGAAATTATTTTATTAGACGAACCATCTGTTGCGCTTGATCCTGGTAACAGGAAAAACCTTATACAGGTTTTAAATGGGATTAAGGAAACAAAAATTATTGCAAGCCATGATCTTGATATGGTTTTAGATACATGTGAAAGAACCGTACTGCTGGCAGATGGCAGGGTAATAAAACAGGGCAGGACAATAGAAATACTGAAAGATAAAGAACTGCTTGAAACATATGGACTGGAACTGCCCCTTTCATTACAGGGGTATTTAAAATGGAAAGATATAAACCTTTAATAATATAAAATACCTGAAAGCAGGCACAAATACAGAAGCAGGCTTTTAGATATTTTGCCAGTAATAAGAAAGAAAGGGTATAAGCATGGAAGCAGAGGAGATTCTTGAGCAGGTAAAAAATGGCAGCATATCTGTTGAAGAGGCTTTAAAGTATTTTAAAAGACAGCCATTTGAAGATATGGGATATGCAAAGCTTGATTTACACAGGGAAATCCGTTCAGGATTCCAGGAAGTAGTATTTTGCAGCAAAAAGCCAGATAAATACCTAAAATCCATTTACCAGGAATTATATAAATTAAACGGTGAAGTTTTTGGTACAAGGGCTTCAAAACACCAGTATGAAATAGTACGTGAAGTATTGCCAGATATTAGTTATGATGAAGTTTCACGTATACTTAAACTTGAATTAAAAGATAAAAAACGCAAAGGAAAAATTGCTGTATGCAGTGCAGGCACAGCAGATATACCTGTAGCAGAGGAAGCAGCACAGACAGCGGAATATTTCGGGGCAAATGCAGAACGTATCTATGATGCCGGGGTAAGTGGCATACACAGGCTTCTTGCCAGTATTGATGTGCTACAGGAAGCAAACTGTGTAGTTGCAGTAGCGGGAATGGAAGGTGCACTTGCCAGTGTTATTGGAGGGCTTGTAAGCAGGCCTGTAATAGCTGTGCCAACATCAACCGGGTATGGCGCAAGCTTTAACGGGCTTTCAGCACTGCTTACAATGATAAATTCATGTTCAAACGGAGTAGCTGTAGTAAATATTGACAATGGATATGGTGCCGGGTATATAGCAGCACAGATTAATAAACTGGCAATATAAATATTAAAGGCAAAAGGAGGAAAGTATATGGGACAGACCTTGTATTTAGAATGTAACTCTGGGATTAGTGGAGATATGGCAGTAGCAGCACTTTTAGATTTAGGCGCTAATGAAGAAGTACTTAGAAATGCACTTTACAGCATGGGTATTACAGGTTTTGGAATAGAGATAAGCAGGGTTAAAAAAGCCGGGCTTGATGTCTGTGATTTTAATGTAAAACTTGATAAAGAACATGAAAACCATGACCATAACATGGAATACCTGCATGGGCATGAAGCATCTGATGGACATAAAGAATGGTACAATAATGAAGGATGCCACGGACACAGCCATAACATGGAAGAACATAACCATAATGGACATGCACATAGTGACAGAAATTTACATGATGACGGACATTCACATCAAGATATACATGCACCACAAGCAGGACATACACACCATGACGGGCATGTACACCGTGGACTGCCAGAAATACAGGAGATTATAGAACATGCAGATATCAGTTCCAGGGCAAAGAAAACAGCGCTTAAAATATTTAATATTATTGCCCATGCAGAGGCACAGGCTCATGGAACAGATATAGATAATGTACATTTCCATGAAGTTGGGGCTATAGATTCTATTGTAGATATTGTAGCGGCAGCAGTCTGCCTTGATAACCTGGATATAACAGAAGTAATTGTGCCATATCTTTGTGAAGGGACAGGTACAATAAGGTGCCAGCATGGAATACTTCCAGTGCCAGTACCCGCAGTAGCAAATATTGTACAGATGTATGGACTGCCATTAAGAATCCATAAAACACAGGGGGAATTTGTAACACCTACTGGTGCAGCAATAGCAGCAGCAATAAGAAGTAAAAACGTGCTGCCAGAACAGTTTACAATACAAAAAACCGGAATGGGTGCAGGAAAAAGGAATTATGAAAGGCCAAGCATACTCCGTGCCATGCTTATTAAAGCAGAAACAGGACATAAGGAGGATATAGTTTATAAACTTGAAACAAATATTGATGACTGTACAGGTGAAGCGCTTGGATATGTTATGGAACGCCTTTTTGAAAATGGTGCAGCAGATGTTAATTATATACCAGTATTTATGAAAAAAAACCGTCCTGCATACCTTTTAACTGTATTATGCCAGGAGAAATATGTAAACTGCCTTGAAAATATTATTTTTAATGAAACAACAACTATTGGCATACGCAAATCCCGGATGGAAAGGACAGTCCTTGAAAGAAAACCTGTAACAGTAGAACTTCCTTTTGGTAAAATGCCTGCCAAAAAATGTATACTTCCAGACGGAAGCATACGGATTTATCCTGAGTATGAAATAATAGCAAAAACTGCAAAGGAAAAAGGTATGTCCATACAGGAAGTATTTAATATTTTCCACAAATATATGGAGGAAAAAAACAATGCTACCAATTAACAATACAACAAAAAGCAGCCAGGACAAGCTTTGCAGGCTTGAAGAGTACCTGTCGGGGCTTGGAAATGTAATAGTTGCATTTTCAGGCGGCATAGATTCTACATTTTTGTTAAAAGCAGCACAAAATGCCCTTGGAGATAAAGTGGTGGCTGTTACAGTAAAACCTTATTCTTTTCCTGGCCGGGAATTAGAAGAAGCAGAAGCACTTTGCAGGGAAATGGGAATACAACATTTTACTATTGGTTTTAATGAATTTGACATTAAAGGGTTTAGCGAAAACCCGCCAGACAGGTGCTATTTATGTAAAAAGGAATTATTTGGAAAAGTTAAGGAAATGGCAGCAAAGAAAAATATACCTTATATTCTTGAGGGTTCAAATTTAGATGATAACAAAGATTACCGTCCTGGCATGGCAGCAATAAAAGAACTTGGCATTATAAGCCCGCTTATAAAAACTGGCTTTTATAAGGAAGAAATCCGGAGGTTTGCTAAGGAAATGGGGCTTAAAGCCTGGAACAAGCCGTCCCTGGCCTGCCTTTCTTCACGTTTTGTATATGGGGAACACATTACAAAGGAGAAACTTTTAATGGCAGATAAAGCAGAACAGTTACTAGCTGGCAAAGGATTTTTACATGCAAGGGTACGTATACATGGACAAATGGCAAGAATTGAGGTAATGCCAGATGAATTTGAAAAACTTATAAGAAACGATATAAGGGAAGAAATAATATCAGGCTTAAAATCATATGGCTTTACTTATATAAGCATGGATCTTGAGGGTTACAGGACAGGGAGCATGAATGAAATGCTGGATTAATAAGGTTAAAATATCCTTTGGCTATGTCATAAGACAATCATTTCCTGGAATATTACTTTAATATATATGGTGCAAATACTAGTTAAAAGTTAGTATGTACTGTTTTAATTAATATATGGAATGGAGATTATGATATGGAAGGGGATAACCAGAAATTAGATGCAGCTTTTGGCCTTATGCCGGATGTAAATGATGCCGGATATAATGAAGCAGAGGACAGGTGGCGTGTAATAGTTAAATATTATGGGGATTTAAGCAGTATACTAAGCAGTATAAGGGGCGCTGTATATACAGGGCTTTTTAATAATTATGCGGTTGTAAGTGTGCCTGCCACAGAACTTAGTGCCCTTGCAGACACACAGGGAATAGTATATGTAGAAAAACCAAGGGAGGTTTATTATAATGTAAATAATGGCAGGGCAGCTTCATGTATTAACTCTGTACAAAGCGCCAGTATACCAGGAAGCATATATACAGACAGGACGGGGCTTAATGGGGCTGGCGTCCTTGTTGCTATAATTGATTCAGGAATAGATTACCTGCACCCAGGGTTTAGAAATAACGATGGCACTACAAGAATTTTATATTTATGGGACCAGGGGGCAGATGCTGAGGCTTCTTATGGCAGGGTACCAGCCGGGTATGCGCAGGGTGCAGAATATGACAGTGATGATATAAATGAAGCACTTGCACAGCCTGACAGGGCAGCAAGCCTTAAAATAGTGCCCGTTTCTGACAGGGGCAGTGGGCATGGCACAGCAGTTGCTGGTGTGGCAGCAGGCAATGGTGCAGCTTCACCAGGAAACAGGTATAAAGGCGTTGCGCCAGAAAGCAGCCTTATAGTAGTAAAACTTGGCAAAAGGGGAAGTTCTTTTGCACTTACAACAGAAATTATGGAGGCTATAGATTATACAGTAAGAAAATCAATTACATTAAATATGCCTATAGCAATTAACCTTAGTTTTGGCAATAATGACGGCCCGCATGATGGTAATTCGCTTTTTGAAAACTATATAGCTGACATTAAAGGTATATGGAAAAATGTTATAGTAGTTGCAGCAGGCAATGAAGGGGATGCAAGGCACCATGCTTTTTTAAAACTTGAAAATGGCAGAAAACAGCAGACCGCTGCTGCCATTGCTGAAAATGAAAGAAATGTCCTGTTACAGATATGGAAGCATTACCAGGACATATTTAATATAAGCATAACAGCACCAGATGGAAGCCGTATTACCTTAAATTACCAGGCTGGCAAGGCAGAAACATATATAGCAGGAAACAGCAGGATTTATGTATTCTATGGTGAACCATCACCATATACAATATCACAGGGCATATTTATACAATGGCTGCCAGTACCAGGAGCACAATATATAATGCCAGGTGTATGGTATATAAACTTTGATCCTGTAGATATAAAATATGGAATTGTAAATATGTGGCTTCCAACAATAGAAGTAGTAGGGCTTTCAACAGGTTTCCTTTCCCCGTCACCTGATACTACCCTTACAATACCTGCCACTGCAAGAAATGTAATAACAATAGGTGCTTATAATGCCACAACTAATAGTATGGCTTCTTTTTCAGGAAGAGGAAATACAACAGATGGAAGGTATATGCCAACAATAGTAGCACCAGGGGTTGATATAATGAGCGCAGCACCAGGAGGCGGATATTCTTCAAATACAGGAACATCAATAGCAGCGCCATTTGTAACAGGAAGCGCAGCACTTATGATGGAGTGGGGGTATGGTGTTATAATAAGGTTACTAAGGGAGAACAGAAATGAAATTGCCTATGGTATAATGTGTACAGAAGAGTATCTGGTGCACAAATACCCAGATAAAGATATGTTAAATGAATTAGATAAATATTTAAAAAGTGATATGTTAGAAGATTACTGGTATGATAATGTATTATTTATATGTGAAGATATTATACAGAAGTTTTCTTTTACAGAATGGAGCAGGCTAAAAGATATTATTCCAAAAAATAATATACGCTGGAATATACGTCTTATAGAATGTCTGGGAGATATTAATAACCAGTATTCTGTAGAATGTATATTAAAAATGCTTAATATTGATAATGATGATGTATTTATAGCTTGTATTGATGCATTAAGGGATATGGATATGTCATTGCTTAATAAAGAGATTGTAAAAGAGCTTAAAAGAAAAGCAGGATTATTATTAAAGGAAAGTATATTACCAGTTGAAAAAATATTAGAAAAATTTATTGAAAATACAAATGTTTAAAAAGCTATAATAATATGTAATAGGACAACCAGTAACAGGAATATAGTTCTTATACAGGGAGGTGGTTTTATTGCAGGCACAGAAAGAAATTAAGAATACAGATAAAGAAACATTATGGGATATTGATGAAATAAATATAAATAAATTTGATACTATAGAAAATAAAATAGAAAAATTTACAGAGGATACAGGAGATAATGTAGAGTCACATATAAACGGGGGATATATGGTAAGGAATTATTTTTCTAACGGGGGTTATAGTGCAACAGAAGCATTTATACATTATATTAAAAAAATTGCAGAGATTAATTATTAGCAAAGCCAGGAGTAAAACATATGGAGCATGTTTATAAGGCTGCCCTTTATCTGAGGCTGTCAAAGGATGATACAGCTACCTGCGGCAGCATTAAAAAGGAAAGTAACAGCATTGCAAGCCAGAGGGATTTAGTCAAGCGGATATTCGCAATCCGCTTCGCTACTTGCTCATAACCTCATTGCCGCTTTGCGGCAGTCTGGCAGGAGCTTGAACCCCTGCCAGACTAAGTAAGTCCTAAACCCACCGCTTAAGAAGCGGGGGACTTACTTAATGAGGTTAAAAGCATATATAAAAAACCACAGTGACATGGAAATATATGGAATTTATATTGATGACGGGTATTCTGGTGTATCTTTTGGTGACAGGCCAGGATTCCAGAAGATGATGTCAGATGTATATGCAGGTAAAGCAGATTGTGTAATTGTAAAAGACCTTTCAAGGTTTGGACGGGATTATATTGAAGCTGGACGGTTTATACAAAAAACCTTTCCAGCTTTTAATGTGCGCTTTATTGCTGTTACAGATAATTATGACAGCCTGTATGCATGCCAGGCAGATTCTTCTCTTGTGCTGCCAGTAAAAAACTTTGTAAATGACAGCTACTGCCGGGATATAAGTGTAAAAGTACGGGCATGCCAGTATGCCAAACGCCTTGAAGGGCAGTGTATTTCTGCATTTGCGCCATATGGTTATATAAAAGACCCAGATAATAAAAACCATCTGGTAGTTGATAAATATGCAGCAGGCATTGTGAAAAAGATTTTTAAATGGAAAATAGAAGGCATGAGCCTTTTAGCAGTTGCAAACAAACTAAACTCACTTGGTATTCTTTCACCAGCAGAATATAAAAAGATGGAAGGGCTTAAATACCAGACAGGGTTTAAGACTGCAAAGACAGGAAAATGGTCTGCTGTATCAGTAAAACGTATATTAACAGACAGGGTTTATACAGGTGATATGGTACAGGGAAAGCGTGAAAAAACCAGCTATAAAATGAAAAAACGCATTGTGAAACCAGAAGATAAGTGGATTTGTGTAAAAAATACGCATGAAGCAGTTATTCCAGAGATTGATTTTAATATTGTACAGGAGCTTATTATGTATGACGGCAGGCCATCTGGTGGTACAAATACAGCAAACTTTTTCTGTGGGGTTTTGTTCTGTGCAGACTGCGGTGCACCGATGGTTAAAAGGATAAACAAGTATAAGGGCAGGCAGAAAGTGTTTTACATATGCCAGACTAAAAACCAGTCCAGAGGCTGCACCAGGCACAGTATACCAGAAGAAACGTTAAAAAACATTGTTTTAAAAGAAATTGTTTTTTTTACAGATTTAATGGCATATTACCCTGGTATACTGGATTTTGTAAAACAGATGGATATTGATTACAGCAAGACACTAGAGCATGATACCCAGACAAGTGTGCTTACTGGTGAGTATAACAAGTATTACAGGCTGAAAAGCGGGCTGCCTTCTGACTTTAAGGAAGGGCTGGTTGATAAGAAAGAATTTGAAGAATTTAACCGTATATATGAAAATAAGTGTAAAGAACTGGAGAAGAAAATTGAAAAACAAAAAGAACTTGTAAAAAAACTGATACATAATGGGGCACTTGCAAAATCCAGGCTTGAAAAATTCCAGGAAACAGCAGAAACCAGGGAACTTACCAGGGAACTGCTGGTTATTATGGTAAGAAAGATATATTTACATGAGGGAAAAAGAATTGGCATCCTGTTCCGTTTTGCAAATGAACTAGAAAAATCTGGCCTGTTATCCTAAATAGCAGGCGCAGATGTGCCAGAACAAGAGGTGGTATAAATGGCAAGGACGAAGGAAAGATACCAGAAAGCAGAAACGGATTATAAATGGCCTAGCCTTCCTGTATTTTCTGCTGGCATATACAGCAGGGTTTCAGTTGGTAATGGTGAAAACAAAACAGAAACCATAGAAAACCAGATAGAGATTGCAAAACAGTTTGTAATGGAAAATAACAGCAGCATGGAACGGGAAATGGAAATTAAAATATATGATATTTATATTGACAGGGGGATTACAGGCACATCTTTTGACAGGAAAGGTTTTATGCGTCTGATGGAAGATGTAAAAAGGCATAAAATTAACTGCATTATTGTTAAGGATTTATCACGCTTTGGCAGGGATTATATTGAAACTGGCAACTATATTGAGAAAATACTGCCATTCTTAGGCTGCCGTTTTATTGCAGTTACTGACGGATTTGATTCAATGTACGCAAATGCAGCAGAAAACCAGCTTACAATGAATATTAAAAACCTTGTTAATGACATGTATGCAAAAGATATATCAAAAAGGTCAGCCCTTGCGAAAAAAATGGCAGCACAAGCAGGCTCTTATATTGGAAGTTTTGCACCTTATGGCTATAATGTTGTAAATATAAATGGTATACGGAAATTAATTGTAGATAATGAATGTGCTGGCATTATAAGGCTAATATTTGAAAAATATGCTGGTGGCTGTTCCTATAATAATATTATTTCTTATCTGTATACAAATAAAATCCACAGGATTAGCGGTTATAAAAAGTACCACCATGTATACTGTGAAAGTGGTGAAATTTTACACCAGTGGGGGCAGAATGTAATAAGGGGGTTATTAAGCAATATTGTATATACAGGCAGCCTGGTACAATGTAAAAGAAGTACAGGGTTATATAAAGGACAGAAGAAAATACTTAAAACCAGTGAAGATGAATGGGTTACTGCCAGAAATACGCATGAAGCAGTTATAAGTAAAGAATTGTTTGAAAAAGTACAGAATAGACTTAAAAAAACTGTAAAAAGTGCACCAGTGAAATACACAGATAAAGAAACAGACAATATTTACCGCAATATTTTATACTGTGGTGTTTGTGGAAAACGTATGCACCCTGTTTTTTATGGGTGCAGGGGGAAAGATGAAAGACATTTTTCCTATTATTGCAGAAATGCTTATATAATAGATGGAAGAAAGTGTGGTAAAAATTATATAAGGGAAAAATACCTGGATATTTGTGTTATGGAACAGTTAAAGTATGTGTTAAAATCCCAGAAAATAAAGATAAAAGACTGCATACAGGTAAATAATTTCCTGTGCAGCCAGAAAATAACTGCATATATGGAAGAAGAAAAGGAACTTTTTAGAACCTGTGAAAGAATTAAAGAAGAATGTGCTTTAAAGTTTATGCAGTATAAAGAAGGAAAAGCCACAAAGGAAGAGTATATGCAGTCCAGGCAGTATAAAAAAGAACAGGAGGGGTTTTCAGAAAAAAGGAGGGCAGAGTTAAAGAAAAAAATCCAGGACTGTAAATTACAAACAGAAGAAAAAAACCAGTTTTTAGAGAATATTTTAAAAGCAGGAAAATACCAGAAACTGGATATATATTTGGCAGAAGCATTAATTGACAGTATATTTATATTTCCTGATGGCATTATTGAAATCTATTATAAATTTACGGACGGGGGTGTACAGGCTGGAAAGTAATTATAATATAATAAAAAGCACTACATTGCAGCCAGACAGACAGGGAAAAGGAATGATTGCCGGCTATTACCGCCTGTCTGTGGAAGATGGCAGACTGGAAATGGAAAGCAACAGTATCTTAAGCCAGAGGATGCTTGTGAAAAAATATATTGCTGCCCATAAAGAGTTTGAAGGATATGGCTTTTGTGAATTTTATGATGATGGGTATTCTGGCACTACAATGGACAGGCCAGGCATACAGAAACTTCTTGCAGGGATAAAGGATAATAAAATACAATGTGTTATTGTAAAAGATATTTCCAGGTTTTCAAGGGATTATATAGAACTTGGGACTTATATGGAACAGGTTTTTCCGTTTATGCAGGTAAGGTTTATTTCAATTACAGACCATTACGACAGTAATGAAAATAATGGTTACAGGGGAGATCTGAATATAGATACTGCTTTTAAAAGCCTTTTATCAGACTTTTACTGTAAGGATATTTCAGAAAAAGTTAAAAGTTCACTGGAAGCAAGAAGGAAACAGGGAAAATATGCCACAGGGCCTGTACCTTTTGGATATATGAAAAATAAAGATAATCCACAAGAACTTCTGGTTGTACAGGAAGAAGCGGAAGTTATAAAACGTATCTATGATTTATCACTGGCAGGAAATAACCTTACAGAAATCTGTAAAACCCTTAATGATGAAAGGGTAAAAACACCGCTTGAATATAAAAATTTAAGAAAAAAGCAGGACAGGAAAGAACTTTTGCAGAAGCATAAATACTGGCAGCCACAGACAGCCAGGATAATACTTACAAATGAAACTTATACTGGCAGCATGGTTTATAATAAATCGGAACAGGCAGGGACAGTACAGAAAAAAAGAATATTAAAACCACGCAGTGAGTGGAAAGTATTTGCAGGACACCATACTGCTATTATAGACAGGAAAACTTTTGACATGGTACAGAAAAACTTTTTCCACAGGAAAGAAACAGGACGTGTACCTTTTTCTTATCCGCTTAAAGGAAAGGTTTACTGTGCAGGCTGTAACAGGTGTTTAAGGGTAACAAGGCTTTCAGGAGGCAGGTTTTCATTATATTGTGCAAACAGCAAGTTAAACAGTAATAACCAGTGTATACAGAAACCAGCCGGGAATGAATGGCTTGAAAGTGTTATATTAAAAGAGATACAATTACAGCTTGGGAAGCTTGAAAACCTGGATATAATTATAAAAGAAACTGGTGCAATATATGGAAGCATAAAGGCTAAAAAACAGGCATTACTGGCAAAGTTTACAAAGGACATAGAAAGGCTTGTCCAGGAAAAAGCAGATAATCTTGAAAGATACCATAAAGGCCTTATTACAAAAGAGGAATTACTAAAAAGACGGGACAGTATAACAAAACAGGCTGAAGAAATAAAGAAACATCAAAAAGAATTAGAAGAAAAGTTATGTAGTTGTGAGGAAGAAATACAAAAGAAACAAAAAGGATATAAAAAATTGTCTGTATATTATGGGTTTGATGTTTTGTCAAGGGAAATGATAGAAGCATTTATAAGTAAAGTAGTTGTAGATAACCATAAAAATATTGGTATATTCTGGACATTTAGCAGTTAAATTATTAGGCGGGTATTATTCCTGGTTAATGAGTGCCTTTATTTTTAAAAAGAAAATAATATTTTCTCATCAAAAAAATTTATCAATAATTATAGACGAAGTGTTATTATTAGTGTATAATTAAAAAAATATTCCATAGTACAGATAATTAATTTAGGTAAAACTTATAATAGAATTATAGATAAAATAGTAAACTAAAATTTTATAATAAAGAAAGGTAGTAAAATAAATGGAATTGGTTGTATCTTTTAAAAAAGATGACGAAGAATTAATTACAATTTTGAAATGAAATTTTGACTTCCAGTAAAAACCAGGGCTGCGGATACATATATTAATGAGTTGGCAATTATCAGGAATGGAATAGGCAGCCTTATGTTAGTATTTGTTGTTAAAAAAATATTTCATTTGGATAACGGACATTGTAATTTATTATTAGAATATATAGATAAAAACCACATAGACAATGAAGGTGTAATTTCTTGTCTGGCTGATGATGAGTTTATTTATACAGCGGTTGAAGAGGCATTTTATTGAAATGGTGACTACCGCAATCCCACTGGCTTTAGACGGTGGGTTAAGGTAGT
>CAJUJY010000003.1:0-116167 GCA_910586555.1 uncultured Lachnospiraceae bacterium
ATCCATGCCTTCATTATATCTTATCTTTAACTTTTTGAAAATTGATTTCCGTGAAAATTATTTAGATTTATTTGACTATATGCTATTTTTTTTATATAATGTAATTAATATTAAGAGAAAAGAGGGTATCGCTTTGTTACATATTACATCACTAGAAGAAGGACTCGAGATATTTAAAGCACTTGGATCTGATGTCCGTATCCAGATTTTAAATATCCTGCTTGAAAACAGTAATATGAGTATGAAGGAGCTTGCGTCCCGTCTTAATATTACTAACGGAGCTTTAACAGGGCATATTAAGAAACTTGAGAATTGTGGGTTAATTAACACTTCTGCAGAATCTGTTGTACATGGCAACCAGAAGATCTGTTCTATCCATTGGGACAGGATACTGATTGACCTTGAAGAACAGACTGTCAATGAAGATGTATATAACTCTGAAATCAAAATAGGCCATTACGCTGGTTTTGATATTGTACCGACATGCGGCCTTGCTTCAAGCAAAGCTTTAATAGGTGAAGTGGATGATTCAAGGTATTTTGAACACCCTGACAGGTATGATGCAGATATCCTCTGGTTTTCCAAAGGGTATGTAGAATATGTTATACCTAACTTTATACCAAGATTCCAAAAGATTACAAAGATTTCCATAACAATGGAACTTGGCTCTGAAGCACCTGGCAGTAATAATGAATGGCCGTCGGATATAGGGTTCTACCTGAATGATGTATGCCTTGGAAGCTGGACTTCACCTGGGGATTTTGGAGATGTAAAAGGGCTTTTTACTCCAGGCTGGTGGCCTGAAAACTGGAACCAGTATGGTCTTCTTAAGCTTCTGGTTGTAAACCGTAAAGGTACTTTTATTGACGGGTTAAAGATTTCCGATATTAGTATTAATGATTTGAAGCTTGATTACCGCAGCAACATACGTTTAAAATTTGCAGTTGACAATAATGCCAAGCACACGGGGGGGCTTACATTATATGGTAAGGCGTTTGGCAATTACGGACAGGATATTAATGTTGCAATAAACTATGCACCTGTCTGAAACCTGGCAGCAGAAATTACCAGGACAGACAGAAGGGGGTTACAATACCAGAAACGGCAGATAGTTTACACTATCTGCCATTTCTTATATGGACATCTGCCTGCCTTTGCTATGGCACGCAGTTCTACATAACAGCCACATGCCCCGCAAGTGCCTGCATTAAGAAGTTCACACTCCTTACAGATTGAAAGCCTTCTTTCATACTCTGTGGCGCTAACCCTGTCAGCCTTTTTAATTGCTTCCCTGTACTTTTCAATCATTTTCTGGTCTGCCTCTGCCATATCACGCAGCAGGCATCTTTTACATATTTCTATCATATTCCTTATAATAATTAGTGAAATTACTTTCTAGTTTATATTATACTGCCAGTTACAGGACATTCTTTAATGTTGTATACGTAACATTGTTACACTGCCTGCTGGAAGTTTTACATTTATTTTATCTGTATTTTCTGTATAACCACTAAAATCCTGTTCTGTAACTTCCACAGGAGCATCAAATGTATTATATGCCCGTATATTGCGGTTCGTAACAATCTTTGCTTCTGTAACCTTATAACCTGTACCAGCCAGTTTTATATCTATATCTTCACTAGCCTCAATGGAAAGGTTATTTAATGTAATTGTAATTATGCCATCTTTATCCTTAGATACTGACTCTGTAATTTTTGGAACACTCCACTTCTTTGTACCTGTTTCCCCTGCACCTGTAACTGCACTTTCCAGAAGGTTTGCACCCTGGTGGTAACGGTACATATGCATTACATGGTAAGTAGGTGTTTTAATCATATCTGCACCTTCTGTAAGCAGTACTGCCTGGAGCACATTAACCATCTGTGCAAGTGCTGCAATCTTTACCCTGTCACAATGCTTATTAAATATATTTAGTGTTATGCCAGCAATTAATGCATCACGTACTGTATTCTGCTGGTATAAAAATCCTGGGTTAGTGCCTGGTTCATTAGTATACCATGCACCCCATTCATCTACACACATGCCAATCTTCTTTCCAGGATCATACTTGTCCATAATCTGCCCATGCCTTGTAACAAGTTCATCCATACATAATGCTTTATAAAGTGTTTTATACCACACCTTATCACTAAAAGCTGTCGCACTTCCCTTTCTCTTCCAGCCTTCAGGGTGTACATAATAATGAAGTGACAAATAATCCATAAAACCATGGAACTTTTTGCCATGGTCAAATGCTGTTTTTAATACCCTTTCAGTCCAGTAATAATCATCAACATTAGCCCCACAGCATACTTTCTTAATAGATTTATTCTTATCGTAATTTCTTACATAAGTCTGGTAACGGCGGTATTCATTAGCATAATGCTCTGGTGTCATATTTCCGCCACAGCCCCAGTTTTCATTGCCAACGCCAAAGAAATCAACTGTCCATGGATCTTTACGCCCATTAGCTGCCCTTAAATCTGCCATTGGTGAAACACCATTAAATGTCATATATTCCACCCATTCAGACATTTCCTGTACAGTCCCGCTTCCAAGGTTTCCATTAATATATGTTTTGCAGCCAAGCTGCCGGCAAAGTTCCATATATTCATGTGTGCCAAAGCTGTTATCCTCTACAACACCACCCCAGTGTGTATTAATCATCTTTTTCCTGCCTGCCTTGTCACCAATGCCATCTTTCCAGTGGTATTCATCTGCAAAACACCCGCCAGGCCATCGCAGTACAGGAACTTCCAGTTCTTTAAGCGCTTCAACAACATCTGTCCTCATGCCGTTTTCATTAGGTATATCAGAGTTTTCACCTACATAAATACCTTCATAGATACATCTGCCAAGATGTTCAGAAAAATGTCCATACACTTCTGGCTCAATTTTTCCAAGTTCATTATTTTCATTAATAAATAAATCTGCCATTTATTACAATCCTCCCCAGGTTACATTAACTATTTATGTCATATTATACAAGATAACAGGCATTATTAAAAACTAATTATCATATGAAAATACAGGCCTGTCCTCTTTATCCCATTTAATCTTCATAAGCATTGCATGACGGTTAGGATTATAAAGAGGGTCACCTGTTATCTCTTTTTCTTTACGTGCATGGTATACAAGAATATCATTACCATCTTCATCTATAGTAAATGAATTATGCCCTGGCCCGTATATTTCCAGCTCATTACTTGTTTTAAGGACGGGATATCTTTCTTTCTTCCATGAAAGAGGATCAAGCAAATCACTGTTTTCATCTGCTGTAAGCATACCCATACAGTAATTTACACCTGTATCGCTTGCAGAATATGTAAGGTAAACCTTCCCTCCGCGTTTAATTACAGCCGGCCCTTCATTTACCCAGAAACCTATGCGTTCCCAGTCATAATCAGGTGTTGTAAGAAGAACCTGCACAGTCTTAAGTTTATATCCTGATTCCATTTCTGCAATATACAGGTTAGAAATCTGTGGCCCTACGCTTACCTTTTCAGCCCATACATAATAATACCTGCCCTTGCTTTCAAAAACTGTTGCATCAAGTGAAAAAGCTTCAAATGAAAATATATCACCTTCTGCACGCTGCATTTTACCCTTCTCAGCCCATTCATCATTATATGGGTCAGGTCCCTGGCACTCTAACACATATGGACGTATATTCCAGATATCTTCCTTTTCCCCGCCAGCAAAATATACATACCATTTGCCAAACAGGAAATGCATTTCTGGTGCCCATATATGTTCACTCATAATACCGCTTTCATGCTTTCTCCATATAACTTTTTCTTCTGCATCTGCAAGGCCTGCTAACGTTTTAGAACGGCGCAGTGCAATACAGTCATAACTTGGTATAGAAGCTGTAAAATAATACCATCCGTCCCTAAAACATACAAATGGGTCTGCCCTCTGTAAAATCCAAGGTTCATTAAATTTTAATTCTTTACTTTCTGACATATACTCCAGTCCTTTCCGTTTAAATATTTTATTGGCACAAGTACAATATAAAACATCTGTACTTGTTAAAAAAAGGCAAGACACAATGCCTTGCCTTTATATTATTTTAAATTTAACCTCATTAAGTAAGTCCCCCGCTTCTTAAGCGGTGGGTTTAGGACTTACTTAGTCTGGCAGGGGTTCAAGCTCCTGCCAGACTGCCGCAAAGCGGCAATGAGGTTATGAGCAAGTAGCCAATGCCTGCTTGCAGGCAATGCGGATTGCGAATATCCGCTTGACTTATCTTATAACTTTGTACAGACAGTTTACTGGTTATCTTCTACCATCTTTTCATATTTAGCAACTTCTTCATCTGAAAGTATACCATATCCATCAGGCCCGAAGTAGTTAAGCATAGCAGTTGCATGGTACCAGTTAGCTTTTGTTGTAGCTTCATCTGCAAAGTCAGCCGCTTTCTTCTTACCAGAGTCTACTGCTGGATGTATACCACCATCTTCAATCTTGTTAAAGTATTCATCACAGTAGTTCCAATATCCTGCAATACTGGTCCAGCCAAAAGGAATAGGTTCCATACAGCTTGCAAAATACTCTCTCCAGTGGTCTTTATGCTCATCATCCATTCCGTCACAGAACATATCAATATAGCCATCCCAGATTTCCTGGTTTGTTGTAATAGGTGCAGGCATAGTAGCATGTTTAAGCGGACTGCCATTAGCATCTGTATTTTCTGCATTACTATACATTTCAATCCTTGTCTTCCAGCCATCCTGTCCAAATGCCATAAACTTAAGAAGTTCATATGCTTCACGTGGATATTCACATGATGTTGTAATTCCACCAAAGTCTATAGTTGCTATTGTATGGTGAAGGTCTTCCTTAGCATCTTCCTCACTTACTGCTGGAACAACATAAGGTACAATATCAAGGTTCTTCTCTTTATATTCTTCTTTATTCCATGTATTCTGGAATGTCCAGAATGCTTCTGTAAATAATGCAACATGGCCTGTATTACCACACCATTCTTCAAAGTTACCTGTCCAGTTCTCCATTTCAATAGTCTTTGGTTCTGGAGCAATATAGCCACCCTGTCTTAAGTCAGCAAATTCCTGCTCACCTACAGCCCATATGCTAAGGTCAAAATCTGTACCATCATAACCAAATTCACCCTGGATCGTCTGTGCAGCAGCAATACCATAATATGAATCAAGCCTGTTCAAAAAACCACAGCCATAATATGCCATATTATCTGGTGAATCCTTAACTGTACAATCCTTTATAAGCTTTATCATATCAGACCATATCCAGTTCCTGTCAGGAGCAGGTACATTCAGTTTCTTAAGCACATTTAAATCAACATACATTCCTGTTGGGAAAAACTTAACAGGCACGCCATATCTGGCACTTGTAGAGAAACACCCAATCCCGCAGTCATTAATTGTTGCTGCAAGTTCTTTTGTTTCGGGATCAGAATCCCAGAAATCTGAAACATCCCTTAATAAATAATTGCTTAATGCAAAGTCTGCATCAGTATACATAATACAGTCAGGGGCTTTCTTATCAGAAACAAGTGTGTTAAGAGTTTCATTATATGTTGCAACATCATTAAAAACAGGATTTACTTTAATATTTGGATAAAGCTCCATAAACCTGTCTGCAAGATATTCAACAGTTTCTTTCTGGTCAAAATGGAAATATGTAAGTTCAATATCATCTTTAGTCAGGTCTGTTGCAACCTTATACTTAATTCCATTAATATCCTTTTCCTCTGTTTCATTAGATACTGATGTTGCGTCACTCTTACCTGGGTCATCACCTTTTATTTCCCCTCCGCCTCCATTGCCTCCGCAGCCTGCCAGCCCGAATACCATTGACATAGAAAGCGCCAATGCTAATAATTTTTTCCTCATACTTCTTCCTCCTTCTAGATATTTTTTCTCCAAAACTCTCCTTGATGTAGTAGATTATAACATATTCTTTTTACAATTTCTACACTTTTTTGTAAATTATTTTACATTTTTTCAAACTATTTTTACCATATGCAATTTTGCCTGTAAGACAGCATATTTTGTTATATTATAAATATGGCTTTTATGGACAGCATATTTTACATCTGTCCATAAAACCATTTTTAAGTTACCAATATACCTGGTACTATTGCCATAAAATATGTTTTTATATTTTATTCACCTGTAATTCCTGTACGGTCAATACTCTCAACAAAATATCTCTGGAGTATAAAGTACATAATCATCAGCGGCAGTATACTAAGCATTGTTCCAGACATATTAATTGACTCATTAATGCTTGCAGCACCACTGGCAGCCGTCTGTGAATATTTATCATAATTTGTTGCAAAGTTCTTAAGCTGTATAATAAGTGAAGTCATTCCTGTTTCCCTGCCTATACCTGATACATACATAGATGTAAGGTAAGATTCATTCCAGTACCATACAAATGAGAAAAGTGATACTGTTATAATTGCAGGAGCTGCGGAAGGAAGTGAAATCCTGTAAAATGACTTCCAGTAACCAGCACCATCTATCTGTGCAGCTTCAATAAGTACCTTTGGAACCTGTCTGAAGAACTGCCAGAATATAAGTATAAATATTGGTGCATTTATTCCCATTCCAAGTATTGCAGGAAGCACAAATGCCCATATTGTACGGAGTATACCCATATTTGAGTAAAGTACATATGTAGGTATCATTGTTACCTGGCTAGGAAGGATAAATGTAAATAATATTATGCCAAGTACAACCTTTTTACCTGGAAATTCAAAACGTGCAAGCCCGTATCCAATAACAGAACAGGATATAAGGTTACATATTGTAGGAAGCCCTGCAATAATTACACTCTGGCCAAATGATTTCCAGAAATCCATGCTCTTGGCTGCCTGTTTGTAGTTATCAAGATTTAAAGAACTTGGTATCCAGTTAATAGAGGAATCAAGCAAATCATCAAGTGTCATAAAACTGCTGCTTAACATATGGAGTATAGGGTAAATATATATAAATCCTATACATATTAACAGGGCATAAATTACAAATACCTTTAAGAAACCTTCCCTGTCCTTAGAGCCAAGCATAAACTTACGGATTTTATCCTTTGTTATCTGCTTTTTATCTTTAATAAGGACTTCCCCTGAAGGAGTTACTATTTGTTCTATATTATCTTTATCCCCTGCCTGCTTTTGCGTTCTTTTTAGCATTTCTTGCGCTCCTCCTTTCTATTTGTTTCAACTGGCGCTGTTCTTTCTTATGGGCTTTCTTTGCTTTCTTAACCTGTTTCTCATATACGTCTTTCTTAGACATAAACAGCCCGGCAAACAAACCTACCAGAAGCAGCACTACAACGGAATACATCCATGCCATTGCTGAAGCATATCCATAACCTTTTTCCTGTGTACCTGAAAACATTGAGTTTTGTATAAGCCCTATAATTGAGTTCTGTTCATTATTAGATATAAATACTATTGTATATACAATATTAAGTAAAATCATAGGCTTGATATTTGGAAGTGTAATTTTCCAGAAACACTCCCATCCTGAACCACCATCAATTTTAGCAGCTTCATACATTGATCTGTCAATCTTTTGCAAGGCTGAAATAAATATCAGTATCTGTACACCTGAATACCAGAGTATTGTTACCATATTTTCAAAAAGATCTGAGATTGGATCAGCCAGTGCACCAGGAAGGGTTTCCTCCAGTATCGTAGTAATTGCCTGTGTATCAATAGATGTAAGGCTTCCTGCACCCTCCTGGTTTAACATTCCAAGTATAGGGCCGCTGACTATAATAACCGGAAGGAAGAATATAAGCCTGAAGAACCCTTTTCCTTTTACATTCTGGTTAAGCATAATTGCTATAATCAGCGCAAATACTACTATTATTGGTACTGAAATAATTGTCGAAACGAGGTAACTAATCATTTCAGTTGTAAATTCCGTCTGCGAAAACAGTATTTCAGTAAAGTTGCCATATCCTACATACCTGAACCTCATTCCAGTAGGCAGCATACGTATCTTGTACAATGAATACCTGAAAGATGTTATAAGTGGATATGCAAGGAAAATAAGTGCGCCAGCAATCCATGGTGTTATAAATAAAAGTCCTGCTATGGCGTCCCTTTTGGCAAGGCTGCCCTCTTTAAGCTTTCTCTTGTTTTTCTTATCTGTTTTATCTGTCTTACCTGGATTCTTTTTACTCATTTGGTCCACCTGCCTTATAAGACATAGCATTTACTGTTACATTGTCAACAGTCTGTGCATTGTCTGAATAATTAACATATACCTTTGCACCATTATCATAAGTTACAACTGTAACACCATTGTCAAGCTTTTCATTGTCTATAATAAGTGCATTAGCAGTTACTTCATTTACTTTTCTAAGTTCTTTATCATACTGTGCTATTGTATCTTTATATGTATCATATTCTGTACTAAACAGGTTTGATGAATTTGTATAAAGCAGTTTAGAAGAATTTTCATATGTCAGATAGAATGAAGGATAAACACCTGCTTCTACCATCTGTAATAAAAATTCCTGTTTATTTGCTTCAAAATTTACATAATCAGAATACATTGGAATAATTCCTTTAAGTACCATTGACATAAATGGCACTTCTTCATCTACATACATATAATCTGATGAACCAAGCGGCATATCAAGGAATGCATTTGTATTTTTCCAGAGATATGATACTGGCTCCTCAAGCACAAGATTTGTCTTATCAGACACTGATTTAAGCAGTTTTGCATACTTATCCTGTGTATCAAGCTTTGAATAATACCTGCTCTTATAGCTGTATGAATACAAAGTATTGCTTATACCACCTACTGCAAGGTTTGACACTCCGTCCCTTGTATATGAAGATACAAACTTATCTAAATCTGATGTGGTTTTATTAGGTGTAAGGTAGTAGAATGTTTTATAAACTTCTGCCCATTCTTCTTCCTTAAATGTCCTTTTATTAATCTGCTTAATCATATCAAATGTCATCCTGCTTGTATCAGGATTAAGGCGCAACGCATCATTATAAAGGTATACATGGTAATTATAACCATCTGCTTCCTTAATTAAATCCGTAAGCTTTGATGTCCCCCCAATATGGCTGTCAGCTTTGTACTTTGTTATAGGAACATTATAAAGCCCGCCTTTCTGCCAGCCTTTATATACTGACAACAGGCTTTGTACACCTTTACCCTTAAGCTCACCATACATTTTTTCAATATTTTCTACAGTAGTAACTGTTACTGCACGTGTGCCAAAGAGAAATTCTTCCCTGTCAGTACCAAGGAAATCCACTCTTGTATTATATGTAGAATCCTTTTTAGAAATTAAACCATTGTCAAGCAGGTAATTACGGTATTTTACAGCCATTGCAGAATAATTAGCATCATCACCTGAGAGAAGCATATAACGGACTTTCATATTAAGATGTGTCCTGTCATCTTCTGTCCTTTCTATATTCCTTCCTGACTCCGAATTATTAAGAGGCTGGTTATATACATCACGCAGTAAAAACTTTGCAAAACAGCGGTTGTAGTTTACCATAACACCATTTGGGTGTGCTTCTATACTTGCACGCTGGTATCCGTCTTCAACTACTGCAAGATAGCCAGTCTGTTCATCTGTGTGTGCCATTCCAAACACTGGTGCAAGGACTTTATTAGCAGACCTTGACATATCATAATAATCCCACAGGTATTCTTTTGTTGTAGTATCCCTAAAACCAGCATCAGCACCATAAACCATCTGTGAATAACCTGTTACATAACGGCCTTCTTTATTGTCAAGATTAATTAATGCACCATTGCCATCAGGTATAAACATATAACCTTTCCTGTCATCAAGGAAAGAATACCCCATAAATGGGAACAAGCTTACTGTCCCTATATATGTACCCTCTTTTTCCTCAACAATAAAGTCATCTGGTATGCTTACAACAAGATTATCACCTTCAAGTGTTATATCAACTGTAAGCCCGAACTGGTATTCAGAATAATAAATCTTTGCAGACAGTCCATTATCAAGCTTTTTAACATCTATTGTGTTAGGTGTATTAAAGAGGTCAACCTGGTATGTACTGTTTGTTCCGATTATAGCTGTAATAACAATGCCAGATTTCATATAATAATTCCATGTAGCATTACTATTACCATCATCTTTTTCATCACTTAATGTAGATTCAATAAATTTACCTGTTTCTTTATTTTCAAGCATTATTGACAGCCTTGGTTTATAAAAATACATTTTATATGTATCATTCTCTGTTATAAACTCATAGTCATCAATAGTAATCCAGTCTTTTTTATCTATCTTGCCAAGAGCGCCTTTCTGTACTACTTCACCATCTTCCTGGACAGTGTTGCCTTCACCTTCCTGGCCTGATCCGCCGCCTTCTTCACCAGATTCACTGCCTTCACTGGTTTCACCAGATTCCCCTGTGCCTTCTTCATTATTCTCTGTACCTGTTTCTGTACCAGCCTCAGTGCCAGTTTCTGTACCAGTTTCAGTAGAATGTGAAATACTTGGGACAGCAGACGCTGCAAGGGTCATGGCGGTAACTAATGCTATTGTTTTCCTTAATTTCCTAATTGCCAAGACGATACACCACCTCTCCAATGATTGCACTGATAAACTCAAATACCTGAGCCCAGAGTACATATATAATAAATATCAGCAATGCTACAATTAATATTGTAAATATTGAAAGGCATATAATTTTAAATGTTTCTTGTGCTGTATAGTTATTTACACCTTGTATGGCAAGTATCATAAGTACTATAATCCAGCCATACATTACAACTTCTACAAGTGTAATAAGGAATGCCTCATTGTTAGTAACCATATGTGAGAGCACAAATGATACAGGAGTAAGTATTACATAAGGCATAAGGCTGTAGCAGAAATATGTATAGATTTTCTTAACAGTTCCTTCACCTTCATTAATTGTACATACAAGGTAGTTACATAATGTAACACCTGTAATAACTACAATTATTGTTCCTATATCAGATACAAGTTCATACCTTCCTTCTCTTATAGTCTTCTGCAAGAAGCCGCATAAATATTTATTAATAACATACTCTGCAATAAATATTACAAGGATTATTGATGGTGCCAGGAAAGAAGCCCTTCCTTCCCTTGCTATTCCATATGAACCATCTGATGGGTGCCTCATAAAATATTTAGCATACATAACATTAGAGAAAATTTTATTATTATAGAAACTCTTCCATATTTCCCTTGGCTTGTTAAATATGCCTTTCTTTCTATCCATATACTTTAATACTTTTATAAGGATATATAATACAATGATTGATATTATAAGTGTAACAATATTCCTCTTAAGCCAGTTATTCCTTATCTCCCAGAAAGCATCTGAATATCCGGAATAATCTTTTGCAAGCCTTGCATAATCTGTTGCAAGGTCATAATTTTCTTCCTGGAATAATGCACGCCCCATAGCTTTATTAGCATAATCGAACATACTGTTCATCTTAAGTACCTGCTCTAAAGGCTCTTTACTTTCTGTATAGCGTCCTTTTGAATAAAGATATAATGCATTATGTAAAAGGCTTGTAAACTCTGAAGGCCTGTATACCTGTATCTGGTTTTTCTCAGAATCAAGCAGGTAAATATTATCATGTGTATCAACCTTAATGCTTGTTACCTGTGTTGAAAGCCCTACACGCTGTGAACCATCATCTTTAGCACCAAATACAAATAACAGTTCACCCTGGTTATTATATTCATATACATATCCCTTTGTTGAAGCAACATATACATTGTCATGGTTTCCTGTTGCAACTGCCCCAGGGGATTCATCATATGCGTCACAGTTTGTTATAAGGTTCTTACCTGCAATATTAAGCCTTCTTAATGAGTCATATTTTTCTCCACGTGTAACCGTATAAATAAGCCCTTTTTCATCAATCGCAAGGTTATCAGGTGTAGATGGTATATTGCTTACCATTTTAGCACGCTGTGCCTCAGTAGCTATTGCACGGCGCAGTACAAGCATAGGGTCTTTTGAGGCTGCGTTAGCTCCAAAGTAACCAAGGAATGTTCCTCCCTCATCAGGCGATATTTCCACAATACCATTTGTATTAGAAGCACAGATTATATACATAATCCCTGCATCATTTACAACAAGCTTGCTAGGCTTATACTCAATATTATCACCATAAAGCGGGCTGTCTGGTTTTCCATATTCGTTTACTTTATTGCCATTCTCATCAAATTCGTATACTGCCATCCCTTCGGAATCTGCTACATATACATGTTTGTCATCTGTTACAAACACACCTCTTGGAGTATTAAGAATACCTTCACCAATTATCTTAACTAATTCCCCGGCTTCATTACCAACTACGATTCTGCTGTTTCCAGTATCTGCCACATATATTTCCCCTTCATCTGTTATAAACAGGTCATTCGGGCTGTTTAAAAATTCTTCACCAAATTTAATAATGGTTTCATTTGGCAGATAAGCTGTCTGTGTTTCCATAACCCTGCCATATCCGTCCATTGTATATGTACGGTATGGCGTTTCGGCCAAAGCTGGTACAGCAGCAATTCCGGAAGTTAAAAACACCACAGCCAAAAGCATAGTCATAAGCCTTAAAAACTTTTTACTTATTTTCATGTCTGCTTCCTTCTCCTCTTTGCAAGTGTTTACTTGATACCTGAATGTGCCATGGTGTTCATGACATTATTCTGTAAAATAACGAACAACACAAGGTTTGGTACAAACATTATCAGCGATGCCGCCGCTGCCATACCCTGTCCAGATACAGTGTTGTTAGCATTTACCAACGAGTTCATATAAAATGTCAGTGTCTTCATGCTGTCATCATTAATATAGTAGTTTGACGTTTCTACATTGGTCCATACCTGCTGGAATATCAAAATTGATGCTGTTGCAATGGCCGGCTTAGTCATTGGTATAATAATCTTTCGGTATACCGTAAACTCAGTAGCGCCATCTATATACGCCGCCTCTATCAAGGCGTCTGGAACCTGTTCAACGAACTGTTTTACAAGGAACAATGCAACCGGATATGCAACCAGTGGGAATATATGTGCCCAGAAAGTATCAATCAGCCCAAAATTACATATAACGAGGTATCTCGGAATAAGTACGGCAGTTGCTACGAACATCAAAGCGCCCTGGTTAATGGACATCATCAGGTTACGTCCTTTAAATTTAAGTTTTGCAAGTGCAAATGCTGCAAATGTTGTAAATATAAGTGAAAATCCCACAGTAAGCGCCGTAACAATTATACTGTTAAATACATAACGGCTAAGAGGCACGCCTGATGTACGGCTGAACTTTATAAGCTTTGTAAAGTTTTCCATTGAAGGTGACCTTACAAAGAATGTTGGTGGGAACGCAAACAATTCGTCCATAGGCTTGAATGCGTGGTTTGCAATAAATATAATAGGCATTGCCATAAAGATTACAAGTGGAAGTAATATTAAAATAATCTTTATATGCCCCCTTTCAAACTTCTGGGGGTTAATTCTTTTTCCTTTATAAGCCATCGCTGCTTCCCTCCTTTATTAGTCTTTTTCTGCCAGCAGGGCATTAGCTCCCTTGGAGAATATCTGTACAATCAACAGTAACACAACTGAAACAGCCGCTGCATATCCCATTTCATACCTTAAGAAACCGTAGTCTTCAATATGGTTTACAATAAGCTGTGCAGCGTAGCCCGGTGAAGGGTTACCTGTAAGCTGTGTAGAAATAAGGCCATTCTGGAATGCACCAACAACTGCCATAACCGCAGCAAAGAGCATCTGTGGTTTCATCTGTGGCACTGTTATGTAAATCATTTCCTGGAAACGGTTCTTAATACCGTCAATCGCTGCTGCCTCATAAAGCTCTTCATCTGAGTTAAGGATACCTGCTATCATAGATAAGAAACCAATACCCATTGAAGACCACAGCCCGATAATAATTACGATTGGCAACAGATACCTTGCATCAACAAGCCAGATTATAGGTTCATTGATTAGCCCCAGGCTTATAAGCCAGCTATTTAAAAGACCTGTCTGGTCACCTGAAAAGATAACCTTCCACAATACTGTCATAGCAACACCAACTGTCATACTTGGTGAATACAAAATCAGTGCGAATACTGTCCTTGGCCCTTTTGTAAGGTTACAAAGTGCCCAGGCAAGCACGAAAGAAAGTATGTATCCGCCAATACCTACAACAACCGCATATACTACAGTATTAGGCAGTACAAACTGCATAAAAACTTCGTCACTTGTTATAAGTGTTATATAATTCAGAAAGCCTACAAATGATGGGAACTGGATTGCATTAAAGTTTGTAAATGACAATATAACTGCCAGGATTACAGGCACCAGGATAAATATTAAAAATACTATTGCATATGGCGCCATAAAAAGATAACCGCTCCAGTTGGAATTTTCACGCTTCCTGATATTGCTTTTTGCTTTTTTTTCATTATTTGCCATGTTTTTCTCATCCCTCCGTTTTAGCTGGACGGCAAGTTTTTGCCCGTCACCTTCCTAATAACCTTTTTACCGTATCCAGCGTAGGAATTTTATAGTCCTTTATTACAGAACCATTACTGTCGTTGTAACCAAATTCCTCCAGCTTTCTGTCGAACTCATGGTTTATTGATTTAACAGCTTTATCAATACGTGTCCTTGCGTCATTGGCATTAACTGCTATATCATTAAATGTATTGCTCATTTCACGTTCAAGCAGGTATGTTCCTGGAACCCTTGGTACGTCTACAACATTTTTAGCTGTTTCAGCTATAACATTCTTTGCATTTGTTTCCAGAGGGAGTTGCTGGAATGCCTTCATGTTAGCTGTAGGCCAGATGTATTCACTACCATATGATATCTGTATTGTCTGCCCGAACATTGCCTGTGTTTCTGCTGATGACCACCATTTAACAAATTCCCATGCTTTCTTCTGTCTTTCATCATCACTCTTAAATATAACACTTGCCTCTGCACAGCCACATACAGAACGGTCAATCGTGCCATCTTCTTTTGTTGTGCCTGGTGAAAGTGCAATATCCCATGAGCTTGCAAGTTCAGGAGCCGCATTAGTAAGCATGTTATATGTTGCATAATCTGCAATTCCAAGAGGCATATCACCATTCCTGAAATGCTGGTAGAAGTTATCAATATTTACGGGCAGGTTATATATTGTAAAGAGGTCAGTAAGTGTTGTAAAACCATTAACTGTAGCTTCTTCACCAAGTGCTGTACCCTCTGATGCTGTAGGGTAATACAGTGAACCGCCCTGTTGTACTATAAGAGGTGTTGTTCCATGGAAGTTCCTCATAAGTATCATGCCAGCTGTAGGATAATAGAAGTTAAGCCCCCTCATCTGAAGGTCAGGAAGAATATCAATTACTTCTTCCATCGTCTGTGGAACTTCAATTCCAAGCTTCTCCATAATGTCTGAACGGTAGAACATTACCCAGAAGTTCATTGTTTCAGGCATGGAATAAATGCCATTGTCAATAGTACCTGTCATAAAGAAACCTGGCTCATAATCCGCTGCTGCCTCTTTAAAATCATCAAAATCCATCATATTAACAAGTGCACCCCTTATAGCAAGCTCATAAGGAACAGTATAGTTAATTCCTGTTGCAACGTCTGGCGTGCTTCCTGATGAATTTGAAAGGACAAGTTTATACTGGTCAGGCATAATGCTTATGTCAACCTCAATTCCAGTTTCAGGTGTAAAATATTCATCAATCATCTTCTGCATAATCTGCACATACTGGTTTGAACGGTTTACCCATACCTGGATATGGTCTTCATTAGTATTCTTGGTTGAATATGCCTGTTCTGTAAATGAAGCTACAAATCTCTGTACATTCATCCATGCTGATTTAAAAATGCCTGGTTTCTTAGGAAGTGATGCACCTTCCTGGTATATCCATAAACGGTCAATAGCAAGGTCATTTGTAATCAGGTTATCAACCGCTGTTGCAAGGAAGTGTGTTACAGAACTCTGGCTTGTTGTAAGCTCTGCAATACGGTATGGTATCTCATCAGGGCTGTCTGCAAGGCTTTTAAGCTGTTCTGCTGCAATAAGCAGTGATGACATAACCGCAACACCTTTGTCACTGTCACTCCACTGTACTGCACTCTTCTCTAATTCAACAAGTCTGTCATAATAACCACGGAGTGTATCCTCAATGTCTGGTATATATCTTGTAAGCTTAAGGTCACGGTACTTATCAGCGTTATTACCTGCAACCTTTGTGATTTCAAGTGCAAGGTCATTAACCTCTGACATTATGACATCAATCTCTTCCATTACGTAACATATAGGAGCCATGCTTATTGTAAATGAAACGGTATGGCTTCCTTTTTCAAGGTTTACACTTAACTTGTTGCCTTCGCTGTCTTCAAGTGTGGAAGTTTTATACTTTGTTGTATATGCCATGCCATATGAGCGGAACGCTTCATTTGGGATTTTGCCATCTACTTCAACATCCACAAATACAGGGAAGTCCGTTTTCTCTGACTGGCGGTAATTAAGTGCAATATAATAGTTGCCTGGTTCGGGTGCTTCAAATGTATATGTAACTTTCTGTCCTGCTGAGTTAAATGAGTCCGAATCAAGTGTGTTTAATACGGTATCCTTTACTTCGTAAGGGCTAAGGCTTGTGTCGTATTCTGCTACTGCATGGATTGCTGAGTCATTGGTAAAACCATATTTCTCACCTTCGATTTCAATAATTGCACTGCCCTCTGCCTTTTCTGAACCACTATAGGCTGCATCTTTTTGTGGTGCTTCAAGTGTAACGCCCCCAATAAGCGCATTGCCTTCTTTAATCTGGAATTCTAAAATATGTTTGCCCTTCTTAAGCTCAAGCTTAAGGGGTTCTGAATGGCGGTAACTTGAATCTTTGATATATTTTTCTTCCCACTGGATAACTTTTTTAGGAACTGTTACAGTTTCATTATCATAACGGTCATATGATGGCTCGTCACTAAGTTTCCATGTGGTATCAAATTCAAGGTTCCTGCTTTCATAGAAAGGAAACTCCCCGTCAACAGACATGCTTGCTTTGACAGGCAGTATAGAATCGTCATATGAAAGGTAATCCAGTTTTGCATAGTAAAGGCCATCCTGTGGTGCATCAACCTCAATCTGTACCTTATCACCTGCTGAAACCTTTAATACTTTGCTGCCCCCGCCATAACCCTGTGTATCTTCAGATAACATGGACTGGAAGCTCTCCGGTGTACTGTCCCCAGCCGGGAATGTGAGTTCACTGCCAGTATAATCCTGTAATGTATACTTACTGCTCATTACAGAATACACTGTGCTTATACGTTCACTTGAATATTCCCCAGAAACACTGGCGGTTGTTCCTGTTTTAGCACTTTTTGCGGTATCTGTGCTGCCACCAGTGTCTTTTGTGTCTGGTGCTGCACTCGCCTTATAGCCCATACTGGCTGCTGTAAGGGCCGCAAGCATGCCAAGCAGTACTGTCTTCTTAACATTACTCTTAATTTTCTTGTGCCGCATAACATCCTCCTTTAAGACTTAAATTTTTTCTCCCTTTTATGTTTTTATAAATTATTTTAGCTTATTTAATATTACTATTATAATCACCAAAAGTCAATACCAGGCTTTATATTTTATTGTGATATTCTATTATATTTGTCCCCTTTTCTATATTTTTTCTGGCAAAATGTATACATTTTATACAAAGGCTGCAATTTAACCTTATAGCACTATGCACAAATCAGCATCAGGGACTTTATTAAGAATGATATTAACAAATTCCCAAAATACACACCATTAACCTAAAACAAATCCCTGTAAATGGCAGTAAAATGGCAGAAAAAAGGCAAAAACCTGGCATTAATACCAGGTTTCTGCCTTGGAAAATTTTGTGGATATTCTCTATCCTATTTTCTAATTTTGTGTATTTTTTTAACTATATACACTATTGAAGTTATAATAGTCAGTACTATTGCATACTTTAGTATTGAATCAAACTTTACATGCCAGACATTTAAAAGTATAAGTGAAAATATCAAAAAAACTGCCATCCAGTACAAAAATGCCAGGCCTGTAATTACTGCCCACACCAGTACACTTTTAACCATGTCTAATGCATGTTCTTTTATTACTTTTATATCATTTTTCTTTATACTGTCCAATATCCACACCTCATCTGAACGTTAATATTTTACACCCCATATGCTTTCATTGCTTCCAACTGCTGAAAATGCCATTACATCTGTTCCTGCTTCGTCTTTCATCTTACATAATACACCTTTATAATCAGTTTTACCATATGAAATATTTACATAATAACTGCCTTCCTTAAACTCCCATGTACCTGTAATCCTGTCACCATATACATTGCCCTTTTCAGTAAGTATCATTTTAAATGGCTGTGCTGCAATGCCATCAATCGTAATGCCCTGGTTGATAACATAATATTCACCAGCAACTTCAGATTTTTCATAACCTGTTTCTGAAACAGTTTCACCATCTGTTGCATAAGGAAGCATACATGGCCAGCCATCTTCATTAAGTATATACTGGTGTACACGTGGCTCATGAAATTCAGTTCCATTATCAAAACGTGTATGGTTTACTATGTATTTTTTACCATCATCATCTATAAATGCTGAATTATGCCCTGTTGCCATATATGCCATTCCAAGGCTTGGAAGCATATAATTACCAGACAGCTTAAGCCCGAAATATGAATGGTTTCCATTGCCAAGTTCAGGTTTCCTTCCATTCATATCTACATATTCACCATCAGGCTTATCTGAACGGAATACCCTTATCTGGTAACCGCCTGTCCTTGCAAGCCCTCCATATGACACAAACAGATAATAATAACCTGCATTTTCATCATATAAAATATATGGTGCTTCTATTGACGAATGCCCGCCGCCTAAAATACGCTTTCCAAAATATGCATCAACATTATTATCTGGATCAGCTTCAGGGTGTATTACTTTTCCTGTTTCCTCATCAAGTTCAAGTAAAAAAATACCGCCTGAAAATGAACCATATACCATCCAGAACTTTCCATCTGCATCATGGAATATTGTAGGATCAATGGCATTTGGCCATTTCATATAATTATAGCTGTCATTTTCTGCTATATAATTTTCTTTTGCGTAATCTTCTGAAACATAATCAAGTACATCTGTATCTTTTATTGTCTTGCTGTTAAAACCTGAACATATAAGTTTTCCCTGCCAGTCAAACGGGCCTTCTGGTGACTTTGAAGTTGCATAACACAAATTTGATGCATTAAATGTTGATGAAGTACATAAATACATATAATAAAGACCCTGTTTTTCATTATAAAAAATATCAGGCGCCCATACACGTGTACTGCCATCTTCTGTAGGGATAGCTGAAAACATATTTCCTGTATAATCAAAAACATGTTCCTTCATCATAAAGTCCCCATAAACCGGGTTAGTTGCACTATAGCCGTCTGCAATGCTTGTCCATGTCTTTAAATCCTTTGACTTGGCGGCTGTCATATGTGAACCATAGATGTAATATTCATCTCCTATCTTAATAACAGACGGGTCATGTACACTTACACCTGCTTTAATAGTATTAGTCTTTATACCATCAAGGTTCACAGTAAAGTCTGCATTGGCATATTCCTCTTCAATCTCTGGTGCCGTTTCTTTCTTTCCATTCTCTTGTACTGTTCCTGCTGGTTTCACCGGGGGTTTTCCACCTGCAAACTCTGCTGCAAATGCAATAGCACCGCCTGCCAGCATACCAGCAAAAGCGCCTAAAGCTAATTTCTTGTAATCTGCCATATCTTCTCCTCCTTATTTCATGGATAAAACCATTACTACAATCTCCTTAATCCACTATATCAGAAAGAAGGAATTTAAGCAATATAAATCTAATTTATATAAAATAATAAACTATGTAAAGATTTAGTTCCTGTCTATATAAAACACTGGTAAAAACAGGCAGGACTTATAAGACAGGCAGGTAAAATTCTTAAAAAATAATCGACAAAATGCATAAATATTGTTATACTAATAGTATTAATTAGTAGCAGGTTTAAAATAAGATGGTTATTTTTAAGAGAAGGAACTCATTTTTTAACCTTATTAAGCAAGATATTTAAAAGCATAATTTTTAAGTTTTGCCAAGGCTTGCAGGCAAAAATAAGGTTACTGGCAATATGTATTGCAAATATTATTTAGCTTTATATATTTATACAGGCAGAATTAAATAACAGAATTTTATATACCGGGCTGTACAATGGATTGTAATACCGGGGAAGAGAGGTGTTTATATGGGCGCAGAGGATAATATATATAACTATCTTGTACCTACATACAAGCCACAACCGCTTACTAAATATGATACACACAAAGCATCGGAATTACGTAATATTGTCAATGAAATAACAAAACTTACAAAAGAATCACCAACATATTTTGTAAGAATGAATGATGCCAAACAGACATACCTGCTTGGCATAAAAGAATCAGCCATAATGTTCCAGAACGGGTTTGAAGAACTTTGTGATGACTCACCTGACAGTGCTTTTAATAATAAAAAAGCATATCCATCTGATATTGAAAAAATAGGGGCAGAAATTATAAGCAGTGACCAGACACGGCTTCCTGATGAATTTTCAATAAAAGTTGAAAGCCTTGCATTAAGCCAGATAAACCTGGGCAGGAATTTATATGCAACAAGCAAGGGGCTTGCTGGAGGGACTTATAAATTCCAGGTTAATGTTGGTGATGATATGTATGACTTTCAGTACAATATAAGGAACGGGGCTAATAATAAAGAAGTCCTTGGAGGGCTGTCTTCATTTATCAATAAAGCAAATATTGGCATAAATACAAGTGTTGAAAATGTCCCTGATGAACCAGGCAGGATAAGGATGCGTATAGAATCGGATATGACAGGTTCTTCAGCAGGAGAGCCCATTTTTACAATGTCTGACAAAGAAGTCATTAATGGCAATGGAATTGTATCATATCTTGACCTTGACAGAATTGAACGTAATCCTGCCAGTTCAAAGTTTTATATGGACGGTGTTGAAAGGCATACCCTTTCTAATGAATTTACCATGGGCAAATGCCTTAAAATATCCCTTAGGCAAGAATCAGAAGAAGCCGTTAAAATAAACTTTTACCCTGATGGAAACAGGATTATGGGCAGCCTTGAAAAAATAGCAGAGGCATATAATTTTATGCTTGACAGCTCACAGGAGTTTTCCAAAGTTGCAAGTTATAACCTTAAACTTGCCAATGATATACAAAGCACAATACGGCCATTTAAACCAGAACTTGAATCTTGTGGTTTCATATTTAATGACAATAACAGGATACTGTTTGACAGGGCACTTGTTTTACAGGCTGTAAATGATGGAAGCCTTAAAGAACTTTTCTCAAGGACTTCCAGCTTTGTGCAGGCCATGATAAATAAAGCATATGAAATTAAAATTAACCCTATGGAATATATAGATAAGCTTATGGGGACATATCCTGACTTCAGTAAGCCATCAGAAGGTTTTTCTTATATAACATCGCTTTACAGCGGACTGATTTTCAATTATTATTTTTAAAACCATTAAAGCCAGTCCTATTAAAACCAGCCATTAAAGGCATGCTCCTTATAACGCCTGGCTGGTTTATAAGGGCCTGCTTTTACCCTGCCACACCATCAATCCCTGGTTCTTCACCCGATATAACAGATATTATTATTTTATGTGGAAGGCATACAATAGTTTCACCATTATGCCTGATTTTCTTCTGCTTCTGGCACAGCTTATCTGGACAGTCTGCACCAATAACAGAAGCATAGCCATCTTTTATCTGTAAAATATTAGTTCCATTATTATATCCATTTACTGTTACAGTAACATCTTTATTAAGAGGAAGGGTTTTAATAACTCTGCCATCTGCCATAACCTGCACCATAGTTCCAGCTTTATGGAAAAATAAATTATAACTAGCAAAAAATAACACTGCTATTATAAGAAATATAACTGTTAAAATAATATCTGCACGTTTAATCCTGGTTTTTGGCATCATTTCTTTCATAACAGCATAGAAAGTCCTTTCTGCATATATCAAATATAATAATAGTTTAACATATTGTACCAGTAATTGCCAGTTATATTAATATTTATTCACATCCATTCCGTAACAATTAGTTACTGCTGCCTGTATACATATATTATTTATAGTTATACAATCCAGTTAGTTTTTTCCAGAATTTTTTATCCTTAAATAATTTCATGGCAGTAAGGAATAAAAAATATCCTGTTATACCACCAAGTGTATTAAGCATAATATCATCAATATCTGCCTGTCTTCCTGTAAAATACTGGACAAATTCTATTAGAAATGAGAAAGAAGCCATATATATTGCAGTTTTATATAATTTACGTGCATTTATAAAAACAACAGGAAAAATAAATCCAAGAGGCATAAACATTACAATATTTGCAAGTGTCTGCGCTATCTGTTTTATAACCCCCATTTTCCATGTTTCCATAAGCACCTTAAAAGGAATAATATTTAATGAACGGTCTTTATAAGGCACTATTGTTATTCCTGTAAAAACTGTTGCAAAAAGTATAATTACAATACAAGCAGCAAAAAGAAAACCAGCAGCCTGGCGCGCTTGGGATTTTTTTCCTCAATATAAAATATACCGGCATGTAAGCAACAAATAAGCCAGCAGTTAAAATAAAACCAATTAAAAAATATCCAGATATTTCCTGTAAGATAACCATAAAAACCTCATTTCTGTATTTTTTTTATAAAACAAATAGTTCGGCAATTATTATACCAGAACTATTTATTTTATATATTTGTTTTATATACGGAATTTCTTACAAATTTCATACTTTTCATTTAAAAGTTTTATTTATAATAAATCTATTTACTATAAATCCATTTACTGAAAACCAGTTCTGCCAGGATGTTTTTTTAGCCAGGCAAATGCCAATATACACACTATTACAGATAATAATGAGCCAGCAGGTGCAGCAATCCCCATTAGAAACAGGGAACTGGTACAATACTTTGATGCAATATATGCAAACGGGATACGTGCAAATATAATTGAAACAAAATTATGTATAAATGAAACAAACGACAATCCATATGCACAAAAATACCCGCTAAAACAGAAATGTATACCTGCAAATATACAATCCCATACATAACTGCGCATATATTGTCCGCCCAGTGTAATTACTTCTTTGTTACCTGAAAACAACATAACCGCATTTTCTGCTGCAAATTGCATAGAAATAGTAAAAATTATGCCAAAGAATACAGCAATTATAATAGCATATTTTAATGTCTGGCTTGCCCTTTCATGTTTCCTTGCACCAATATTCTGTGCAGAAAGTGCAGATACTGCGGACAGCATTGAAGATGGCACAAGGAAAAGTATTCCTATTATTTTTTCTACAATACCCACTGCCGCTGCATCATTTAGCCCCCTGAGGTTTGCAAATACTGTTATTACAATAAATGCAACCTGTATAAAACCATCTTGTGCAGCAACAGGAAGCCCAATCTTTAATATATTTCCCAGTACCATTTTGCAAGGCATAAAATCTGTTTTACATATTCCAGGTATCATTTTCCGTTTTTTAACCGCAATAAATGAAACTGCTACACTGATTGTCTGTGAAAACACTGTGCCAAGTGCAGCCCCACAAGCTCCAAACCCTAGTACCCCTATAAATATATAATCCAGTATAATATTAAAAATACATGCAACTGCAATAAAATACATTGGACTTTTTGAATCACCCATACCACGGAAAATTGAACTTATAATATTATATGCTGTAATAAAGGGTATTCCAGCAAAACAGATTTTAAGGTAAACCACTGTTTCTGTATATGCCTCTGCTGGCACTGACATAATACGTATAATTGGTTTTACCATAATTAATAAAATTATTGTAAGAATTATTGAGAGTAACATAAAAAGGGAAACTGTATTTCCAACAGCCTTATTAACCTGCTTTATTTCCTTTGCTCCTGCTGCCCTGCCAGTTACAACAACACAGCCCATTGCAAGCCCTGCAATTATAACAGTAAACATATGCATAACCTGGCTTCCGGTAGAAACTGCGGTTGTACTTTCCACCCCGTTGTACTGTCCAATTATAAACAAATCTGCCATTCCATATAATGTTTGCATAAAGTATGAAACCAGGTATGGAACAGAGAAATATAAAATTGCTTGTAAAACACTTCCTGTTGTAAGATCTTTTTCTTCTGCAAAACGTACCATTGCTATTAATCCCTCCAGAAATGCAGATTGCGGATATCACATAAAAAATAACCGCTACATGGCGTAAGAAATACTATCATATCTATATAAAATTGTCAATTACAGGCATGTCAAGTGTACGTCTATTTTATAAGTTTTTAATTATATATAAACAGGAGATAATTTATAGTTATCCTGCGTTGGCTTTTTGTATATACTTAAGGTTGTGTACATGCAGCAGTTTTATATATTTTCTGTAGCAGGCACGTTCCCACTACGATAGCGCACGGAGATAATTTATAGTTATCCTGCGTTGGGTTTTTGTATATACTTAAGGTTGTGTACATGCAGCAGTTTTATATATTTTCTGTAGCAGGCACGTTCCCACTACGATAGCGCACACAGCAGTGCATAAAACCTGTAAATACCAGGCTTAAGCACTGGTGGCGCTATAGTGCCTTTTACAGAAAATATATAAAACTGCATGCATGTTCTTACGTTTCATGGGAATTAAAAGTTTCCCTGCTTGTATTTTAACTTTTTGATAAAATTTTATATTTGTCTGGAAGACAGAGAACCAGGATATACAACGCTCCCTGGTTATTATCTGTAACCTGTATTTTCCAGTAAATCTTAAACCTGGGTCATGTGGAAGACTTTTATATCCCATGTAAGAGGTACTTTTGCACTGTTACATGTGCAAGTACAGCACAATGCCATTAAAGCAGATAAATCCACAAGAAATATTTCTATAAGCTGCCAAAACGTATACTACCTGGCAAGTTCCAAATGTGCTCCCAATGGACAGATGTACGCAGCCGCCGGTGTTTAAGCCCTGTCTTAAATGCTTCAAAGAAGTTTTTTCTTTGAAGCATAAGGGCTTTATGCACCGCTGCGTGCAAGTCCAAGCGTAAGCGGGCTGTCCATGGGACACTTTGGAACTGCCAGGGCATAATATTTTAACTTTCCATTTGAAATAAATCTAAACCGTGGATAACTATAAATTATCTATTGTTTACTTTATATTTATGAAACAGCCATGTAAACATGGGCATTATATATTTGCCAGATAATATAAGTTATGGTACAATTTAAGAGTTTAGCTTGTATATCTGATTTACCAGAAAAAGAATTTTACAGGGGGATACAAAATGAAGAAGATAAGTGAAAGAAAACGTATAGTAGTTAAAGTTGGGACTTCTTCCCTTACACATAAAACAGGCCTGTTAAATATCAGGCGTGTGGGGCAGCTTGTAAGGACACTTGCTGATTTGCATAATGCAGGACATGAAGTAATACTTGTTTCAAGCGGTGCTATAGGCCTTGGAATGGGCAAACTGGGCATAAGGGAGAAACCAAAGGATACACCTGGCAAACAGGCATGTGCTGCTATAGGGCAGTGCGAGCTTATGTATATGTATGATAACCTGTTTGCAGATTACAGTATAACAGTAGCACAAATGTTACTTACAAAATATATACTTTTAGAAGACCGCAGGACAAATGTTGAAAATGCAATGGAACGCCTTGTTGCACACAGGGTAATCCCTGTTATAAATGAAAATGATACAGTTGCCATTGATGAGCTGGAACTTGAAGTAGGGGAGAATGATTCACTTGCAGCAATAGTTGCAACAATAGCAAAAGCAGACCTGCTTATAATAATGTCTGATATAGACGGGCTTTATAATAAAGATCCACATAAAAATAAAGATGCAGAACTTATACCTGTAGTACATGAAATAACAGAAGATATAAAAGCACTTGCTGGCGGTGTTACAACAAAGTTTGGGACAGGCGGCATGATTACAAAAATTAATGCAGTGGAAATAGCATATAAAGCTGGCATAGATGTTGTAATAATGAACGGAAAACAGCCGGAGAAACTGTATGATTTATTTGAAAACAAAGATGTAGGAACATTGTTTTATTGTGGAAAGTAAAAGAACTGTCCTTGTATGCTTTAAGACAATGTTATATAATACAGATATAGAAAGGACATGATTAATGACAAATACACCTTATGATGATGTGTTCAGGACATTACTAAATGATTGCAGTTTTCTTGTGCTTCCTATGTTAAATGAAGTATTTGGGGAACATTATACAGGTAAAGAAGAAATAACATTTTTTCTAAATGAACACTTTATTAACCAGCAGGAGGGCACAGAAGAAAAAAGAATAACAGATACATTTTTTGCAGTATCAGGTGTTAAAAAGAAAAAATACCACTGGGAATGTGAAAGTAAAGCTGATAAAAGTATATTGGCAAGATTTTTTGAATATGATGCACAGATTGCACTTGATAGCAGTAGTATGGAAACTGGAATGTTTGTATTGGAATTTCCACATTCCGCAGTACTTATATTAAGAGGAGGAAATTCCATGCCAGATAAAATGAGGACAAAGATAAAAGTACCAGGAGGAGAAGTGGAATATGATATAGAGGTATTAAAAATACAGTTATACAGCATGGAAGCGCTTTTTAAAAAAAATCTGTTATTTTTATTGCCATTCTATATATTTAACTATGAAAGTGAACTGGCCGCCTGTGAAATAGAACCAGAAAAACTTGCAGCACTTGGAGAAGAATATATAAAAGCCAGAAAAATGCTAGAAAAAATGCAAGAAGAAAATAAAATTGATATTTTTACAAAATGTACCTTAATGGATATGTCAAATAAGGTGGCAGAGCATATAGCAGCAAAATATTCAAAAGTAAAAGAAGGGGTGAAGAAAATTATGACAGGGCAAATCTTAGAATATGAAGCTAAAATAATTAAAAACCAGGGCAGGGCAGAAGGAATAAAGTCTGTAATAATTCATATGTACAGTAAAGGTTTTACGCTATCACAGATAGCAATGGCTACAGATAAAGATGAAAGTGAGATCCGGTTGATTATAGAAAATGAATAGAGGCGTAAAATAATGAATGGAAATATCCTGGTAGTAGATGATGAAAAGGAAATTGCTGACCTGGTAGAAGTTTATCTTATAAATGACGGGTATAAAGTATTTAAGTTTTATAATGGTGCGGATGCTTTAAAGTGCATTAATGAAACAGATATAGACCTGGCAATATTAGATGTAATGCTTCCGGATATTGATGGTTTCCATATCTGCCAGAAAATAAGGGAAAAGTTTTTTTATCCTGTTATTATGCTTACAGCAAAGACTGAAGATGGTGATAAGATAATGGGGCTTACTATTGGTGCAGATGATTATATTACAAAACCTTTTAACCCGTTAGAAGTTGTAGCAAGGGTTAAAACACAATTAAGGCGCTATGTAAATTATAATAATTCTGTACAGAAACAAGAGGAAAACACTGTATATGATATAAGAGGCCTGGTTATTAATAAAAATACCCATAAGTGCCTGCTTTATGGAAAAGAAGTTTTACTTACACCAATCGAGTTTTCAATATTATGGTATCTTTGTGAACATAAAGGCAATGTAATTTCATCTGAAGAACTTTTTGAAAATGTGTGGGGTGAAAAATATATTGACAATAACAATACGGTTATGGCGCATATTGGCAGGCTTAGGGAAAAGCTTAAAGAACCTGCTAAAAAACCAAAGTTTATAAAAACTGTCTGGGGGGTTGGTTATACTATTGAATAATACAGCAAAGCCAAAAGTGAATTATAATAGCAGGATTATAAGAATTATTGTACTCAAATACTTTTTATCACTTATTGTTTTTTTTATTGGCTTCATTTTCTTTATAATGGTATCATGGTCTTATTGCTCAAGAATTACATGGCACTGGAACAGCCCTGTCTATATTTTTTTAAATTTTGTAAAGGAATATATTCTTTTATTTGCAGGTGTCCCACTTATAGCAGGAGGTATTATAATAACATACCACTTTATGGCAAAACCTTTATGGTATCTTGATGAAATTATTTCTGCTTCTGAAAAACTTGCAAATCCTTCAGAAGAACAGATTATACTTCCAGATGACATGAAAAATGTACAGGACAGAATGAACCTTGTACGTGAAACAGCCCTTAAAAATGCCTATCTTGCAAAGGAAGCTGAACAACGTAAGAATGATTTAATAATTTACCTAGCACACGATTTAAAAACACCGCTTACTTCTGTAATAGGCTATCTTACACTTCTCCTTGACGAAAGGCAGATATCTGAAGAATTACAGGAAAAATATTTATCAATTTCACTTAATAAAGCAGAAAGGCTTGAAGAACTGGTAAATGAATTTTTTGAAATTACAAGGTTTAACCTTTCAAATATTACACTCCAGTATACAAAAATTAATTTAACGCGTCTTTTTGAACAGCTTATATTTGAATTCAGGCCAATGTTACTTGAAAAAGGGCTTAAATGTGAGCTTGAGGCAGAAGCTGGTATTATGGTAAAGTGTGATTCAGGCAAAATACAGCGTGTATTTGACAATCTTTTAAGAAATGCTGTATTTTACAGCTTTGAAAACAGTGTTATTAAGATAATTATTAAACAGGAGGATAAACAGATATTTATAAAATTTACCAACCATGGTGATACTATCCCACAAGAAAAACTTGGGCGCATTTTTGAACAGTTTTACAGGCTTGATACTTCCCGCAGTTCAAAAAACGGCGGTGCAGGGCTTGGACTTGCTATAGCAAAGGAAATTGTAGAACTTCATAGTGGCACAATAACAGCAGAAAGTGCAGACGAATTAATAGAGTTTAATGTTACCATTCCTGTTTTGTAGGAAAACTGTAAGAAATTCTTGAAAATAAAAAAAGAAAATTATATAAGAAAAAAGAAAACTTGCACCTTTGTTTCTGGTACAATCCATTATACCAGGACAAAGGTGTTTTTATTTTGTAAAAATACAATATTTTATATAACTAAAACGCAGAACCAGCGTAGAAAAGAGGTTTAAAATGTACAAAAAGAAAATTGCAGTTATTTTCGGAGGAAATTCTACAGAATATGAAGTATCCTTACAATCAGCATTTGCTGTACTTAGTAATATTAACAGTAATGATTTTGATATTATTCCTGTTGGAATTACAAGGGATGGGGAATGGTACCATTATACAGGAAAATATAATAAAATCCCAGATAATACATGGACAGAAGATGGCAAGGAACTTATTCCTGTTGTAGTTTCACAAAACCGTTCTGTAAAGGGGCTTTTGGAACTGGTTAATGGCATGTATAAAACCATAAAAATTAATCTGGCATTTCCAGTATTGCATGGGAAGAATGGTGAAGATGGTACACTGCAAGGGTTATTTGAACTTGCAGGAATACCTGTTGCTGGCTGTGGCACACTTTCTTCAGCACTTTGTATGGATAAAGACAGAGCACATAAAATTGCACACCTTGCAGGAATATCTGTGCCTAAATCATTAAAATTTATAATTCCTGGAAATAAAGAAGAAAACAGGACAATAAAAAGCATGGACAAAACAAACAAAAACTGCCAGAAGGACAGGAAAAAAACTTACAATGGGCTTACAAAAGAAATAAAACAAAAAATAAAAGAAGAAATTGGTTTTCCAGTTTTTATAAAACCAATACATTCTGGTTCATCTTTTGGAATAACAAAAGTAAACAGCAAAGATGAGCTTGATACTGCAATAGAACTTGCCCTTTTACATGATACAGAAATTATTGCAGAAGAAACTGTAAACGGGTTTGAAACAGGCTGTGCAATACTTGGCAATGATGAATTATTTGTAGGGCGTGTTGATGAAATTGAACTTTCAGGTAATTTCTTTGATTATAAAGAAAAATATACATTAGAAACTTCCAGGATTTATATGCCTGCACGTATAAGCACTGAAACCGAAGAACGCATTAAAAAGGCGGCTGTAACAATATATAAAGCACTTGGATGTTCAGGATTTGCAAGGGTTGATATGTTTTTAACACCATCTGGTGAAATTATATTTAATGAAGTAAATACAATTCCAGGTTTTACTTCCCATAGCCGTTTTCCAAATATGATGAAAGGCGCCGGTTTGTCTTTTGCTGCAATGCTTGATAAACTGGTAAGGTTGTATATATGATGCAGGAAATAATAATGGACAAAGAAAAAGTATACAAAGGTAATCTTTTACTTGTTAATCCGGATTATCCATTAAGAAATAATAAAAAAGAAAGATTAATGCCTGCTTTTATACAGTTTCCGGAAATTCTTTTAAAATATGATGCAGCAAATATTTTACAGCTTGTTTTAGAAAAAATTTCTTCTGGCAACATGATTGTACCTGTAAGTGGCTACCGTACAAAAAAAGAACAAGAAGATATTTATAAAAATTCATTAAGGGATAATGGGGAAGAATTTACTAAAAAATATGTTGCACTTCCATGCCATAGTGAACACCAGACAGGCCTTGCCATTGACCTTGGCCTTAGTAAGGAAAAAATAGATTTTATATGCCCTGATTTCCCATATACAGGCATTTGTAATAAATTCAGGAAGGCTGCACCAGCATATGGGTTTATTGAACGTTACCAGGAGGATAAAGAAGAGATTACAGGAATTTCACATGAACCGTGGCATTTCCGGTATGTAGGATATCCACATTCCCAGATTATTAAAGATATGGGATTTTCACTTGAAGAGTATATAGAATTTATTAAAGAATATACAAATAAAAACAGGCTATACTATAAAGACAAGTATGGGATTATTACTGAAATATACTATGTGCCAGCGGGTCCAGATAAAACTGTAATTGTACTGCCAGATAACCAGGCAAGCCAGGTTTCCGGCAATAATGCAGATGGTTTTATTGTAACGGTCTGGAGGAAAATTAATGAAAAAAAATAAGGATTATACAGGAATTGACTGTGCCAGGCTGGTTTTTGCACTATTAATTATTACAATACATACCTCCCCGCTTGCTTCATTCTGGCAGACAGGTGACTTTGTGCTAACAAGGGTTATTGCACGCACTGGTGTGCCATTTTTCTTTATGGTATCTGGTTTTTTCCTAGTTTCAAGGTACACATGCGGCAACCAGGAACTTATAAACTTTGTTAAAAAAACATCTGTAATTTATGGTATAGCAATGTTAATTTATATACCAGTTAATATATATAATGGTTATTTCCAGACAAGCCATGTTTTGCCAGAAATTATTAAAGATATTGTATTTAATGGGACTTTATACCATTTATGGTATTTGCCTGCTTCAATTACAGGTGCAGTAATATCATGGTTTCTTGTAAAAAAACTGGATTTTACAAAAGCGCTTGTAATATCTTTTGCACTTTATATAACAGGGCTGTTTGGTGACAGTTATTATGGCATAGCAGAAAATATCCCTGTATTAAAAGAATTTTATGGCCAGTTATTCCAGGTTGCAGATTATACAAGGAATGGTATTTTCTTTACACCAGTATTTATGATTCTTGGAGGTTATATAAGGGAAGGGCACAATAAACTGCCATTAGGCATAAATATAGCAGGATTTATTGCAAGCCTGGTTTTAATGCTTACAGAAGCATTAATTTTGCATAATTTTAAATTACAGCGCCATGACAGCATGTATATATTTTTACTGCCATGCATGTATTTTTTATTCAGCATGGTTTTATATTACAGGGGAAAACGTCTTGCAAATATAAGGACATTATCACTTGTAATTTATATTATACATCCGTTAATAATTATTATAATAAGGCTGTGTGCTAAGTTAATGCATATCCAGAAAATAATTACTGGCAACAGTATGGTATATTATCTTTTAACATGCTCTTTTTCTATAATATTTAGCATATCTGCTATTAATATATGGAATAAATATAAACCATTTAAACCAAAGTACAGAAAAGGAACAGACAGGGCTTATATTGAAATTAACCTGGATAACCTTGGCCATAATGTAAAAGCTTTACAAAAAATAATGCCAGAAAAGTGTAAACTTATGGCTGTAGTTAAAGCAGAAGCATACGGACATGGAAGTTTTGGTATTTCTGTACACCTTAATAAAAATGGCATAAATACATTTGCAACAGCTACTATAGATGAAGGGATAAGGCTTAGAAAATATGGCATAAAAGGTGAAATACTTATTCTTGGCTATACAGATGTAAGGCGTATACATGAACTTAAAAAATATAAACTTGTACAAACTATAACAGACTGGGATTATGCAAAAGCTTTAAATAAACAAGGAATCTGTATTAAAGCCCATATAAAAATTGATACAGGCATGCACAGGCTTGGAATAGATGTTTGTGATATAGAAGCAGTAAAAAGGGTTTTTAATATGAAAAATATAGAAATCTGTGGAATATACACCCATTTATGCTGTGCAGACAGTTTAGAACCAGAAGATATTTTATATACAAGAAACCAGATCAGCAGTTTCTACAGGCTGGCAGATATATTAAAAAACAGTGGCATAAAAGTACCAGAGCTGCATATACAAAGCAGTTACGGGCTGTTAAATTATCCAGGCATTTATGCAGATTATATAAGGGCTGGAATATCATTATATGGTGTCCTTAGTTCACCGGAAGACAGGACTGTAATTGATCCTGGGCTTAGGCCTGTACTTTCCCTTAAATCAAAAATTATCCTTATAAGGAATCTGGAAAAAGGTGAAAGTGCCGGGTATGGAAGGCAGTTTATAGCAGAGCGGCCAAGCCGTATTGCAATAGTACCGGCTGGCTACGCTGATGGCATACCAAGAAGCTTGTCATGTGGCAGGGGGAGTGTATTAATAAATGGGAAACTGGCACCCGTTGCAGGGCGTATCTGCATGGACCAGATGGCTGTTGATATAACAGATATAGAAGATGCCAGGATGGGGGATATTGTAACAATAATAGGGGCAGAAAATGACATGGCAGGGGCAGCAGAAATTGCCGGGCTTACAGGAAGCATAAGCAATGAACTTCTATCAAGAATGGGGGCAAGGCTGCCAGTTGTTTTCTCATAATATATTTTATAGAAATATTTTTAAAAAGCCATACAAAACAGGAGTATTTAGTACTTTTGTTTTGTATGGCTAATATTTAAGATATAATTTATTATTTTATATTTTCTATGTCTTCTATATCTGTTTCTTTACTGTTTCCATTAATTCTGGCAACAAGTTTCATTTCATTAATTTTCCTGTCATAACGTAAATATACTTCAGCGGTTTCTATATTATCCTGCAAAAGAAGCTTTTGCTTTATTTCTTCCAGGTTAAAATACCTTCTGCCATGTATTCCATCTGTAAGCACAATACTTCCGCCATTTTCTACGAAATCAGCCTGGCCGTCCGGGAGTATTCTTGCAATTCTGCCTGTATTATAAAGAGTACCTTCACCATAAGGGTTCTGGAGTTCTTCAGTTATATCTGCTGGTTTTACATCCATTACAAACAACGGCCCCCATGCACCATATGGTTTTTTATGGTATCCTTCGTCAAGTATATATACTTTAACTTTTTCTTTATCTGTTGCAACTAAATCCATGCCAGCTTCTTTGTTTAATGTAGCAGTTTCTATATAAAAATGCTTTGGGTATACTTCTTCTGGCATATGTCTTTTAAGCCTTCTTACAGAACGTTCTTCAAGCATTGCTGCAACTACACATTCATAACATATAAGGAATATTTTAAGCTGTTCTTTATCAAACCTGTTTTCCCAGTAGCGCAGTTCCATAAAGTAACCCTTATTATCATTCATTATCTGCATATGGAACGGAAGGGAGTCAAGCTGCAAATGTATTCTTTCTGCTTTAGCACCACCTATTTCATTAATATTTATAATATCACCCTGGAACTGTAAAAACATTTCACTTTCGCGTGGTGCAGAAATCTGGCATTTCATTGTTTCCATTATCTGTTTACCGGTTTTTTGCAGAAGCGGGATTACCCTTTCATGCGGCACTTGTGTGTACCTGTAGTAATATGTAAGGAATAAAGGCCCTGCAATGCGTGTCCAGCGGCTGTCTGTCCTTCCACTGTGTATACTATTAGCAAATACATCAGGTTCATCACTAAAAAGGCTTATACAATAATTAAATGCAGTAAGGAACAAAACATTTTCAGATACATTATTCTGTTTGCAGAAATACAGTATTTTTTTGCGTGTAAGCCTTTCAAAACGCTGTCTTATAACAGCATTAGCGCCATTTGTATAGTCACAGGTTTCCTTTTTATTTAAAATGCTTCTCTTAAGTTTTATTCCATCAAGAAGCCTTTCTATATAATTAGTATCCCTGCCACGCACACCAAGCTTTTCCCTTTCCATTTCTTCAAGAATATATTCATAAAATGTATAACTTTCTCTTTCTATTTTTTCACCATTATAAAGTTTATTCACATCTTCAAGCAGTATATTCATTGTTACGCCATCACCCATAATATGCGAAACGTCAAAGAACAAGTATTTGGCTTTTTCTGTCTGGAAAATATAAATATGGAATAAATTATCATCTGCATTATAAGCAAATGGAACTAATATTTCCTTTTTCTTTTCTTCCCATTCTGTTTCAGTAAGGTGTATTAAAGGTATATCAATTTTCCTTGCATCATTACGGAATACTTTGTAACTGTCTTTATCAAACTTTATAATTGCTTTCAGGCCAGGGTGTGCATCTATTGTATCTTCTATGGCTTTTTTAAGCTTTTCAAGGTCTACACTGCCATCAAGCTGGAATGTAAATGGAAGGTTGCCTGTTGTATTGCCTTTTATTATATATGCAAAATATTTCTGCATATTTGTAAGAGGATAAACTTCCCTGGTACTCAAATCAATTTTATTTGCATTTCTTTTATTTTCAAAATATTGTTCAAGTTTTAGTATTGTATTATTCTCCATAAGATCCGTAAGGTTAATATTTTCACCAAGCTTTTTATGGAGCTCCTCTATAAAAAGAATACTTCCAAGTGAGTCAAGCCCGTTATTATAAAGATTTGAATTAGTGCCAAATAATTTATTGCCCATAATTTCTGAAAGCAAGTCATAAAGTTCCTGCTGGAAGCGGTTTTCAGGTTTTTTAATATTCCCTGATGCCTGTACTTCTGTTTTTTTAGCTTCAAAATATTTATCACGTATAATCTTTTTAGAAGATGTTTTTTCAAAAGGATGTTTTCTTACATGGCACCCTGAAATTTTGGCATATGATGGAAGTTCATTATTATGTAATGCAATTATTTTCTGCACCTCTGTTACGGTATCATCAATTCCGTTTGCCTGTGCATATTCATAATTAGGATAAACCTCTGCTGCTATTGTATTGCCAGAGCCATATACAAGTATATCAGATATTAACAAATCATTGTCAAACATATTTTCTATTCCTTCTGGTGATACATTTTCGCCATTGCTTAATATAATAAGGTTCTTTTTACGGCCTGTAAGGAAAAGGAAATTTTCATCATCTACATAGCCAAGATCCCCTGTACAAAGCCAGCCATCTTTTGTAATTGCCTCTGCTGTTTTATCAGGTTCTTTATAATAACCCATCATTACAGAAGGGCTTTTAACTTGTATTTCCCCATCAACAATACGTACCTGGCAGCCATCAACAATCTTTCCTACAGAAGCACGCTTATCAGGTCTGTTATAATCAGGTGATGAAATCTTAGGGGAACATTCAGACATGCCATAGCCCTGTCCTGTTTCTATGCCAAGCCTTGCAAAATTTTTGGCAAGATCTGGTGCAAGGTAACCTCCTCCACTTACTATCCTGTGCAGCCGTTTACCAAGCACAAGTTCTTTTGCTTTTTTTTCTGTTATGTTTTTATTCTGCTTTAAAGTTATTGCAATCTTATTATAAAGCATTTTTGCCATCATTGGTACAAGGCGTATTCCCGATGGTTCAAATAATTTTATATAATGGAACATTTTAGAAATATCAGGGCAGAGGCAGAGTGTACTTCCATACCGCATAACAATCATTATATCACCATTAATACAAAATATATGGTGGATTGGCAGCACATTCATATATAATTCATCTGTCTGGCTCTTTTTCTCTGTTGTACAAAATGTGTTATCAACCAGGTTCTGGTTAGAAAGCATAACACCCTTGCCCCTGCCTGTAGTTCCTGAGGTAAATATAATTATGCCACAGTCCCCAGGTTTTACATCAGATACATAAGAAACCTGGCTGTATTGTTTTAAAATTAATGGAACAGAAGCTTCTTGTTTGACTTTTTGCAGACAAATAAATTCCTTAATCCCTGGACATTTTTCTTTAATAAAACCTGCCTGTGAACGGAACTCCCAGTCAAAGAAAAGTATATCTGTATCTGAACGGTTAAGGTTGTCCACAAATGTTTCTTTATTTAACTGCGTGTCAAGTGGTATTGAAACAGCCCCGGAGCTAGTAACACCAAGCAAGGCAGCAAGATATTCATAGCTGCACTTCCCAAGTAATGCGGCATGAATCTTATGTCCATTTTTATGGCTCTGTTCCTCTGCCCATGCTGCTATAGCAATACTGTCTGCTGCAATGTCAGCATAAGTTTTCTCGTATATAATATAGTTCTTTTCATAACGCATAAAAATTTTGCTGCCATATTCCTTACCTGCGTTCTGTACTAAATCATATACTGTTTTAGTGTTTGATAATGAAATCATAGTAAACCCCTTTCTACCTAAATATTATAAAATACTTCGTAATGCGAAATATATCCCTAAAAAAATATATAATAATAGTATAGCAGATATGCAGGTATTCCGCAATGCAGATTATTTTTTTAACACGTCCGTTTCATAAATTTTTAGTTATGTATAAACAAAAGATAATTTATAGTTATCCATGGTTTATTTTAAATAAGAGGCCAGAATGTTATGCCCTGGCAGTTCCAAAGTAATCCTACAGGCAACCCGCTTCCGCTTGGACGGGTTCACGCAACGGCGCGTAAAATCTGGAAAGACCAGATTTAAACGCCGGCGGCCCCGTACAGTTGCCTTTTAGGATTACTTTGGAACTTGCCAGGTAATATACACTTTGGCAGTTTATAAAAATAATACAAGCAAGAAAACTTTTAATTCCCAATGAAACGTAGTAACATGCAGACAGTTTTATATATTTTCTGTAAAAGGCACTATAGCGCCACCAGTGCTTAAATCTGGTATTTTCAAATTTTATGCACTGCTGTGTGCGATATCGTAGTGGGAACGTGCCTGCTACAGAAAATATATAAAACTTCTGCATGCACATATCCTTTAATATATACAAAAAGCCAACACAGGATAACTATAAATTATCTCCTGTTTATACATAATTAAAAACTTATGAAACGGCCGTGATTATATAATAAAAAATGTTTGACACGCTCTATTACTAGTGTTATAATAATCCATAATTTTTCCGTGTGCGCACACGGAAATGTTAAATATCATAATTATAATAATTATATAACCGAATTTTATAAAACTATTATATAATATAACTGCTAATATGTAGCTGCAAATTACTTTTATAAAATATACATATTTTATGGAATATTTACATTATTAATTTAAAACTGCATCTGGACTGGATTCTGGATTTGTGCCTGTGGCAAGAAGCCTTTTGGCACTGGAAAGGCATGGTATATTTTTATGACGGTAACTATACGTGAAATAGCCAGTTATTGCAATGTATCAGAGGGTACTGTGGACAGGGCACTTAATAACCGCACTGGCATAAGCAGCAAAACAAAGGAGCGTATACTTGCTGCTGCAAAGAAGCTGGACTATAAGCCAAATATACTTGCACAGTGTCTTGCAACTGGAAGTACTAAAACTATTGGTGTTGTATGCGGAGGGCTTTCTAACCGCTTTTTTGCTTCGCTTATTGAAGCTATTGAAACTAATGCAAGAAATAATGGGTATTTTATAAGCCTTGTACTTTCACATAATTCACCTGTAAAAGAACTTGAAGGTATACATTACCTTGCCAGAAGGCAGGCAGATGGCATAATAATTTTCCCTGTAGGATATGGAAAGGCATATGAAGAAGAATTAAAACAGTTAAATATACCAATAGTAACCTTATATAATAGGATTTCAGAAAATTTTACACATGTGGATACAGACTGCCGTAAAATTATGCGTGAAGCGGTTAAACATATTTTATTAAAAGGCTATAAAAATATTGTATATATGGATATTAAAAATTATAGTGGCTGCACCAATGAAGATATTAATTTCTTTTCATTAAATGAACGGTGCCAGGGCTATAAAGAGGGTATGGAACAGGCAGGCCTTAATTGCAGGATTGTAAATAAGTATGATGAAAACCTGCTTATATCCCTGGCATCTGCACCTGTACGTACCGCCATATTGTGCCCATATGATGTGCTTGCAATAAAAATAGTTAATTTTTACCGCAAAATTGGTATACAGATTCCTTCACAAATAGGCATTATGGGATTTGATAATATAGATATGCTTGAAAATATTACACCACTTATAAGTTCTGTAGATTGCAATACAAAAAAGTTAGGGGAAATTGCATTTTCAATTCTTCTTGAAAAAATAACTGGTACTTATACAGGCGGGGACGTAACTGTAGGCTATAGTTTTACGGAAGGAGAAAGTTTATAATGGAAGTTCTTAAATTTGGTTTACGCTACTGGAAAAAATATCTTCCAGCAGCAGTTTTTATACAGCTTTTAAGTTTTATTGCACTAACATGCGATTTGCTTATTCCTATGATATCAGAAATGCTTATTGATTATGTTATACGTAGTGACACACCAGACCAGGCAAATATATTTTCATTTATGTTAAGTGGCAGATATGGCAATGTACATACAATGAAGCTGTTATTTTCCCTGTCTGTACTGCTTATGTTTCTCGTATCTGTACGCCTGGTTATTATATATATTAAAAATGTTGGCAACCAGAAACTAGGCCTTGGGCTTGAAACAGACTTACGCATGGCAACATTCCAGAAGCTGTCAGACCTTGACAGTATGACCATTTCTGATTATAACACAGGGGAACTGCTTACAACTATTAATTCAGATACCATTATGTTTAAAGACATGTTCTGCCGTATATTGCCAAATATTATTGACAGCATTGCTGTACTTGTTATAAGCATGGTACTTCTTGCCAGGATACATCCATGGCTGCTTTTAATACCTGTAATACTTGCACCTGTATTTATTACAGCACTTATGCGCTTCCGCATGCTTGCAAGGACAAATTATAAAACCATAAGGGGAAATAATTCCAGAATGAACCTTGCTGTACAGGAAAATATTGAAGCTGTGCGGCTTGTACGCTCATTTACTAATGAAAAAGTAGAAAAAGAAAAATTTGATGTTGCTAATGAAGAGCTTAAAACCTCCTATATAAACCAGATTAAGCTTTCATCAAAATTTGAAGTAGTATTTGGCATTGTAAAACAAACCGCATATATAGGAAGCATTGCTGTAAGTGCCATTCTTGTTATAAACGGACAGATAATGGTTGGTTTTCTTGTTGCCTGCACTAATTATATACTTAAAATTATGGATCATATTACACAGATAAACAACTCACTTTTCCAGATGCAGCAGCAGCTTGTGTCTGGCCAGAAAATGCGTGCCTTTATGGAAAAGCCTTCACGTATTGAAAATGGTACAAAACCAGTTAAAAATACTGAAAAAACGGATATCTCTCTTAAACATGTTTATCTTGAAGCAGATGGCAGCACAATTCTTAAAGATATAAACCTTGAAATACCATCTGGTAAAAAAGTCGGGATTGTTGGCGGTACAGGGTGTGGAAAAAGCATGCTTTTAGAATCACTTGTAAGAATACATAATATAACTGGCGGCTCTATAACATTAAACGGAACTGAAATAAACGAATATGAATTAAGTGCCCTGCGTGACAGGTTTGCATATGTATTCCAGGATGTATTCCTTTTCTCCAATACAATAGATTCAAATATTGCATATAGTGAACCAGATATAGAACATGAACAAATTGTTTCTGCTGCCAGGCATGCACAAGCGCATAGTTTTATACAGAACCTTCCAGACAGTTATAATACAGTTGTAGGTGAACGTGGTCTTGGCATTTCAGGTGGCCAGAAACAGAGGATTTCTATAGCAAGGGCACTGCTTAAAGATGCACCTGTGCTTGTACTTGACGATTCAACAAGTGCACTTGATGTACGTACCGAAAAGAAGCTTCTTGCAGATATTAAAGAAAATTACCCTGATAAAACAATACTGATATCTGCACACAGGCTTTCTTCTGTAGTATCATGTGATGAAATACTTTATATGCAGGACGGCATGATAACAGAACGTGGTACATTTGATGAACTTATGGCATTAAACGGAAGGTTTGCCAAAGTATACAGGGTACAGGAAGCACAAAACCAGGAAATAATTAACTATAATAATGAAACAGGCGGATTTGCCGCCAGGACAGGAGGTTATTAATGGCTAAAAGAAATACTTATTTCCAGGACGAAATTATAACCAAAAAAGTTGATATAAAACAGCTTGGTAAAATTTTACGTTATGTACTGCCCTATAAAAAAACGGTTGTACTTGTAGCAGCACTAATGCTTATATCTTCATTTGTATCAATGATTTCACCGCTTCTTCTTAAAAAAATTATTAATGAAGTAGTAGCCAATAAAGACTACAGGGAACTTGCCTTTATAATAGCAGGCATGTCTGTGCTTGCAATTATAGAAATTGGAACAACATTTATACACCAGAGGCAGACTGGCATAATGGGACATAAAGTTATTGCAAATATACGGCAGGATATTTTCTATAAGCTACAGGAACTGCCATTTGATTATTTTGACTCCCGTCCTGATGGTAAGATTGTAGTACGTGTTACGGATTATATAAATGACCTTGCTAACTTTTTTACAAATTTTCTTGTAATGCTGCTTGTTTATATTGTTAAAATTATAATTGTAACATTTTTTATGCTTTCAATAAGCCCTGCACTTACAGGTGTTGTATTTATAGCGGTATTACCAATGATGGCATGTGTATTCGCGCTCCGTTATTCAATAAGGAAGATATTTCCAACACACCGGGCAAAAATTTCAAACCGTACTGCTTTCCTTATTGAATCAATTATGGGTGAAAAAATTATTAAAAGTTATAACAGGGAGGAACTTAATACAGAAATTTATAAAGATTTACATTCACAAAGCCTTAATGTATGGTTAAGCATTGTACACCGCAATGAACTTAATACGCCTGTTGTAGAAATATTCTGGAACTTTGGTGTTATATGCCTTTACGGGCTTGCACTCTCAATGATACTTGGAGGGAACAGTTCAATGGATGCAGGGACAGTAGTTGTATTTACAAGCTATATGGGACTTTTTTCAGGCCCGCTTACACAAATTGCATTTATAATACAGCAGCTTGCACAGGTAAGCTCCAATCTTGAACAGGTATTTGACACCATTGATTCACCTTTAGAAATTGAAAATGCTGCTGGTGCCATTCCAATTAAAAATATTAAAGGCCAGGTTGACTTTAACCATGTAACATTTTCATATGATGAAGATGAACCTGTATTAAAAGACTTTGACCTGCATGTAACACCTGGAAAAACTATAGCGCTTGTTGGTCCTACTGGTGCTGGAAAAACTACAGTAATAAACCTTCTTACGCGTTTTTATGATGTAGATAGCGGAAGTGTAGAAATAGATGGTAAAGATGTAAGAAATATAAACCTCCATTCACTCCGCAAGGAAGTCGGCGTGCTTATGCAGGATCCATTCCTGTTTAAAGGTACAATACTTGAAAATATACGTTACGGACGTCCTGATGCTACAGATGAAGAATGTATGGAAGCTGCAAGGATTATACACGCTGAAGAACGCATATTACAATTTAGTGATGGCTATAACCATGAAGTTGAAGAGCGTGGCCAGGGGCTTTCAGCCGGCGAAAAGCAGCTTATAAGCTTTGCAAGGATTATACTTAAAAACCCATCTATAATAATTCTTGATGAGGCAACAAGTTCTATAGATACAGAAACAGAACAGCTTATAAAACAGGCATTTGATGTTATAATAAAAGGCAAAACCGCATTTATGGTTGCACACAGGCTTTCAACAATACGTAATGCAGACCAGATACTTTACATAGCAGGCCAGGGCATAGCAGAACAAGGGACACATGAAGAACTTATGGAGCTGAAGGGGCTTTACTACCAGCTTAATTAACATTTAGTTTTATTATTATATTAATGCTAAACTGCCACCAGAAAAAACTGGTGGCAGCTTTTATTTATTATATCCAGCTTATAACCCCTGCGGATTTTAAAAGAAGTATTATAAGAAGTATTGGTGCTATTACTTTAATCATTGGTATATAAAGCCATTTCCTGCCAAACCTGCACCCGCTTTTTTCTACTTCGTCTATTATTGTCTTTGGTTTTGCAATCCATCCTATAAGTATACATGTGCCTATTGCAACAACAGGCATAAGAAGGTTATTGCTTATATAATCCATAATATCAAGTATCTGTGCCACTGCCCCATTAGGAAGCGTAACTTCAAAGTACATAATGTTATACCCAAGGCATACTATAATACCTGCCACTAATGCTATTAAAGCTTCAATACATGATGCCTTAGTCCTTGAAATATGGAACTGGTCCATAAAGCTTGAAACTACAGCTTCCATAACTGACATTGCACTTGTTACTGCTGCAAAAAGTACCATTGCAAAGAAAAGACAGCCTGTTATATTACCTATTTTGCCCATTGCAGCAAATACTTTTGGAAGTGATACAAACATAAGGCTTGGCCCTGATGCCTGCATGCCTTCTGTACCCATAAATGTAAATACTGCTGGTATAATCATTACACCTGCAAGAAACGCTACTGCTGTATCAAATATTTCAATCTGGTTAATTGATTTTGTAAGGTTTGCATCATCTTTTACATATGAACCATATGCAACCATAATTCCCATAGCAACGCTAAGGCTGAAAAAAAGCTGCCCCATTGCATCTACAAGTACAGAGAAAAAGCCTTTGACAGTCAGGCCGCTAAAGTCTGGCACTACATATATTTTAAAACCTTCAAGCCCCGTCCTTGTGACACCATCAGCGCCAGTATGGCTTATAGTAAGTGAAAAAATTGCAATAATTATAACAAGAAGGAGAAGTATTGGCATAATTATCTGTGATGAAGCCTCTATACCTTTATTAACACCACGGAATATAATAAATGCAACTGCAAATAAAAATATAAACATCATTATTACAGGTTCTATATCACTTGTTATAAAACCTGTAAAATAACCATCCTCTGCCGCAGCCATTCCATTACCTGTAAGATACGCAATAAAATATTTAAGTACCCATCCTCCGATTGCACAGTAATAAGGCATTATAATAACTGGTACAAGACATGCTATAACACCTAGCGGTTTCCAGCTTTTATGTATCTTGCTGTAAGCTGTAAGCGGGCTTTGCTTTGTTTTACGTCCAATGGCAATTTCTGTACTAAGCAGTGTAAAGCCAAATGTAAGTGCCAGTACCAGGTATATAACTAAAAACAGCCCTCCACCATCTTTAGCTGCAAGGTATGGAAACCTCCATATATTCCCAAGGCCTACAGCACTACCAGCCGCTGCAAGCACAAAGCCGATAGTGCCTGAAAATGAATTACGTTCTTTTTTCATCTGAAACTCCCTTTCTCTTTTTTAAAATAATAGAATTATTATAACCTATAGGGAGTTTTGTTGCAACTTTTAATTATTCTCTTAAACTATTTGCCAGCAAGATAACTAATAGCGGCCTGCAGCTGGTTATCTATTGTAAATTCCCCATCTTTGCCTGTAAGTGTTGTTTCATCAAGCTGGACTTCTATATCAGGCTCAAGCCCTGTTTTATGGATATTGCGTCCTTTTGGTGTATAATACCTTGAAGTTGTCATTTTAAGTGCAGTCCCGTCTTCCATGCCAAATATAGTCTGCACAATGCCCTTTCCAAATGTCTTTGTGCCAACCAGCTTTGCCACGCCATTATCCTGTAATGCACCAGAAAAAACTTCAGATGCACTTGCAGAATTTCCATTTACAAGAACTGCCATAGGTAATTTTACACATTTGTCATCTTCTGCAAAATATTCGTCTGCAACCCCGTTTTTATCCTTTGTATATACTAAAAGCCCCTTAGGAAGCAGCCTGTCAAGCATACCAACAGCAGCAGATAAAAGCCCCCCTCCATTGTCGCGCAAATCTATAATTAATGACTTCATTCCTGAATCTTCAAGGGTATCAACTGCATTTTTAAACTGCTTATTTGTAACTTCTTCAAAACCTGTTACTCTTATATAACCTGTTTTTCCAGGCAGCAGCCTTGATAAAACCGTATTTTCCTCAACCAGCCTGCGTTCAATCTCAATATCAAGATAATCATTTTCACCTTTGCGCACAACCTTTAAAACAACTTTTGTGCCAGCCTTGCCCTTTATTTTGGAAACGGCAGTTGTAAGGTCAGTCCCTGCAATAATTTCACCATCAACAGCATAAATAATATCCCCTGCCTTAATGCCAGCCTCTTCTGCCGGGCTTCCTTTAATTGGTTTTACTATAGATATATCCCCTTCCTTTGTCCTTTCAACCTCTGCGCCTATGCCACAATATGTCCCACTTGATTTTTCAGTAATACCTTTGTATTCATCTGCTGTATAATACGCAGCATAATCATCACCCAGGCCATTAAATATGCCTTTATATATGGAATCTGCCATTTTTTGGCTATCTATTTCATCAAGATAATATTTATCTATATATGTCCCTATAACCCTTGCTTTTTTACTTACTTCTTTTTCTAATGGACTGCCACTGCCCATAAAAGTAAATTCAATTTTTCCTGTAAATACTAGTACCATTACTAAAAGCATCATAGATGTTATGCCTGTTACAATACCTGTCACAAATATTTTTGAAATATTTCTTCTATCCATTGCCTTTCCTCTTTCCGAATATTATTATAAAGCTGCATACAAAAGTAATTTATGCAGTGGCAGGTACTTTCATGCAATAAACCAGCCATAAACATAATATATCAAAAAATAGCATATGTAAACAGCCAGGCGGATATCTATAATGCAAAACGCAGGCTAAGCAAAAAACTTAACCTGCGTTTTTTTATATAATGCATATTAAATGATTGGCGTATTAATACTCAAATGTTTCCATATACTTCATATACTTAACTACCATAAGCGCTATTTTAAAAGTTATTGCATCATCAAACACCCTTAAATCAAGCCCTGTACTTTTCTCAAGCTTGTCAAGCCTGTAAACAAGTGTGTTCCTGTGTATATAAAGCTGCCTTGAGGTTTCTGAAACATTTAAGCTGTTCTCAAAAAACTTATTAATAGTGGCAATAGTTTCTTCATCAAAATCATCAGGGGATTTACTGCCAAATATCTCCTTAATAAACATCTTACAAAGCGGCATAGGAAGCTGGTATATAAGGCGTCCTATTCCCAGGCTGCTGTAAGCTATTACATGCTGGTCACTATAAAAAATCTTGCCAACATCAAGTGCCATCTTTGCCTCTTTATAAGAACGGGATACATCTTTAATCTCATTCACAATAGTGCCATATGCTACATGTACCATTGTCATTGCTTCTGTATTAAGCATATCAAGAATCACTTTAGCTGTCTTCTCCATATCTTCGTAACTCTCATTCTGCTTAACTTCTTTTACAAGTATAATATTGCGTTCATCAACCTGGGTAATAAAATCCCTTGTTTTGCTTGCAAAAAGCCCCTTTACTGTTTCAAGGGCATTCATATCTTTTTCATTCTTCGTTTCTATAAGGAAAACTATACGCTTAATGCTTGTATCAATATGAAGCTTCTTGGCACGGTTATATATATCTACCAGCAGAAGGTTATCTAATAAAAGGTTTTTAATAAAATTATCCTTATCATACCTTTCCTTATATGCTACCAGAAGGTTCTGTATCTGGAATGCAGCCAGCTTGCCAACCATATAGACATCATCACTGTCACCCTTGGCAAGAATAACATATTCAAGCTGGTGCTCATCAAACACTTTAAAAAACTGGTATCCCTGCAAAACCTGGCTGTCTGCCGGAGAGTCTACAAAGGCCATAACAGCCTCTTCATACTCTTCAATATTATTTATAGTAGTAGCAAGAGCCTTCCCTTCTGTATCCATAATACATATATCAATTCTAGTGATATTCTTCAGCCCGTCTATTGTAGTCTGCAAGACCTGGTTCGATATCATAAATGTACCTCCAATATTATTATGCTGTGCTCCCCTTTATTTTGCATAAATACCTGCCTTGCAATACATTCTACCATCAATTTGCACAAAAGTAAAGTGCCTTAAGTGAATTTTTCATATATTTTTATTATACCTTGAAGTAAAAATTGTGCATTTTACCACATTATTCCAATATTTAAGGATTTTTGTAAGATTAGTTAATTGCATCCTTATTTGCAGAATGATTATTTGGCAGAAGTGTCTGTTGCTTCTAAGCAGCATTTATATTATAATAGCTTTGCCCAAATAACTAATGAAAGCTGGTTTTTCCAATGAAAACAATTATTAAATGGCCTGGTGGCAAATCCAGGGAAATAGAACAGATTAAACACTTAGTTCCTGAATATGACAGGTATATCGAACCTTTTTTTGGAGGAGGGGCAGTTTACTTTTCGCTTGAACCAAAGAAAGCATATATTAACGATATTTCCCCTATGCTTATGGAATTTTACAGGCTTGTAAAAGCACAAGACACAGATTTTAAAAAATACCTGGATAAATATGATATAACATTTAAATCACTTTTAGAAAGCACAGATAATAACTATAATATCATTTATTCATGCTATAAAAATAATGGGGATATACAGAAACTAACAGACCAGATAGTTTCCAGCCAGCAGACAGACCCTTTAATTATTACTGATATAAAAACATATAAGGTTTTTATTGCTAAAATGGTTAATGATAAGTTTACAAGGACTAAGAAAAACCAGGAGAAAAAACTTTTTTCAGATAAAGACCTTAAAAGAAACTTACAGACTGGTTTTACAAGCGGGTATTATATGTATTTCAGGGATATATATAACAAATATGCTTTAAAACCACTATCTGAAGATATTGCTGGCAGAATTGCCAATTTTTACTTTATAAGGGAATATTGTTATGGTTCTATGTTCCGTTATAACTCTAAAGGTGAATTTAATATTCCATATGGCGGCATGACTTACAATAATAAAAATTTCAGGGCTAAAATTGATGGCCTTTTTAATAAAGATATCTCTTTGCTGTTCAAGGAAACTTCTATATATACACAGGATTTTGAGGAATTTTTAAACAGCCTTACACTTACAGACAGCGATTTTATATTTTTAGATCCCCCGTATGACACTGAATTTTCGGATTATGAAGGACGTGCATTTACTAAAGAAGACCAATACAGGTTAGCCAGTACGTTAAAAAACATAAAAGCTAAATTTATACTAATTATTAAAAATACAAGCTTTATTTACAGCCTTTACAAAGATTATTTCAGGATAATTTCCTTTGATAAAAACTATACTTGCAATGTACGCAGCCGCAATGAACGTAATACGGAACATCTTATAATAACAAATATACCTGGATAAATTATCCAGGTATTTCTGTTATTTCTATTCTTTTGCCTGCTGCCTCAAAGAAACCAGGATCAATTTCACAGCCTATAAACTTCCTGCCTAGTTCCTTTGCAGCAACCCCTGTTGAACCAACCCCCATAAACGGGTCAAATACCACATCACCTTTATCTGTTGCTATCTGTATAAGATGCCTTAACAACTTTAATGGTTTCTGTGACGGGTGCTTAGGATTCTTTAACCTTTCATTTCCCATGCATATTGGACATTCAAAGTAATTATGCATTTCATTTTGACTGGAAAAATTCCATTTGTGCCCTTTGTCCCATAAACACACTATCATCTCACAACTGTTAAGAAACCCGTTTTTATACACTTTTGGCATAGGGTTTGTTTTATGCCATATAAAATACTGGAAAGTATCATATTCAGAATCAAATGCTTCATGCCATTTCCCAATAAGATTATAGCTGGTAAATATAAAAATATTCCCACCCGGCTTTAATATCCTTTTAAACTCTTCTACAAAAGCAAAGGGATTTATTTCCCTTAAATCCCATTCACCTAAATCATTATTTACTGCACTTCTGTTTGGAAGATTTATATTACCTGTTGAATATTTCGCAATATTATAGGGAGGATCTGTAAGTATTAAGTCAACACTGCTGCCAGGCACCGATTTAATATAATCCAGGCAGTCCCCACGGTATATATCCATACACCAGTCTTTTGATACTTGTCCCATTTAAGCTTAATCCCCATTTCTGTACTGTTTATTCTGTTGCTTTTATAATCATCTGGTTTATCCTTTTATTTAAATCCAGTTCTTTCAGCGCTTTTTTATACAGTCTTGTAAACTTTTTATATGTAATGCCTTCTGGTAATATTGTATCCCAGAACTTTGCCCCAATCAGGAACATTTCTGGAAATGCCATATGTTTCTTGACAGCACCAGTCCATGTATTTCCTTCACCATTTTTATTATATAGCGTTGCAAAATAAGCCCTGGAATTAGAAACATTCATTCCTGTATAAATTGTTAAAAGCTTCTCTACATTAGAAGGTGCATTAGAACTGTCTAAATCACCTCCTGCTTTAAGTTCAAGCACAACCCAGTCTTTCCCGTCAAAAAATGCCAGGTCAACCGGCTTAGTATGGTAATGCCCTGGTGTCCTGTACTTCTGTGCCAAAGGCAGAAGCTGTTTTATGCTTTCTTGTGTAACTTTGCTTTCGCTCCTTAACTTTCCTTTTCCAGAAGCAACCCTGTTTGCCCGGAATGTTGATATTTCACCTCTAAGGTTACCATTATCTGTGTCTATATCTGTAACAATTATCTGGCCGTTTACTTTTAAAGGATCTATATTATGTTTTACATTTCTTGGATTTACAATTTGTGGCACATTTGCCTCACCAAATTTAAGCCTTGCAATTTTTTTTGCGCATGCTTCGATTGCAAAACCGCTTTTTGACTCAAAACTGCTTACAAAAACCATATTTGCTGTTATATTTTTATCAAGCTGGCTTAATAAAAAATTATACCGTTTCTTTACATAATTTATTTTAAAATCCCCTTCTATATTTTCAATAAGCTTTGAAAATTCATTATACACTATTTCTACAATCTGCTGGCTTGTGTCTGTCATCTGGTTCTCCCCTATTCTCTTATTTAACCTCATTAAGTAAGTCCCCGCTTCTTAAGCGGTGGGTTTGGGACTTGCTTAGCCTGGCAGGAGTTCAAGCTCCTGCCAGGCTGCCGCAAAGCGGCAATGAGGTTATGAGCAAGTAGCAAATGCCTGCTTTGCAGGCAATGCGGATTGCGAATATCCGCTTAACAACTCTTCCTGCCTTACCTTATACTTTCCAATGTAAAGCAGGTGCTGCACAAAAAGTACAGCACCTGCAAAGTGTATGTTTTGTAATATATTGCCTTTATTAGTTAGTAATAACTTTTTCTGTTTCCTTATCAAATACATGGATCTTGCTTACATCAAGCGCAATCTTAATTGTATCTCCAGGACGTGCTGTAGTACGTGGATTAACACGGACTGTAATATCAAAGCCTTCTACAGTGAAGTAAAGGAATACTTCTGCACCAAGCATTTCATAAACCTTAACTGTAGCATCAAGTACATTATCTGTACCTGAATTAATATAAATTTCCTCGTCCTTAATATCTTCTGGACGTATGCCCATTATAACATCTTTGCCAATATATCCGCCTTCTATTACTTTCTCTGCCTTGCCCTCTGGAATCCTCACTGAATATGAACCAAACTGGAGTTTAACATCTGCACCATCTTTAACAGCTTTGCAGTTTACGAAGTTCATCTGTGGTGAACCAATAAATCCTGCAACGAATACATTACATGGCTTTGTATAAAGGTCAATAGGTGATGCAACCTGCTGCATAATGCCATCCTTCATAACAACGATACGTGTACCAAGAGTAAGGGCCTCTGTCTGGTCATGTGTTACATATATAATTGTAGCTTCAAGCCTCTGGTGGATTTTAGAAATCTCAATACGCATCTGCACACGGAGCTTTGCATCAAGGTTTGATAAAGGCTCATCCATAAGGAACACTTTAGGATTACGTACAATCGCACGTCCCATGGCAACACGCTGTCTTTGTCCACCTGATAAAGCCTTTGGCTTACGGTCTAAAAGATGCTCAATATCAAGGATTTTAGCTGCTTCATGGACTAATTTGTCAATTTTCTCTTTTGGGGTTTTCCTTAACTTAAGTCCGAATGCCATATTATCATAAACTGACATATGAGGATATAACGCATAGTTCTGGAATACCATCGCGATATCCCTGTCTTTTGGCTCTACATCATTAACAAGTGTATTACCAATCCATAACTCACCTGCTGAAATTTCTTCAAGGCCTGCAACCATACGGAGTGTTGTAGATTTACCACAACCTGAAGGGCCTACAAAAATGATAAATTCCTTATCTGCAATTTCAAGATTGAAATTTTTAACTGCAACAAAACCATTTGGATATGTTTTATTAATGTTCTTTAAAGATAAACTTGCCATTATGAATTTCCTCCTAATTTGTCAAATATAATTGTGCTGTATTAAATACACGCCTGCTTAATCTATTAAATATAATACACTAACAAATACATTTTTACCATAGACCAAATATCCAAAGAAATTTTTTAGTTTTTGTGCAATGCGTATAGAATTTTAATTCCCGTCTGTAAATACATCAATTTTTACAAATTTTTTACGTTTTTACTGTTTGTTTTGTCCAAAACCCTCACCAAATACTTCCCTTATCTCAGAAATTATTACAAATGCATTCCTGTCTATATTTTTAACAATTCCTGTCAGTTTTGCAATTTCTTTCCTTGCTACAACACAAAGCAGTACTGGGCGGCTGTTGTTTGAATACATTCCCTTAGCTTCAATTAAAGTTGCCCCTCTTTCCATTTTTGTAAAAACCTGCATGCTTATTTCTTTATATTCAGGTGAAATTACAAGTACCTGCTTACAGGCTTTGCCTCCTGAAAGTATATAATCCATTACACTTGATGATACAAATATTGCTATAACTGCATAAAATGATATATACAATCCAAATAGTACAGCACCTGTAATAATAACAACTGAATCTATTACAAATAATACTGTTGATACAGAATAATATGGAATATATTTGCATATTATTGTACTTAGAAGATCTGTCCCCCCTGTTGAATACCCCGTAGCAAATACAAGGCCAAGCCCAACGCCTGTAAGCACTCCCCCAACTACGGCAGCAAGCAGGTAATCATGCCTTCCAGGGTCAAATACAGGTATTATATACATTGCCAGTGAAAAAACTGTATTTGCAAATAATGTTTTAGCAATAAATTCTTTGCCTTTTATAAAAACTCCCCATATAAATATTGGTATATTTAATACAAAATTACTAACCCATACTGGCAATGTAATTCCTATAAACCTGCCAGACAAATACTTTACCACTATTGAAAGCCCTGATATGCCTCCTGTAACCATATCAAGCGGCTCATATATCCAGTTTACTGCTGCTGCCATTAAGGTAGTACCTGCAACAAGGCAAAAAAGTTCCTTTAATAAAATTTTATACCTGTCCATATTTTCCCCATTCCAGAGAGCCAGTGCTATACACTAAAGCCCTGCAATTAATAATGCAAAAAAAGATAATGGAGTTTAATCCCCATTATCTTTTTTATTGTACGGTTCTCCACTCTGGTTATTATATTTCACAATTTTTTTGCGGAATATACGTGTCCTGAAGCTTTTTTTAACAGTCTGCTGTTTTACTATCTTTTCATAAAACCATGACAAGTGGAACCTTCTTACCCACAATGGCACAACTTTTTCGCCTGCAAGTACAAGCCCCGAAACTCCCCCGGTTGCTACACATATCTTTGCATTAAGCTGTGGTGCATGTTCAATAATCCATCTTTCCTGGAAACCTGGTTCCAGATCAACAACAAGCAAATCAGGAAGACAGTTATTTATATCATTAATAACCGCTTCATCTTCACGGCTGCTGTCATAAACACAGAAATCCACTACCCTCAAGCCTGGCTGTACCCTTTTACAGTAATCCCTTAACTTAAATGCTTCTTCCCTGCTTCCTGCCATAATATAAATAGTCCTGTCCTGCTTCTTAAGGTTTTCAAGTACCTGTCCAAAACTCTTACAGCTTACTACCATTCCTCCTGCCTCAAGTATATCGGCATGATGTGTAGCAAGAAGTGCCTCTTCACCTGGAAGAAGTAAATCTGCTTTTTCTATGATTTCCCGGTATTTTCTGTCCCCTGCTGCCCTGTCTAATAACTTTGCAGATGCAAAAAATATAACATATAAATGGTCATCTGACAGGTATTCATTTATTATTCCAGTAAAGATGTCATTAGTAAGCATGTCAACATCAATATCCATAACTTTTACTGAAGCCTGCATAAAATAACCATGCCTTTCTTAATTGGCATCTGCTGTACCAAGAATAATTTCAATATCAAACCCTTCCTGCACATCTCCAACAATTATTTCAGGATCTGTAAAATATCCTGCAAGATCACCACCCATATCCTTTTCTTTTACAATAATTCTTGTATGTGTAAGTGTTTCATCTGTATAATCACCTATTTTCTTTACTGAAAAACCAGCAGAGTTTAATTCTGTCTGTGTAGCTGAAGCAAGGCCGTTTATCCTGCTTCCATTTAATACAATTATATCAAGCCCTTTGGAACTTTTTGCCTTTTTGCCTTTACTTTTATTACCTGTAACAGCAGATAAATTTTCCTGTGCTTTAGTATAACCTGTTGTATTATTTGCCAGTTTATTTAAAAATGACTTTGCTGCCTTTGTATCTACTAAAAATAGCTTCCCATTATATGTGCCTGGTATTCCCCAGTAATGGAAATAATCAACATTCATCTTTTCATAACATTCTATATAACCAATTTTATTATAAACAGTAAGGTTTGATTCAACCCGTTCATACTGTTCTTTAATATATTCTGCAATTTTTTCCTGGTTACCACTTATATCTTTAAGCTGGTTAATATAAGTACTGCTTGCTACAGAAATCCTTTGTGCTACATGCACTGCCTGCGTTTCTGGCACAGTCCCGTCCGGCCCTGGTGTAACCGTATTTTCATCAACCTCCTGTTTAAACCTGACAGATACCCTTTTTTTAGTATAATGGCTTTTATATGTTTCCTGGTCAAGAACTGTATAATAACTTATTTTAATGCCAAGCATTTTCTCAATAATAAGCTCACCATATCCAAATGCATCATCATTATTAGCAAAATATGTCTTAATTCTTCCTATACGGATAATTTGTGGTATTTCCTGGTTTACAGTACACAACTTCTGGTACATTGTAGTAGGTATAGTATATTCCGTTCTTGCAGGTATGGTGACATAATCCATATTATTAGTCTTTGTGTTACAAATTTCAATCATAATATTAGTAATCCTGTCACCATTACATACATAAATAAGGTTTCTTGATACTTCATCAGTCTGTGCATCTTCTATAATATCTTCAATATCTCCTTTTTTTGTGCCTATATTCCCTCCATTGTCAGAAAGAATAGTATATGATATTTTATAACTCGCAAATCCAGTTACTAATAATATTATTATAAATAAAATAGATTTCAAAAGACTGATAAAAAATACTTTTACTACATTATTTTTTTTCATAATTGTACCTTTCTATAACGGTTTATACAGTTGTTCTGATAAAAACATGCTTTTTATTATAGCAAAGAAAGCCTGTTATGTAAAGTCTGCAAATCAGTTGTAAGGAATCATTAACAATTTATGGATTATTATATCCATTATTTCTTAATATATGATATACTTGGATTAAAATCTGTCTAAGACTGGAGGAATTAAAATGAAAACGGCTGTTATTACAGGTGCATCACGTGGCATTGGATACGCCTGTGCCCTTAAATTTGCATCAATGGGATATAATATTGCGCTAAACTGCCACAAAAACTCTGGCCTGCTTAATAAGCTTGAGAAAGAAACCTGTATTTATAATACCAGGTGCATTAAACACACTGGTGATATAGGCATTTTTGAAAATGCTGACAGTTTTTTTAAAGATATAGAAAAAGAGGGCTGGCTGCCTGATGTACTTATAAATAATGCAGGCATGTCTTATATTGGGCTTATCCAGGATATGTCCCCCAAAGAATGGGACTATATACTACAGACTAACTTAACTTCTGTATTTAACTGCTGCAAGCTTGTAATTCCTATGATGCTTAAACGTAAATCAGGCAAAATAATTAATATTTCATCTGTATGGGGCTGTGCCGGGGCTTCCACAGAGGCCGCCTATTCAGCATCAAAAGGCGGTGTTAATGCTTTTACAATGGCTCTTGCAAAGGAACTTGCACCAAGTAATATACAAGTTAATGCCATAGCATGTGGCATGATTAATACCAGCATGAACAATTCGTTTAGTGCAGAAGAAATAGAAGACATAAAAGAAGAAATCCCGGCCTGCCGTCTTGGTACTCCTGAAGAAGTAGCAGAATTTGCCTTACAGCTTGCAGAAAGCAGCAGCTACCTGACAGGCCAGGTAATAAAATTTGATGGTGGATGGATTTAACCATGCCATGCTAATATGTAGTATTTTTATTTTTCAAGATAGAAGTCCCTTGTATCTATTATCTGCTGCGGCACTTCTATTTTATCTTTCTGCCATACACGGAACTTTAAGTCATATTCCTTGGACTTTTTGCCACGTTCACGTACAAAGCGTGCCATTGCATCACGGAATAAAGGCTGTTCCGCTGCTTTTTCCCGTATTTCCTTAGAGAACGGGCAGTAGGTTGCAAGTATTTCCCTGACTGGCTTGCTAAGGCAAAGGCCGCCTTTAGATTCAAGCTTAATCCAGTTCTCATAATCAATTACAAATACTTCCCTTGTATTATTCCTGCATTTCTGTATCTGTAACTTAAGTTTGTCCTTTTTCTCATCTGAAAGTTCCCTGTTCTTACGGTAAAACTGTACAAAATCACTATACTCGCTTGTAAGGGATTTTATCTGGATATTATTCCATGCTGCACCCTGCATTGTCCTGCAAAGTTCCCATCTGAACCTTCCAAACAATTTTATCATAACTGAATCAATATCTGTGTCAAGGAAAGCTGGCACAAGAAAACGCCCTTTGGAATTTCTCTTCCTGCCACTAAGTTCCTGCCACATTACTGCGTTGCTTCCAAATACCGGGAATACTATAAAATCAGGAAATACTTCTTCCATTACATATTCCTTCTTAATCCCGGATTTATGTTCATTATACAATCCCTCACGGTAGAAAACTGAAAAATCAATTTCAAGCAGCTTGTTTAAAGATTCATTTATTTTTTGTGCTGAAAGATAGCATCTCTTTATTGACCCTGGACACCCTTCAGTAAATAAAAACGGGACAAACACTGAAACCTGCCCATATATAAGCCTGTGGTTTGTTTTAAACATATTCTGGACTTCATAATCAAACTTTGCCAGGTTATCCTTAACAAGTTCTTTCTCTTCTTCTTGTGTAATACGTCCTGTTTTACGCATATCACGCAAGTTCTCAAAGTAATCCATATCAAATTCACTTTTGGACGGCTCCCTTCTGCCTTCATAAATTTCAGTAAGCCATTCCTTCATGTTATAAACTGGACATTTTGCGTCCTCTGGCATATTTTCTTCAAGTGAAAGCAGTTCTTCCATTATCTCATATGAAACAAGTTTTTCACTTAAGAAACCATACTTAAGAAATAAATCAATAATAAGTGGTGTCTTTTCTTCTGAATTATAATCTTTTAAAAACACGTTCCTGTATATATTGTAATAATTCTTTATAAGCCCCTGCCTTATTTTGCGTACACTGTCATCAGTTGCCATTTTATCCTTAAGCTGTGCAAACTGTACAGCCAGGTCTTTAAACTGGTCTGCTATATCCTGCTCTACACCAGAATAATTAAGAATAATCCCTAAAGAACCATCTAATACGCTTACATCTATGCTTTCTCCTTCCTGGTTCTCCAGAACATTCCCAGAATCTGCTGTGCGGCTCTCACTAATAAGTGTAAAATAGGCCTCTTCCATAAACTTATGGTCTGCCCCAATATCAATACATGCTTTATCATATAACAGGTTCTCAAGCATGTTTATATTATCAATAACACTGTCAAAAAGTGAAACTGCCTCCTTTATAACAATACCCTTATCCTTCATTGCCTTTGCTAACCCAAATACTAACATAAACAGGCTGTTTTCATTATTAATAAGAAAACCTGCAAGCTCTTTAAGGTATGCTGCATCTGAAGAACATTGTGATATTAAAGCATTAATAAGTGAAACTTCGTCTACAATATGGTATACAGGTATTATTGGATTTACATTTACAAATGCTTTCTGTACTTCTGCTGGTATGCTGCAACATGCTTTATAATATAATACTTTGTCAGCATCAATTCCATAACTTTCTTTTTTACCATAGTCTTCCGGATTATCCGGTATATCTGTATTTTTAGGACTGATACCAGCTTTAGACGCAATCTCTTTATACTTTTCATCTGCATATTTTATAAATTCACAGACTTTTAAAGCTGTACTGCCCATGTCGTCATATATTCTTGACAGTTCCCGTATGTATTTACCTAAAGTTGAATAAATAAGTGCGGCATAATCCTTATTTACCTTAACCAGTGCCCTTACTGCCTGGTTAAAACCCATTGCAGGAAACGCATATATTACTGAATCAATATCTGCAGTATATGTAACCCTGTATTCCCCTGCTGCCAGGTCACAAAGCCCAAGAAAATTACCTGAACCAGCAACAACATTAACTCCCTCTGTAGTTATACGTATTCTTCCCTTGACAACCAGGCACATTGATGTAATTGTTTCTCCTCTGGTATATATCTGTGTACCTTTAATAACCTGGTTGACACTATTTAGTTTAAGCTCTGCACTCAATGGTTATCCTCCTAAATGTTCCCTGAATTACATTATCTGTTTCTTATTATACAATCTTAAAGTTATAACGTCAACGGAACAATTAAAACTTTAACCTGTGCATTATTCCTGTAAAAATAAAAAGACTGGTTATAAAACCAGCCCTATCATTATTAAATAAATAATAAATTTATAAATTAATCCGTGCATCCTGTTTTGAATATGCTGTCACCAGCGTTACCTTGGCAGCCTGCTCAGCCCCAGCTACCTTACGGCACACAGAAATTCCCACTTAGTGCTGCTAGGTTCCCCTCCTGACACGGTTCATGGGGTTCCATTGCGTAAGACCAGAACGTCAACGCCACTTTCCAAGGGCAGCCTGGCAAGCAGCAAAACCCTGGACAGGACATCACCCCTGCTATAGCGGATTGCAGGTACAGGGCACCGCTAACTCCCCGGCTAGCACGGAAGTTTTATACTATTATATATTTTATTTTCTGCATTTTGTAATTATACATATAACAGCCTGTTATGTCAAGTGTTTACAGAATCTTTTCCTTTTAATTTAAAAATTTTTCTATTATTCTGTACTTTTCTTTTTTTTCCTTAGTTCCCTGAAAAATTCTTTCATAATGCTGGTACATTCCTCTAAAAGTACACCTGTTGTCTTTTCTGTCTGGTGGTTAAACTGCCTTACCTGCATTAAATCAATTATACTGCCTGCACATCCTGCCTTAGGGTTTGGTGCACCTATTACTATACGTGGTATACGTGCCTGTATTACTGCACCTGCGCACATAGGGCATGGTTCAAGTGTAACATACATTATACAATCACAAAGCCGCCAGTCACCAAGTTTTTTTCCTGCCTTTTTCATTGCCAGAAGTTCAGCATGTGCAAGTGTGCTTTTATCTGTATTTCTCCTGTTATAGCCTCTTGCTATAATTTTATCCTGGTATACAATAACACATCCAACAGGCACTTCTCCTATAGCTGCTGCCTTTTTTGCCTGTTTTAATGCTTCCTTCATATATTTTTTATCAAATTCATTTTCTTGCATTATTTACTTTTATCTCCATATATATTATTCTAAAATATATTAATTCTGTTTAGTAATAAGTTTACCACTATTATATATTATAGTCAAAAGTAAATTTTTATCTTGAAAGAGAGGATTGTATATGCTAGTTACATACAATACAGACCGTCTGGTTTTAAATGTCTTAAACCCGTCTAATGCAGGGCTTGTATTAAATTTTTACATCCGGAATAAAAACTTTTTAGAACCACATGAACCTAAACGCACTAAACTTTTTTATACATATGGTTTCCAGCGTGCAAACCTTGCATGTGAATATAATGCTTTTATTAAACAGTCAAATATAAGATACTGGATTTCATTAAATAATGATCCTGGAAGTGTAATTGGCACAGTATGCTTCAATAATATCTTAAAAGGTGCATTTTGCAGTTGTATGGCAGGATACAAACTTGGCAGGGAGTATTGTGGCAACGGTTATATGTATGAAACATTAAACATGCTTATTCCTATTGTATGCAAAGAGCTTTCAATGCACCGCATAGAAGCAATGGTTATGCCTGGCAATATGCCATCAATTAATCTTCTTAACAGGCTTGGTTTTAAGGAAGAAGGTTATTTACATTCTTTTGCCCAGATAAACGGCATATGGGAAGACCATATCTTATACTCATATATAAACCAGGGGATTATATAAGCTGCATTTCTTGTAATATTATATACTGATTTCTGTAATCCAGTAGCCAAACACGCCATATATTACTTTTCCAGGACCTAACGGCTGGAATTTATTAAATGAAAATGCTGCTGCCCTTTTGCTTTCCTGTTCACTATATACACCTGGTACGCCAAGTGCATAGTGCCCGTTACAAAGTTTTGCAAATATAAGATGTTTATAACAGTAATATCCATGAAGCAAAAACCTGTTATTAGCAAAAGACCAAAGGCGTATTGGCATACAGCCTATATCCTTTGGCTCTATCCTTACACTTTCTTCTATATCCCCGGATTTAAAAGGATACATAACAGGAAAGTTTCTAAGTATACGCATGCCAAAATCCTCATCTTTCTTATTATAGCTTTTATATGGACATACATTACAGCCATACAAAGTTTTATCCTCTTCTATATCCTGTGTCTTAATATCAGGTTCTACATTTTGTGAAAAAATCTCTTTTTTTTCTTTATCTTTATTATTTTTGTTGCTGTCATTTTCTGTGCTGCCTATTAAACTGGCATTATCCTTATTTGTATTGTTACTATTTGTATTATCCTCTGTAGCCTTATTACTGGTACTGGAACTTCCAGCAGCCGTTGTAATAGCATTATTTTCTGTATTATTTTTTATATCACTCTTTATATTCTCTTCTTTTCCACTGGCAGAAGTATTTCCAGAAACATAAGATGTGCTGGTATTTTCCTTACTTCCAGCAGCTTTGTTATCTTCTGTGTTTTTATTATTGTTTAAATTTGCCCTGTCCTTAGTATTTTTATCTAACATATTTATTTTATTTCCTATATATATGCTTTCATTAGTCCATGTTGTAGCATAATATTCATTATCATTTATATATATTACTGCCCCGTCAAAGTCACTGGCAGTATGTCCACTTGAAAACACATCTTCTGCATTAGTTGCTGTTTTAAGCTGTAAGCTTCCTGAATGTCCCATAAGCCTGCCCATACTTACATATTCTATAGCCATCTTTTCCTGCTTAAAAAGCCATGCTTCTGGCATAAAACTTGTTTCAAATGCCCTCATCTGTACTGTAACCCTGCACTGCCTTCCTTTTTGCTCAAGCTTAACATAGCCTATATTCTGCCCTTTTTCCCCGTTTAAATACTGGTAAAGATACGAAACAATCCGTCTGTACTGGTTCATCAAATCCCTCCATTCCAACCCGTCTTATAAATATTGTCATTAACTGGCACGTATACACCGCACTGTCTTATCAAACTATATTCATATTACAACATTAAATAGAACTAAATTTTGATTTTTTATTTTTACAAAAAATGTGCAGAAATCCCACCCATCCAGATGCGGTCTGGATAGCACAAAAGCGTATAAAATTCTTGATAACATATATAACATATAGTATAATATATATGGCAAATAATTATAGACATACAAATACAATATTATTTTTAATAAATTATTATTTTGTATTTTGTCCTAGGTACAAAAGAAAATTTTTTTAATAGAAAATATGTGCCGCCGGTTAAAGGCAGCAGAATGGAGGATTATTATGGATGAAACTTGTACACATGACTGTTCAAACTGTAGTGCAAACTGTGAAAGCAGGGATCCTAAAAGCCTGCTTGAACCACCACACAAAGACAGCAGCATTAAAAAGGTTATAGGGGTTATAAGCGGCAAAGGCGGCGTAGGAAAATCTATGGTTTCTTCAATGCTTGCCGTTAATTTCCAGAAAAAAGGGTATAATACTGCCATTCTTGATGCAGATATTACTGGCCCTTCAATACCTAAAGCTTTTGGAATAACAGAACGTGCAATGGGTGATGAAAATGGTATTTTCCCTGCCAGAAGCAAAACGGGCATACAGACCATGTCAGTAAACCTGCTTCTTGAAAACACTACTGACCCTGTTATATGGAGAGGCCCTGTTATTGCAGGAACTGTAAAACAGTTCTGGCAGGACGTAATCTGGAAAGATGTTGATTATATGTTTGTAGATATGCCACCTGGAACGGGTGATGTTGCGCTTACTGTATTCCAGTCCCTGCCTGTAGACGGGATTGTTATTGTAACCTCACCACAGGAACTCGTTTCCATGATTGTTTCAAAAGCTGTAAAAATGGCACAAATGATGGACGTGCCTGTTATTGGCATTATTGAAAACATGAGTTATATAGAATGTCCATGCTGTGGTGAACACATAGAAGTATTTGGCAAAAGCCATCTTGACGAAGTTGCAGGAGAATACGGGCTTCCTGTGCTTGGACGCATACCTATGGCATCTGGAATTGCTGCTGCAAGTGATGCAGGCAATATAGAAGAACTGGAATGTAACTGGTTTAATGATGCAGTTACTGCAATAGAAAATATATAATATATACAACAATGCTTATAACAGTAATAAATTATACATTAAAATAGTTATATTTCATTTATAATATATTCTAGAAAAATATAAACTTCAAAAAAATAATGGAAATCCCATATACTTTATATAGGGATTTCCATTATTTTTTTGTTTTATAAACTAACTATAAAGTTACATATAATGATATAAATAATTATTATATTTTACCTATATGGCTTGACATCTATTATATATTATGATATATATATAGATATTCTATATAATAATTTTTTAAGAGGAGGAAATGTTTTATGTTTAAAAAACTATTAGCAACTGCTTTATGTGGGGTCTGTGTATTTTCTTGTAGTTCCAGCATAACTGCATCAGAAAGGGCTTTTTATTCAAAAATTATACCAGAAACGTCATATGCAAACACTTTAATTGAGTATAAAGGAAATTCTTTATGGAAAGTTATTGACGATATGCCATATAACATCAAAAAAATATCCCAAAATATTAAAACAGATGTAAATCCTTTACTTTACAACTTTAACAACTCAATAAATAACCTTGAAAAACAAGAAAAAACTTTACAGGTTTATGAAGAAAATTCTGACCCGGTTTATGAAGAAATTCTTCCAGATCCGGAATTAGGAATGAGGGTATTGTATGATAACTGGGGAGAAATAGAAAAGATTTATGTATTATATAATAATCAATACCAGGAATTAAATAAAATAATGGCACAGGTATCTAAACAAAGAATTGTAGTAAATTTAGAAGAACTAGAACCTCTGGAAAAAGGAACCAGACTGGATCCGGGAACATATAAGTATGGCAAATTAGTTCCTGAAACAATGGAATTATTTGGTGTTAAAAGAAATTCAATAAAAATTACTGATAGTAAAGTAACAGGAAAAGGGGATTTTACAGTCTATCTTAGTGCTATGGGCGACAATGATAATAATTCAAAACAAGGTGATTGTGCAACTAATAAGAGAATTGACAATCCCTATTCTGGTACATCAATAAAAGTTACTAATAAAACAAATAATACTACATATACATTTATTAAAAATGATAATGGTGACTTGCCAAATGCAGTAATTGATATCTGGAAAACGGGTGTTAAAAAACTTGGAATTACATCTACAAATTATGATGATATTAAACAAGCTGTTGTATATACATATAATTATTAAAAACATACAAAAAATTTATATAATTACAGCTTTAAGGAGATATATATTAATGAAAAAAACTTATATACTGTTTCTTTTAATAATATCCTGTCTTTCAGGCTGTAATGCCAGACAATCTGAAAAACAGAAAGTACCAGTAACTATATCTGCCAGTCCCTCACCAGATATTTCTGAAAAAACGCCTTATCTATCTATAACAGAATCTTATTATTCCAATGCAGCAGAAACAGATATAGGCAGTAAATGTATTGTATATAATATACAAACTAAAGAAATTGAAGAAAAAGGTTCTGTTAATTATACATCAGGATACCCGCTTACCACATATTCAGAAAAATTTAATGATATATTTTTTAGTGCTTATAGTGGAAGAGGCGACCAGATATATAAATACAATAACAACCAGAATATCCAGATGACAGATAAATTTTACAGTATTAACCATATGTTGTCATGTGGTGATAAAATTTTTATAGCAGCCAAGCTATTAAAACATTACTGTATGGAACCTTTTATATTTGACCCTGTTTCAAAAGAATGTACCAGGGTGTTTCCAGATAAAAAAGATGACCGCTTTACATGGTTTGTTGGAAATGTTCCAGAACTAAATTCTGTTTTGTTTTCATACCGTTCTGATAATAAAGAACGGGAATGTGGGGTAAATGAATGTTCCACATCAAGAATTGCATTATTAAACATGGAAACAGGCCAGGTCAGGCAAATATACAAACTTCATAAATATATATGGGGTGTTGCAGGAAATAAAGAAAAATTATATATTCTTTGTGCAAAATCTGGTGTACAAAAAAGAGATAAAAATATCCTTTATGAAATAGATATGGCAACAAAAGAAAAAAGGAAACTTAAAATCCCTATAGTTGCAACAGAGAAACTATCCTTATGGGATAATATATTATACTGTATTGGACGTAATACTAATGGAAAGAACAGAGGAATATATGCCATCAATCTTTCAACATTAAAAGCAGATTTAGTTTTTCCACAAGAAAAAGGTGCATTTATTAATGGTTTTTCTATGTGTTATTAATCTTTAATATACAAATATCTTATGTATAGAATTATTATTATATGTATATGACTTTATTTATAAAATTGTTTTACATGGTGTTAAAATCAATATATTTATTATATAGATTATAGCACCATTTTTATCTAATATTTCTACATTATAATTTTCAGATTTTCTGTTTGTTTCAATAATTATTCCCAAAATAGTTATTCTTGAAATAGAATCTTTAATAAACTTGCCATCTATATTATTTATATATGTTACCAGTATTATATTTTTTATAAATATTGATTTATATTTAATATTATAATATAATTAAACTACTACTTTTTAAGGTGATAATAAAATCCCAGAATTTATTTTTACGCATGTATTCTGGAATATTTTTAAACAATCAAAGAAGAAACATCAAAACTTTAAAACAGTAGCATGTTATTCCTAATGTATAATTATTTTTTCTGTGGCTGGCAGGAAAGAATTTCCTATTAAACCTTGCAGATACAGTTAATAATTTTTCTAAATAACAGAAAATTAATATTATATTACTATAAAATATTATAGAAACAAGATAGTTTCATAAAGAAAGGCAAACAAAAATGAAAAATGCCATAAACTTTAAAAGAGGTTCTGTAGAACTTATGGTTTTATATTTACTAAGCCAAAAAGACTATTATGGATATGAACTTTCAGTAACTTTAAAAGATGTATCAGAGGGTGTACTTGACATTCCTGTTGGATCCTTATATCCAGCATTATATAAACTTATTGATGCAGGATATATTTCAGATTGCCAGAAAAAAGCTGGTAAGCGTAAAATACGTGTTTATTACCATTTAGAAGAAGCTGGTGCTAACAGGTTAAAATTACTTATTGCAGATTACAGGGAAACATCAGAGGCAATTAATAAAGTATTGAATTATAAACCAGAACCAGATTAAGGGTAAAATTAACTGCAAAAAAATACTTACAAATTTATAGCTGTCCCTTGCTGGTAACAAAGGACAGCATGTTACTATATCTATGTATCTAATGTGCTTCTACAATATGGGCAAAAGTCCAGTCCTGCCTGCCAGGGTAGATGCCTATGGCAGAATGGGCACTTCCAGAATATAAGAAACACTATATTTCCTGAAAGTTCTATTGCCACTCCTAATACAAACAATACCCAGAATAATATTGTTTCATTGTATTCTTCTTTTCCTTTATCATATATAATTTTTTTATTATTATTTTTGCCTTCTATTTCTATCTTATATTTTCCAATCTCTTTTTCTGATTCAATGGCAATGCCAACAGATGAAACATTAATAACAGTACCATCACCTGTTTTATACAATTCTCCTCCAATATTATCTTCCAGTTTAATCCCATATAATCCCTTAGCACATTCTTCTGCCTTAGAAGGACAATCAAAATAAATCTGGTAATTTTTATTTTCTTCTGGCAAATACCCATCTATGCCAAATTCAGTATAAACCAATAATTTCCCATTATTAAGTTCTGCCTTGCTGCATATATTTCCTGTACCATTTAAACATATAGAAATGTTATTTCCAAAATATCTTAATTGGTTACCATAAACAAAATATAGTCCTTCCATAGTGCCATTTTCATTTTCTATTTCAAAAATACACTTTCCTGCTTTAATCTTTTCTGAATACATTCCATACTTTAATCTGACAATATAACCATTTAAATTATAACTCTGGTTATATTCTTTACAATAATTAATATCTATCATGTCCATTAAATTTTTCGTATTTTTGATATAACTCCCTTTTATTTTTACTTTAAAAAACATTATACATGCCAGTAAAACAATAAATATCCCTGTTAATATAAATTGAATTTTAAAAGTATTTAATATTCTTGTGAACTTTTCCATTTGTAACCCCTCCTTTTTATATAAAAATATATATGAAAAATTAAAAATAAAATTTCCTTTCCATATATGTTTTATTAACTGGCAATAATGGAGAAATTATGTTTCTGCCAGTCTAAGCCTTATGCTTGTATTTATCTTTTCTTTGCTTTTATCTTAAAAACAATACCAGTTAAAAATACTGCTATCATAATTGTAATATATATCATATAAATTAAATAACTTATATTAATAGGCCATATAAATGACATCTGTGGGTTATTTGCTGCAAAAATAATAAAAACAAAAGCAATTAACAATAAAATATAACTTATAACCAAAAGACTATTTGATTTGTCTGTTATATGCCTTTCATTTACACCTTGTATAAAAACAAAGACTGATAAAGCTAATGATACAACCAGCACGGAAAGTACAATAATCATGTATATACAATAAATCCAATGCGCATTTTTTCCAAATAAAGCTGGCATTACTGGTATAAAAACAATTACAAGTAATGATAATATGCTATCAAGTATCATAATAATTGTATTTGCTCTCTTTGACATATTTTTTCTCCTCTGTTTTATAATCTATTGTTATAAAAATCCCAAAATATCTCTACTAATAATTTATTTTTCAGACAAATTTAAAAATTTAACTTATTATATTAATAATATATACTGTTATTTAAGAAACTTAAATTGTTTTTCCCTATCTGTACTGTTTTCACAAAAATCATCATTCTATATACGATACATGGTATCTGGTATATTATACACAATATATAAGAAGCCGTTGCAAATCATACAAATAATCCATAAAGCAACGGCTTCTTCTTTATATCTAAAAACTGTCATAAAATTTATGCATGTCATCACAATAGTCCCTGGCACATCTATAATGCTGTCTGTCAATTCTAATATCGCTACTTAAAGCCAAATTATTTTTATTATTATTTTTATGATATATATCTATTGCAAAAACGAAACCATCTTTGTCCGATGGTAACTTTTTCTTTAGTTCCATTGAATTAAGTATGTCAGTAAACTTTTTAATATCTTCATTTTCTGTCAACGTAACACACTTATCAGTCCGCCATATTTCAACTTTAGTTATTGTATCAAAATCAATAATGTCCGCCACATGTATAATCCTATTCCTCCATACAAAAAAGGATATACAAAGAACAATGGTAATTACAATACATAGCCAGCCCAATTTTTTTTTCATTATACCATCCCCCTTCCCATATTTATAGTTTACCAAAACTTTAATACACAATTTTACAAATTCTAAATATCTTTTCTTTATAGTATCACAATATATTATGCAAGTCAACTATATTTTAGTTTTTCTTAATATTGATTTTTGTCTAATATTATTATATAATCATATTGTTATTTTTTAATATTAATAAAAATATAGGCTTATTTTTATACCTGTATTATAATATTTAACAATAAACCAAAAGGAACAACTAAAAATGAAAACTTTATGCCAGGAGTATATTTCCAATGTAAAATCATTCTTCCCTATAATTAGTAAGGAAGAAAGGATTTTTATTGCTAATCTTACAGATACAGTTAATAATTTTTGTGAAGAGGAAGATATTAATACTATAACAGACTTATATAATAAATTCGGATTACCAAATGAAGTTGTAAATTCTTACTATTCTGATATCGATATAAGCTGTATTTTAAAGAAAATGAGAACTGCCAAATATATAAAATACAGTATAGTGGTTTTTCTTGCTATATATCTTATTGCTGCCATTATATTTGGAGTTAATACATATTCAAGATATAAGGATTTTATGGATTCACGGATATATTATAAAGAAACAATTATTAGATAAGGAGGATATCTATATGAGAAAAACATTTTTAATTTTATTAACTTCTGCCATGTTATTATCATTCTGCCCTGGATATAAAACCGCTTCTGCATCAGGTTTATATTTTTCCAAAGCCAATGAAGATAATGGCTGCTACTGGGAAACTGTTATATATGGTACATCTGCTGGAACAGAAATTATGCCATTGGCTACAGAGAAAACCATTACCAGAACTAAAGTGTCTTCATATAAAAATGCTAATGGTACTGTTCTTTGGTCTATAGAAGTTACAGCAACATTTTCATATAATGGCATTTCTGCAAAGTGTACTGGCTGTTCGGGTAAAGCTGTTTCATATAATGATACATGGGTTATAAAATCATATTCCAGCAGCAGGCAAGGTAATTCAGCTACTACTATAGCAACAGCAACAGACCAGAATGGAATTTCTCCAAAAGATTATACATTTTCTGTTACTATTAAATGTGATAAAAACGGGGTAGTTTCATAAAGAAAGATAAGTATATGAAAACATTATATAAACAATATATATCTGATGTAAAATCCTTTTTTCCCATAATAGGCAAAAATGAAAAAATATTTATTGCCAGCCTGGAAAGTACTGTAAAGGATTATTGTGAAGAAAAAGAAATAAGTACAATATCTGAATTATATAAAAGTTTTGGGAAACCAAATGAAGTTGTAAATTCATATTATTCCAGCCAAGATATAAAACATATCCTGAAAAGTATAAATACTGCCAGGCTTTTAAAAATTGGTACATTAATTTTTCTGGTTATATCTGTTATTATAGCCAGTATATCAAACACCAATATATATCTTACAAAAAAAGCTCTAAAAGAGCAGGATATACGCATCGGAAAATTAAATGCAGAATAAATGCCTGTATATTTACAGCCTGTCCTTTGATGATAACAAAGGACAGATTATTTTTATATATTATGTTAATTATCTATACATAGTAAAACCGTACAAAAAATTATTTATAAAATGTTTTTAAAGCTTATATACAGCAAAGTGGAAATAATCTATAATTTCTCCTGTTAAGGCATCTTTACACAAAAAAGTGTTATCACCAAAATCCATAAAATGTTCTAATGAAATAGTAATATCCAGTTCATCACCAAATTTTTTAATCCACCAGGCACAATTATCTCCACATGCCGTAGCCCAAAATTCATTTTCTGGCTCTTTATACATAAGAATCAAAGCCTTTACACCAGTTGACACAGCCTTTTTGTATAAATTTTGTAATGTATTGCCCTCTTCCTTTAATTTTTAATTACCAGATTCTAATGCAAGCCTTGCTGCTTTTACTGCGTCTTCTTTTTCATCCGCTGCAATAAGAAATGCATTAGCATGGCAAAACCTTATTGTTTTTATTCCTGTAATTTTTACAAGTTCTTCTGGTGTTTTGCCACACCATTCTTCTGGGAAAGGGCATACAAGTGTTTTATCTTCAATGCTTACTGGTACTCCCTGGGCGCTGTAACCGCCTCTTGATGACGGATAAACTACAAATTTATAAGAACTTCCTGCAACCTCATTTTTCCACGGTGCAAATTCTGGCAGGACAAGCACACTGCCATCACACTCTGCCATAGCTTTGTTTACAAGTGTTTTTGCCCTTGAAACCCCTGCTACAGCACTAAAGTGGTTTTTTAATATTATTTTGGCAAAGTCTACAGCTTTCCAGAAACAGGCATCATAATCTTTTTCTGAGTCCCAGGCTGGATTAAACTCATCTATAATATTTGCAAGTGTATTACTTTTGCCTGTATTATCAGATTCATCTAAAGGCTGTACAAAATTTTTATCAAATCTTGCTGCCTCTTTTTCACCAATATATGCCATGCCAAATTCACGCCATATAAGCCCAAATGCAGCATAAGGACACCCGTTTTCCCTATACTCCTTGTCTGCCTGGTGATGGTCATACCTTCCCCTGCCAATATCATATACAATGCCATCAAAGTCCTCTGGCACTTCAAATCCCCTTGTAATTTCTATTGCTGGATTAATTATCTTTAAAAATGCTGTTGCAAATACATCATCTGAATGGAATTTGCTTCCATGTGTAAAACCCCGTAAAGGTATTTCTTTTGTCTGGCTATATTCTTTATCCATACCTTAATTTTCACCTGCTTCCTGCCTTAAACCAAAAAATATCAAACACTTGCCAAATACTCCCACCCGTTTATATGCAATGCTATTAAGTTAAAAAATTAAAGGCTTGCTTCAAGGTTTTTCCTTATTGCTTTTATAAAATCTTCACTGTTTAATACATTAACATTTTCAAGGCTTGTAATAAGTGCGAGGTCTTTTGTCATATTTCCTGATTCTATTGTGCCAAGTGTTGCCCTTTCAAGTTTGCCTGCAAATTCTACAAGCTCTTTAATTCCATCAAGTTCACCACGCTTACGCAGTGCACCTGTCCATGCAAATATAGTTGCAACGGAATTTGTAGATGTTTCTTCACCCTTAAGATGTTTATAGTAATGCCTCTGTACTGTTCCATGTGCTGCTTCATATTCATATATGCCATCTGGTGATACAAGTACTGAAGTCATCATTGCAAGTGAACCACATGCAGAAGAAACCATATCACTCATTACATCACCATCATAGTTTTTACATGCCCATATAAAACCGCCTTTTGCTTTCATTACACGTGCCACAGCATCATCAATAAGTGTATAGAAATATTCTAATCCCGCCGCCTCAAATTTATCCTTAAATTCCTTTTCATATACTTCCTGGAATATATCTTTAAAATTATGGTCATATACTTTAGAAATTGTATCCTTAGTAGCAAACCATAAGTCCTGTTTTGTATCAAGTGCATATGCAAAACATGCTTTTGCAAAGCTTTCTATGGATTTATCAGTATTATGGATACCCTGTATTATGCCGCTTCCCGTAAATTCATGTATAACCTGCCGGATTTCTTTCCCGTCCTCACCTGTAAACACAAGTTCTGCCTTGCCTGCACCTGGAACTTTAATTTCTGTATTTTTATATACATCACCATATGCATGCCTTGCAAGTGTAATTGGTTTCTCCCAGTTCTTAACACAAGGCTCAATGCCTTTTACCTGTATAGGTGCACGGAAAACTGTACCATCAAGTGCTGCCCTTATTGTGCCATTAGGTGACTTCCACATTTCTTTTAAATTATACTCGTCCATTCTTGCAGCATTTGGTGTAATAGTAGCACATTTTACTGCAACCCCGTATTTCTTAGTTGCTTCTGCGGAATCAATAGTAACCTGGTCATCTGTTTCATTACGGTGGTTAAGCCCCAGATCAAAATACTCTGTTTTTAAATCAATGAAAGGAAGAATAAATTCATCCTTAATCATTTTCCAGAGAATACGTGTCATCTCGTCCCCATCCATTTCAACAAGCGGGACAGCCATTTTAATCTTTTCCATATTAAATTCCTCCATTTCATTTTGTAATATTTAACCTTGCCATTATGCCACGTTCCCTATTGTACCACGAAATAAAAATAAAGTAAAATTTTAGCATTGACTTATTTTAACACATATGATAAATTAAATATAAACAGTTTCTCTTTTAATACATCTAACAACTAAAACAGGAGGAAAAAATATGGAAAAAAGACCAATAACCAAGCATATTTCCAAAATATTTCTGGCATTATTACTAATATACAGTGTTAGTTCCAACTTATGTAAATATGCGTCTGCTAAAATTGCACCTGTAATCCTTCTTTCAGACTACAACAGGGAAATGAATGCAGGTGATGAATATTATTTATTTGCATATTCATCTGATGGCAGAATCCCTAAATTTTCAAGTTCAGACAAAAAAATTGCTACCATTGATAAATATGGTAAAATCACTGCAAAAAAAGCTGGCAAATGCACAATCACTGTTAAAGCATTTACTACTGAAGCATATTGCAGCCTGAAAGTCTTAAAAACCCAGATTACACTTAATAAAAAATCTGTATCTATAGAACAAAATGAAATCTTTAAACTCGGTACAAAAATTTCAAATAATTCCAGCCCGTTATATAAAAGCAGTAAAAAGAGCGTTGCCATTGTTGATGATGAAGGCAATATTACAGGCATAAAACCTGGCAGTACAGTAATAACTGTACAGGCTGGCGGTTCATCTGCGGACTGTATTGTTACTGTAAGGCAGCCTGTAATTAAACTTGACAGGCTGTATAAACGTCTTTACAGATGCCAGAGTTTTAAACTTAATGCAACTGTTTCATCAGGTGTTATGCCTGTCTGGAAATCTAATAAAAAAAGTGTTGCAACTGTAGATGAAAATGGAAAAGTTACTGCCATAAAACATGGTACAGCACTAATTACAGCCAAAGTCTGTGGTATAACTAAAACATGTGAAGTTGTAGTTGAGCCTCCTGTAATTAAACTGGCAAACAATGATATAACAATACAGGAAGGAGTTTCATACAATATTGGCATGTCAATATCATCAGGCAATGCACCTGTCTGGACTTCAAGTAAAGAAAGTGTTGCAACTGTTGACCAGCTTGGCAATGTGTATGCACTTGCAAAGGGTACTTCAACAATAACTGTAAGTGAAGATGGCACAAAAGTTAAATGTAAAGTCCATGTAATATCTGGATAAATAATAGTATACCTGTCTGGATTAAATCCTTTATTATAAAAAATAACTATCCCGTCTTAAATAATATTAAAAGGGAAGCTGTTTTACACCCATTCTGTTGTTTTTCCTAATGGAAACCTGCTTTTATGCAATATGCCAGGCCCGCCGCCCTCATCAGGGTAGCCTGCTGGCATTATAAGCACAGGTTCTTGTGAAGCTGGTATATTAAATTCTTTTATAAGCTTTTCCTTATCAAACATTCCTACAATAGTAGTACCAATTCCAAGTTCTGCTGCCTGTAATGACATATGCGCTACAATTATACCTATATCCATAAGCCCGAACTTTATACTGTCTGCCTCACTCATATGTACATTCCCTGTATCTTTTTCAAGTGATACAATAATTACAGCAGGAGCATTAAAATGGCACTCTGTACACTTCCTTATTTTCTCTATTCCCTCTTTACTGGTTACTATTTTAAGCCTGTGCCTTTGTAAATTACATGCTGATGGTGATATTCTTGCCGCTTCCACAATTTTTTCAAGTTTCTCTTTTTCTACAGCATGGTCTTTATCCATTTTCCTAAGGGAATACCTTTCCTTTACTAAATCCAGAAAATCCATTTTTCCTCCTTTTATATATGCCTTTTTTATTAACTATGGCACTTTTGTGTATTCCAGTGTTTATACATTTCTAAAATTTTCTTTTTATCTTTTTTCCCACTCCCATTATAAACCATTTTGTTTAATACTATTATTTTACATGGCATTTCATAATTTGCAAGTTTTTTTCTAAGCTTTTTAAAAATATCACTATCCCCTGGAAGTTTCTTTAATATATTACTTCCATTACAGGCATTGCTGTATACAATATTTCCTGCCAGATCAATAAACGCTAAAAGAATACATTTTTTATTTCCTGTTACTGGTACTACTGCTGCCTCGTGTATACCCTCTATTTCTTCAAGTTTGCTTTCAATATTAATTAATGAAACCTTGCGTCCATGTATTAAAACTATATCATCACTTCTTCCATTAAAATATAAATTGCCTTCTTTATCCATATATCCATTGTCTGACACTGAATATGGACATTTAATGCCTTCTGCATGGTATTTGTTATCAACATAAATTTTGCCGTCCTGTATAAAAACTTTTACACCTGGAAATGGTTTTCCTACAAGATTTTTGTCTGTTGTCATATCTTTATCTTTTATATATGTAATATAGTTAAGTTCACTTGCACCATAATACAATGTAATATCCGCCATAGGAAATATTTCCTTAAGTTTACTGGCATCATTAAGGCAAAGGCTTTGTGAACCTGATATTATGGATTTGATATTGTTATTGCTTTCTTTTATAATAACTGGCATTAACATAAGTTTAGACGGTATAAGGTATATGGAATTAACATTTTCTTTTTTAATTATATTTGCCCATCTTCCAGGATTAAAACCATTTTCCGCAACAACTGTCCCACCTGCGTAGAACAGTGACAAATATAAATTAAGGTTTCCAGTAAATGCAAGGCTTCCTTGTGCAAATAAAATACTTTCCTTATTTATTCCAAATATTTTATTTTGTGCTGGGAAAAACCCTGACCAGCTTTTATATGTCCTGTATAAAATTTTTGGAATACCAGTTGTACCAGATGTTGCAACTCCCATACAAGTATTTTCTGGTACACTGCTAATTACTGGCTGTACTAATGCATCAGCAGGTACTATAACTGGAATTACCCCACAGGCATTACATGCAAGGAATAATACAAGCTGTTTTAATATACTTTTTTCTTTTATCACAAAAACTTTTTTAACGTTTTTGCCAGGCAGTACCTGTTGCTTTTTCAGGATACTTTCTGCCATTCCTGACGCCATCTCTGACAACCTGCCATATGTATAAGCAGTTCCATCTTCTATAATTGCAGTTCTTGCAGGATCTGCGGTTTTAATTAATTCAAAATAATCCATTATAAAAATTCCCCAATAATAAAATAAACCATTTAAAGAGCATGCTTTTTAATAAGAAGGGCTGTCCCAATCCCGCCCGCTGCTGCTATGCTGCATACAGCATATTTACTAGTGCCATTTACTGGCTTAGTATATTCTAGTGCTTTAAGTGCATGTAATAATATAATGCCTCCTGATGCACCATATGGATGTCCATATGCTAATGCACCTCCAAAAATATTATATTTATCTATAGCATCAGAATATTTTCTTGCAAATAATTCATCTATTACTGCAAATGCTTCGTTACATTCAAAAACAGATATATCATGGTAATCCATATTATTTTTTGCAAGAAGCTTTTCTATTGCTATAATTGCTGAACGCGGGCTTTCATCTGGATTAACCCCTGTTTCTATAACGCCTTTAATCTCTGCCAATGGTTTTATATTATGTTCCTGAAGATATCTGCCAGAACATATTATTACAAAAGCAGCCCCGTCATTTGTAAGGCAGGCATTGGCGGCTGTTATTACACTTCCCCCTTTTAATGTATATGGCAGCCTGTCTAGTAATCTCTGGTTCATTCTGTCACGTATTCCTTCATCTTTATTATGTCCATATGGCATGTCTGCAATAATATCATTTAAAACACCCTTTTCCCTTGCTTCTTTTGCAAGGGCATGGCTTCTTAAAACCCATTTATCAAGCATTTTTCTTGTAATCCCTTCTGAAAGTGCTGTTCTCTCTGCCCCTTCAAGCATTGCAGCCTGCCTGTGCTCTCCTGGCGAAAATTTAGCTGTTTTATACCATGAATTTTCTCCGCCATAAGCTTCATAACTGGTATGGTTTTTATTATATCCCCGCCTTGGGGCCGTTGAACAGCTTTCAAATCCTCCTGCAATAATACAGCCTGCCTGCCTGCACTGTACCCTGGCAGCCGCCATAGCAATGCTTTCAAGTCCTGAGCCACATTGCAGGTCTATTGTAAATGCAGGTATTTCTTCTGGAAGCCCTGCTTCAAGCATCATAAGCCTTGCAATATTTCCTCCTGCCCCTGCTGCATTTCCAGCAATAACCATATCAGCACAAAGCCATTTATATTTTCCCATAATATACCGGAGTACATCTGCCCCAAGAATTTCTGCCGGAACATTATGGTACATACTATTTTCTATTCCTATATAACTCCTGGCTCCGCCAGCTATATATGCTTTCTCCATAAAATTCCCATTTGGTATTCCTTGTTCCATATGCATTATTAAAACCCCCTGCCTGCAAAGCTATTATTTTTCTACTTGTATTATCCAGGTTGTATATTTCTATCTCTTCACCTGCAAATACAGGGTTTCTAAAAACCATTATATATCTGTCTGTACTATTATCCGGAATATCTTTATAAATACATTTTTTAATTATATCTTCAAACATAAGAAAACCAGGCACTACAGGCTGTGCTTTGTGGTGTATTATATTACTGTCACCTGTACTTTCTGTAAATTCTTTTATATCCTCTGTTGTATATCTTAACTTGAAAATATATGTACCACCCTGGCATATACAGCCTGTAAAAGTATTTTTTAATATATTACCGCCTGGCATACTGGCCGGTTTTAAAAGGTACATAGTTAATTCATACCCTGTATTGCCATATGCTGTACATGCAGAAATAACAGAACAGTTTTTACGTTGTTTTATAAACCTATTTTTAATATGTCTGACAGAAGTTTTATTATCTGCCAGCCCTGTTTTTTCAATTTTTAATTCCAGCTTTGCTATAAACCAGCCATTAAAACCTTCTATATTTGTAAGGCTTTTAACCAGTTCCCTGTAAATATATAATTCTGGTAACAACACTGTTTTCCTCTCCTGTTTTAGCCAGTCGGATATCCAGAATCACATCCTGGCGGTAGCAAAACAACTTTATTGCGGTTTTATGGTATTTTGGCAGAAGATTTAATCCTTAACCCTGCCAGAACCGGTATATTATTTTTATTATTAAGTATAATTCTTCATTTAAAGTTTGTCAACCTTGAGTAAAATTCAGTTGACATATAATAAATGCTTTTGTATAATGTTGACATAAACAGGAACCAGGCAAAACCATAGAAAGCTTAAATATGCTGTTGAAAGTCTTTGATTTTTATACTTTGGGTTATGTACTGGAGAAATGGAGCCAAAAATGGAAAAAAGCAAAACAATTAATAAACTCTCTACCCGTTGCCTTGTGATTATGTCAATGTTTGCCGCTGTATTATGTGTATCGGCATACATAAGCATACCTTTGCCAAATGGTACACATATTACAGCACTAACTATGATAATTACAATTATAGTGCTTACATTTCCTGTACGGCAGTCATTTTCTATAATTCTGGTATGGCTGCTTCTTGGCATAGCCGGGGTTCCTGTTTTCGTCGGGGGAGTTGCAGGGATTGGGTACATTACCGGGCCATACGGGGGCTATAGTATAGGGTTTCTTATTATTTCAATATTTGTCCCAATGCTTTGTACAGGCAGAAGTAACAGGCTGTATTTAATGGCAGTTGCAGTATTATCTGCAATTTTTGATGACCTTACAGGTACTTTCTGGATTATGGCTGTTTCAAAAATACCATTTAAAACAGCATTTGTTACTGGATTTGTCCCATTTATTGCACTTGATATTGTAAAAGCATTATTAGCCACACAGCTCGTCCCACAATTACGTAAAACTATAAATAATTTAGATAATTAAAAAACAGCATTATTGCTGTTTTTTATTCTTCTATTGAAATGTCAAATATAACTTCTTCTATAGTTTTAACACATTCTTCTATATTTTTTTTAATATCATCCCCCCAGAACCTTAAAACAGTCCAGCCTTTAAACATAAGCTGTTTGTTGATTTCCTCATCACGTTCCATATTTCTTGTAATTTTTTTAATCCAGTATTCACCTTTTTCGCCTTTTTCAAGTCTTGCTTTTAGCTTGTCCCAGTCTTTGCCATGAAAAAATTCCCCATCACAAAATATTGCTATTTTATATTTTGTCAGAACAATATCTGGTGAACCTGGCAGTTCTTTATAATTTTTCCTGTAATGGTAGCCTTTCTGCCATAACGCCTTGCAAAGCATTAATTCTATAGATGTATTTTTCCCTTTTATATTCTGCATGTTTTTTCTGCGCTGTTCTTTTGTAAGTACGTCCATTTGTACCATCTCCTAAAATATATGCCTTCTCTTGCTTACTATTGTATATTGCTATAGATAATTTTATAATTTACCTTATATATTGCAGTGCTTTTACAATTTCCCTTGCCAGTGCATATGCAAGAAGCGGTGGTATTGCATCACCAATCTGCTCATACCTGTCCTGGACTTTATCACCGTGGAACTGTACATAAGGCCCTGCAAACTGGTACCAGTCCGGAAAACTCTGTAACCTTGCTGCCTCCCTTGGTGATATTGCCCTGTTTAAATATGGGTGCAGTATTTCATCTAAACAATGTGAAGTTACAGTAAAACTTATCTCTGTCTTAATTAACCTGCGGTTTCTTGAGCCATAAATAGTATTTGGGAACAAATGCCTGTACTTTTCAATCGTCCCCTCTTCTTCAAGCCTTTCAAAAGCTGCTTTCATGCTTTCTTTTTCTTTTATAAGTGATAGAAGTTCCTGCTTTCTTTTAATATGTCCTGGCGCTTTATGGCTGCTTATGCTGTTTTCCTTAAAAAGCCCTTTCTCTATAAGGTGTTCTGGCACAGATGTATTCATTATGCCTGATTTATATTTACCACGCATAATATCTATAAAATGCTGCCTGTTTTTATCTTTATACTCCCTTTTACGGTAACGGGTTGCCTCTTCACCTATACCAATCCTTGGCAAATCACCTATTGCGTCTTGTACTGTGATATAGGGGTATTTACGGCCTGGCCCATATTCTTTCTCAGGATATGTAAACTTTACCCTGTCTGTTAAGCTAGTACGCACAAGTACAAGAAACAGTCTTTCCCTAAGCTGCGGCACGCCATAATCACATGCTTTAAGCAGTACAATATCCTGTTTCCTCGATACAAGTTTGTATGAAGGTGTTACACTTATATCTTCAAATGTATCACATATATAATTAAAAAAAGCACCCCTTTTGCCATTTTTAGCTTTGGAAAACATTCCTTTAACATTTTCAAACAATATCATTTTAGTATTGACTGTACGCGCAATTCTTAGAATATTATTAAATAAACCATCACGTTCATCATTTTCAGTCCTGGTACCTGCAAGGCTGAAACTCTCACATGGAGCACCGCCTGATACAACATCTATGGTTTCATCTAAAGAGTTAATTCCATATCTTGATAATAAAAGTTCTTTAACTATCTTACTGCTAACCTGGTTAATATCACCATGTATTAAAAGGGTCTGTGTGCTTTCATGCATAAATGGCTGTATGTATTTATAACATTGTTCTATATCTTTTTTACATTTTGCAAGTTCCAGGACTTCTGCATTATGTGTTATAGAATATGTCTGTGCTGTAGTATCTGTCCATTCAACTGCTATAAGTGGCAATATCCCTGCCCACTTAAAGCCTGTACACAAACCGCCAGGACCTGAAAATAAATCAATACTGGTTTTTGTCATACATTCATCTGCCATACGTTTTCTTAAACTTTCATTCATGGTGGCACTTTCCCCTTTCAAATACCTGCTATCCATAAAATATTACTGGCAGCCCTTTAAATGGTATAATACTATAAATTAACAGGGTTTGCAACTTTTTGAAGTGACACAGGACTCACTGGAAAACCATATATAGGCAGTTATTGCAAATATTAGCTTGGTAAATAAAGTATTTGTTTTATTAAGTCAGATGATATTCCATAAATTTTCCCCATAATATTCTATAAGAAAAAGAGGCACAGAATTTAATATTGCAATCATATAATTCATTTTAATAAACTTCTCTTTTTGTTCCATATAAATATTATATTGTTCCAGTTTTTCTAAAAATTCTTTATATGTACAATTCTCTCTGTATAATACTATAAGGCTTGCCCTTTTTCTACTTGCATTACATGCAATATACCACATATCTCTTGTTATATTATTAAAATTTTTAAAATCAGTTTTTCCTCCAGATATTTCTTTATAATTTCTTATATCATAGAGAGGCATATAAAAATTTTTATAAGTTTTACTATTAACAGATATTTCTTTTAATGACTCAATCATTGGATATGATATATATAACTTGCCATATTCAGTTTCATTATTAAATGTTTCTAACATTTCACAAAGTATATCTTTACCTGTATACTCTTTAGGAATATTGTTATTATGCCCATCATAATCAAAAAACATATAAATCTCAGAAAAATCATCTTCTGTATTATCACTTAGAATCTGTCTTGCTTCAAAACTCATCTCTTTTATAACTTCTATAACACCTGTTTCAAACCTGTCTTTTTTAAGCCTTGTCCAAAGCATATAAATATTTCCTTCTGCTGGAAAACTTATAATAGATACATCCGCTTTTTCGGAAAAAAAGATTTGAGTAAGATTTTGGAACAATTCTTTTTCAGTTTTTGCACCTTCATATATAAATGCAATTTTTTTCTTTTTCCTTTTAATCATTAAATGCACCTGCTTTATACATTTTCTGTAAATTATGTGCTTCTCTTAAAGATTTGTCTGTTAAATCTGAAAAAGACTTAATCTTATTATCTTCCAGTTTAAAATAACAATCTGGACGCAAAAATTTATTAGAAAGTATATCGGTATTATGTGATGTAATTACCGCCTGTGTATTTGCAGATTCTATAATTTTCTTTAACACTTCAATAGATAAATCTGTATGATAAAAAGCATCAAATTCATCTATATATATAAATGGTATTTTTTCTATTTGCAGATACCACAAAAAAAAGAATACTAAGGATTTTGTCCCACTTGAAAGCAAAGGGGACAAACGTACTTCATTTTCTCCCATTATACAATATATATTTTTTCCATCTCCCTTGTCTTTTGCTACAAGTTTGTAATTAATCCCCATTTCCTTTAAAAAGGTTTCTAATTTTTCTACTGCACCATCATTATTACTTATACTTTCTAATACATATCCCTCATCATTGCAAAAACCAATATATCTATTTCCCTCTGTACTGCTAATCCATAACATGCCAGATACAAAACGCATAAATTGTATAAAAACCTTGCAATACTTATCATTAGCATCTAATAAAGTATTTGCATAAACATATTTTACCAGGGATATAGAACCATTCCAGTTCTGTAGATTCAGGTTTTCTGCACCTTTTAATTCTACCTTTATACCAGATAAATCATTTACTATTATTTCTTTATCATCAATCAGCAGCCATTCTTTTTCAATTTTCTCTACATGTTTTTTTTCATAGCTATATTTTAAAATAGAATTTCCAAACTTAAAAGTATATTCAAAATATACAATATCGCTTTTATTATACAAATTATAATATAATCTGTACTTTTCTAGTTTTTTTCTCTTATCTGTCAGATGATGGGTTATATCAAATATTGCATATCCAAGATTTGTTTTTCCTGTTGCATTATTTCCCACAATAACACAATCTTTTATTATGCCATTAATAACCATATTTCTATTAAATTCATAATTGTTTTCTGTTTTAAATGAGAATAGAAGTTCTTCTTTAAAATTTTTAAAATTCCTGACTTTAAATTCTTGTAACATAATAAACCTCCACCTAAAATATTTTTGCCTAAAACTGCCAAAGCTATTAATAAATATTATATCCATTAATAATAATTATTTTAATCCATTTTACATATACCAGCAAGATTTTTTTATAATTTATCTTAACGTTGAAATTATGATTTAACACTGCTAAAATATCATAATAGAAATATTTTCCACAGATAAATAAAATATTTATTGATTTAAACTTCAGGGGAGAAAAATTATGAAAAAACCAGATTTTGATAAAACAAAACTTCCACAGGTTATGGATATTATTGACAGAGCTGCCTGCCTTATGGCAGAAAAAGATTATACTAATGATAATGAAGCTAAAGAAGAACTGTCTATACTACATAAACAGCTAAAAAATATTACTGGAAATAATAAAATTGAAATAACAGATTTTCAAAGATACTGGAGTTATACAAGTTTAGAAGAAATAGCAAAAACAGCTTTAATTATGCCTCCTCCTAAAGAGGAACTGTCTGATGGGCAGATAAGGGAAATTATATTAAATTTGCTGGCAAATAATAGTGAAGAAGAAATTAGCGAAGCTGAATTTGATTACTGGATAGAATATCTGGCAGTAAATACAGGGCTTAAAAACTTATCTGATTATATTTTTTATCCTGGTCTTGCAGGTCTTAATGAAGATGCTTCCATTGAAGAAATAGCAGATAAAATTATTATAGATAGAATTAGGGACAAGTAAAAATATGCCAGATAACATTATCAATTCTTATTGCAAACATTTTTTATTATAAATAATTATAAAATAAACAGGGTTATTGTACTAATTTTTTATAAACAGATAAATATTCTATAATATCCATATCATAATATGGGACAGGCTATATAACCAGCCTGCCCCTTTTCTAATTGGTTTAAATATAATAAAGCTTTTAAATTATAATATTTATTACTTAACTTTTGTAGTTTTAGTAACAGCTTTATATCCAGTTTTTGTTACTTTAATAGTTATTTTTGTTCCTTTTTTAAGCTTTGATGAAGCTGTGAAAGTAAATTTCTTGCCATTTACTTTGGCTTTCTTATAATCTTTATTCCCAACTTTTACTTTTACAACTGCTTTCTTTACTGAAACTGTACCTGTAACTTTCTTTGTACCTGTCTTAGCCTTTATTCCAGAAAGTTTCATTGTCTTTTTCTCTGGCTTTTCTGTTTCTTCTGGTTCTGGGCCAGATGGCTTATCTGTATTAGATGGGTCTTCTGGTGTAGCTGTATTACCTGGTTCTGAAGGTGTATTTGTTGTACCAGGGTCTGCTGGTGTGCTTGTATTGCCTGGTGCTGGTGATGCGCCCGGCTCTTTTGTAGGTGCTGCTGAAGCACCTGGTGTTGCTGTTGGCTCTGCTGATGTTGCTGGTGCTGCTGTTGGCTCTGTAGATGCCATTGGCTGTGATGATATAGATCCCTGGCTTACCCTGAATGTACCAACCTGTGCCATTACATGTACATTAACACTATTACCTAAATTGGTATTTTTTGCTATTAATTTACAATGCTCCTTATTGTCTGCCATATCAAAGTACACGATTGTAAAATCCTTACCTGAACGTGTAACGGAAACCTTATATTTATGTCCCTCTGTAATAACACCGCCTAAAGTAGCTCCTGACAGTGTTTCACCCTGGTTTAAAGCACCTTCTGCTGTCCAGATATTTATGTCCGAACCTGTTGTAATATATTTGTTTCCATCACTTAAAAGTTCAACACTAAAAGCTCCTGGCTCTGTCCCTGCTGCTTTTAAATAATTAACATATAATTCTAAAGTACCATCACCATTTAAAACATAATCTTTACCTTTCTGGCTGCCAGTCCACCATGCTGTACCTGCAAGTGTTTCTGATTCTGCTTCATTTGCATCAGGAGTTGGAAGTGGTTCTGATGTTGGAAGTATAATAGGGTATGGTGCAAGTGGCTTTGGTTTTGTTGGTGAAACATCTGCAAGTGTTGCTGGTATTTCAAAACTTGTATAAGCAGACTGTGCAATATTTTCTAACTTGCAATGGTCACCTGTAAGTGCTAAATAAGCTGGTTTCCCTTCTGCAACTGGAATTGCAGCATATGTAATATATCCTGCTGCATTTACTTTAATAAATACAGTATTTACTTTTCTAATAGCCGACACTTCATAGTCTGCACCAGCATGGTTTGCTTCCATCCATGCAGAAGGCATAGTTACACCTTCTTCCCATGCCATAGTACCTGTTTTACCTGAACCATCCCATCCCCAGTTATCAGTTCTCTTTACACCAAATTCTGTATAACCTGCTCCATTTACAATATCTGTATCACCTGTATATACAACATAACTAGGTGTAGTCCATACATCTGATACTGTAGGATAAGTAGTGTTTTTAAATTTAAATGTAACACCATTTTCATCTACTTTTAAACCTTTTGTATGGCCTTTCCACCATTCTGGACAGTCAAGTTCTGTAACATCTGGCCAGTCACCTGAAGGAGCCACTGGTTTTGAAGTGTCTGTTGGAGCTGTTGTATTTGTGCCTGGGGTTTCTGTTGGAACTGCTGGTGTTTGTTCTGTATCTGGGGTTTCTGTTGGAACTACTGGTGTATTTGTTATTGTTGAATATAATCCAGCAACATCTTCTGCTGATAATACCCTATTATAAATACGGACTTCATCCATCAAACCATTAAAAGAAACATCCCAAAAATTAATACCTAAAAAAATTGGCATTCCTGTCAAGTGACTAACAACTTCACTATCTTTTTTGCTATCTTTAAGTATGCCATCTACATAGAGGGCTAAATCACCTTCTTTATTGCCTGTAAGTGTAATATAATACCATTTATTCTCTGCTCCATCTATAACATTACCACTATTTGCCAGTAAAGTATTACTATTACTGCCCCATATACGTACAGTTGGAAATACATTATCCTCACCCACAGGCAAGAACCCAAAATCTGCTATATTTAATCCTTCCTCAAGAGAAACTGGGCTAAACACCGTAGATGTAGCAAAAGTCAAAGTTCTTGGTTTTACTAAATATGAAATAGTAAACTCTTCTGGCATAGTGACATCAAGTTCAAGCCCCTCACCTCTAACATTATCTTTATCCCCTAAAAAATCATAAGCTTTCCCAAGTTCTTGCGTACTGCTGTTTTCATAATTTTCTTCTCCAACAGCAGCAGTATTCCAAGTATCACCAGCTCCACCATGAAGCTTAGCTGCACCTCCACCTGTTATTTTATTAGCAAGTGAATCCTCAAAATCATAATATCCTATTAACCCACTAGTTATATCTGATGTTCCACTATCACCAGCTCCCCGGTTACTAGTAGTGGAACTTAAATACCCCTCCCCTGTTTTCTGTGACATTTTGCTTAGTTCTTCTGCACCTGAATTAATCCCAATGCCTGGTGCTGCTGTAATTACTAAGCTTGTAACTAAAATTTTTGCTAGAAATTTTCTTTTCATAGACACATATCTCCTTTTCTTTCACTGGCTATAAGGCGCAGTTATCCCACAAATATATAATATACATTAGACATTTCCACTTTAGTTAATTAAATGCAGACTAAATTATAATTATAGTACAATATTGTGCAAAATTCTTAATACATATTTAATACAAATAACAAAATTTTAGTTATTGTATTTTATCAAAATCAATATATTTATATAAGCAACAAATTCTATATACTATATAATAACTATATATTAACATTACTGATACGACACTAAAAACCAGAATAGTTAAATATGTACTATTATTAAACTGCTAATGTCTAATAAAATATAATTGCGCTAAATGAAAACAGTGCTTTAGATTAAGCATATAAAAAATAACATTTCCACTAGCGCCCATTACTGGGATATAATTAAAGAAATATGCAAATTGGCTTATAAAATTATAGAAACAGAATATAATCTGTATTAGAAATTAAGTAATTTTAATTCTTAAATATATGTATATGCCTGTAACTGGATTTTTATAATAGAAATTAAAAACTGGCTGTTATTGTTTTTATTACTGGGCTGGTTACAGCCTGGAATTACATTATACCCAGGAAGCCGGTTTATACCGGCCTCCCAGGGTGGAAAACTAATGAGAAAACAATAATTATATAAAACTAAAAATTCTACAGCCTGTCTTTTATAATATTAAATCCTGTTACAAATACCTGCTAATGTTTTAGTTATTTTACTTTCACTGTCTTTGTAACTGTTTTATAGCCTGATTTAGTTGCTTTAATAGTTACCTTTGTTCCCTTTTTAAGCTTTGATGAAGCTGTGAAAGTGAACTTCTTTCCATTTACTTTGGCTTTCTTATATCCTTTATTTCCAATTTTTACCTGTACAGTTGCTTTCTTTACTGAAACTGTACCTGTAACCTTCTTTGTGCCTGTCTTAGCCTTTACACCAGAAAACTTCATTGTTTTCTTTTCTGGCTTTTCTGATGGTTCTGGATCTGACGGCTTTTCTGTATTAGATGGGTCTTCTGGTGTTGCTGTATTAACTGGATCTGACGGTGTACCTGTTGTACCAGGGTCTGATGGTGTACTTGTATTACCTGGTGCTGGTGATGCGCCTGGTTCCTGTGTAGGTGCTGCTGAAGTGCCTGGTGTTGCTGATGCTGCTGGCTGTGCATTAATGCCACTTATGCCTGTATAAGCTGCTGGCTTGATATTTGTAAGTTTACATTTTTCACCTGATAATGAAATATATATCTTTTCACCATCTGCTACAGGGAATGAAGTTACTGATGTAATGCTGCCATTTGTAAATTCAATATATACTTTACCATCTGCCTTAACTGCCTGTACTTTGCAGTCTGTGCCTGACTTATTTGATGCAAGCCATGCTGCCCAGTCAAACGGGTCACCTACATTTGATGTCATATTATAACCAGATGAAGCCCATGTTGCTGCTGCCTTGTCACCAACGCCTGCTGGCCCCCATGCCCAGTTATCTGAACGTACAACAACATATTCTTTATAACCTGCACCATTAAATATAGGTTCTGAACCTGTATATCCTATTACAACTGGTGTTTCCCAGTTATTTGCTGCTGATGCATCTGAAGTATTTCTAAATGTAAGTGCAGTACCACTTTCTGTAACTTCCTGTCCGCTTGTCTGTGCACTAAGAAATGCATCACACACAAGTTCTATTCCTTCGCTGTTTGCATCAGCAGGAGGAAGTGTTGGTGCAGGAGTTGGAGTTGGAATTACAACAGGGTATGGTGCAAGTGGCTTTGGTTTTTCTGCACTTGGAAGGGTCTTTCCAAATACACATTGTTCACCACTTACTGAAATATAAAATTTACCATCATCTGTGTATGGAATCTCTGTTACTGATGTTACTGTATGATTAACAAATGTAATTGTTATCTTTCCATCTTTTTTAATTGCAGAAATCTTACAATTTACACCTTCATCAGATTTATTAGCAGCAAGCCATGTTTCCCAGTTTGCAAAATCAGTAGCAAATTTTGATTCAAATTTGTAATCTGTAGATGCCCATGTATTTATATCACCTGATGGACTCCATGCCCATGCATCTGAACGGATAACTGCATATTCTTTATAATCTTTACCATTAAACTTAGGTTCAGAACCTGTATACGCAATTATACAAGGTGTAGTCCAATTTGCAGTTCCTGCTAATTTTGTTCTGCTTTTAAATTCAAGTTCGATACCATCAGTAGTAACTTCAATACCACTTGTAGAAACAGATAAGAAGCCTTCACAATCATATGGTCCTTTAAATGAATTAACTGATGTATCTACATCACCAGGTGTAGTTGGGTCTGACGGTGATGTCGGATCTGATGGTGTAGTTGGGTCTGATGGTGATGTTGGGTCTGATGGTGTATCTACAGAAGGAAGAGTATTTCCAAATACACAATTTTGACCACTTATTGAAAGATAAATTTTACCATCACCTGTATATGGAAACTCTGTTGTTGATGTTACTGTATGATTAACAAATGTAACCGTTACTTTATCATCACCTTTAACAGCCGAAATTTTACAGTCTGCTCCTTCAGCAGATTTATTAGCAGCAAGCCATGTTTCCCAGTTTGCAAAATCACTAGCAAAATTATCTGTCATATTATAACCAGATGAAGCCCATGTTGCTGCTACTTTATCTCCTACTCCTTCAGGTCCCCATGCCCAGTTATCTGAACGTATGGCAACATATTCTTTATAACCTGCACCCTGGAATTTTGGTTCATCACCTGTATATACAAGTATAATTGGTGTTTCATAGTTATCTTTAGCTGTCTGGTTTGACCTGCTTTTAAATGAAATCTCTATACCTGCACCTGTTGTAATTTCAAAACCATCTGTTACACTTGAAAGAAATCCTTCACAATCATATTGCTTGTCAAGGGTATAAGTAATAAGGTTATCTGAACTTTTATTACTTCCTGTTAAATCTAAATACCCCCCCCCGGTTTTACTGCCGAGGCTTAATTCTTCTGCGCTTGCACCTGCTTCTAATCCAGGTATTGCTGGAGCTGCTGTAAGTACTAAGCTTGCAGATAAAAACATTGCCATAAATTTTCTGTTCATAGACTCCATCCTTTCCTATTTTTCTTGAAAAATATAAGTTGCCAATTAAAAGCACAAACACAGCTTTATATTTATTCCAGCCTTTTTTAAAGCAGGTAACTTTATGCCACTGTATTTATGCTATTTTACTATTATAATATAATTATTATTGCTGCATGGTGTTTAACATGCCATGCCTGTTTATATGTAATTGCCACAATCCAGGCTCTTTATATAGTAAAGGGCCTGTCTTTTTAATTATTTAACCTTTGTATTCTTTGTTACAGTTTTATAATTTTTCTTTGTAGCTTTAATTTTTATTTTTGTGCCTTTTTTAAGTTTGCTTGTATTAAATGTGAATTTTTTGCCTTTTACTTTAGCTGCCTTAAATTTAGCATTTCCAACTTTAACTGTTACTTTAGCACCACTTACTGAAACTTTGCCTGTAATCTTTTTAGTATTTGCTTTAGCAACAATGCCTGATACTTTTATAGATTTTTTAGCAGGAGCTTCTGGTTCATTATCTTCAATATTATCATCACCTGGATCTTCTGGTGTGCCTGGGTCTGGTGTACCTGGATCTGGTGTTGAAGGAGTATTTCCTATTCCTGTAAAGTTTGCTGTTTTAATATCTGTAAGTTTACACTTCTCACCTGACAGTGAAATATATATCTTCTCACCAGCAGCTACAGGGAATGATGTTGTTGATGTAATGCCGCCATTTGTAAATTCAATAAACACCTTGCCATCTTTCTTAACTGCCTGTACTTTACAGTCTGTACCTGCTATGTTTGATGCAAGCCATGCTGCAAAGTCATATGGATCAGGGCCATCTATATTTGCTGTCATACTGTAGCCAGATGAAGCCCATGTTGTTGCTGTTTTATCACCTACTCCTTCAGGCCCCCATGCCCAGTTATCTGAACGTACAACAACATACTCTTTATAACCTGCACCCTGGAACTTTGGTTCATCACCTGTATATGCTATTACAACTGGTGTTTCCCAGTTATTTATAGCTGTTGTATCTGAAGTATTCTTAAATGTAATTGCAATACCGCTTTCTGTAACCTCCTGGCCATCTGTCTGTGCCCCAAGAAATGCATCACATACAAGTTCTGTAGCTGTACTTGCACTTGGAGTACCAGTTGGTGCTGTTGTTGCTATTGCGCCAGGGGTTGCTGATGTTGCAGGTGTTACTGATGTACCTGGTGTTGCTGATGCATCTGGAGCTGATGATGCACCTGGTGTTACTGATGCAGAAGGGGCTTGTGTATTGCTTGTTTCTGCACCACTTGTTTTAATATTTGACAGCTTACACTTTTCACCTGATAATGAAATGTAAACTTTCTTGCCAGTTTCTACAGGAAATGATGTACTTGATGTAAGGGTTCCATTTGTAAATTCAATAGTTACCTTTCCATCTTTCTTAACTGCATGTACTTTGCAGTCTGTCCCTGCTTTATTTGCTGCAAGCCACGCTGCCCAGTCAAATGCACTGCCTGCATTTGATGTCATATTATAACCAGAAGAAGTCCATGTTGCTGTTGTTTTATCGCCTACTCCTTCAGGCCCCCATGCCCAGTCATCTGAGCGTACAACAACATATTCTTTATAACCTGTGCCCTGGAACTTCGCTTCATCACCTGTATATGCTATTACAACTGGTGAGTTCCAGTTTTCTTTAGCATCTGCATATGAAGTACTCTTAAATGTAATTGTAATGCCACTTTCTGTAACTTCCTGGCCATCTGTCTGTGCTTCAAGAAATGCATTGCAGTCAAGTTCTGTTTTTTCTTCTGCTACAGCTACTGCCCCCATACCTGCTGGCATAACTGGTGCTATTGTCAGCACAAGGCTTGTTGCAAGTAAAGCTGCTAGGAATTTTTTCCTCATATTTCTATTCTCCTCCTTAAAAATTAAAGTTTTTGTAAATTACTTTAGCTTTTAATAGATTACCATGCAATTCCATAAAAGTCAACAGAATATTTAAGTTTTAAATGGATTATTATAACACATTGCACAAATTTATTTAGATTTTATTTAAATTTTCTTTAGATTTTATTATAATACTTTGGTTATGCATCTGTGGTTATACCTTTAAAGAATAATATTATTTACAAAATACTAAAGAACAGTTATGAAAGGGCTGCATAATACAGCAAAAAACATAAAAAATTAATGTTACTAGAATAAAAAGGATAAAATGGAAATTTAGGCAAAACAGGGAATCCTGCTTTTAAGCTTTGGATTCCCCGTCTTGTCCATATATTATTTTATATTAAAATTACAGCCTCTTCATAAGCTCTTCCCTCTGTGCCTCAAATCCTGGCTTTCCAAGAAGTGCAAACATATTTTTCTTATAGCTTTCAACACCAGGCTGGTTAAATGGGTTCACCCCGAGTACATAACCACTGACACCACATGCAAACTCATAGAAATAGAAAAGCTGTCCAAGGTAAAATTCATTCTGCTCTGGGACTTTTATTGACAAGTTTGGCACATTGCCGTCTGTATGCGCAAGCTGTGTCCCTTTCATAGCACTTTTATTAATAAAGTCAAGGGTTTTTCCTGTAAGGTAGTTAAGCCCGTCAAGGTCTACAGGCTCTTCTTCAAGTGTTATGTCAAATGAAGGCTTTTCAAGTTCCATAACTGTTTCAAACATTATACGGCTGCCGTCCTGGATAAACTGCCCCATTGAATGAAGGTCTGTTGTAAGGTCTACTGAAGCCGGGAAAATTCCTTTCTGGTCTTTTCCTTCGCTTTCGCCATAAAGCTGCTTCCACCACTCTGCTACATAATGGAATACTGGTTCATAGTTACAAAGGATTTCAACACTTTTGCCTTTACGGAGAAGAATATTTCTTACTGCTGCATATTTAAGTGCTTCATTCTCTTCAAATGCTTTATTTAAACATACTTCCCTCATTGAAGCAGCACCTTCCATAAGCTTTGAAATATCTGCACCGCTGACAGCTATTGGAAGAAGGCCTACTGCTGTAAGCACAGAGAAACGTCCGCCTACATCATCAGGTACTACAAATGTTTCATAGCCTTCCTCTGTTGCAAGGCTCTTTAATGCTCCTCTTTCCTTGTCTGTTGTAGCATAAATCCTCTTTGCAGCGCCTTCTTTGCCATACTTCTTTTCAAGCATCTTTTTAAAGATACGGAAAGCTACAGCAGGCTCTGTTGTTGTGCCGGACTTGCTTATAACATTTACAGAGAAATCCCTGTCACCAATTACATCTATAAGCTGTGAAAGGTATGTCCCGCTTAAGTTATTGCCACAATAATAGATTTCAGGTGTCTTGCGTATCTCCTTGTCCACACTGTTGTAGAAACTGTGCCTTAAAAATTCGATTGCAGCCCTTGCACCAAGATAAGAACCGCCAATTCCTATTACTAAAAGCACGTCTGAATCAGACTGTATCTTTTCAGCGGCTTTTTTAATACGTCCAAACTCCTCAACATCATATGCCACAGGAAGGTCAATCCAGCCAAGGAAATCATTTCCTGCACCATTCCTGCTTAAAAGCACCTCTTTTGCATCGCTTACAATTTTTTCCATAGACTTAATCTCATCTTCTGAGATTACATTGCATGCCAATGAATAGTCAAACTTCACCTGATTTGCCATAAATCCTCCATTCCGCTGCATTAAAGCAGCATTTAATTTAATAAATAATATCTTGGCAGTACGGCTGCCAGCCTGAAAATATCTATATCTATTTTATACACTTATTACATTTAAATCAAGAAAGATTTTCCATATTTGTGAAAAATTTTTATACAGGGACTTCAAGGTTGCCAAACTTGGTAAACTGTGAAAGCCATGCAAGTTTTACTGAACCTGTGGGCCCGCTTCTCTGCTTGGCAATAATAACTTCTGCAACACCTTTTTCTTCCGTGTCAGGATTATAGTATTCATCCCTGTAAAGAAACATTACCATATCTGCGTCCTGTTCTATAGCACCAGATTCACGCAGATCCGACAGTAAAGGCTTTTTCTCAGGGCGCTGTTCAACTGCACGTGAAAGCTGTGATAATGCTATAACAGGTACATCAAGCTCCCTTGCCATAATTTTTAATGCACGTGAAATATCTGATATTTCCTGCTGCCTGTTTTCACTTCTCCTTCTTCCAGAGCCTCCTGACATAAGCTGTAAATAGTCTATTATTACAAGGTCAAGCCCTTTTTCAATCTTAAGCCTGCGGCATTTGGAACGGAGTTCCTGGGCAGTTATGCCTGATGTGTCATCTATTACAAGATTTGAATTGCCAATCCTTCTCACACTGCCTACAAGCCTGTCCCACTCATCATCTTCAAGGCTTCCATTCCTTATTTTCTGAGCATCAACATGCGAGTTCATTGAAAGCATACGCTTTACAAGCTGCTCTTTGCTCATTTCAAGATTAAATATTGCTATGGTGCTTTTGCTGTGGAGTGCAATATATTCTGCAATATTTAATACAAATGCTGTTTTTCCCATTGCAGGCCTTGCTGCAATAAGTACCAGGTCTGACTTTTGCAGCCCTGCTGTCTTATAATCAAGGTCACGGAAACCTGTTTCAAGCCCTGTAATATGCCCTTTCTGCTTTGCGGCCCTTTCAATGCTGTCAAGTGTCCGGAGCACTACATCACGTATAGGCTCAAAACTGCTTCCGCCACGCTTCTGCAATACATCAAATATACTTTTTTCTGCTTCATCAAGTATATCACTGGCTGGCTGCCTGTCCATATAACATATGCTGCTTATATGTTCTGTTACCTGTATAAGCCTTCTTAATACAGCTTTGTCATGTACTATGCCTGCATAATGCCTTATATTGGCAGATGTAGGAACACTTCCTATAAGCCCGCCTATAAACTCCACGCTTGAAAGTTCTGGCGGCACTTCTTTTTCACGGAGTTTATTCTGTAAAGTAACTAAATCTGCGCCAACACCTGATTTATACATTTCTCCAAGTGCTTCAAATATTATGCCATACTGCCCCTGGTAGAAATCGTCTGCTGACAACATTTCAAGTGCCACCATTATGGCGTCAGAATCCATAATCATAGAACCAATAACTGCACGCTCAGCCTCTGCACTGTAAGGTGGTATTCTTTTTATTACTTCTTCCTGCATACTGATTTAAACCTATGCTTCCTTAACTACTACTGTTAGTTCCCCTGTAACTTTTGAATGTAGTTTTACTGACAGGTTATATGTCCCTGGGCTTTTTACTGGAACATCAAGTGATATTTTCTTTTTATCAATTTCATATCCAAGCTGCTCTTTTATAGCAGCAGCAATCTCCTTTGTTGAAACAGAACCAAAGCTTCTTCCGCCTGAACCTGTTTTTATTGATAGCGTTACGGATTTATCCTTTAATTCTTCTGCAAAAGCCTTTGCTTCATCAAGTTTTTCTTTTGCAAGTTTTTCTTCATGCTGTTTCTGTAATTTTAAATCATTAAGGTTCTTTAAGGTTGCTTCCCTGCCAAGGTTTTTCTTTAAAATATAATTTCTTGCATAACCATCACTTACTTTTACAATTTCTCCTTTCTTTCCAAGTGATTTAACATCTTCAAGTAAAATTACTTCCATATTATATTTCTCCTTTCTCAACCATATTGTCAATCTGTTTCCTTATAATGTCTTTCGCATCTTCCATACTGGTATCTGTAAGCTGTGCACCTGCCATATTAATATGGCCGCCACCGCCAATCCTTTCCATCATTACCTGGACATTTACTTCATCTATTGATCTTGCACTTATATAAATCTTACCTTTATACCTGGTAAGTACAAAAGATGCCTTTACCCCGTTAATATCAAGAAGTGAATTAGCAACTTTGGAAGCAACTACAGTTGGTGATTCCACACCCTCTGACTGGCTCTGTGCTATTGCAAATACACCTTGGTAAAGTTCCGTATCCTGTATTGCCGCAGCACGTATTTTATATTCTGATAAATCTTCACGGAATACCTTCCTTACCCTTACAGAATCTGCACCACTTCTTCTAAGGTATGCCATTGCCTCAAATGTCCTTACACCTGTCCTTGCTGAAAAGTAATTAGTATCAATCATAATGCCTGCATACATGGCTTCAGCTTCAGCAGGCCTTAATTTAAGCCCGTTTCCAATATACTGTAAAATCTCTGCAACCATTTCACATGCAGAGGAAGCATAAGGTTCAATATAAAAAAGCACAGCTTTATCAACTGAATCACCTGCCTGGCGGTGGTGGTCTATTACAACAACTGTCTGTGCCATTTCAATAAGGGCTGGACATTCTGTATAGCTGCCTCTGTTGACATCAACAACAACAAGGACTGTGCTTTCATCAACCAGATCCATTGCCGTCTGGCTGCTTACTATCATATCATCTTCATACTCTTTTGTATAAAACCTTTCTTTAATTGCCTGGACTGCTGAATCTGTATCACCAAGCACAATGTATGCCTTTCTGTTCAGTGCATGTGCAATCCGGTATATACCCACAGAAGCACCAAAAGAATCAACATCCCCGTTAGAATGTCCCATTACAACAACACGTTCCTTGCCCTCAACCAGTTCTTTAAGTGCATGGGCTTTTACACGTGCTTTCACGCGGGTATTTCTTTCAACCTGTACGCTTTTGCCGCCAAAAAACTGTTCCTGCCCGTCACTCTTAATAACTGCCTGGTCACCGCCACGCCCAAGTGCAAGGTCGATTGCTGCCCTGGCAAGGTCATAACGTGCTGCAAAAGTTTCTTTGCCAACGCCAATGCCTATACTTATTGTGGCTACCTGCCCGTTTCCAATATTTATATTCCTTACTTCTTCCAGTATTGAAAACCTGCCAGCCTTAAGCTCTGCAAGGTAACGCTGTTTAAAAACAAAAAAAATCTTATCCTTTTCAATCTTTTTGGAAATGGCATCAATACATTGCAGGTATTTATTTATCTTTCTGTCTATAAGCGCTGTCATAAGGGACTGGCGCACCTCATCTATACTGTCTATAAGTTCATCATAATTGTCAATATATAAAAGGCCTGCTACAAGATTTTCTTCTTCCCTTTTCTGTTCAAGCTCCATCATATCTGTTTCATCATAAAGAAAAAGTGAAATAATAGTATTATAATCAATAAGCTGGTTTATGTCACCCTGTACATCAGGCTTTCCTATATCTTCTGAAATAACAAGGCGCATATCAGCCCTGTAATATTTATCCTTAAATTTAACATGTTCCACTTTTAGATTGTAATCATGTGGCAGCCTTTCTATTGTTATTTCTGGAAAAATATTGCTTATATTGCGCCTGGCAGCCTTTTTATTTACAATTACTTTAATAAACTCTTCATTTCCCCACAGAAGATGTCCTTCTTCGTTTAAAATAGCATATGGCACTGACAGGTTTCCAACTATTTCCATCTGTAGCTGTCCATAACTGGCGGCAAATTCAACAAGCTCCCTTTGCAGCCGCCTTCTGCTTGTTATAATAATTAACACATATGCCAGTATATATATAACAAAATAAAAAAGCCCTATAATGCCTGCTTTAAGGTTATATATAAATAACTGTACATTCATTATAGCAAGCAGGACACTAAATACTATGGGCCATCTTAAAAGTATTCTTAAAGCCCCCTTAAGCCTGACTTTATGGTTCATAAATACCCTCATTCTTTCTTTATGTAATGGTATGCCCTTAAAACCATACAATACCAGAACAATACATTAACTATAAAATTATACCATTATTATATTGTATAGTCAAACTTATGGTTCATATTTCCCACCGCCCTGAAGCGCCACATGGCAGCACAAGCCCGTTAGAAGATACAGGAAGCCCTATTTCCTGTGCCTCTGTTTTTCCTCCGTGCTTTTTAGCCACTTCCAGGTTTAACATATATGATAAAACTGCTGGCTGTAAGCCTGTTGTATAAGAATTAATTAATATAAACAACGGGTCATCTGATAATAAATTAACACAAATTTTAAGAAAATGGTGTATACTTTCCTCAATCTTCCATATTTCGCCTTTTGGCCCGCGCCCATACGACGGCGGATCCATAATAATTGCATCATACTTTTTGCCACGGCGTATTTCGCGCTCCACAAATTTTACACAGTCATCAACAATCCACCTTACAGGTACACCAGAAAGCCCTGAAGCTTCCAGGTTTTCCTTTGCCCATGTTACCATTCCTTTTGAAGCGTCAACATGTGTAACAGATGCCCCTGCTGCCGCTGCTGAAAGGGTTGCACCACCTGTATATGCAAATAAGTTAAGTACATTAACCTTCCTGCCTGAATTTTTGATTTTATCCCCTGCCCATTCCCAGTTTACGGCCTGTTCCGGAAAAAGCCCTGTATGCTTGAATTTAAATGGCTGTAAATTAAACTTAAGGTTTTTATAACTAATCTGCCATATCTCTGGCAGATTAAAAACCTCCCATCTGCCGCCGCCTTTGCTGCTACGGTGGTAATGCCCGTTATGCTTCTTCCAGCCTGCCGCCTTCTTCTTTGTATTCCATATAACCTGCGGGTCAGGACGGATAAGTATATAATCCCCCCAACGCTCTAATTTTTCCCCACAAGATGTATCTATAACCTCATAATCCTTCCATTCACTAGCAATCCACATTTTATTCAATTATCCTCCATAATCTTTGTCAAGCAGATATCCGCAATCCACATCCGGGCAACCTACGGTTTCAGGCAACCCCCGGTTTCAAACAATCTCCGGCTGCTACAAGCAGGCATTAGCTATTTATCCACTATTTATACAAAAACTGGCTTTACAGTTTTTCATAATGTTACAGTATTTCTGCTGTAAATACAAGAGGCATAAAAGCTGTTTTTACTACAGAATGTTGGCAACCCTGCCAGCATTTATACTTGAATTTAAAGTAATAAACCCTTACAAGGAAAAAAGCCTGGAAAAAACCGTTAAAAATGCACTGGAACAAATAAGGGAAAAAATTATAACGCTGTGCTGGTTTCACATGGTATAAGAGAAGAAAGAATAAGACATTATGGATTTGCATTTGAGGGCAAAAAAGTACTTATTGGATAAAAACAGGCATACTGCCAGATGCCTGTTTTTCTTTTTAATTTATTAAAAATATTTTTCAATCTACCAGCCCTGCATTGTTACTGGTATAAATTTTGCATTATATAACGAACTATAACTCCATTTTTCATTTACCCTCCATGTCGAATGAAGTTTACTGTTGTAAGTGGTCTGGTGTGTTACCTTTACATATCCATCTCCTGCATCTGAAACCATCATAACATGTGCATGATCACTTGTAAGCAACAAATCCCCCGGCTGTAATTGTTTATAGCTGTTTTGTATTGCTGTTTTCCCATTTTTATTACATATGCTTGCTGAATTTACCATTCCATAATCTTTATAACTTCCTACCCTTTTTGTATTGCCTTTTGCTGGATACAGGCCTGTTGTATTTGTAATTGGGAATTTGCTGTTTACCTGTCTGTATGCAAATGAAATTGCAGAGGAACAGTCATTCCCCATATAACTAGTCTGCCCATATGGGCCTTTATAAGTTTTGCCTGACATATTTTCCTGGAATTTTTCTAATGTTGTTTTACGTGTTGTCTGTGAATATGGTATTCCATAATAGGTTGTCCCTTTAGCCCATATATGGTTATTGCCATTTTTCTTTCCATAAGACCAGTGTTTGAATGAAACAGAAGGCGTCCATGCTACAGATGCCATTCTTTCCATATAGGAAACAGCCCTTTTACGTGCTTCCATGCCCTGGTTATTGTTCTGCTGCGCTGCTACTTTTACAAGTTTAAATTTCTGTGATGCTGTACCATTAAGGCTGTATATCTGTATATTAGTACCACTTGCTGCAACCCCTCCTGTAACATCTGCTGCCTTGCCATTACATCTTGAAATTAATGTACAGTATCCGCTTCCTGCATCTGTTATCTTCCACTGCTGTGCAGTGCTGCCATTTGGTGTATACTGCCAGATATTTGTGCCATCTTCTGTACCTGCACCACTTACATCTATTACTTTATTGCTTCTTGCACTTGTAATTGTATAATATCCATTGTTGTTATATGTAAATATGAAATGCTGTGCCATATTGCCAGTATCTTTGTAAAGTTGCAAATTCGCGCCATCTTCAAGAGAAGCGCTTTTTATATCCCATACATAATTATTGTCGATTGCTGAAACCAGTTTATATGTACCATTCTGTATTATCCCACTGGTACTTGCTGTATTAATATACTGGTTATAATTTTTTGTTGTAATCCAGCCCATTTTATATACATTATCCACTGGATAGACAACTTGTGTATAATTGCCAGACTGTGCTGTAGCATATACCATATCACCTTTTGATATACTGCCATACACTTCACCACCTGCACGCTTATATGTAGTGATTTTAGCACTGCTTTTTTTAGCTTTCTGTGAATAATTATTTGATGTTATTGCACTTGTTTTTATATAACCATATTTTCTCCCTGATGATGTTGGATAACTTATATAAGTGCTTTCATTATCCATTTTGTAAATATATACCTCATCTTCTGGATAAACCAAAGCATTATATGCTTTTTTAGGTGATGCAGTACCATGTGTTGTTAACGAACTTGATGTATAAACACTAATATTATTCTTTGATGAAAGTATATATGCCCTTATATAAACCTTAGCTGAAAGTGCTGGAACTGCGGCATCTGCCCGTCCTGCATTTGCAAATACCAGTACTTGTACTATTGCAAATATTATTAATAAAGGTAAAATCCTTTTTTTCTTCTTTATGTCCATAATTTTATCCTCCTTTTACACTCTTGTTGTATACAGGCAGGAATTATAATTTATAACCCTGCCTGGTAAAATTAACTGTTCTATGTTATAAACCTGTCTGGCAGCCTGTTTTACCTGCCCATATTATGTACAGGTAAATGCTGTTATCAATTTTAATCATTATAACAGCCACAGTTTACGCATTTCTCCCTGCCATTTACATTCTGGAATACATGTTCATTTCTTGTAACAGTTTCATAAGTTATATCAAAAAATGCAAACTGCTCATCAGTACCACCGCCGCTTTCAAATCTTAATTCTGTTACTCCTTCTGTATTAATTGTAAATGTTTTATTTAGCATAAATGTTCCTAGCATTATATAATCCGATGTCTTTCCATCTTCATTAAATTTTACACATTTCCTGTCTGCATATACATATAATGCCAAACCATAGAATGTTTTTGTATTAAAATTATTATCGAGCGGCCCTGCTGAAAAAGTAACACTCTTGCATTTTTTATCTAGTTTTAAAGACCATTCTACAGACTTGCTAGTATAATCTGGTATTATTCCTTTACAGTATTCCTTTCCCATAACTTTAAAACATCCGCTGTTATAATCTGAATTAATAAAACGTACACAGTCTGTATTATATGGGACTAAAGCTGGTTTACATTCTGTTTGTGCAGGTATTGTTTCTGTATAAGATTCCTCACAATATTTACATTTATATGTTATTTTGCCATTTTGTCTTGCAGTTGCTTCTTTAACTTCCAGACGTTCAAATATATGGCTGCCATTTCCTGTTACATTTCCTATGCCATAAGTGCCATACACTCCAAAAATACCTATTCTAAGCTGGTTTACACCCACCGTATTTATTGTAACCCTCTTTACTTCCCTGCCTTGGCAAAATACCTGTAAATGTTCAATTTCATAGTCATATGGATATCCGCCTGGATATATATTACCACCTGATTCTATAGATATGCTTACATTACTTCTGCTTTCATAATCTACACATCCAACATCAAAGCTTACTGTACTAAATTTTGAACCAAGGTTATATATTACATAATTATCCCTGGTACTGCCATTATTAGCAGATGCCATTTCACATATTCCCTGTGTATAATTTTTACCTCCCATATTAAATGAAGAACCTTTATTATCATATACATTTACTCCAGTTGTCCAATAAGGTGTTAAATAATGTTTTACTCCTGTATCCTGGCCTTCATCATTATAACCTGGTTCATCTGGATTAGGTGGTTCCTCTTCTCCTGGCGTATTGCCATCATCTGTCCATGGATATCCAGGTTCCCCGCTTCCAGGGCTGTCATCACCGTAACCCGGGTTATATGGTGGCTGGCTTGCTACAGGATTCTGTGTTATAAATGGGCTTTGTGTATTATATGGGTTCTGGCTTGTATATGGATTTCTGGTATTAACCGGGTTCTGGCTTGCATATGGGTTTCTGGTATTAACCGGGCTCTGGCTTGTATATGGTTTTTTGGTATTAACTGGGCTCTGGCTCACTAGTGGCCTTTGTGTAATATCCGGCTTCTGGCTTACTAATGGCTTTTGCGTATTATATGGGCTTTTAGTTGTACCTGTCCCGTCTGTTATACCCGGCCCGTATGTTCCATATGGATCCTCTTCGTATGGAAAATCTGTATCTCCTGCTGGCTCATATGTTCCATATGGATCTTCTTCATATGGGAAATCACTATCCCCTGCTGGTCCATATGTACCATATGGATCTTCATAACCGGGTTCATCTGTACCATATGGCACTATTGTTACATATGGCCTTTTAGTTGTTCTTGGCCTTTGTGTATTGTGTGGGTTTGTACTTGCTGCTGGTTTCCTTGTTGTGTCTGGTCCATATGTTCCATATGGGTCTTCTTCATAACCAGGATATTCTTCACCCCCTGGATATTCTTCCATACCAGGATATTCTTCACCTCCTGGGTATTCCTCAATACCAGGATATTCTTCACCCATGGAAGAACCTCCTGGATTATATCCTGTATCCTGGCCGCTGCCAGGAGTCTGGCTGGCTTCTGGATTCTGGCTTGTTTCCGGATTTTTTTTATCTGTGCTGCCATCTGTATCTGGATTACTGCTTTCTGAAGATGGATTTGTTTTAGATTTAGAAGCTTTTTTTGTTACTTTTACTTTACATTTATATTTTTTGCCAGCATATTTAGCTGTAATTGTACATTTGCCTTTCTTCTTTCCTGTTATCTTCCCACTTTTTTTATTAACTTTTGCTATTTTAGGTTTACTAGAACTAAATTTTGCCTTTAATTTCTTTCCATTTTTTTTAAGCTTAATTGTCTTTGATTTGCCAGCTTTAATTGTTAATGAAGTTTTACTTAACTTTATCTTTGATGCTGCTGATAAAACTGTACCTGCTGGAAATAAAGTTATAAAAACTATAGAAAAACATATATAAAGGCACAAACATTTTTTTATGTATTTTTTTAAAATGTTTACCTGCATTGGCTGCTCTCCTTTTTTAAATTGTATTAGCAATCAAAGATTGCAGACAAGCAGGCATTGCTGCTTGTCCATAACCTGAATTAGAATTACCATCTTTCTATAATACAGTAAAACTGTAATGCTGCCTGTGTTTTATTTCCATGTAGTAAATGTTTTAACAGGGTCTACAGGTTTACCATTCTTTGTAACCTCTATATGTATATGAAAACCACTCGCATTTCCAGTTTTACCAGTATAACCAATAAGATCACCTTTTTTTACCTTTCTTTCACCAATCTTATCAGTTTTACATGTATACTTGTCTGCGCCGCATTTGTAAGGTAATGATGATTTATATTTAAGTTTTACATCTTTAAAAGAACTTAGATGTGCACATCTTACAGTATATTTTTTATCCGAAGATGTAAACATAATGTTATTGCCATAACTTGCAAGTTTCTTATATTTTACTGCATATGACTGATTAAATATAACTGTTCCGTCTGCTGGTGCATATACTGGCGTTTTTTCTGCTGCTTTGTAATCACAGTAATACCCTTTTGTTTTAACACTTGAAGACCTTGTTATCTTCCCTTTTAATGGATATAATAATCCATCTGGATATTTACTTTTGGCTTTTTTATTATCAGGGTTTGCAAATTTAAACCTTAGCCCTTTATTACTAACTTGTTTATACATTTGGATATTGGCATGGTTTGCTGCCTTGCCGCCATTTATGCCTGCAACAAGCCCTGTGTACCAGTTTTGCAGATAATTATATCCATATCCACAAGAAACAAGCCTCCATAATTGGGCTGTATCTGTGTTCTGGGATGCACTGTACTGCCAGATATTTGTGCCATTTTTCTGTTTTTTACTATTACATTCAATTACTTTGCCACTGTTTACATTCTGGATAGTATAATACTCCCACTCGCCATAATGTTTTTTTACTACAAATTTCTGGGCATTGCTTCCGTTATATTCGTAAAGCTGCAAATTTCCTTTATCTGCTTTGGACGCACCTGAAATATCCCATACATATGAACGGTTTAGTGCAGATTCAAGTACATATGTACCATTTGCAAGTGGAAATGTAACCATAATCTGGAACTTCTGGCTTGCTGTCTTATTAAGTGCAGACATTTGTATATTGGCATTATTACCTGCCTTGCCACCTGCTACGTCTGCCACAAGACCATTACATCTGTTTTGGAGATAGTAAAACCCGTCTTCTGTTGGAATTAATTTCCAGTTTTGTTCTTCATTATTATTTCTGCTGTTCTGGCAGATATCAGTTCCATTTTTCCTTCCTGCACCTTTACATTCTACTGTCTTTGAACTATTAGTATTTTCTATAATATAGTATCCGTCTTTCTGTCTTGTAAACACAAATTTAGGTGTATTAATATAATTATCATCTTTATAAAGATGGATAGTTGCACCATTATCGTATGAACCATATTTAACATGCCATACATAATTACTATTTAATGCTGATACAATTTTATATGTAGCATCCGCAAGAGGGGCTGTAGATACAAGCCTGAATTTCTGGCTGTCTGCCTGTGCAGCGTTATACATCTTGATATTTGCATTATTAACAGCACTGCCGCCACTTATTCCAGCTACAAGACCATTAGACTTATTTTCCAAATAAAAGCATCCAGCCTCTGCTGGTACTAACCTCCATAACTGGTTATCAGCATTATTATTATCATACTGGCATATATCTGCCCCTTCTGTATTATTTTCCCTGTCAGATTCTAACATTTTACTGCTATTGGTGCTTTTTATTTTAAAAAAACCGTTTTTCTGTTTTATAAATACAAATTTCTGGGAATTAGTACCATCATCTTTATAAAGCTGCATATTCCTTCCATTATAGTATGACTTATCCCTTACACGCCATACGTAAGAACTGTCTAATGCAGACACAATTTTATATGTATTTCCTGAAACAATATTTATATTTGTTCCATTTGAATTAGTGCCTGTACTTGCATCAAATCCTTCACCATCCAGATTTCCAGATAAATCACCTGTATCTGTTATATCTGTATTATCATTTATAGTATTACCACCTGGGGTATTACCATCTGTAATTACAGAACCACTGGCAGCACCTGCTTTACTGTTATTTACATTGTCTGTAACAGTATCTGGTGCAGCCTTTGCTATATGGTGGTTAATAGTTCCAAAGGCAATAACTGCCACTAATAAAACAGATAGAAATACACGCCATCTTTTCAATCTTTCTTCCATAATTAAAACCCTCCATGTCAATCATATAAATTTATTTGTTATGTCCTTTCTATAAATATTTAATTATATCTTTATAATCCCTCCCTCTTAATCTCTTTAATAAAACCTGGACAGCCAGACCTGGTGTTTAAGAAATATAAACTTAAAGAACTGGCTTAATAATGTTAAAATTTGTATAGATTTTTTAGCTTTCCTTAAATCTAAAACTGAAAAAGTATACATTTTCATCTACTAAATTTTTTGTTACTTAGTTATGTAATTTGTTAGTACAATTACTGGATTTTCATTGACATTTTGTTTAATATGCTATAAACTGGTAATGGTTTTCCATTTTATTTTTATAAGATGAAAACGTATACTTTTATGGAATTATATTTCAGGCTTTATACTAAACTTTTCATGTCAGAATTATATTCCTGTAAGCCACATAAGAATAATTATAAAATTTTTATTGTCCCTCTTTACATCTGGAATAAAAAATCCCATATTATAAATACAAATAATCTTTATAAGTGCCTCTGCCGCCAGCAATATAACCAGACAATTATTTATTTGTTAAGATTAAGTCTAGCTTATATTTTAATGTTTGTCAGGGTGCTTAAGTATACTGCTTTTATTAATTTTACAAAACATTTCATTGCATTATTGCTGGTTAAGTTTTATACTATTGGATAACAATGAATTATTAAAATGATAAAAACCTCACAAAATATTTAAACCAGGTAAAGAATATGATTAAAAAAGAAAAATTTTTAATTGCTGAATATAAGGATATAGAGTTAAGGCAACAGGATGCTGTAAAAGTCAGGGGATATTTTGCAGATATGGATAAAAGTGATACCTTTATGCATAATCATCTTAAAACAGGTGGAAATATTTATAAATATCCAGAAGTCCAGTATAAGGTACTCTATAAACATCCTTTTATTATTGCCTTTGGAAATGGGATTAATTCCCTTTATCCAAAACTTATGGGTATAGAATATGTAACAATAGGGAACAGGAAATATAACAATCCAGACCTACAAATACGGTTAGAAACTAAAACTATTGGTGACTGTGAGCAAACCCTCCAGTATAAGTTCCTTACACCCTGGCTTGCATTAAACCAGGAAAATTATAGGAAATATACTGTTTTGGAAACAAATTTTGAAAAAATACAAATGCTTGAAAATATATTAACTGGGAATATTCTTTCCATGTGCAAAGGGTTTAATGTCAGGCTTGAACGTAAAATAAATGTTTTGTCTGAATTAGAAAGCATACCAGTGAAATTTAAAGGTGAAACTATGATTGGGTTTACTGGAAAATTTACTGTAAATGCAAGACTGCCAGCTTTTTGTGGAATTGGAAAAGGGGTTTCCAGGGGAATGGGAACAATAGCATTGGCAGGGGAAAATTTATATTAAATACCTTTTTGGTAACAGCTTATCCCCAGGGTATTTGTACCTGGTTATTATTCTAATAAACTTTTTTGTAATTTTTATTTCCCGTATACTTAAAATAATTGCTTAAAAATAAAAATTCCTGTATAAATAATTTATCTGTTCAAGGAGGTTATAAATATGTCATATTCGGAAGATTTTACAGACTACAACCGCAGATATCTTGAATTAAGGGATATATTTGAATTTCTATTTCCTATATCAAGAGATGGGGAAAGTTTAACTATGGGAGCAAGAAACCACAATGTTTTTTTATTTAAAAAAAGCCTGGATAAAGATAATATTGATGATATGGAAGACTTTTTGGTAATGAATAAACATATCCTCAGTAATAAAAAAGAGCGTTCTTTTATCGAACATAATTCTTATAAGATTGAAAATGAATTATGGTATAATCTAATTTTCACTTTATACAAGAATAGCAAGAAAGAGGAATTTTCTTTTAAAACCAGGGCATATGCGGAAGAAATAGATACAAATTGTTTTCCTAAATCATTCCAGAGTATTTTCAAACTGCCAGATATTCTTACATACTTTAGTATAATGGATAAGTTTACGCCATTTTCAACTTTAGGATTCTGGCTTTATTTAAGGATGCATACAGGTATAATTCCAGCACCAATTCCAGCACCGGTTATTTTTCATGGACAGAACCCACGTTTAGGAGGATTACAGGATATATTATACCAGATTTCTTTTGCTATACAAAAAGAAAAAAAAGTATATATAAATAATATAGGCCCATTTAAATTCAAGGAAATTGTCTATGAAGATATTTCGTTAATGCAGAGAAAAAATAACCCATATATTATAGCAACTTACAACAAAAAAAACAGAAACAAGATCTTTAAAATTTATATACAAGGAGATATGGATTTAAAAACCAGTAATAATATCATTATAAAAACCAGTCTGGAAAATGCCGAAGCAGCAAAGTCTGTAAAAGTACTACATTATAAAACTATATATACTTATAATTTTTATCTAATTTCAAATAAAAAAGATATTATAAATGACTATTTACTGGATAAAGTAGAAATTGAAGGAAAATGGTTTGATAAAAATGTACATAAATCTAAAAGAAAATTTGAAAAAACACTGGATTATGATTTTCAATATTATAATTATGGAAAAGAATGGGACGTATTTTTCTTTGAATTTAAAATTAAAGAAAAAGATAAACTTTGCTTTGAACGGTGGGCAGATTCTTTTGGAAATTTTGCCCTTTGGGAAATAAAGGCAAAGCAGGACTCATACGAAGAACCATATTTATATTTTTCCATTAACAAAGACACCAGAATAAGGGATATGGATGAAAGATGTATTAATTGTGAGGCTCAATATAAACTTTTTGAAAAATGTGAAAAATGTAAAGACCGTAAAGAAGTTAAAGAAAAAATGAAAGATGTAAAATGTAAAAAGTGTGAAGCTAAACATAAACTTTCTGAAGAATGTAAAAATTGTTATATTGAAGAAAAATATGAGAATACATTTCCAACATTGTTGAGAGAAGAAAATTCTTATAAAGAATTACATAAGAAAAAAAATCCTGTATCAATACTAGAACTAAACTGGCTGCTCTATGTAATGACACACTATCCAAATTTTACTAAGGTTTTTCTGTGTGCAACAAAAGCTTGTGAAGATGGAAAACTTAATACAGATAAAGCTGGTAAATATATAGAAAAAGGAATTTCCTGTGTGAAAGAATATATCCAAAGCAACCCAAACGAAGGAAAGGCAGAAGATAACCCTTTTAAAACATTTCCAGGTTTGCCAGTTGATGATTTAAATTCCTGCCACTGTGTAAAACTTCATGCTATTATACAGGGTATTAAAGAAAAAAATTATTATCAATGTGGTAAATATGAAAATGGGTTTTCTAAAGAAAATAAACATAATGAAATACTTCCATATGCAGTCAGTTTTGATATAGTAAATTATAATACCAGTAATGGAAAAGGAATTACAATTATGGCATATGACCTTGTACAAAAGCGTGTTGTTGCTATTCCCTTTAAAAATTTCACATATGGAAAATCTGAAGAAGGAAGTGATGGCATTATAGAATATGAATATGGACAATATGACAAACTCTATTATTTTTGCAGTTATTTTTGCAAACTTTATAAAAAGGATAAAGAAAATGCATGTGAATTAGCCAGATTAATTACTAAAAAGGATTTTCCAGATGGCTTCTATAATAAAAAAATAATTGAGGATTTTCCAGATGTATTGAAAAACACAACATTATTTAAAAACAGCATAAAACCTTGGACAGATTATATGGAAAATAGTAGTACCAGTCCAGATAATATTTTATATAAAAGCTATAGTTTACAACATAACGGGATTTCATTATTTACCGAAGAAGAAATTAATTATAAAAATATAATAGGAAAAACAATTTTTTATTTCTGGGATTACAGGGAAGAACTATATAATTTAATAGATGATGATATATGTACAGAATTAATATCAGGAGATACCCGTGAAGCAATAATGGCATTCCTATGTAATATGGAAGATAATGGCTTAAATATAAATAACTTCCAGGTAACAGAAGAAAAAATTTTAAATGAAATACAATACACAAATTCAGTATTAAAAATCCATGAACTTATCTTTTTCCTAAAGAAAGAAATTCCAGACCCGGATGATATCACTTTGGTTTATGATTATTTCAGGAATTATAATTGCGCTGGAAAGAAAATCAATGGAAAATACTGTTTTAAAATCCAGTTTGAGGGATTTGAATACCGTAAAATCCATGAAATTGCCCTTGCATTAAACGGTCTTATAGAAATTCCAGAAGAGGCAGCATTTTCATCTGGATACCAAAAAACACACAGCATTGCATATATGGAACAGCAAAACCAGAGCAGGCTTTTAAGATACCGTTCTGTGGAAGGAAAGGAAGAATTAAAAAAGAAATTAAAGGAATTTCTACAGAATTGCTAATAAAAATTATTAAGGAGGCTTTTAATGAAAAATACAGAAAAAACAAATATAATTATGAGAGAAGACCATTATTATAATAATATGGATATAATACTTCTACCAAAAAATATTTTTGATATAGAAGGATATTCCCCAGAAAATATTGATAATACAAGTCTTATTGATGAATATATAAGGCAGGCCATGGCAGATGTCCCAAATGGTACAGCCATAGAATTATTTATTAATTACGGGTTTACAAGGGCTCTTGTTTCAACATTAAATGTGGTCTTTGAAAAAAACCTGGACTGTGGAATACATATATATAATGATGACCTATATGGATATATGGAGTTTGGAAGACTGAAAAAACATAATAAAGTTAACAAATATACAGATAATACATTTGCCGCCAGCTTCCAGCTAGTAAACAGGAAATGGAAAAAAGCACTGGAAGCATCTGTACAGCCAGTTTTCACAGATGGCCAGGTTGATGTTTCCCATATGTTTGATGCAGATTATATGAACCAGACTGCATATAACGTATTAAAAGATTACGCAGGAAAGAAAATTTATTTATATATTACTGGTCTTAAACAAGCTTTAATCGCATGTGTAAATGCTGCCAGGCAACTTGATATACAGATGACATTAAAGCACTACAACCCAGATGATGAATCATACGGACATACACAAAATTTATACCTTGGGTAACTATAGCATAAACCGGTTTATTATTTGTAATATACACAAAAAAGTATATTTATATTATATTTGTACAATATGATATTTATATACTTTTTATATGTGTTAAAAAACATTAACTGAAAACATAAGCTGCCTTTCTAGTATATTATTCCATTTTGTGAAGCTTCTTCCTCTGCCAGCTTTATAATAACAACATATTATAGAATCTTATAATTAATTTTTTTAACTATCTGCTTCCCAGTCAAGCGGATATTCGCAATCCGCTTCGCTACTTGCTCATAACCTCATTGCCGCTTTGCGGCAGTCTGGCAGGAGCTTGAACCCCTGCCAGACTAAGTAAGTCCTAAAACCACCGCTTAAGAAGCGGGGGACTTACTTAATGAGGTTAAATAAAAATAAATTGACACTGTTAAAAAGTTTAAATCCATTAAATTTTCTATAATCTAAGCTATGTTCATGTGAAATCCAACAAGTTCTCCAATCTTTTTGTGATAAATAAAATATACTCCCTATTTATCAAAGCTTTCATAGTGTTAGAAAAACATATCTGAAAGTATATAAACAAAAAATTTAAAATGCCAGACAGGTCATATAGAATTACTAATAGTGAAACATAAAAAGTATATAAAGATTAATGTAATTTATGATAAATTAAAAAAAACCGGTCACTTATGGTAGTTTTTAAAAACAATATATTCCTTTATAATTCTTTTATGAAATGAAACAAATACTTATACCTGGTTACGAAAGGAGGAAAAGCAGAAACCAGAAAACTCAAAAAAGAAGGTGGTAATTTTTTAACATTAAATATCTTTATTAACTATAAACAATTCAATAAAATCATTGTATAGGAGGAAAAGCTTATGAAAATCTTAAAAAACATTTTATCCTTTGTATTAGTAGCAGCATTTATTTTTAGTGGATTTAATCACATTTCCACTCCAGTTGTTTCTTCTGCTGCATCTTCATTATGTAAATGCTACTCTATTAAAAACCAAAATATTACTGTATATAAAGATAGTGGACTTACAAAAAAGTATGGGACTATCTATCCTTCGGATGAAATAACAGTATTAGAAATACATAGAAAATATATCATAGCACGTTATAATGTTACAGGTACGAAAAAAACAAAGACTGGATATATTTCCACAAGTACAATCTTGCTAGCTACTTCTGGAAAAAGTTATAAGGCATCTGCCAGAATTACAACATACAAGAGACCTGGGGGTTCTTCCTATGGCTATGTTGAAAAAGGTGATCAAATATTAGAGCTTGGAGAAGTATCAGGTTACAAGCAAATAAAATATGCCGTCCCTGGAGGTTATAAGTACGCATTTATAAAAACAACAAAAAAGAATACCACTCCACCAGCTTCAAATAAGACTAATAAAATAACAGTATTCAGCCAGCTAGATAGCAGGTGGAGTAATATAGAATATGGAAAAGGTCCAGGAGGAAAGAAAGCCACCCTTGGAAGCTCTGGGTGCGGCATACTTTCACTAACTAATGCAATTTACTATATGAATGGAAAATTCATTCAGCCTAAAACACTCGCAAAATATTCTGTGGATAATGGATACAGAATTAATGAAGTAGGAACATCATATTCTTTATATAAGGCATTTGCGTCTTCATACGGAAAAAGTTATGGTTTTAAGTACTCAGGTACTGCAAAGTCAATAAAATCTACACGTTCTCATCTAAGCAGTACAGGCATGGCAATTATTGGAGTGCCAGGACACATAATGGCATTAGTTGACTATAATGACGGAAAATACCTGGTTCTTGATTCTTATAAATCTGCAAACCGAGGGACAAAGAAGACCGGCTATAGATGGCTCAAAGAATCAGAGTTTAAGGGAAATATGGCAGTTTCTACTATTATTTTATTATCAAAAAGATAATATTTATAGCATATTTTTTATATAAAAACTAGTACAATAAATATATCTTTAAAACTGGACACCCAGATTTTATGGGTGTCCATAAATATATATATTTTATATTAAATACCCCAGGTAAAGCCAGGTTTTGCAGCTTGTCAAGCAAGTAGCAGCCTGGCTTTACCTGGGGTATTTTTTGCCAGTTGCACTTAAATTATACAAGAAAAATTTTTTACTATTATAATTTATAATCCTTGTTTTAATGGATACCCCATTTACACAGTGCTGAACCAAGTGCTAGATAGCAATCCTTATTTTAATGGATACTCCATTTACACTAAACAATAATAAGTACAGAAGATGTATTATCAGGTATATAGCAGTCCTTGTTCTAATGGATACTCAATTTACACGATGCCATATCTGATTTCCTACTAGAAGATAAAAGTATAGCAATCCTTGTTTTAATGGATACTCCATTTACACAGCAGAGCATAACTTTGTTATAACAACATAGCAATCCTTGTTTTAATGGATACTTCATTTACACCCTGCCGTCCTGAAAGCCGCTTATATCAAGGCTTCCAAGACCTGTTTTTCCTTAAGATTGTCTGAAATTTCAAAAATCTGATGTTTTCATGGCATTTTTTGGTTTTTTCAAAGCATGGTGTAAATTGTGCTGGTTTTATATATATTTCTAGTGTTATCCAGTAGTATAAACCTTAACTAACAATAACACAATAAATTTTTCTATAAAATAAAAAACAATATTCATTTATTCCTTGATAAATGCCAGGATATAAGAGGAACTTAACATTACAAACAGCCATACAAATTATACAGCCGTTTGTCTATATACATCATCTTTATTTATATTTCTTAACTAGCTTATTTCCAGGAAAAGATATTCATTTATTTTTATCGTTAAAATTTCCTTTTAAAATAACTATTTATCCTTATGCAGCTTAAATATTTTGTAAAATTTTTTGCTGGTTTATGTTATAAATATACTTTCCTATACAGCAATCCTTGTTCTAATGGATACCTCATTTACACGAAAGAGAGAGGATGATTTATATGACGACATTAAGAAAAGTATAGCAATCCTTGTTTTAATGGATACCTCATTTACACCCTGCCGTCCTGAAAGCCGCTTATATCAAGGCTTCCAAGACCTGTTTTTCCTTAAGATTGTCTGAAATTTCAAAAATCTGATGTTTTCATGGCATTTTTTGGTTTTTTCAAAGCATGGTGTAAATTGTGCTGGTTTTATATATATTTCTAGTGTTATCCAGTAGTATAAACCTTAACTAACAATAACACAATAAATTTTTCTATAAAATAAAAAACAATATTCATTTATTCCTTGATAAATGCCAGGATATAAAAGGAACTTAACATTACAAACAGCCATACAAATTATACAGCCGTTTGTCCATATACATCATCTTTATTTATATTTCTTAACTAGCTTGTTTCCAGGAAAAAGTATTCATTTATTTTTCATATAAAATTTCCTTTTAAAATAACTATTTATACTTATGCAACTTAAATATTTTGTAAAATTTTTTGCTGGTTTATATTATAAATATACCTTCCTATACAGCAATCCTTGTTTTAATGGATACTTCATTTACGCAAAAAACTTATAAAGTAATAGCAATAAATGCAAGAGTTTAGCAATCCTTGTTCTAATGGATACTCCATTTACACTTGAAATGTTTTATAGTAAAGGCAAAATACAGTAATTAGCAATCCTTGTTCTAATGGATACTTCATTTACACTCTGCCGTCCCAGAAGCCGCTTATATCAAGGTTTCCAAGACCTGTTTTTCCCCAAGGTTGTCTGAAATTTCAAAAATCTTATGTTTTCATGGCATTTTTTGTTTTTTTAAAACATGATGTAAATTATACTGGTTTTATATATTTCTGCTGTTATAAGATTTATAGCATTTTATTTTATATATAAATAAATTTTTATTAACCAGGAATATGCATCTGTAAAGCAACTGTACAGGCATTTATAACTACACCATTAACTGCGGCAGCATTTGTAATGCAGCTTCCATACCACGGTTTTGGCTGGCTGGTTTTAAATACGGCACCAGATTGTATATATAATAACGGTTTTTTAAATGGGAACTGTCCAGTGGCATACTCCCTGTCCAGTTTACCATATTTAACAAATGTTTTATACCATCCGTCTGAAGGGTCACTAGCAGCAGGAATAAAGTTTGATATTGCCATATACCCGTTTGCATTGTGGCAGGTTGCAAGTTCTGTTTCTTCATTAATTGATATTGGTTCAAAATGTCCTTTTCCAGAGGATTTGCCAGCCCCTATTCCAAGTTCAGACATAAGCAATAACACTTTCCAGATTATATCTTTATCAAGTACAGACAGTATATAGACATCAAAAACTTCAAATTTATTTGTATAAAACCCATTCATAACAAACAGGCTTCCGCTTCCTTCTGTACTTCCAACTGTGCCATCTGCACGTCCAACCATATTATGTACTGAATTAACCTGTACAATTTGTTCATCATTAAGAAATTGTGAATATCCTTTTCTTTCACCATTTTGTATCTTTTTAAATGCATCTTTATGTATAAGCGTACATTTTTTATACTTTTTGTTTTGCTGGTAGATTTTTTTTGCTTCTGCCATTTCTGCCATATTAAAAGGCTGCCTTTCTGTGTCATAAACTCCCATTGGTAGTGGCAGGTAATTTTCAGGATAGGCATTTGAGAAAATTATCTGTGGTTTTTCATCTACGCTTTTATGTAAAAGTTTTTCTAATCCGCTTTCACCATATAAGTATCTGTATGACCAGCAGAATGAACCAAAAAATGTGTCACTTTGTAAAGGAGATGAAAATGCAGACTTTGGCATTATACATGCTTTATATAATACCATATATCATCCCGCCCATCTGCCATTAAATTTTACATGGCCATAACCACGTGAACCGCTGCTTCCAAGATAACTGTCTTCAATAAGGCTTAGTGCTTCATCAACCCATTTTTTCATTTCCTGTTCATCATCCCCCTCAAATATCTGGAGTATAATATTAACCACAAATTTCATTCCGGCAGGGACACGTTCAATCATGCGTGGGCTTCCGGCTGCACCAGTGTTCCGGTTAATGATATTTTCAGACTTTTCTTCGAGAAAATTTCCTAATTCAAATGGCAGATTGTGTATTATGGCAAGGCTTTCTTCTGTAAGGCTGCAATCCCTGACAATAATTCTGGTTGGTGCAGATTCTGCACCTGGGTTCATATATGCCCCAAATATTTTACATACATAGCAGTCTTTTTTTCCACATTTACAAGGAGTGCTTCCTTCCCCACTTCTTTTATCATATCCAGTCTTTCCATATTTAAGTTCCAGCAGTGACCTCATTTTTCCCTTCAGGCTTGAGCCTGGTACATAAGGCATTTTAGTAATAGGATTTTTTATTACTTCACTGTCAGTACCTCCTATATTTAAATCATTGTTTGAACTTTTAATGGCAAGACCAGAAAGCAGCTCCATTTCACCTTCATATTTAACTGTTTTTAATAATTTCATCTAGTAACCTCCAAGTCCTGTTAATCTCTTTTTGTAAATGCAACCAGTGCTTCAAAATGTTTGACAAATGCCTTCATATCTTTTTCATCATGGACAGATTCCACATTCTTTTTAATATATGTCTGAAAAAGCGCTGATACAAGTTTTCTTTTATTTGCATATGATACATATGGGACAAGAGCCTCAAGGTCAGCCTCTGCCATACTGTAATCATTACCTTTTAGTTGCATTTTTCTTTCAACCCTCAATAAATATTCATAAAACTTACGGATTTGGGAGCGCTTATTTACTTCCTTACTGCTATCATGTTCAAGAGATTTTGCAATATTTTCTGGATATCTGGTAATATATTCTTTTTTTAATTTTTCTTTTTCTGGGTCTGAATAATAGCCTCCCTCCAGATAACCCTCTGGCAGTGCAGGCTGTACATAACTTTTTTTATTCTTCTGGTTTACATTTTCATAGTTTTTATAATTATCTGGTATCATCTGCGCTCCTTTCTTGTTTTATTAAGTGCTATTTTAACAGTAGTTTCCGCAAAATACAGGTTCTTTTTAACAGAATGGTAATCTGCCGCATTTTCCATAGATTTAATATATGAATCCAGAAACCATCTGCAAATTTCTTCGTTTAAGTTAAATTTATAATTACGTTTTCTGTCATAATAAAACAAAGGTTCAAACATAAGTTTCCATATATCTTTGTCTTCCAGAAATTGTTTATACATAATGCTGTAACGTGAAATTCTCCGGAGTACACCTGTATCCGCCATATTCCCACACAGAAGCTGTTCAAGCTTTGCAGCATTTGAAAGCTGTTCATTATAATCTGGCCATGAAAATATCTGTCCTGTAGCACAAATAGCATTTCTTCCTGTACTGGAAGGATAAAGGCTGGTGCTACATTCATTTTTTGCACGTTTTAACTGCTGTTCACTGTATTCTGCCATAAAAGCAATATGCTCATTACTGTTAAATACAGAAACCGCTGCTGACATTGTTACACTTTCATTTTCCGCAGCAAATACCTGGAATTTCTTCTGGATATCTGCTGCAAGTTCCAGTATAACATTCCACGGGCCTATCAGGAACAGGTCATCACCTCCTGAAAAAACGCTATAGACATCTTTATATTCTTCGCTTTCCAAAAGTTTTTCTATGTACCCGCTAAAAAATATTTCCAGCATACGTGACATTGTGCTGACCCTGGAAATTGTACCAAAGTGCCTGTCATTTGTTCTAAGGCCTTGTGAAAATAAAAAACCAAGTATATCAACATCTGCTTTTAAAACAGCAAGTTTATCCATTCCCATGCTTTCTTCTGCAATCTCTCCAAATGTTTTAGGTACATATTTCTCAGACGGGATATGGTTTGCCATGTATTTCCATATAACAGGAAGGGAAACTTCCTGGTCTTTAACTGGTATACCATTTAAAGCTTCAATAAGATAAACGCTGTCTATATTTTCATAACAAATGCTGTCTGTAATACTGATATAGTAATTCTTGAATACAGGGTATGTGTCCTTTCCTGGTTTCCTTGTATAAATAATATAGTTTGCCTTTGGAAGCATGCTTCCTATTGCAATCTGCATACCGCACATGCCACAGATGTCTTTTCCTTCATCAGCCAGTCCGGAACCGCAGCTTTTGCAAATATGCTTGTTTTTTAATGTATTACATAAGACAAACGCTTCAGGGTTCCAGCCATCCCCATTTTTAAGGACAGCCCCAAACGGGCTTGCCTTGCTTTCACCTAAAAGTTCATTTAGTTTTACAACTGTATCACTATAACATTTAAGTGCATCATCACCACAAATAAGCCATGCCATATTTACAGATACAGAACCCTGGAAGGTTTTGTATAAATACTTATCAAATGCATCTCTTATTTTGCCAAGTTTTTTTTCCATTCCATAAAGTGTTGGGACAATACAGTAAAATTTGCCACCCGTCTGTAACAGGATATTTGCCCTTCCAACGCAAAAACTGTCCGCGACATATTGCGAAAAAACCCTGCTTACAATATCTACATAAAATGACCTTGCACGCAGGCGTTTTGCAACATTACTGTGGTTAGCTGATGAAATTGAAAATATGTATTTCTGGATTCCTGAAAAATCCCCTGTTACCATAGTAAATGGTTTCTCTTTATTCTCACACTGCAAAAGACATGACATAACCGCTTCTGTAACTTTCATAGTATCATAAAGTGAAATATCTTCCCCTTCAAAGCCAGACGCTGCATAGCACCACATATACTGCTGGCTGGCCCGTTCAAAACATACCATAAAAGAAGAATACCCATCAGGAGGGTTTAAAGCAAGCCTGTCCATTTCATTATAAAATTTAGATAATAAACTGGTATTTTCATACTCTGGCACATCTTTTCCAGGATATATATGTTCTGGTGAGAGCTCTTCCATATAATAATGGTAAAAATTTTTCCGTGGTTTTTGTATGCCAGTAAGGGAAAGCCTTGAAAAAACAGATGCCAGGTTCTTTCCAGATGAACCCCTTTTCTCTGTGGCATCTGTTTCTGTCTGTGCAAGGCTTCTTGATCTTTCCAGCAGGGAATGTATCATAGAAAATTCCGGGCTTCCACATAAAATACCAGATAAAACAGATATATCAAAATATTTAGAAAGCAAAATATGGTATCTTTTCACAAATTCTACAGGGGGTTCTCCTGTAAACCTGCCAATAGAGTATATCCTTGCTGCAAAAATCCCCTCATTTACCATTATTATCACCCCATTTGTATAAATATTCTGTTTATCACAACTGTAATTACATAACCTTTCCAAACATTTCTTCCAAGAACAGAAGGCTGGCAGCCAAATAATATCTGCAACCTGAATTGCAGACAATCAAAAATTTTAAGCAATCAAAGATTTCAAGCAATCAAAGATTTCAAGCAATCAAAGATTTCAAGCAATCAAAGATTTCAAGC
>CAJUJY010000003.1:116267-117068 GCA_910586555.1 uncultured Lachnospiraceae bacterium
AATCAAAGATTGCTGGCAAGAAAGTATTGGCTACTTGCCCACTTGTAAAACAACTTTATTTATTTTTTAATTATATATTAACATCAAATTAAGTTAATTTCAAGTATATAACAAAATTAAACATAATGATTGATATAATCCTGGAAAGTTTTAATATAGGTTTTATCATCACGTCTTTTTATTACAACCATATGAATTTCCAGTCTGTAAATTTCTTTATTGGTTCTGCCAAACCTGGTTTTTGCTATCTATCTTCCGCTATTAGTATAAAATATAACATAAAGTAATACAGCTTTCTAAATGTTAAGTATACACAAAATAATATAAAGCCATGTTCGTTTCATAAACTATAATACAAATAATGGATAATTTATAGTTATCCACGGTTTATTTTAAATAAGAGGCCAGAATGTTATGTCCTGGCAATTCCAAAGTAATCCTACAGGCAACCCGCTTCCGCTTGGACGGGTTCACGCAACGGCGCGTAAAATCTGAAAAGACCAGGTTTAAACGCCGGCGGCCCCGTACAGTTGCCTTTTAGGATTACATCTGGCCTTTGCCAGGTAATATACGTTTTGGCAGTTTATAAAAATATTTCCTGTGGATTTCCCTGGTTTAATGGCATTGTACTGCACTTGTACATGTAACAGTGCTTAATGACAGTGCAAAAGTACCTTTTACATGGGACATAAAATTTTATCAAAAAATTAAAATACAAACAAGAAAACTTTTAATTTCTACGAAATGTAGTAACATGCAGACGGTTTTATATATTTTCTGTAAAAGGCACTATAGCGCCAC
>CAJUJY010000004.1 GCA_910586555.1 uncultured Lachnospiraceae bacterium
TCTATTAAAAAATTTTCATTTTAGGTCTTGACTTTTAATAGTTAGACTTTCCTTAGAAAGCGGGTCCTGTACCTTCTGCTGTGTAACGCTGTTTGCCTTACTCTCTCTGGAGGATGTAGGCAGTCTTGTGGGGTCAGTCCATTCCGGATGGGCATTGAGGATTTCATCGGGGTCAAGCCAACCCCCGTCCGTTTCCTTATACACAAAAACACCGTTCTGCGGAGTGGACGGCCAGTACATCAGCTGATTGGGAAGATAGGAACACTCGTCAAAATAGTCGATGCCGAGCATTTGTGCCACATAGCGAGATACGGCAACGAACTCCTCCGGTGCCACATCACGGGTCAGAGGACATACGATTCTTGCCCTCGGATTTTCTTCTGTACTGCTGTGCGTGGTATAAAGCACAGAAGTATATGGAAAGGTGGCTTCAAACTCCTCAAGAAATTCCTTTGTAATACGGTCACCATCAAGAGAAAGCATAGAGCGTGATTCCACGGTGTCGATTTTTCTGCGTCCGCCCTTAAGGACACCGCCAACAAACCCACTGTGGTCTTTTGCCAGATCACGCTGTGCCTTATTCATCTTGGCGTATTCTTCCGCTGACTCCGGAGTGCGAATGGTCACCTTGAGGCGTTCTTTCAGTTTATTGAAACCGATGGTTTTATTGACCCATGTCTTTGCCTGTCGGCTGCCGCCGTATGCTATATTTAAATCACGCATTTTTGCTAACCTCCTCGCAATTTTGATTGAACCAACGAATGGTCTGATTTCTCTTTTTTGCAATACCGATTTCGTGAGCCATGCCTTTGGAAATCACATCACCGAACACCCACAACTCATTGCACTTACCAAGCAGTACATAATTAAAATGCATGGCATCGGCACGTTCTTCCGGATTGTCATCCGACATAAACTGCGGATACAGTAAATGCGGCGTTACAGGAATTGCCTTCTGCTCATAAGCAAAACGGCTGTATTTTCTTGCCTGCACAGTGTTATATTCTGTATCACCGGAGAACGGGGAGCAGATGTACACCATAGGGCGGAAAGCGGACTGTCTGTCCGCTTTTACCACATTTGTCATTGCCTCATAGCAGGTCGGGTCATAGTAACCCTCGGCATTGAATTTATCGATTCCCATAGCGTTACACCTCCTGCTCAATCAAAGGCATCATGCCGTCTGATTTCATAAGTTCGTAAATGAAAAGTCTGCCTTTCTGAGTCCAGTAGGTATGCACCTTCGTATGGGTTTCCCCATCAGTACCCGGATAGCTGTGTGTTTTGGTGCTTGTGTAACCCTTCTGTGCGTATTTCTGATACAAAAGCCAAATGTCGCCCTGCTTGAACTGCACACCTTTTTCGTGGAGATAGCGGTTCATCCAGATAGCGGATTTTCCATAATCCTTGGCAATGGCTGATGTGGAAATAAGGTCTTTGCAATTAAGCACCACATCGTAGTAGCTAACCTTCGGCTTCATCTCCAAAATCTGCTGATTCTGAACTGCAATGGTATCTGTCAGTTCCATGTTCTGATGTTTCAGAAGGGCAAGCTGCTGATTTGCAAACTGCAACGCTCTCGCCATAACCGCTTCGGGTGAGTTCCATGCCTCTTCCACCTGGATAAAATACTGGCGGAACTTTCTGCCGATTTCGGTACGCTGAATCATGCAGAGCTGCTTTGCCATATCAATGGTAAGCTGATGATTTACCGCAGGACGGCCACCGGAACTTTCGCTCAAAAATGAGCAGAAGTCTGTACCCTCGAAAAAGCCATATTCACACATTCTCGGAAACCAATCTTTGTATGCGGTCTTTATCTGCAGAGCATCGTGTAAATCGCGTCCGTTCACAGTAGGGTGCTCACTGTCATAGTTGATTCTGATTAATTCGTCCATAGCGAATCCTCCTTAAAAATGAAATAGGCAGAAGGACTTATATCCCTCTGCCTATAAGCGAAAAATCCGATGGAATCGAACCCCCAAATTTTAATCTTTTTTATAAAAATCGCATTCGTATCCGTCTGCACGAAGGAGTAAGCCTTTCGCCCAAGGCGGAGTCCTGCCCATCTGCTCACAGACTGCATCCAAGGAAACCTTGCGGTCGCATTCGATGATGATTTCATCATGGACGTGGGCAACGACGTCGCAGTGGCTCAAGGTCTGAATGGCAAACATCAAAATATCCCTTGCGATTGCCTGCACCACATTTTCCGTGAATTTAGGACCGTAGCTTTCCAGACGCTCCCACTTCTTTGTTGCACCCACACCTTCATAGGTCACTGCCTCGCCGCCGAACTGATTCTCTCCCATGCGCGGTTTCACATAGGCAAGCTGTCTGCCGGACGGAAGGGTCAGAAACAGAAATCCACTCTGATAGTGAAATACAATGCCGTGAGTTTCTGTTCTGATTTTCTCTTTTACGCAAGTCTTCACGGCACGGTCGATATCCCACCACAGCCTGGTTATCATCGGATTGGCATTTCTCCACGCAGATACAAGAGGCTGAAGTTCCTCCTCCGTAAGACCCATTTCAAGGGCACCCATTGCTTTTAAGGCACCGACCGAACCACCGTAGCCGAGGGCGAGTTCTGCAATTTTGCCCTTTTGACGCAGATGTCCGTTCACACCGTGCTTTTCAACCGGAACACCAAACATCTGACTGGCACTGCTGCAATAGATGTCTTTGCCTTCCTCAAATACACGAAGACGCCACTGTTCTCCCGCAAGCCACGCAAGAACCCTCGCTTCAATAGCAGAAAAGTCCGCTACGATAAATTTTCTGTCCTTTTGTGGTACAAAGGCAGTGCGGATAAGTTGGGACAGAGTGTCAGGGATATCTTCATATAAAAGTTCCAGGGCATCATAATTTCCGCTACGCACAAGACCACGAGCCTCTGCCAGATCTTCCATGTGATTTTGAGGCAGGTTCTGTAACTGAATCAGCCTTCCCGCAAACCTTCCGGTTCGGTTGGCTCCGTAGAACTGAAACATCCCTCTCGCACGGTTATCCTTGCACACGGCATTTTCCATTGCCGTGTATTTTTTTACACTGCTCTTGGCAAGCTGCTGACGTAAGGAAAGCACATCCGTAATATCCTGTGGTGCTGTTTTGATTGCCGCCGCCACTTCCTTTTTTCCAAGGCTGTCCATCTCAAGACCGTTCTCTGCAAGCCAGGACTTCATCTGCTGCACTGAGTTAGGATTGTCGAGCTTTGTCATATCCTGCATCAAAGCCGTCAGATGCTCGCGGCTCTTTTTATCAATTTCAAGTGCCTGTTTTACAAGCACCATATCAACACCGATGCCACGGTCATTGACTTCTTCATTAAGGTGGTATTCCTCCCAAATCTTCTGCGGGACAGGAAAGCGGGACAGTTTCTCCTGGATGCCCATCTCGGTTTCCACATCACGCAAGTTGTATGCCTTAAACTGCTGCCATTTTTCCATATCATGTTCCGGCAGATTTCTTGTGCGGCCGCCGTTGGTTTTGGTAGGTGCACAGGGAACACAGAAATATTTGATTAAAGCCTTACCCTCGGTCAGTTTCTGTTTCTCCAACCCAAGAACCGCACCAACACCCTCAAGGGAAAGAGGCAGCCCCAAGGTTGCCGACCATATCATCGTGCAGTGCCAGCTTTCCGGTTCAAGCCACTCGCCCAGATAATTCGACAGACACACCCTTTCAAATGCAGCGTTGAAAGCAGTTTTTATAACCCTTTCATCCGATAGTGCGTTTATGATTTCTACAGGGATTTTCTCGCCACAGGCAAGGTCAACCACCTGCACCGGACCACCGTCCACGGCATAGCCAAACAACAATATTTCAAAATCCTCGCTCTCTGCATATTTGTACACACCGCACTTTTGCAGATTGACCGAGGAGAAAGTTTCGATATCTATACTTAATGTCTTCATAGCATTTTCCTTCCTATGACAAAGGCGGCAGAAGAATATCCTCCGCCGCCCGTCATGCTTACTCGGTCACATCATCCTTCTGTGCAGCCTTTTTCTCTTTGCGTTTGGCAATAAAGCCTTTTACCTTCTTTACCACAAAGCTGATAAATTCGCACACTGCCCATACGATGCCGTTGATGGCAAGACCGTAGATTAGGCAGAAAAGAACAATCACATCGACCTGTTTCATAAATTCATATAATTCGTTCATATCGTTTTACCTCGTATTTCGTAGTTTTCGTTTGAGGCAGACGGTGGTATTTCACACCGCCTGCCAAGGTTTACACTTAAGCCAGGAAATCATCATCCTCAACAGTGGAGAAATCATCGGTTGCGGAAGTACGGCCGCCAAGATACTCACCGTCACGGATTTTCTGAATGTTGCCAAGACCACAGGCAACGCCACGGTTACCGTTACTGTTAAATGCGTAGAAATTCAAAGACACTCTCGCATAGCAGCCGGAGTACACTTCATCACGGTCGAGAATAGGTTTAACCGCCTTGTCCACAATCTGAGGTGCAGTGGTGCTGTTGGCGTTCACGAAATAATGACCCTTATAAGCATCATCATCACGCTCTACATCGCCATCTCTCAAAGGCAGCTTGATTGCAGCCTTGTTAGGCTTCTTACCACCGAACTTGGCGATGCCTTCCTCGATAGCAGCATCCACAGCCGCATTGATAGCGTTGATGGTTTCGGTATCGTCCTTTGGAATCAGCACGGACACAGAATATTTTTCAGTGCCTCCGTTGATGCTGACAGGCTCCCAACCGTGGAAGTAAGAAAGACGAGTGTTCTTGCCAGTGATAACCTTAGTTCTGTTTACGTTTGCCATAATTTTTAATCCTCCATAATTTCATTGAATTCGTTTTTTGCGTCTGAAACATTCATTGCCTGCCTCTTATCCGAAAGGGGAACGAGGGTAGGCTTTCCGGGTGGTTTGATTACGAGGCCGCCCAGGATTTCCTCGAACTGCTTTTTGCCCATCAGCTTCTGCATTTCGGTCAGCGTGATAAGACTCTGACGGTAAATATCTGTGTAACCGTGTTCCTTGGCTGCCGCCGCCACCGCATCCTCATCGGAAAACTTACGGTTAGAACGACCTTCCACAACCTTGAACCCGCTCCACTGCTTACCGTGGTTTAGTGCCGCCTCCAGGGCATAAGCACTGATTTCGTTTGCCCACTTGGTGATATCCGGCAACATCGGAAGAATGGATTCAATCTCTTCATCAGTAAGTAAAGGTGGTAGTTTGAATTCTTCCTCTGCAATACGGAGTTTTTCTGCTGCCCTTGTACGGCACTTGACCACTGCACGGCAGAACTGACACCACTCTCCGGGACAATATTCGCCTTCGCCCTTGGCAGCCATTTGTGCCTTGGGTTTCAGTTCGTTTTCCGCCCAATCCTTCAACTCCTCCACGGATACCGTCCACGTTTGAACATTCTCACGTCTTGGCTGGAATATTGAGAGGGAAACTTCTTTGATGTCATACAGGCTTTCATAGACACCAAGGGCTGCGATGCCGTAACACATGAGCTGCGTATTTCGTTCCGCATCCACAAGGACTCCGAGTCCGTACTTCGCATCAATAATGTGCAGGGTATCGTCTGAAACCATAAGACAGTCTGCCGTTCCATACGACCCCGGTACAAAATCCGATAGGTCAACCTTCTGCTCAATCAGCACCAGTGGATCAGGGCAGGTCTGCTTTGCTTTTTCAAGTTGCTCCAACACAAACTCCACATAGCCGTCAGAGTGTTCTTCCATCTCATCGGTGTTAAATGCGGAAACGGGTCTTTTACTGCGTCTACGGAGCGCCTTCTTCAGCTTGTGTTCGCACAGTGCATGAAAGGCGGTACCTTCTTCGGCAGCGTTACTGCTCTTGTTTTCAAACTCCGTTTCCAGGACTGCACTCGGTGTACACGATAACCACCTGTGGGAACTGGAAGGAGAAAGAAGTGCGTGATTACCCATTGCCAAGCACCTCCGCATCCTTAATAAGGTCTGCGTAATGCTTCGGGTCCACATCTGACAACTTGGTGCCACCGTACTTGGTAATCAGACCCTTGACCTCGGCTGTCATTCCGTTCTGCGTTTTTACCGCAAGCACGGCACGGACATCTGCCAATGAAGGTGTTTTTTCTGCTGCTATCTGTTTTGTGGGTTGTCCTGTTTCGACAGGCTTCGACACTTCCTTGGCTTCAACGAAGATTTCCTGGCTGTCTGCGAATGCATAAGCCACAGCCTCCAGTCCGTCTGCCAACGAGTGCATCAGCTTCACCACATCAAGGAGCAGGTTAAACTTGTTTGCGTTTGTCATGGTTTTCACCTCCTTTCAGTTCGTGAATCTCGACAGTCTGCACCGAGTCGCCAGGGGACAGAACCAGGACGTTTACCTGCTGACCGAAGAGAAAATCAAGTATTCTCTTACGAATCTGCATCGTTCCGCTTCGGACTACCGGAGAAGGTGTGCCGCCGGGTTTTGCAATGTTAATTGAGATTTTGTGTTTTACCATTGCACTTGCCTCCTTTCCGAGGAGTTTTTCTTACCCCTCTGTCCATAAGCGAAAAATGATGGGGAATCGAACCCCCTCAAATCAACTTTTTTCAAATTTTCTTTTTCAGCGTTGCGTAAATCTTCGTAAGTCTGTTACGAATAGCCGCCTCGGAAACATTTTCTTCTGCTGCAATCTGCACGTTGGTCATGTTCTTATAGAACTTTTTAACCACAGTTTCTTTCTGCTTGTCTGTCAGTTCTGAAAGAGCCACCTTCAGCTTTTCCATGCGGATGGAACGCTCTTCGTTTGCGATAGAAGTGAGAATCTGCTGCAGAGGATTGTAGGTGTCATCCTCAAGGTATGGGTTGCGGTCATCCGCATCGTCGCCGTCCCCATCGTGATAGCCGTCCAAGTGAACAGGACAGTGATATACCTCTCTACGCTGTGCATCCAGTTCGTCATCGTCCATGCCGTGAAGCTGTGAGATAATGGTTGCGTTTTCTCCGTTTTCACCTGGAGTGATGGTGTAGCTTGTACCATCGTTGAAGTAATAGATGTAATTTGTACGGTTGTCTTCCGCTGTCTTGAACTTTCTCATTTAAAGTCCCTGCCTTTCTTTTCCGCCCAATTGGGTGGCGGCAAGGACACAAAAAGAGCCGATGTGATGGTACACACCGACTCTGATACCGAAAATGGGCATGACAAAGCACGGTGGGTACATCTTTGGTCAGTCCACGGCTATGCCGTGAATTTGACTCTTGATGTATCCCGCCGCCTTAAGGTCGACCACTTCGGGCATTGGAATATTTTTTATTTGAGTGTCTGGCACTCAGATGGATACACATTTCTGTGTACCCGTCTCAATGTCAGATTTGTAACTCTTATTGAATTTTTCTTGGATTTTATATAATTTCTTTCATTCCGCACACATTTTTTTGCGTGAGCATTGTAAATATCGCTCAAATCTGATATGATGTTGTGTAGAAGTTTTTCTGTGCTATATCCATTCTCGCTCATGTACTCTTTTGTACGATTTCATTCTACCAAAGCAACTCGGTATAACTTGGTAGTGACGGGTAGTCTTGGGTAGTCTTGGGTAGGCATAGTTACTAATAGAGAATCAGGCGGTGAAATTATGGAATTCACAGAGTTCGTAAATCTTCTTAAGCCAATAATCGGTGGTGCCGAAAATACTCACTCTTTTGTAAAGACACTTTTTGATGTTGTTGTCACAGAAGAGGGGAAACCTTTTTTAGAAGATGTGAAGGCACCAACTTACAAGGCTTATTTCAATGGAAAAACAAAAATCACAAAAATGGCTCAAAGAATAAGTCCATACCTTGAGCCAGAAGAATTCGTTATATACTTGGATGCTTTTTCAGACGCCACGGCACAGCAAATAATCGATACATTCAGTCCGTATATTGATGGGCTGAATGCATCTAATATGCCTGAGAAGATGGCCTACTTTTTCTGTGATATAATTTGCACTGCTGCAACCACAGAAAAGAAAAAAGGCACTCCGAAGAGTGCCAAAAATACAGATGATAAAACACCTCATGATATTCTTGAAGAAAAAATCATAGCCTCCGGACAAGCTGTTGCCAATGCCTGGGGTACGGCTATTTCTAATTTAGTTTCATCAAATGCAGAGGCTATTGAAATCCCCGAAAAATGTCCTTCTGAAGAATATCCTTATTCCTCAGAAGACAAAGCGTTACTTCAAGAATTCACGTCTGATTATGATGAAATAATGTTGGCATTGATAGGCGAAAACTACGGTGCTTCATTAATAGATATGAAACTTCCTCAGAAAGTACAGGATTTATACAATTCGAAGTGGAGTTCAAAATCAGACGCCTTCCTTGACCCGATCTTGAAATCATATGTATATGGGTTGCTTGGAGAATTAAACAAATTGAGTAATAGTTTTTTCAATGATTCTCATGCAACACCTTTTATGAGGGATACAAGGACAAAAATACGAAATTTGTATGTTAAACTCCATCCTGATTTATTCGCTGGTGCATTTCCTTATGATGCATTTATAGACGACTGGGATGAAGGAGAATTTTAGCAAACAGGAAGGTGGTATTGATGCCTAAGATCGATGACTCCATCAGAAAAATAGACAGCGTTATATGTAGACACTTGGACAGCATCGAAGATTCATCTCGCGGTGCTATATCCCAAGATATCTTAGAACAGTTAATGAAATTCGTAAACCATATCATGCTTAAGTTTTATGCTAATGGCTCTGATATTGAAGTTAACGAAGAAAATATAGCTAAGGCAACCGAGTTTGCTCAAGTAAACAGTGACCTACACACTTTATATAAATTTCGCAATTATTTAAATGTTGTAACCACCCAATATACTTTAGACGAAGACGGCTCAGAACGATTGATGCTGAAATATTACCAATACTTGCTAGAGGCAAAAAATCTCCTTAGCCACTACTACAACATAGAGGTATTATACAACATTGAGAAATTTCCTCTGCATTTAGATGATACATTGCAGGAATATTATACAAAAATCTCCGAGAAGTTGGAACGATACCCTAGAAGAACAGATAGTTATGAAAGTAACAAATATTATATACAAAAAATAAAACCTCTGTTTGTAAACAGAAAGATATACTATGAGGTCACATTTGCACCTGTAGATGATAGAAGAAATAAATCTAAATCCAACAGGGTAATCGCCTTTACAAAACTACCCATCAAAAGCAACTACGCATCAAGATTTCATCTTGTGCAAGAATCAATAGAGGTTCTGGGTAAGACAATGCCCATCATCATTATCGATGGTTGGGAAGTGGCCATCCGTGACTGCGAATTTAAGAACTTCGCAGCAATAGTAAATGGCGATAAAATCAAAATACCATATCCAGAACAACGTATCATCTGTGAGTTCATTACAAGTCGTGGTTATTCGCTTAATGAACTTATAGACTTTCCAGATATAGCATACGCCAAAATCACAAATGATTGGAAAAGCAAACTGAAGTCCTACTCTTTTATTCCAGTTTTGGATAGATGCAGAGAAATAATTCAACATAAGCGTTCTGGACAAAATATACTTCGTTATCTTCTTTATAACATGAACAATATTATCATCAAGAATCAGTATTCATCTGGCTTCTATAGCCAATATTATGAGGAGTGGAGAAATGTTGGTAACAGTTCACTCTCTTATTTATACTTGTCAAGTAAATGTAGACCATTTGATAATATGCCTTTTAACCAATCTCCAAGTGGTCATAATCCAAGGCAAAGTGCATTATTTGAATGTATTCCTTGTTACGATAGAAAGCCAGAGTTATTTGCTAGATTTATTAGAAACAATACAGTAGGAAAAGGACAATTATTTACAGACATTAGCGAACTTAGTAATTATCCTGATTACGAATCCCTTATAAAAAAGTACAATGATAGCCTTTGGGATGGACATAGACCTGATAGTGATTTGATTCTTGAACACAATCAAGTGTTTATCAACGACTATAAGCTGGATACTTGTACAGTAATTGAGAAGTTACAAGAATTAGCTGAAACCGGCATTGAAAACTATAGCGATGATTTTGATACTTGGTATCTTTTAGGTGATTACGAAATTGACTGTGACGAGAAAAGAAACATAATTAGCCGTATTTTTTCCGAATCAAGAGTTGGTGTGATATACGGTTCTGCTGGTGTTGGCAAATCGACACTGATAAACCATGTATCTCACTACCTAAACGATGCAGACAAACTATATCTAACGCAAACAAATCCTGCAAAAGAAAACTTGATGAGTAAGATTGATGCTGAAAATACAACTTTCTCAACAATCGAAAGCTTCAAACATCAAGGCACGCCTTTAGTAAAATATAAACTATTAGTTATTGATGAATGTAGTACCGTTAGTAATAAAGACATGGTAGATGTATTGCAAAAAGCAAATTTTGAAATGCTTTTACTTGTCGGAGATACTTATCAGATTGATGCCATTCAATTTGGTAACTGGTTCTCTGTACTAAAATCATTTTTACCGGAAAGTGCTGTTTTTGAACTTACCCAGCCCCATAGAACTAAGGACGAGCGTTTGCTTGAACTTTGGGACAAGGTTAGGCATATGGAAGATACAGCAAAAGAAGTCATTGAGAGAGAAAGCTACTCCTTAAAAGTAGATGAGACACTGCTCTCTTCGCTTGAACCAGGGGAGGCTATCCTTTGCTTAAATTATGATGGTTTATACGGAATCAATAATATCAACCGATTCCTTCAAGAGAGCAATCGCAACCCTGCTGTCACATGGGATATTCAACAATACAAGGTTGAAGACCCTATTCTCTTCCTCGATTCAGATAGATTTCGACCTGTCATACACAACAATATGAAGGGCATCATCAAGGGTGTAGAAATAGTAGATGCAGGTACTCCAGAAGAACGTATTCAATTTGATGTAGAAATACCAAAAGCTGTAGATGAACGTGATATTTCAGAATTTGACCTTGAACTGCTAGAAAACTATGAAGGAAAAGAAAAATCATTAGTTCGATTCTATGTACACAAATTAAAAAGTGCAGATGAAGAAGATAACGATTTAAGAACTGTAGTTCCATTCCAAATTGCTTATGCCATATCAATCCATAAAGCACAAGGCTTAGAATATGACTCTGTTAAAATTGTAATTACTGATGAGGTAGAAGAATTAGTAACGCACAATATTTTCTATACTGCTATCACAAGAGCAAGAAAAAAATTAAAGATTTACTGGACTCCCGAAGTTGAAGAAAAAGTAATCAACAGAATCAAGCCACGAGATATAAGCAAAGATGTTGAACTCTTAAAAAAATATCTAAGCCGATAAAACTGTCAGAAATGTAAGGAGGCAAATATGCGTATAAGCTACAATAAGCTATGGAAAATGCTCATAGATAAAAACATGAATAAGACTGACCTTAAGGATGCTGCCAAAATTAGTGCTTCTTCCGTAGCAAAATTAGGTCGATGCGAAAACGTCACAACAGATGTGCTTCTTAGAATTTGCGAGGCATTGGACTGTCGTATCGAGGACATCATTGAAACGATAAAGGATTAGCGGAGGTTACCATGCCTAACACTATTACATTAACCTTGGAATCCGAGTCAATCCAATACCTATGCAAAAAGGATAAACGGCTTGCAAAAGTAATATCGACCATTGGACCAATAAGTTACCTGCCTTATGAGGACGGATATGCCTTCCTGGTTCACGAAATCATTGAACAAATGCTTTCTGTTAAGGCTGGAGCAAAAATCTATGCACGTTTAGAGAACTTGTGTGTAGGAGAGATAACCCCTGATGTTATCAATGGGCTATCTGACGAAGAAATCCGAAGCATAGGTACATCTGCTGCCAAGGTTTCCTACATTCGTTCTTTAACACAGGCAATCGCATCGGGAGCATTAGATTTGGCATTACTGCCTGAACTGGACGATAAAAGCGTTATCAAGCAATTAACTGCCATAAAAGGAATAGGCAATTGGACGGCAAAGATGTATTTAATTTTTGTGCTGGACAGACAAGATATTCTCCCTACAGAGGATGTTGCTTTTCTTCAAGCATACAAATGGTTATACAAGACAACAGACCGTTCTCCAGCATCAATTACAAATAAATGCACAAAATGGAAACCATACTCTTCCATTGCTGCACGATACCTTTATCGTGCCTTGGATTCTGGGTTAACCAAAACTGAATTTCACTTATACAAATAGGAGGTATTATTATGGCTACAGACGAAAAGCAGTGGCATCAAAGATTTTTAAAGTACATGGAAGGGATTGTCAATAATCCTAACTACAAAGGTTTACCTATCAAGAAAAAACCAGACGGCACCTATGCATGGATAGCCACAGCTAAATCCGATATTGGTCAACAACGCATTGATTGGTGTATCGATAAAGCTCAAGAATTGGACTTTGTAGTAAGACACGAAGCATATCCAGGAATGTATGCTGACGTTATGCTCGAAATCCATCCCACAAAGTGGAAAGTATGCCAGATTTGCGGCAAAGAAATGTCCCTATACTATCACTACCCAAATGCTAATTTTCTTAAATCACTAAACAAAAAATTCGGTACAGATTTCTCTGACTGTGACCATATCAGTGATATTTGGGATGAACTCATCATTAACGGAATCCGCAAAGTCGATATTGCGTCATTCCTGATTGAAAAAGGTGACTTGGATTTAAATGCGCGTACCGCTGAAAAAGATGAAATTATTGAGGCATTAGAATACGCTTGCCGTAAAGGGGACAAAAAATGCCTTGGTCCAGGAGCAATGTCAAATTTTCCTGATCGATATGATGGATTCCATACATACAATCGCTGTTGCAGAGCTACTCAGGACAAAGGTCGTTCAAAAGAAAACCTTAAATCTTACACCAAAGACAGACGCGCCTATGAATATTGGAGTGACGGAAATATCCATGCGGCCAATCAATTTATGGGAAGTGCTTTCTTCGATGGCACATCTGCCGACCACATCGGTCCGATTTCTTTGGGATTTGTCCACGACCCACGTTATCTGCAACCTATGCCGGGCGGAGATAATTCCTCTAAGCGCGACCGCTTGCAAATTGTAGATATCGAAAGCATCATTGAAACAGAAAAGCGAACAGGCATCTATCCTATGTCTTGGCAATCCAAACTAATTTGGGAATTTATACGAGCAAATTATACTATTCATCCTGAAAAGGTGCCTACTGTTTATCGTGATGCACTCAAGCAAAATATGGCTAACTTTATGTTTATCCTATTAACCATACTTGAAACTTGTCCTGAAAATGGCGAAGATTTTCTTGTTGCTGCATTTTTGGAACCAAACTACGATTATTTCAAATATTCTTACACATTTAATGCCAAAGGGGAAATCGTAGCCAAAGCAGATAGGCACTACACTGACCGCAACCAATATGAAACCGATAGATATAAGCGAATTGCTATTGAGGCCGTTTATGATTATAGCGCAAAGGATAATCGTCACAACAAGCATGACCTTACTTCGTCTGAAATGGCTACCCTAAAATCTATCTGCGTTAGCATTGAATCCGGTAGTCCATTTGCGTCCTGCAAACAACTCGTAATCAAGCTTATGGAAACGATTCAGAAAAGAACAATCCGCTCATTATAATTGGAAAGAGGATGACTATCTCAACGGTAATCATCCTCTTTTTCATCATAATAAGTCGACCAAACTCAGTTGTTCGTATTGTTCTTCGCCTTGTTCCTTTTCCGTATCTTCAGAATCTGGCGATTTTAAAGACACATATTCTTCATATGTTATATGCCCCTTGAAAAATTCAAGTATATCTGAACTGTATCCCTCAACATATTTTGCGTTATCATCACACGGAACTGTTTCCAAATCTGCAATTGTATCCCTGGCAGTGACTTGATTGGATTCTTCCGATGTAATCGGTTCAGGAAATAATTCCCCAGGCGTTACCTCCATATCGTTTCTTGTGCAAATAATTATGACCCTTTTTCTTTTTTGAGGAACCGCATAATCACTTGTCATCAACGTTCTGCCTTCCGTATTATATCCGAGTTCAGTAAAAAGTGCGTGTACTTCACGGTATGTTTTTCCACCCTGGTAACTTAACAATCCTTCCACATTCTCAAAAACAATAACTTTGGGATTTACTCTCTTAACGATATCAACAAATTCCCTGAACAGTTGATTTCTTGGGTCATCATCCGCCCTGAATCCCGCCATCGAAAAACCTTGACAAGGTGGACCTCCACATATGATATCAGCACCACCATCTAATGCTGCCCTCTCAATAGCATCTTTTGTTTCAGCTTTTGTTATATCACCACAAAGTACATTGATTTCTGGATTATTAATCTTTAATGTCACACACGCACTCTCTTCAATATCATTACTCAACAAAGACTGAATGCCAGCCGCCTTAAATCCTGCTGTCATACCTCCCGCACCACAAAACAAATCTATAGACTTGGAACAACCAGTCTTTTTCTTTATTTCACGTGCTATTTGGTATGCTAATAAAGTCGGTACAGCATTTCCGACCTGTTTCAAATGCTGTGTTTTATTACCATAGAAATAATAATCATCTTTGAAAGCCTGAAATCTTGCTGCTTCCCTTACGGTCAGAACTCTCTCATGAACAGGATGTACATAGGTTCCGTTTCCCGGTCTGTTAAAGTAGGTTGTTATGGTATAACTTGGTTTGTTATAATCAATTCTACCATATAGAGTTGTTCTACCACCAGTTTGCGTTATTCTTTTCAGTCTCTTTGATTTTTCCACGGTTTCCATCGGAATATCTTTCCAACTTCCTCCTGGTGGCACCGCCTTTATCATTTCTAAATCCAAGTCACTTAATTTAAAAGTGGTATGGTTCAGAATCAACCCCTGAAACAGCGACAGATATTTCGACGTTATCCCTTTAGCAACACTCGTATCGAATTTGCTAAGACCATCAATGAATCCGTCTATTTTTACTTTACCATTTAGAATACTCGCTGCCTCCTCACTCGTAATGTGAGGAATGAGATACTTAATCGCATCAGTATACTCTTGGATACATTGCTTCTCGTCCATTCTATGTTCTCCCGTATTTGCTGTAATTCCATATGCCTGATATGTTAATTGTTCTATTTCCTCAAGAATTGATTCATCCTGAGTGTCCAAAAACATTTTTGCAAGTGTTGATATTCGTTTCAATTCCGGAGCCTCTACCGGAATTGGGAAACAGTCAATTTCATAATTATTGACATGATTATTGCTACTGGTTAATTTGAATAACCAGTTAATTATTTTTGTATTGAATAGACCTAATAATGTATATATATCTATTCCGTATTGATTTTCGCCCACAGATACAAAATTGCATGAATTCCCTAACACATAATTTTGAGGAGCTAATGCAAATGTTACACGCCTCTCCTTATTCATATTTGCGATTTGTTGACAAATAATTCTATCTTGTTCAATGTAGCATTTCTTTTTCGTTGTGTTAACAAATCCTTCTGCTACATATTCATTTTCAGAGGAAGTCAGCAGAGTGTAATATCCTATATTCCTTCCGCGCACCAGCGGATAGCCTGTATCGACATTAACAATGTTATTCTTGTTGGCTGTCAAGTCAAGTTCTCCTCTTAAATTGCTCACAAAAGGAAGTTCTTTGACAACCGGAAACTGTCTTAGCTTTCTTAAAATTCGATATTCTTTTGAGGTAACCGCAACAATTGCATTTCCGGTATTTTCATTCAAAATGTCTTTAATCGCAACCTCCGCAATGTCATTCGGGTTATTACAATAATCTTTGACAACAGCAACCTTGTCTGTTTTATGTGATTTTTGTAGAAGAATCGCACTTAAGGCCTGTTGTGCATCTATGAATCCACTTCCTTCGCCGATTACTTTCACCGAAATCATTTTATTATCCTTAAGCATATGCGTTCTCAATTTCATGCACGTCTTGTCGGACATAATCGATGCTGGAATCAGCAAACTAACAAATGCGGTTTCGCTAGCATATCGGTCGATAATTTCTTCTACAAACAACTTGTATAGATTCAAAACACCATCTGTCGAATATTTAAAACGCTTTGCTACAATTTTAGAAATGGCAGAATATTTGTCTTTATCTCTGTCGTATTCCTCATCACTACTGTAATGCCCGCGTTCTGCTTTCAAATTTTTATATGGTGGATTTGTTGCAACAATATCAAATCCAGCTCCAACAATCTCCTTCGAGAAAACTTCACTGATGTTAATGTAATTCAGTTCTGCTGCAGTTACATCAACCAATAATCCTGTTCCCAAATGTTGCTCGAAGTAATCTTCTTGTAGCTCGATACCCCAAAATAATGCAGCCATTTTCTTCAAGGACTCTCTGTAACCATTAAGGGCATCTGTATTTACGTCTACGACATAAATATTATCTAACATAATCATAGCCGTTTCCTTGTCAAGCCCGGTAGCCCTAACAGCTTCAATGTATGAAAAGACAAAGTTTCCGGCACCGACACACGGCTCCAAAAAACGGTATTCATATAATTTTTTTGTCGGATTGGCAACTTTAAGATGTTCTACTAATTCACTCATCATTACATCCGTAAGCTTCAAATCCGTATAATAACTTCCTGTTCTTTTTCGTGTCAAAGCATCCATTCCCGTTTCAATATGTCTGCTTTTTTCACTCAAGGAAGACCACAGTTCTGTATATTGCGTATCGCTCATACTAATCTCCTTTATTCCTTGCAGATTTGCTCACTTGTAATGTTCGAAAAATCATGAACAATTTTCTCTCCACAAGGGATTATATTCTTCTCTAAATAAGAAAGTAATGGTGTTTCATCAATGAAATAATACATTTGTGGCACAACGAACCCAGGCAAATCAATGCGCAACTGTTCTAATGATATCTTGTTTGTATCCTGAAAGTCAGTTATTTCCATTGCATATTTATGATGCTGCAAATAACTCATAATTCGCTCTACTGCTTTTTCATCGTAGGAATATTTTATTTTCCATTCTTCAATCGCCGTTTTATTATTCAAGTGCATAATTCCAACCACAGCTTTGACAGGAGTGCTTACATACAAATATGCCTTTATCGGTTCGTCTGGAAACACTTTTCTATGTTCATATATTTTTTCTCCGGTGATGACCTTTTGATAAACATCGGCTTTAAAACTCAATAGCATTGTTCTCATATAGCTACCTCTTCCAAATCAATCTATTGCACTTTTCCCGCTTTTAACCCATGCATCCAATTCTGATTTTTTAAACTTCCACAGCTTTCCTATTTTATGAGCAGGAATTCCATTATCTTTACGAATCCAGTTTCTGATAGTATCTTTATTTACACTCAAGTAATCTGCTGCTTCTTCAAGATTAATCCATTTATCATTATTCTCAATACTCATATCAAATCTCCTCTATATACTCAGGGGTTGCATTCCATAAAATTATACCATATCTTTATGTCTTTTTCAAGGCGTTAATATGAATTGATATGAATTGATATGAATTGATATGAATTCAAAAACCGATATAATCACTTTATCCACTCAAACCTACACAAAATCATCTTGTCAACTCAACACTGCCCATTTTCAACCTGTCAACTCAACCCTCGTTTTCTCCAAAGCAGCACCCCTGCAAAATGAAAAAATCCGAGAGCCGGAAGAACACCTCCAACTCTCGGAAATCCTTTATTTTCAAGCCTTTTTCGGTATTCAGTTCTGTACTTTTGACAGCAATACTACGCACTCGACGTGCCCTGTATGCGGAAACATATCCACACAACACACTCTTTCCACCTTATACCCATATTTCTGTAATTCTGCAATATCTCTTACAAGACTTGTTGGTTTACAGGAAATGTAAACCATTTCTGGTACTTTAATCTCCTCTCCTATTTTTCTCAATGCCTTAGGGTTTACGCCTTCTCTTGGCGGATCTAGTATTATAAAACCAGGTTTTTCGTTAATGTTTTCTAAGACTTTTAGTACATCTCCTGCTATAAATTTACAGTTAAAGAGCTTGTTTTCTGCTGCATTTTGTTTTGCTGCTTCTACTGCTTCTTCTACAATTTCAACTCCTGTCACTTTTTTAGCTATTGGTGCTATTATCTGTGCTATTGTGCCAGTGCCGCTATATAAGTCAAAAACCACTTTATCCTTAAGGCATATTCTGGCTTTATTTTCAAAACCAGGTGTTTCCAGGCAGTTTCCAGATACTTGCAGGGGTTTATTTTCTGGTTTATCTTCTGTATTCTTATTAGTACCTGGTTCTGTATTTTTTTTTGTATTTATGCCACTATTATATGTTTTATCCTTTTTTATATCTTTATTTATGTCTTTGATAATATTTTCTTCTATATGCAGTGGCTGTCCTGATATGTAATTTCTTACACATGTATATAGTACTTCTGCGCCTTTTGTATTTGTCTGGAAGAATGAAAAGACAGAAATCCGGAATTTTAAACCAAGTATTTCTTCCGCAATCCAGTCTTTTCCAAAGATAATATGTGTTTCATCACTTTTTACTACATCTCCCAGTCCGTCATTTATAATATGCAAAAATCCTGTAATCCTGCCTTCGAGTTCCAGCTCCTTAAGTTTTATGCCAAGCTTGTCAAGACAAAGAAAAGCAAGCCCGTTCCCATCTGGCAGGTGTTTGCTAATTTCCTGCTCCAGTGCTGTTCCAGGTGTTTCTTGCACAGATGCTGTTACAAGTGCTACCAGTATTTCACCCGTTGATGATGAACGGCGTATAAGCAGGTGGCGCAATATGCCAGTATGTGTATTTTTATTGTAATGTGGTATATTTTTATTAAGAAAATATTCTTGTATGCAGTCTAAAATTTTTGAATAATCATTATTAACTATTTTACAGCCTGACGCATTTATTATATCATGTATGCTTCCCTTTTTATGAAGCCCAAGTGAAAGCGGGCCGCCTTTATATTCATCACCAAATGAAAATTCCATTTTATTTCTGTAAGCCCAGGCACAAGGGCTTTTTAATATCCCGTCAAATATATAAGAACCTTCTTCTAGCACGCTGCCAAGCAGTTTGAGTACATGGTTTTTCTTTAATTCAAGCTGTGCCTGGTATGGAAGTGTCTGTAAATTGCAACCGCCACATTCCCCAAAGTTTGCACATGCAGGCTTTTCTGTTTCAGATTGTGCCCTTTTAATAACTTCAAGCAGACGTCCGCTATATTTTCCGGAACGTGCCTTTTTAACAATATATTTTACTGTCTGTCCAGGCAGCACACCCTTTACCTCAACATAGTATTTATTTCTAATGCCATTTTTATCTGTTTCTTCTGTTAAAATTATTGCCTTATCTGGAAAACTTGTTTCTATTGCAGTCCCCTCATATATTTGTCCCTTTTTCATAAACTTTACCAGGCACAAAACCCCGTTTCCTTTATATAGCAGTTTAAGGGTAAAAAGTGCCATATTCCTTTCCTAATTAACAAACTTTATACCATGGTTTAAATTGTCAAATATATATCCACAGTCCACAAAACAACCCCACCGCTTTTAAAGGCTTAAGAAGCATATATTTAAGTATCTGGTTTAATTAATTGTTACAACATTACCAAGTACTTTAAATTTGTAAGCAAGTTTAGTATATGGCCAATTAATTATTACAACATTTCAAATTTAATATTTGGTTTAATTAATTGTTACAATATTGCCAAGTACTTTAAATTTGCTTGCAAACTCATTTATGCATGCCAGTGCATTTCCCACTTCTGGCTGGTTTAAGTTACCTTCTATATCCACAAAAAACCTGTATTCCCAATTTCTGTTTTCTATTGGCCTTGATTCAATTTTAGTCAGGTTTAAACCATTGTAATAAAAATTGGAAAGCATGTTGTAAAGTGAGCCTGCCTGGTGTTTTATTTCAAATGAAAGGCTTATTTTATTGGCATCTGGCAAAAATATTTTCTGGTTGGAGATTATTATAAAACGTGTATAATTCATGCTTTCATGGTTTATCTGTTCTTTTATTATATCCAGCCCGAAAATGCCTGCTGCACGTGTGCTTGCTATTGCTGCCTGTGAGGGATCTGCATCTTCGGAAACTTTTTTAGCTGCGGCTGATGTGCTGGTATATGTTTTTGTTAAAATTCCAGGATAGTTCTCAAAAAACTTTGAACACTGCATAATCCCCTGCTGGTGGGAATATACTGTTTTAATATCTTCAAGTTTTGCACCTTTAAGTCCCATAAGTGCCTGTTCAACCTTTACAACATGTTCTGCAACTATTGTTATATCATAATTAAGAAGCAGGTCATAAATATCTGTAATTCCCCCTGTTGATGTATTTTCAATCGGAAGGACACCAAACTTTGCTTCACCATTAGCAACGGTTTCCATTACTTCTTTAAATGTATTTTTATTTATTGCTGTTATGTTTTTGCCAAATACTTCTTCCATTGCCTGCTCTGTGTATGCGCCATGTTCCCCAAAACACACAACCCTTGTGTCAGCATCCACATCAAATGATTCTGCCTGTTTAAAAACCTGCCTGAAACTGTCACTCGTCCCAAGTACCTGGTACTGGTATTTGCGGCTTATTGACATAATCTGCCTGAAAAGGTCTTCTATGCCTGTTTTATTAAATTCACTGTCTGCAAGTTCCCTTAGCACTTTTAACTTTTCTTCTTCGCGTACAGGATCAAATACTTTTTTACCTGTGCTTCTTTTATATGCTGCAACATCTGTTGAAACTTTCATCCTCTCCTCAAATAGTTCTGCAATTTTTTTGTCTATTTTATCAATTTTTTCTCTGCTTTCTTTTAAATCAATAACCATTTTACCACCATTTCCTGTTTTTATCTGATTTTTATTTAAACTTATTAGCCAGTTATCACCTGTACAGTTTTCCATAAAAATACTGTTCCTGGAAGGAAATATCACCTAATATTTTTTCATCAGGAATATCATTTCCATCAAGTGATACAATCCATTTATCCTCCGTATCATTAAAACGGTGGAATACTGCTATTACTTTACCCTGGAAACTGTCTAAAGGCTTGTCCTGTCCAAATATATAAGCATCCTGTCCTTCACCATCCGCCCTGGATATACCTTCTATATATCCATAATTTAACCTCTTGACTGGGTAAATTATATCTTTATGTTTCGGAGGGCCTGAAAAAACGGGCCTGTCAATTTTACCCTGCACCATCTTGCCAATAATACCGCTATAATCTGGTTTATATGTACTTTCTGCAAATAATTCATTAAATGCATAAAAAAAGTAATCCAATGTGCCTACAAATTTCCCCTTATCATATAACTTTTTAATTTCTTCCTTAGATGTAAAATGGCAGGTTTCTACTTCGGCAGTAGTTGCATTTTTAAGTGACTGTATTCCATCAAATGATGTGCCATTGTATTCAAACAGCCATACATCCATTATATCATTATACTTTATGCCATTAATTTCTGTACGTATTTTACTAAAAAGAAGTTTTCCATCTTCTTTGCACAGGTCAAGGCCAACTTCTTCTTTAACCTCCCTTATTGCACCTTCAAGGCTGTTTTCACCCTTTATAACAGAACCGCCTGTTGTTTCCCACATTAAAGGGTGTGCCGGGCGGTCTGCTGCCCTTTTTGATATAAGGTATTCACCTTTATTATTTCTTATCCATACATGGACTACCAGATGGTAAAACCCATCTGGTATTTTTTCACCACGTATATGTTCCCTCCCTGTTTTTTCCCTGTACTTTGTATACAAATCCCACTTTTCCATCCTGTCACCTTCCTGCAAAAACCAAATGTCATTAAGTAATGTATATTGCCTGGCAGAATTTTAATTTTTTTATGCATCTTTAAGAAATGCCATATAACATTTTTTTGTTTCATAAATATCTGCTTTGCTTGTAACTTCCCAAGGTGCATGCATATTTAGCACTGCCACACCACAGTCAATTACTTCCATTCCATAGAGTGAAAGTATATATGCAATAGTACCGCCGCCGCCAATATCTACTTTGCCAAGTTCTGCCATCTGGTAATTTACATTATTATTGTCCATAATATTCCTTAAAACAGCAAGGTACTCAGCATTTGCATCGTTAGAACCTGATTTTCCGCGGCTTCCTGTAAATTTACTAAATACTACTCCCTTTCCGCAATATGATGAATTTTTCTTTTCAAATGCATCTGCAAAAAGAGGGTCATATGCAGCGTTTACATCAGAAGAAAGCATCCTGCTGTTTTTAAGGCAGCGTTTTAATTTTAATTCTGAATAATTCCCTTCAAGGTTTATAAGTTCTGCAACTGTATTTTCAAAGAAATGTGACTGCATTCCGGTTGCACCAACACTTCCTATCTCTTCTTTATCTACAAGCAGGCAGCAGGAGGTCTTGTCCACATTTTCCATTTCAAGCATTGCAGCAAGAGAAGTATAAGCACATACCCTGTCGTCCTGGCCATAGGAAATTACCATGCTTTTGTCAAACCCAAGTTCACGTGCCTTCCCTGCTGGCACAATCTCAAGTTCAGCAGACATAAAATCTTCTTCTTCAATGCCATAGGAGTCCTTAAGGATTTTAATTACATTTTCCTTTACATTTTCTTTTTCCTCACTATCAAGTGGCATGCTTCCAATAAGCAGGTCAAGTTTTTCACCTTCTATAACCTTTGCTGCTTTCTTCTCCATCTGTTCCCCGGCAAGGTGTATAAGAAGGTCTGTAATACAAAATACCGGATCTTCTTCATTTTCACCTATGCAGATATTAATTTTACTTCCATCTTTTTTAACTACTACACCATGTATTGCAAGCGGTATAGTTACCCACTGGTATTTTTTAATCCCGCCATAATAATGTGTGTCAAAATATGCAAGACCGCCATCTTCATATAAAGGATTCTGTTTTATATCTATACGCGGTGAATCAATATGTGCACCAAGAATATTTAACCCTTCTTCCAGCGGCTTTTTACCTATATTAAATAAAATTACTGATTTGCACATACATGCAGCATATATTTTATCACCAGGTTTTAATTCCCTGCCATTTTCCACTGCTTCTTCAATAGAAATATATCCTTTTTCTTTTGCAAGTTCTATAGTCCTTTTAGTGCACTCCCTTTCTGTCTTACAGCTTGATAAAAAGTCTATATAACCTGTACAAAGCATATCAATTTCTTTTAAATCTGTACTGCTATAATCTTTCCATGCATTTTTTCTTTCCATAATATACATTATCCTCCATTTCATAAAACAATTTATTCCAATTATACACCTGGCAGGGTATAATGTCTAATGTTAAATGAGGTTAAATTTTTATAAAATAAAATATAACAGCCGCAAGCATAGCAGCTATAACAGCCTGCCTTAGTTTGGCAAATATATATTTCCTGGTCTGGATTCTGGTTCCTATAAGTGCACTTGATGTCTGTGCCACACTTGACATGCCACCAAATGCACAAAATGCACTGGCTAGTATGCATTTATAATATAAAGGCATATCTGATTTTGCAAGTATTTCACCACCTGTTGTTATTTCAAGTATTCCTGCCCCCAAAACCTTAAAAATCCCACTTGCTGTTACAAGATCCTGTAAAATCCTTGTAAAAATTGAAAATAATATTATATAACCCCCTACTTTAACAAGCGTAACCGCAGAACTTAATATGCTTTCATCCAATGCTTCCATCATTGAATAATTTTTTTTAATATTAGCGCTTTCTTTAAAACCTGTTTCCCCTTCTGTATTACAAAATCCTGCTAGTGCATTGATAAATGCAGACAGGTATATTATTAAAAGCATAATTGCAGGCTTTGAAAGCCCAAGGCATTTTATGCCTATATATTCAAGCATAAACATAGGGCTTGCATTATTACAAAAACTTATTATATACTGTGCTTCATTAAGTGAAAATGCCCCTGTTTTATACAGGTCAGCCGTTGTCTTTGCACCAAGGGGATAACCTGAAAGCATGCCTATTACAGCAGGGTAACATCCGTTTTTTGAAAGCCTGAAGATTTTATGGAACACAGGGTAAAATATATTACTTATAAAACTTGTTACATTTAGTTTTACTAACATCGATGAAATAATCATAAATGGGCACAATGATGGTATTATAACATTAAACCATAAAAGAAGCCCGTCTTGTGCTCCCCGGCTTGCAATATCAGGAAATATTACAAAAAGCAGCACAAATAAAGCCAGAAATAAAATAAAAAATTTTCTTCTCATAAAAACCCTTATAACACAGCTTTTATTCTATGCTATGACAGACAATGCCACATTATTCTTAACCAGCCCTGCCTGCCATGGGTTTTAATTTTATTTGTTTTATTACCAGAATTTTTTCTTTTTAAAATAATAAAGGCTTGCTGCTATTACAAGTATGCTTGCTGTTATTATAACAGGATATGAATATTTATACCCTATTTCTGGCATATGTTCAAAATTCATGCCATACCAGCCAGCAATTAATGTAAGTGGAAGGAATGTAGCAGTAACAACTGCCAGCACTTTCATAATATCATTCTGTTTTATTTCAATTTCTGACTGGTATACCTCTTGTACCTGCATTACATATTCCCTTAATAATTGTGTTTCATCTGCAAGCTGTTCTGTTTTGTTTTTATACTGGTTAAAGGCATTTGCACCATTACTGCTAAAAAAGCCATTTTCATTGGCAGATAGTTCTCCTGCTACAACTTTAAGCTGTATATAATAATGATAAAAACGTGATATAAGTTTCTTTAAATAAAGCATACGGCAGCTAAATTTCTCTATCCTTCCACAAAGCACGTCTTCTTCAATTACTGCAATATCCCTTTCAATTTTTTGAAGAAATAAAAGATCTTCATTAATAAATAATAATAAAAAATAATACAAAAAACGTCCAGGGCACATATTTTCCTGTAATGAACCTGCTGCCAGCTTTTTAACAGCTTCCTCTGCTTCACCGTCATCATCAAGTATAATTATTCTGCTGCCAGTTATATACATTGCAAATGTTATGTCCCTGCTGCCTTTTATTTTTGATGGTACTTTAAACGTTCCAAATATATAATCCATATGGGATTCAATCTTACATGAGTGTATCTGTTCAGCTTTGTGCCATATACCTGCCTTTTCACGCATCAGCGGGCTTTCATTCCATTCTGAAAGTTTTATGGCACATACACCATTATTACAATTCCAGAAATCCTTTTCCTCTACCTTTTTAATCCCGCTGCCAGTAATAATATAGTACACAACTGTACTCCTTTCAAAGTAAATCTTATTCAATTAATACTTATAATTTCAGTTTTTTATTATATTAAAACGGCTTTCGAGAAGTACCCAGTTTGCAAGGAAAAGCCTCATTATTTGCCAGTAGCCCATTCCACGCAGCCCAAATTCCTCAAGCAGTGAAAATTTTGCATCCATGCTTCTTACATCCTCAAACCATACTTCATGCCTTATGCCCTCTGATGTATAATTAAAATAAGGTGTCTGTGCAGTTTCATCAAACTGTATTTGTGCCCCGTTAGCAGCAGCAATCTGTACTGCCTGGGTATTTCCAATAGTCGTTGCTGCTGTTTCACCCTGTACATATGGCAGTGGCCAGTCATACCCGTAATTTGGTATGCCAAGATCTATTTTATTACGTGGTATCTGTGTAACTGCATATTCAACAACCTGCCTTACTTTATTAATTGGAGCAACTGCCATGGGTTCACTGTATTTATATCCCCATTCATATGTCATAAGAAGGCAGCTATTAGCAGCAGCCCCAAGTCCTCCATAATCTTTCCCTTCATATAAAAGCCCCTTTTGCCCAGATGATGTTTTTGGTGCAAGTGCCACTGAAACCGGGTAACCATAAGCGTTAAGTTCCCTTGTAAGCCTTGCCACAAATGAAGTAAATAAATCCCTGTCTTCTGCCTTTATATATTCAAAATCAACATCTGCCCCCATAAAGTTCTTTGCCTGTAATGTTTCCAGCATTTCATTTATAAGGTTTTCCTGTGCGCTGTCACTGCTTACAAGTGCTGAAATAAGGTTATTATTAAACCTTCCCTGGCTGTCCATTGGCGTAAGGGTAAGTACTGGGGACGTGCCAAACTCCAGTGCTGCATTTATCATTCCTGTATCATCTGTGGAAGGTGGTATTAAATTGCCTTGTTCTGAAAAACCATAAGAGAAAACTGATAAATCTGTAAGATAAGGAAGCGTTGTCTGTAATACTTTTGAATTAATATATGGGTAAGCGTACCCGTTTACATTGACTTCCCGTTTATACTGCTGCAAAATATCCTGTACTGGTATAAGCAGTGCCTGCCCTATTACAAGCGGGTAAGGATATGAAATCTGGTTTATAAATGCTATTTCAGATGCAGGGACATTAAATTTATCTGAAATCCTGTCAATAGTATCACCTTGTTTTACTACATATATTTCCAAAATAAACCTCCATGTTTAATATATATTTATATTTTTGTATACTTATATATTATGATTAAACATGGAGGTTGTTCCTTAAAAGGCCATTTCATTTGAAGGTGGCAGGCAGGAATGGTTTTTGCATACATAATAAGTCGTCCTGCCGTTTAAAAGAAGATGCTCTTTATCTTCCTGTACAAACTGCACATTTGCAAGAAAAGGCAGCTTTTTTATAACATTAAACTCTGCATTATCCTTTACAACAACTGTAATATGTGCTGGAGGGTTTTCATAAATCAGGCATGCTGTTAAAAACATGCTATGGCCTGCCGGGTTTTTAGAGGCTTCTGGTGCCATAAAACTAAGCTGTTTGTCTGTAAGGCTTTTATAAGTTTCATTTTGTGTAATCTGGAATAACCTTACAAGATTATATGCCATAACAGAGTTTGCGCATGGCATTGCCCCGTCATATATTTCCTTAGGGTTTATAAATAATTCATTATTGCCAGGTTCATTAAGGAAATAGCCATCTTTCCCGCCAGAGGAAAATCTTTTTACGGCCTCATTACAGAAATGTTCTGCTTTGCTAAGATATTTTTTATCAAGCGTGGAATTATAAATTTCAATTAAAGCCGTGGTATAAAAAGCATAATCATTTAAAAACCCGCTGCCAGAACACCGCCCATTACGGCAGCTTGTATAAAGCCCTGTGCCATTATACAGGTTTTTTTCAATAAATAAATCTGCTTTTAGTGCTGCATCTAAATATTTCTGGTTTTTAGAAACCCTGTAGAGCATTGCTAGTGCTGTTATCATCATGGCATTCCATGAAACCAGGTGCTTGTCATCAAGATGCAGGCTTGTACGTTTTTTCCTGTAATTATACAGCTTTTTAATTTCTTCACTAAAGTTATTATTTATATTATTTTTTAAAAGGTTTGGTATATTTTCTCCTTCAAAGTTTCCATCGGCAGTAATGTCAAAAGCCTTTGCAAATTCCTCTCCCTTTTTCCCGCCAAGGATTTCTTTAATTTCATCTAAAGACCATGTATAAAACTTCCCCTCCGTCCCTTTGCTGTCTGCATCTTGTGCGCTATAAAAGCCGCCATCAGAAGAAACCATTTCCCTTAAGACATAATCTGCTGTTTTAATTGCAGTATCAAGAAATATTTCCTTATCCCTGGCTTCTTTTGTAATATTTTCTTTAATGCTTCCATTAATACAGGCACTGCCATTTTCCAGAAAACTATATGCTGCAAGATATGCCATAATTAGCATTGCATTGTCATAAAGCATTTTTTCAAAGTGTGGTACAAGAAAATATTTATCTGTTGAATATCTTGAAAATCCATAGCCTATATGGTCAAATATACCACCTTTCCTCATCTGGATAAGGGTTTTTGCAGCCATTTCAAATGCCAGGCTGTTTTTATTCTGCGCTGCATAAAGAATAAGGAATAAAATATTGTGTGCAGACGGGAATTTTGGTGCAATGCCAAATCCTCCGTTTTTCTGGTCAAATGTTTCTTTAAATATGCTAAAAGCACTGTTAGAAATACTTTGCAGCCCGGATTTTACATTTACAGTTTCCTGGCCTGTTTGCTGGTTTTTAATATGCATAATTACCTGGCCTGCAGATTTAAGAAGGGCATCTTTGTTACTTTCCCACTGTTCTTTTATTTTATATAACAGGCTGTTAAAACCTAAAATGCCATAACGTGTATCAGACGGAAAATATGTGCCTGCAAAAAATGGCTTTTTATCCCATGACATAAATATACTTAAAGGCCAGCCCCCGCTTCCTGTAAATGCCTGGCATACTGACATATACACACTGTCAATATCAGGGCGTTCCTCCCTGTCAACCTTTATTGCAATAAAATTGTTGTTTAAAAGCTTTGCCGTTATATTATTTTCAAAGCTTTCATGTGCCATAACATGGCACCAGTGGCATGTACTGTACCCTATGCTTAGAAAAACTGGCTTATCCTCTTTCTTTGCCCTGTTAAAAGCTTCATCACACCATGGGTACCAGTCCACAGGATTGCCTGCATGCTGCAAAAGATAAGGGCTTGTTTCATTTATAAGATGGTTACCCATTATTTATGGTATCCTCCATTTCTATTGTCTTTTATGTTTACAGCCTTTAGTATGCCCATAAAAATTATATATATCCAGGTAATTACAATACATGAATTATTATATTACTTACGTTTTCTATTTATTTTTTTGTTGTATATTCTTTCCTTTAAAATGCATATAAAAAACCTTACTAGTTTTCCTGCTGGAACCTGTAAGGCCTTTATATAACCAACTTATAAATATGCTTTAATATTACCAGTCTTCAACCCCTTCAAATGCATTTACTGCATTTGCTGGTGCCAGGTTATCATCACTGGCAGGAGGTGCGGCATTATCTTTTAAAAGTGTTTTTATCTGCTCCTGTGTAATGCCCTGTTCCTCCCTTTTGCTTTTGCCCGTTTGCTTCTTTTCAGGCATTGCCATCCTTTTTGCTTCATTTTTTTGTGCAACTGCAAGTATCTCTTCTATCTCATCATCATGGTTGCCTACTTCATAAGCATCTTCATGGTTAAGGCAAAGATAATACTTAATAATATGCCCGCTGTATAAAGAAACCTGCTGTATGCCACAGAAATCAGAATCCCTTCTGTATGGCAGGTTATCATACATTGTAATATGGTAATCCATTGCTTCATCATACTTCTGGCTTACCAGCTTTGGCAGATATATATTACCCATTTGCATACCCCCTTTTTCTTGTTGCTTTATATTTACATTATTATTATAAGTATACTCTTTTTCTTCATATTGTTCAAGGAAAAATATTTCTAATAATATTAACCAGGCAGGTTTAGTGATTTACATAAAAGTTTTACTGTTTTTTCTACGTCTTCAAGCCTGATTCCTGAATAGTCCATTATTATAATATGCTGTCTTTCTTTATTGTTTTTATTTTCTTTATCATGGTTTTTCTCTTCTCCGGTATAGTACTGTGAAAGACATGATACATTAATTTTATTTTTCCTGCATATTTCTATATATTCACTGTCAGGCATGTCTGTATGGATTTTTAAAAGGAAATGAAGTCCTGAACCTTCTTCTGATATTTCACTTATACCCGAAAGGCTGCTGTTTTTAATTTCTTTTAAAAGCCCGTCACGCACTTTCCTGTAATAATTCCTCATTCTGTTTATATGTTTTTCAAAATAGCCATCATTTATAAATTTTGCAAGGGTATATTGTTCAAAGTTTGATACTGTACAGGAATAAAAGCTTAATTTGCTGTGGAATTTTTCAAGCAATGTTACAGGAAGTACCATATAGCTTATCCTTATTGTTGGGGCAAGGCTTTTTGTAAATGTGTTAATATATATTACCCTTTCCATTATATCTATGCTTTGTAATGTAGGCATCTGTTTTCCTGCCAGTCGGAACTCTGAGTCATAGTCATCTTCTATAATATAACGGTCTGGTTCTTCTGCTGCCCAGGCAAGTATTTCATAGCGCCTGCTTACTGGTGTGGCTATTCCTGTAGGGTAATGGTGTGATGGTGATATATGTGCTACATCTGCATTATGCCTTTCAAGTTCTTCTATAATTATCCCTGAATTATCAACTGGTATATATTCACATGCTACATTATTGCTTTTATATATCTGTGCTATCTTTTTATAGCCTGGTGTTTCAACGGCATAAATTTTATCATAACCTAAAAGCTGTATTATAAGGGTATAAAGATACTCTGTGCCAGCCCCTGTTATTATCTGCCCTGGTGATACTTCCATATTGCGGAACTGCTTTAAATTCAGGCTTATTGCACTTCTAAGTTCCATTATGCCTCCCCAGGGTGATTTTTTCATTAATTCACTGCTTTTTTCAGATATTACTTCCCTCATTAACCTTGCCCATATGGAAAATGGGAATTTGCCTGGTGGTGCTGTGTTACTTACCAGATCTATTTCAAACTGGCTGCCCTCTTCTTTGCTGCTTTCTATTTTGCTGCCATGCCATTTTGTGCCATATTCTGTATTTTTGTTTTCTGTCCTTATGGAATTAAATGGCATCACCCCTTTATCTGGCAGTTCTGTTACATAAAAACCTTTTTTAGGGACTGAATAAATAAATCCTTCTGCCTGTAACTGTGCATAAGCATTTTCAACTGTAATATTGCTTATACCCAGATTTTTAGCAAAACTTCTCTTTGACGGAAGTTTTGTACCAGGCAGCAAAATACTGTCTAATATATCATTTTTAATGCATTTATATAAATGGATATAGAGCGGTTCTGGCCCTGTATCTGCAAAAGAATATGTAAGCATATTGTTTTTTCTCCTTAATCTGGCATTACTGGCTATATTCATTCTGGGTATTTTGATATGGCCAATTTTGATTATAATTTAATATGTTGTTTTAGTAAATAGTATTTTATAGAAAACTTGATGTATTAGATTTGTGCCTGTGTGCTGCCTGGCACAATTTATGTACAATATAAAAAGCAGCGCAGAAAAGAGGATTAAATATGGACCAGAAACAATATGCACTTAACAGGGAACTTGCACAAATGCTTAAAGGTGGCGTTATTATGGACGTTACTACTCCAGAGCAGGCTAAGATTGCAGAAGAAGCAGGGGCATGTGCTGTTATGGCACTTGAACGTATACCAGCCGATATACGTGCGGCAGGTGGTGTTTCACGTATGAGTGACCCTGCTATGATAAACGGGATACAGGAAGCGGTTTCAATTCCTGTTATGGCAAAATGCAGGATAGGGCACTTTGTTGAAGCACAGGTTCTTGAAGCTATAGAAATTGATTATATTGATGAAAGTGAAGTCCTCTCACCGGCTGACGATGTTTACCATATTGACAAGACACGTTTTAAAGTGCCTTTTGTATGTGGGGCTAAAAACCTTGGTGAAGCTTTAAGGCGCATAAATGAAGGTGCTGCTATGATAAGGACAAAAGGTGAACCTGGAACTGGTGATGTTGTGCAGGCTGTAAGCCATATGCGCATGATGAACAGTGCAATCGCTAAAATCACTTCCATGCGTGAAGATGAACTTTTCAATGAAGCTAAAGAATTACAAGTTCCTTATGACCTTGTGCTGTATGTGCATGATAATGGGAAACTTCCTGTAGTAAACTTTGCTGCTGGTGGTGTTGCTACCCCTGCTGATGCTGCTCTTATGATGCAGCTTGGGGCTGACGGGGTTTTTGTAGGCTCTGGCATATTTAAGTCAGGTGATCCTGCAAAAAGGGCTGAAGCCATTGTAAAGGCTGTTACTAATTACACAGATGCCAAAATGATTGCAGAACTTTCTAAAAACCTTGGTGAAGCAATGGTTGGAATTAATAAAGATGAAATTACACTGCTTATGGCAGAACGCGGAAAATAGGAGGAATTTATGGTAATAGGCATACTATCTGTCCAGGGGGCATTTATTGAACATGAGGAAATATTTAAAGAACTTGGGGCAGATACTATACAGTTAAGGCAGAAAAAAGATTTAGACAGGCATTTTGACAGGCTTGTGCTCCCTGGAGGTGAAAGCACTGTACAAGGCAAGCTTCTAAAAGACCTTGGAATGTTTAATATATTAAAAGAAAAAATAGAAGAAGGCATGCCTGTACTTGGTACATGTGCCGGTCTTATACTTCTTGCAGAAAATATTTCAAATGATACAAGATCCTATTTTAAGACACTTCCTGTAACTGTAAAAAGAAATGCTTATGGCAGGCAGCTTGGAAGCTTCCACTATGACGGGGACATTAAAGGGCTTGGCGTATTTCCAATGGAATTTATACGTGCTCCTTATATTGAAAATATATCCGGGGATGTGGAAGTACTCTCCCAGGTTAATGGTAAAACCACAGCAGTAAAATATAAAAAACAGCTAGGGCTTTCATTCCACCCTGAATTATGTGGAGATTACAGGATACATAAAATGTTTATGGAAATATAATTAATATTTTTTATTATACAAAAACTAACACAGGCAGGAACTGCATATGCGGCTCCTGCCTGTGTTAGTTTTAACCAGATAATACTTTTAAATGCCAGTGTATGTCCTATAAAAAACCAGCATTTTTCGTGCTTAGGTTTTTACAGGACTGGTTCATAAATTATAATGTAAATAAAAGATAATTTATAGTTATCTGTGGTTTGTTTTAAAGGAGGTATATAGAAATTTTTATGCCCTGGCAGTTCCAAAGTGTCCCATGTACAGCCCGCTTGCGCTTGGACTTACACGCAGCGGTGCATAAAGCCCTTATGCTTCAAAGAAAAAACTTCTTTGAAGCATTTAAGACAGGGCTTAAACACCGGCGGCTGCGTACATCTGTCCATTGGGAGCACATTTGGAACTTGCCAGGTAATATACGTTTTGGCAGTTTATAAAAATATTTTTTGTACATCTCCTTAACTTATGGGAATTAAAAGTTTTCTTGCTTGTATTTTAATTTCTTGGTAAAATTTTATATTTCTCTTAAAGATGGAAAACCAGAGTATACAACATTCTCTGGTTATTACCTGTAACTTGTATTTTTCCATAGTGTTTAAACCATGTGGAAAATTTTTATGTCCTGTGTAAAAGGCATTTTTGCACCGTCAGTGCTTAAACCTGGTATTTTCAGGTTTTATGCACTGTTACGTGTGCAATCATAGCGGAAGCGGGCCTTTTACCGGGACATAAAAATTTCCACATGTACAACCTCCTTAAAACAAACCACAGATAACTATAAATTATCTCCTGTTTATATATAATTAAAAATTTATGAAATGGACTTGGGATTTTTACAAAAAAGGTTGACAACTGTATACCTTGCTGTTATTATAGGTATACAACTATATACCATTTAACTAATAAGGGGGTAAATATTATTGAATATATCAAAACAGGAATGGAAAATTATGCATCTTTTATGGAAAGACCCGCCACAGACAATTACACAGCTTACAAAGACTTTAGGGGAGAAAAAAGGCTGGAATAAAAATATTATTATTACATATCTTAAGCGTCTTGAAGAAAAGGGGGCTGTTTATTATGAAAGTGGAACAAAGGCTAAACAGTACTTTCCTAAAATTACAAAAGAAGAAGCAGAACAAACTGAAATACGCTCACTTTTAGATAAAGTTTTCCATGGTAATGCAGGAATACTTGTAAATACAATGGTTAAAAATGAAATGCTGCAAGAAGAAGAAATTACACAGTTATACAATCTGCTGCATGGAGGAAATAATGATAAGAATAACGGTTTCAGTTAGTATTTTAATATTGTTAATTTTATTTATCCGTAAGTGTTTTTATTACCGGATAAGCAGGAAACTGCAATATGCATTATGGATTCTTGTACCTTTATACCTGGCATTTGCACCATTTGTACATATTAAAATACCTGCCTGTAATATTAAAATGCCTGTAATTAACGAAAACCAGAGCCAGTACAAAAATAAACAAAAAGAAATAAATACAGTTAAAGATATTTATAAAAATAAAAAAGGCCAGAAGGGATTATACAGTTTTTTTAAAACAGGTGGCAAGTATATACAAGATAATATAAACATAGAAAAAACCAGTGCAAAAATCAATAAAAAAGGAATTAATATTTTATTCCTGGCAATTAAGGTTTCTAAAATGTTATATTGCACTATAGTGGCTGTCATTATCCTTTTTATAATTATAAAAAATATAATATTTATTTCTTATTGTGTAAAAAACCGCAGGTATTATAAAACAGATTCCTTAACAGGAATGGCAATCTATATATTAGAACATGCCACTGCACCATTTTTACTTGGTAAATGCATTTATATATCAAGTGAAAATGCAGAACAAAAACAATATTTAAAATATATAATACTACATGAATACTGCCATTTAAAACATATGGATGCATTGTGGGGCATTATAAGGTGTATTATTAAGGCGTTTTTATGGTTTAACCCGCTTGTATGGCTGGCATCATGCTATGAGGAATGTGACTGTGAACTTGCATGTGATGAAGCTGTTATCTGTATTTCTGGCAAAGACAGCATACCACAGTATGGTAATACATTGCTGTATATTGCCTTAAAACAGGCCAGAAACAATAAAAATCTTATTATAACAGCTATGGGAGGTAAAAGGAATATGTTAAAAGAAAGAATTTCATATATTGTATCGGAGAAAAAGAACAAAAAAACTGCTGCTATAGGAGCGGTTCTGGCAATATGTGCACTTGCCTTTGGATTATTTATATCATTTGCAGATAACAATAAAGCAATGGAAAATAATAAAAATTTATCTGCTTTAAATACTGCACCTGGTACAGATATTAAAATACCATACAAAGAAGAAAAGGAAAACTTTCCAGAAAATAATTACTATAACTGTATGAAATCAGACGGAAAATATATTTATTTTGCAGCAAGCAATGGTTTATACAGGACTAACGTAAAAACTGGCGGGAATGAAAAAATTGCAGATGGTTCTTTCTGGCTTGGGGATATTACAGATAAATACTTATATTATACAAAAACCCTGCCAGAAGATTTAACTAAAACACAAAAAGGTTCTGTTATAACTGGAAGGATATTATTAAAAGACCTTTCAGAAGAAACCATATATAAAGAAGAAAGCACAAATTTTATGGGTTTTTCACCACTGTATACAACAGATGATAATACCGTTTATATAAAGGAAGGCATGGGTACAATAAACAACTGCCATAAATATGTATTAAATAAAGGCACAAATAAATGGGAGAAAAAAAGCAGCAGGGCATATACAGATAAAATTAAAAACCTGCCAGAAAACATTTCTGGTAACTTATCTTTACTTGGCAGCAGCAGTTATATAAAAAATACTATAAAAGAAGAAAGGGTTTTCTTGGAAACACCAGTAAGTTCCAGTCTTTTTATGGCTGATGCCAGCGGAGAAATATTAAAAGAAATAAATAATTATTACTTTGGGTTTATGCTTACAGATAATGGTTTTTTGTATACAGACAAAGAATTGGATATCCATTTATGCAGTTATCAAAAGCCATATAGTGATAACATAATATTTAGGCCAGATGAAAAATTTTCATATATAAATTATGGGGTATATGATAAAAATGGGATATATGGCTTCCATAATAATAAAAACGGAAAAACTGAAATAACCCGTTTATCCTGGGACGGCAAAATAACAGTATTATATACATCAGAAAAAACACCACCAAAAGATTTATATGCACTTAGTGCTTTTGGGGACAGTATAGCATTTCTTGAAGAAGGAGAATTTAAATTAATAAACTATTAGAATATATAAATTTTAACCTCATTAAGTAAGCCCTTTAAAATACACGCTTCTTAAGCGGTGGGTTTGGTTTACCAGGGCTTACTTAGTCTGGCAGGGGTTCAAGCTCCTGACAGACTGCCACAAAGCGGCAATGAGGTTGTTTTGCAAGTGGGCAAGTAGCCAATGCCTGCTTTGCAGGCGAAGCGGATTGCGAATATCCGCTTGAATACACAATGGCTGTATTTTTCCTCTGGTTTTACATTATTTTCCTGTATTAAGGTATTCTTCTATTGATGCAATGCAGTTTGCGCCGTCAGATACTGCGGTTATTAACTGCCTTAAATTTTTCTGGCGTATATCGCCTGCTACAAATAAACCGCTGGTATTTGTCCTGCCGTCTTCACCTGCTATTACATAGCCATACTGGTCAATATCTGCAATCCCTTTTAATATAGCTGTATCAGGTTTCATTCCTATTGCTATAAATACACCACTTACAGAAATAGTTTTTTTTGTGCCATCTGTTTTATTATGGTATAATAATGAAGTTACTTTGTCTTCACCTTTTATTTCATCAATTATGGCATTGCCTATAAATTCTATATTTTCTTTTTCTGCTATTTTATCCTGGTATGCCTGGCTTCCCCTTAGTTTATCCCTTCTGTGTACAAGATAGACTTTACTGCATATATTTGAAAGGTAAAGGGCTTCTGAAAGTGCAGTATCCCCACCGCCTGCCACAGCCACTTCTTTATCTTTATAAAATGCACCATCACAGGTAGCACAGTATGATACGCCTTTGCCTGTAAATTCTTCCTCTCCTTTTACACCAAGGTGGTTATGGACTGCCCCTGTAGCTATTACAACTGTTTTTGATTTTATTTCACTTCCATCTGACAGTTTTATAATAAAAACCCCGTCCTTTTTTTCAATGCCAAGAACCTCACCTTCTACAAACTCTGCCCCGCCAGTGGCATGTTCTTTAAACTTATTTGCAAGTTCAAAGCCAGTGGCTGATGGTATACCAAGGTAGTTGTCAACTTCACTTGTATATATTATCTGGCTTCCTGTAATATTGTATTTTTCAATTACAAGTGCTTTAAGTTTTGCCCTGCCTGCATAAAGGGCGGCTGAAAGACCTGCTGCCCCTCCTCCTGCAATAACTACATCATACACCATTATATATTTACCCCCGTTTTCCATTTATAATAGAAACTGTTCTGCTTTTACAATGACTCAAAGACAGTGCATGTTTTTGGAATTTAACTTTTATTATATCTGATTTAGATAAATTTATGTAAGAAGGTCTGCTATTAATACTGCTTCTTCTTTGTTAATCTGGTGCAGTACATCAGTTATTTCTATATTTGCCATTGCACCAGAAAGGTAAAGCTTTGCTATTTTTTTCTGTTCATTTATATCAAAACTGCCTGTATTTTCAAGTGAACTTATTATATTTAGTTCATTATCTGTTAATTCCCCACTGCCTGTTCCTATACTGCTGCCTGTTACTATGCTGCTTCCTGTACTGCTGCCATTATACCGGACAGCAGCAAGACCTGCAACACTAAGGCGGCTTTCTGTGCCTTTATCCAGTGAAAGCCCTGATATCTTATTTATAAGTTTAATTGTATATTCTGCATCTTTTACTGTTTCAGGATTAAACCTGCCATCTTCCTGCATTGGGATAGCACCTGATGTTGCATGTTTGCAGATAATTTTTTCACTGCCCCGGAACCTTGTGTCCCAGAAGCCTGCTGCTAATGTTATTTTCTCATTGGAATACTGTTTATATGCATAATCTAACAATTTTTCTATGCCACTGTATACATTGGCTGATGATTTTCCTCCAAAGTATGCGCATATAAGTTCATGGCCTTCTTTGTCCCTTGCTGTAGCTATAAGTGAATGGCCTGATGCACTTGTTGTACCTGTTTTAGAACCTATTATTTTATATTCTTTATTCTTAAGCTTATACCGGGAATAAAACCCATTTGTATTTTTTATTGTAAATGAAGGCTTCCCTTTTCTTGCTGGCACTTTATATGTTTTTCTTGCAACTATATTGCGTATAAGCCCGTATGACATTGCATGTCTTGCCAGCAATGCATAATCATATGCCGAAGTATACATTTTCTTATATCCATTGCCTGTATCAAGCCCCATTGGGTTGTCAAAACTTGTTTTGTCCATTCCATAGCTTTTGGCTGTGCTGTTCATAAGTTCTATAAACTTACCATATTCTATCCCTGAACCTGCTGCCAGTGCCATTGCAGAATCAGCATCTGAAGCAACTAAAAGCATTGTAAGATACTGTTTTATCCTGTATGATGTCCCTGCCTTAAGGTAAAGCCTTGAAGCATCTGACGGTACCATTTTTTGTATTTTCTTAGTATATTTTACACTCTGGTCAAGGTCTTTAATATTATCAATTATAACTATTGCCGTCATAAGTTTGGCAGTACTTGCCGGGTATATCTTTTTATTCATGCCTTTTTTATAAATAACATCACCTGAATTGGCGTCCATTAAAACATATGCCGACGCCTGCACAGACGGTACTGCTGCACTTGCCTTTACTGGCATTGTAATGCCAGGCGGCAGTATGCCTGTTATAAATGCTGCTATTACAAACGCTGTTATTACTTTTTTAATTTTATCTGCCATTAGTTTAACCTCCAGACATAATCTTACACAGCTCTTCAAGCTGCTTGTATGTTTCAATTTTATTTGCCATGCGCCTTAACTGTGATGAATTTCTATAGCCTGTGGTATACCATGCTATATGTTTGCGCATTTCCCTTATTCCCGTTAATTCACCTTTAAATTCTTTAAGCATCCTGCCATGTCTTAATACCATATCTGCCACTTCTTTTATTCCAGGCTTTTCTAGTAATTCCCCTGTTTCCATAAATGTTTTTATCTGTACAAAAATCCAGGGGTTTCCTCTTGCCCCGCGGGCTAGCATAAGTGCGTCACAATTTGTTTCTTCCATGCATCTTAGTGCGTCTTTGGGGCTAAATATATCACCACTTGCTATTACAGGAATTTTTACTGCTTCTTTCACTTTCCTTATAATATCCCAGTCTGCTTTTCCTCCATAATACTGTTGTCTTGTCCTGCCATGCACTGCTATTGCTTTTGCACCATTTTCTTCTGCCATTATAGCAAATTCCACGGCATTAGTGCTGCTGTCATCAAATCCCTTGCGTATCTTTACTGTAACTGGTTTTCCTGCTGCACCTGAAACAGCTTTTATTATTTTGCCTGCAAGCTTTTGGTTCTTCATAAGCGCAGAACCTTCACCATTATTTACTATTTTGGGGACAGGACAGCCCATGTTAATATCCAGTATATCAAAGTCTTTGTCCTTAATTCTTTCTGCAATTAGTGCCATAAGTTCTGGTTCACTGCCAAAAAGCTGTACTGCTACAGGGTGTTCAGATTTACTTGTTTCCAAGAGAGAGGCAGTATTTTTATTATTATAATAAATTCCCTTGGCACTTATCATTTCTGTATATACCAGATTTGCGCCCTGCTCCTTGCATAAAATACGGAATGGCAGGTCAGTTACCCCTGCCATCGGCCCTAGTACTAAATTACCATTTATCCTTACATTACCTATATTAAATCCCTGCATCATTCTTTCCTTTTACCATGTATATGTACCATTACAATTAATATAAGTTACTGGCAGATAAAAACTTTTATAATTACCAGAAGTTTTATTACTTTTTCTGCTTGCTGTATATAAGCTGTAACCCTTTTAATGTAAGGTCTGCATCATATATATCTATTTCTTCTGTGCTCTCTGATATTATTTTGCCAAGGCCGCCTGTTGCTACTACACGCGCTTCTTTTATGCCTGCTTCTTCTTTTATCCGCCTTATTATATATTCAGTCTGCCCTATTGTACCATAAAACAGCCCTGCCTGCATTGAAGATATTGTTTCTTTAGCAATTATGCTGCCAGGACATTTTATCTCTATTTCTGGAAGGTTTGCTGTATTATTACATAGTGCGTCGGCAGATATCCTTATGCCAGGGCTTATAACACCGCCCTGGAATGCGCCGTCTTTTGTTACATAGTCATATGTAGTTGCAGTGCCATAGTCTACTACTATTATAGGTCCTCCATACTGGCCGTATGCGCCTACTGCATCTACAATACGGTCTGCGCCTATTTGTTTAGGATCTGTAGTATCTATCCTTATGCCTGTTTTAATGCCTGCACCTACTATAATAGGCTGGCAGCCAAGGTATTTTATTATGCCGCTTGTAAATGAATACATCATTTTTGGTACAACTGATGCAATAATTACCTCTGTAATATCCAAAGGTTTATAACCTTTCTGTTCAAGGATATTGCAGAGAAGTTCCCCGTATTCATCTGAAGTCCTTGGCACTTTTACGGTAAAACGGAACCTTGCTGCAAGAGTGCTTCCACAAAAAACTCCAAATGTAATATCAGTATTTCCCACATCAACTGCTAATAACATGTTTTTATCCTCATCTTTCTACCCTTTTAATCCATTAAAGAAGTACTTGCTGTAACCTGGTGTTTAAGGAATTTTACACGGTAATACAGTTCAAGTGCTTCTAATAACTCCCTTTTTGCAGACTGTATCTGTTTAATTTTAAGCACACTGCCTATTTCATCAAATAAAAAATCATCTTCTGATGAAGTTACATTAATAAAAAGGCTTCCGCTTTTATCAAACTGTAATGTAAGTATACCGCCTACATCAGCAGTATACAATACACACATAATTTGCAGTTCCTCTTTTACAGCTTCTGGAAGGCCTGCAAAATCCTGGTTAAAATAATATTTTTCTTCATATGCACTTGATGCGCAGAGTACTACCATACCATCTGGATTATTACCAGGCATAACCATATAACCCCCTGACTGAAACTTCACCTGACAATACATGCCTTGTCCCGCTTTTAGTATCTACTATTAATGCACCATTTTTATCAATGCCCCTTGCAATGCCTGTTTCTGTCTTTTTGGCATTTTCTGCCATTCCATAAAGAATTTTAACTTCCTTATCCCTGTTTGCAAGTGCATTGTTATATTCATTTGTAAAAGGCTCTATGCTTTTTGCTTTCTCAAATTTTTTGTAATACCTTCCAAAATAGTCTATAGTACAGGCAGCAAGCTGTGCCCTGTCTGTCTTTTTTCTTGTCTGTATAAACAGGGATGTTGCAGTTTCCTCTATTTCTTCCGGAAAATATTTATTATTGGCATTAATCCCTATACCAGTAACTACATAATTTATAAAATCCATCTCTGAACTCATTTCTGTAAGTATTCCACAAATCTTTTTGCCTCCAAGCACAATGTCATTAGGCCACTTTATAAGGGGACTTGCATTGCATGTTTCTTTAATTGCCCCTACAAGCGCAAGTGCAGTTACTAATGTTATGCCTGGTACATATACAGGGCTTATATCCGGCCTTAAAACCATAGACATATAAATTCCTGCACCTGGTTCTGATTCCCAGTGCCTGCCCATCCTTCCTTTGCCTGCTGTCTGTTTTTCCGCTATTATAATTGTTCCTTCTTCTTCACCAAATTCAGCAAGCTGTTTTGCGCGTATATTTGTTGAATCTGTAACTTCAAGGCTTTCTATTTTCTTACATATTGTACCAGAAGAAAGCCTGCTGCCAATATTGTATGAATACATTTTATCTGGTGATGACACCAGCCTGTACCCTTTGTTTGGTACAGAATCTATTACAAAACCACAGTCCTTAAGCTGTGCAATATTTTTCCAGACTGCCTGTCTTGTAACCCCTGCCTTTTCACATAATGCCTGCCCTGAAACAAAACTGTCCCCGGCCTGCCTTAATGCCCTTAATATTCCACTTTTCATAATCCGCCCTGTAAGCTTTTACTCCCCAAGAGTTGACATCATAACCGCTTTAATTGTATGCATGCGGTTTTCTGCCTCATCAAATACAACTGACTGGGGGCTTTCAAATACTTCATCTGTTACTTCAAGCTCCTCTATGCCAAATTTTTCATATACTTGCATGCCAATCTTTGTTTTAAAGTTATGGAAGGCAGGCAGGCAGTGCATAAATATAGCATTATCTTTTGCATTATCCATTACTTTTTTATTGACCTGGTAAGGCAGAAGCTTCTCTATACGTTCTGCCCACACTTCATCTGGTTCACCCATTGAAACCCATACATCTGTATAAATTACATCTGCATCTTTAGTCCCGCTTTTTACATCTTCTGTAAGGGTAATAGAACCTTCTGATTCCTTTGCGTATCCATTACAAAGTTCTACAAGGCCTGCATCTGGGAAATAATCCTTTGATGTGCATGCTGTAAATTCCATTCCCATTTTAGAGCATAGAACCATAAGCGAATTGCCCATATTATAACGTGCATCACCCATATAAGTTAATTTCACACCTTTTACCCTGCCAAGGTATTCATATATTGTAAGCAGGTCTGCAAGCATCTGTGTAGGGTGGAACTCATTGGTAAGCCCGTTCCACACAGGCACACCTGCATATTTTGCAAGTTCTTCTACTATTTCCTGGCCATACCCGCGGTATTCAATCCCGTCATACATACTCCCAAGAACCCTTGCAGTATCTGCAATGCTTTCTTTATTGCCAATCTGTGAACCAAGGGAATCAAGGTATGTTACACCCATTCCCATATCATGCGCTGCCACTTCAAATGAGCAGCGTGTACGTGTACTTGTCTTTTCAAATACCAGGGCAATATTTTTACCCTGGTAATGGTTTACTGGTATTTTCTTTTTCTTTTTATCCTTAACATCTGCTGCAAGTGTTACAAGATATTCTATCTCATCAGGTGTAAAATCCTTTAATGTTAAGAAATTACGCCCCTTTAAATTAATATCCATTGTATATTCCACCTTTCATATGTTATTCTATTCTTTTGATAATTCTACTGCGGATTTAACAAGCCCTGCCATACCCTGTATTTCAGATGGTATAATAATCTTTGTGGCTTTTCCGTCTGCTGCCTTTGCAAATGCTTCAAGGCTTTTAAGTTTAATAACGTTCTGTGAAGCTGTAGCAGATGCTTCATTAAGCATACGTATACCGTCTGCATTGGCCTGCTGTACGGCACGTATTGCCTGTGCCTGGCCTTCTGCCTCACGTATTGTAGCCTCTTTCTTTGCTTCTGCCCTAAGGATTGCTGCCTGTTTCTCTGCTTCTGCATCAAGTATTGCTGCTGCTTTTTTTCCTTCTGCTACAAGTATTGCAGACTCCTTATCCCCTTGTGAACGCAGTATTGCTTCCCTCTTTTCACGTTCTGCCTTCATCTGCTTCTCCATAGCGTCCTGTATTGCTGCCGGCGGGATAATGTTTTTAAGCTCTACCCTGTTTACCTTAATGCCCCATGGGTCTGTTGCACTGTCAAGTGATGCCCTCATCTTGGCATTTATAATTTCACGTGATGTAAGTGTTTCATCAAGTTCAAGTTCACCTATTATATTACGCAGGGTTGTTGCCGTAAGGTTTTCTATAGCCATAATAGGATTTTCAACACCATAAGTATAAAGCTTTGCATCAGTAATCTGGTAAAATATTACAGTATCAATGCGCATTGTAACATTATCCTTTGTAATAACGGGCTGTGGGGGAAAGTCTGCTACCTGCTCTTTTAAGTCTACCTTTCTTGCAACCCGGTCTATAAATGGCACTTTAAAATGTATGCCAACTTCCCATGTTGTCTGGTAACCGCCAAGCCTTTCCATAACATATGCCCTTGCCTGTGGCACTACTTTTATGCACGATACAAGTACCACTGCTACAATAGCCAGTAAAATTAAAACTGCCATCTGTCCTCCTTCTGGCACTTTATGCCATAAAACTTATTTGTCTTTAAGCGGGGTTACAAATACTTTTACCCCTTTAACTTCATTAATGGTTACTCTTGAACCTTCAGGTATAATTAAGCCATCTTCGCTGCTGCGTGCAGTCCATTCAAGCCCGTTTACTACAACTGTCCCTTTCTGGTTAAAATTATCTATTGTTTCTGTAACCTTGCCTTCCTTTCCTGCCATGCCGTTTACATTGGTCTTTGTTCTGCTTTCATTAAGCTTCTTTTCTATAACAGGACGCGTAAATATTAACAGGAGTATTGATACTACAAGGAAAACTGCAATCTGTACAGGCCATGGTACGCCAAACAGTGAAAGTATAAATGCAACTAATGCACCACCTGCAAACCAGATTGTTGTAAGCCCTAACGTAATAATTTCAATTACTAGTAAAACAGCTAATGCCACAAGCCAGTAAAAAGGTATCATAACAATCCCCTCCTCCCTTATATAATACTATGCCCTGGTTTATATTATTTTATATTATTTATTATAATTGTGCAAGGAAATATTAATACAGCCTCTTTTCTGCCTTGCTGCCTCATACATTATTACTGCTGCTGCTACTGCTGCATTTAATGACTCAAGCTTCCCTTCCATTGGTATATGTATTTTTTCTGTTACATATCCAAGAACCCGGCCTGATATGCCATTTGCTTCATTGCCTATTACAATCCCTGCTCCTTTTGTATAATCTGCCTGGTCGTAGGCCTTGCTTCCTTCCATGGCAGCCCCATATATATTAAAGCCTTTATTCTTTATTATTTTTATGGTTTCTGTAATGTCATCTGTATATATAAATGGCATCCGGAATATTGCCCCCATTGTGGAACGCACAGTTTTAGGGTTAAATAAATCAGCAGTCCCCTTTCCCATTATTACAGCAGACATTCCCGCACCTTCAGCAGTACGCATTATTGTACCAAGGTTGCCTGGATCCTGTATATTGTCAAGCAAAAGCCACATATGTTTCTTGCAGTTTAATATATCTGTAATATTATAAGAAGGCTGTTTTATAATTCCAAGTACGCCCTGTGTGGTAACCGTATCTGATAACTGTTTAAATATATTATCTGTAACAGTTTCAAAGGAACAGGACATGCAAAGTTTTTCTAATCTTTCATTATCTTTACCTGCCACTGTCCCTGATATATATAATTTTACAAGGCAGCCGTTTTCTGCTGCCTCTGTAAGCATTTTTAAGCCTTCTGCCACAAATAAGCCTGTACTGCGCCTGTATTTTGGCTGTTTCTGGAGCTTTAATATTTCTTTAACCTGCCTGTTTGATATGCTGTTAATCATTTATTCCTGCTTCCTGTTAATGTTTTTACATTTCCATGTAAAATAATGATATTCATCCCCTGCTTACATTTTGCCTGGAAAATGGGCATTCTGCCGGTAATCAAATAAAAACCTGGCAGAATTTTTGTTTATTTTAAGTGGAACTTTCCTACAAGTTCTTTCATTATTGCTGCCTGCCTGCTTAATTCTTCACTTGATGCTGCACTTTGCTGGACTGTTGCGGAATTAGACTGTGTAGCAGAGGAAATATTTTCCATCTGTTTGTTAATATATCCTGAATCTGCTGCCTGTTTTTCTGAGTCTTCTGCAATTTCCATAACAAGTTTATGTATTTTCTTATTTTCCCCTAATATTTCTGATAATGCTTTTTCTGTATCTGCTGCAATCTGTGTCCCCCTGTCTACAGCTTTAATACAGTTTTCTACAAGTTTATGTGTAGTATTTGCGGAATCCCCTGATTTCTGTGCAAGGTTCCTTACCTCAGATGCAACAACAGAAAACCCCTTTCCTGCTTCGCCTGCACGTTCTGCCTCTACAGAAGCATTAAGTGAAAGCAAGTTTGTCTGGAAAGAAATATCATCAATGGTTTTAATAATCTTTTCAATATCATGTGATGCTTCTGATATGCTTTTTATGGCTTCTGTAAGTTTCTCCATCATTTTTACGCCATTTTCTGTATGTATGCCTGACTGCATAGCAAATTCCTTTGCATCGCCTGCATTTTGTGAATTGCGTAATGCATTGCCAGAAATATCCTTCATAAGATTTGAAACATCTTGTATGCTTTCTGCCTGCTGCATTGTTGACTGTGCAAGCTGTTGTGACATATTTGCCATCTGCCCTGAGCTAAAAGCAACATGCCCTGCTGCATCATCAATTTTTGATAATGTATAATTCATTGAACTAACAATTTGTTTAAGGGAATTATATATTTTTATAAATTCCCCTTCATAGCTTACTTCTGCATGTATTTCAAAATTTCCATCTGCCATTTCACTGATAAGCCTTGATATATCATTTATATATGATTTTAGTATGTCCTGTGCCTGGTTTAATGTTTCTGCTGTCTGGCCAAACTCATTTTTTGACTTTATTTCTACTGGCTTTGAAAAATCACATTTTGACAGGCGCATGGCAAGGTCACGTATATTACGCAGTGGCACTGTAAATTTCCTTGCATATATAACAGAAATAATAACAGAAACAACAATCATTATAAAAACACAAAGGTTTGTCATCTGTAACTGCCATCGGAGCTCTTTATCTATCTGTTTTTCACGCCCTTCGTAAACACTTTCTATTTCATCAATATAATTCCCTGTGCTTACAATCCAGCCCCACGGCTTAAAAAGCATGGAATATGCCCTTTTAGGTGCAACTGTAGTACCATCAGACTTTGTATAATAAAACTCATTAAAACCGCCTTCTTCTGATGACTGTACTGTTTCCATTATTTCCTGGATAATCTTTACACCATTCTGGTCTTCAAGATTATAACGGTTATCACCTTCCTGTTCTTCAAGAATTGGGTGCGCAACTAATATATAGTCTGTATTGTCAATCCAGAAATATCCGCTTCCATTATCACCATAACGCAGTGTTTTTATATAATCTGCTGCCTCCCTTTGTGCAGCTTCTTCTGTAAGTTTCCCTGCCTCCTGCCTTTGGTATATTCCCTGTAACAGCGTTATAACGCTTTGTACCTGGTACTTTACAGCATTATCATAACCTTCATGCAGTGTTTCTTTATAAACATTAAGGGATTCTGTTATCTGGTTTAACATGTTGTCCCTTGCAGTAAAACCAATTACTGCTGCAACAGCAATTACAATAAATATATTTACACTAAGTAATAATGTTTTTACACTTTTCATAAATTTCACCAGGCACAAAAACCCACTGCCCTGGGTGGTGGAAAGAGTGCCGTTCTCCTTTCTGTCTTAGCATATATTATTGCCAATGTAAAATTTTAAACGCATAAAACCGGTTGCATGGTATGGAAAGACTATACACTTTCATTCATTTTTGCAAGCCTTGCTGCCTGGTCTGCTGCTATTATATTATCAAGTACTTCATTTATATCACCATTTAATATCTCGTTAAGCCTGTGGCTTGTGTATTTTATACGGTGGTCTGTAACACGCCCCTGTGGGAAGTTATATGTTCTTATTTTCTCCGAACGGTCACCTGTACCAACCTGGCTTCTTCTTTCTGCTGCCTGTTCACTGTCTGCCTTTTCCTGTTCCATGTCATATATTCTTGAACGCAGTACTTTCATTGCCTTGTCTTTATTTTTAAGCTGTGATTTCTCGTCCTGGCATGTTACTACTATCCCTGTAGGGATATGTGTAATCCTTACGGCAGAGTCTGTTGTATTTACACACTGGCCGCCATTGCCAGAGGCACGGTAAACATCTATTTTACAATCATTGGGATCTATATGCACATCAACTTCCTCTGCTTCTGGCATTATCGCAACTGTAGCTGTTGAAGTATGGATACGCCCGCCTGATTCTGTTGAAGGTATACGCTGTACACGGTGCACTCCGCTTTCATATTTAAGCTTTGAATATACACCTGTGCCAGTCACCATAAATACAATTTCCTTAAACCCGCCTATCCCGTTTTCATTGGCACTCATAACTTCAACTTTCCAGTGGTTATTTTCTGCAAACTTGGAATACATGCGGAATAAATCTGCTGCAAAAAGTGCTGCTTCATCACCACCTGCACCGCCACGTATTTCAACAACAACATTTTTGCCATCATCAGGGTCTTTAGGAAGCATAAGCACCTTAAGTTCCTGTTCACATAAAGCCACTTTTTCCTTGCATGAATTAAGTTCCTCCTTGGCAAGTTCTTTAAGTTCCTCATCGCTTTCTTCATCAAGGATTGCAAGGCTGTCTTCTATGCCTTCTTTTGCTTCTTTATATTCTTTATATTTATCTGCAATAGGTAACAGTTCACTCTGTTCCATCATAAGTTCCCTGTATTTGTTCTGGTCATTAATAATTCCAGGCTCTGTAAGCAGCATATTTACCTCTTCAAGCCTTCTTGCTAAATCTTCTAATTTATCAAACATATCTTATTTCCTTTCATGCCTATAAAATTAACAACACATACCTTGCCAGTAATTCCTTTTTATGGCATTACTGCCGCTACAACCCTGTTATTGCCACATAAATCCTTTTGTATGCAGACATCTTTATAACCACTCTCCTCAAATATACTTTTAACCCATTCCCCCTGGTCATGCCCTGTTTCAACAGCTATAATGCCCCCAGGTTCCAGGTGTTTTTTTGCCTGGCTTGTAATAATCCTGTAAAAGAAAAGCCCGTCTTTTCCACCGTCAAGTGCCATGCGCGGCTCATGTTCCCTTACTTCAGGCATAAGTGTATCTATAACACCAGTCCTTATATACGGCGGGTTTGAAACAATTACGCCATAATTTCCTGTTATATTTTCAAACATATCACCCTGGACAAACTTAATATTAACACCATTAAGCCTGGCGTTAAGCCTGGCAGTTTCCAGTGCTTTTACTGAATAATCAGCCGCAGTACATAAAGCAGGGCTTCCAAGCTTTGCTAAAGATATGGCTATGCACCCTGAGCCTGTACACATATCAAGTATATGCCTGTCTTTTACAAATGGAAGCACATATTCCACAAGTGTTTCTGTATCCTGCCTTGGCACAAGCACATCTTCTGAAACTTTAAATATAAGCCCCATAAATTCCTGGCTGCCAGTAATATACTGTAATGGCATATGCGATGCCCTGGTATCTATAAGTTCCTGGTACTTTTTTACAGCCCATAAAGGTGCAGCATCATTTTTCTTAAGGAAATATTCTGCCCTGTCCATGCCTGTAACGTATTCAAGCAGATACCATGCATCTGTTCCAGAACAGTTTATTCCGGCCTGTTTTAATATTTCCCCGCCTTTATGTAATATATCCTGGAAGCTTAATTTATCCTGCATGGCTTTTTACCCTCCATATGCCTGTTATTTATAATCTGATAAATTTATTACCTTAGCCCCGCTTTTTCTGGCTGTATTATTCTTTTTATCTTCTTTGGCTGCACTTACACCTGCTGGTTTTGTTTCCTCTGTCTTCTGCCCGTTTTGCTTTTTCTCCATTTCCTGCCCGTCTGTGGCAGCAGATAAATCAAAAAAATGGTCAAGCTTTGCCAGGTTTTCATCTTTTAAATCCGTTTTAAGTGTTACTGCTTTCCTTGCTTCTTTGCGTTTCCTTGCTTCTTCTGCTATTCTTTCAAGTTCAGCTTCTTTCTCTTCCATTTCCCTTATCCGGCGTGCACGTTCTGTTGCACGCTGTTTATTTTCAAGTTCCCTTTTAAGCAGTTCTTCTTTAATTTGTGCACGTGATTTTTTAGAAGCACCAGATTTTGCCCTTCTTGCCTTTTCTTCCTGCCTTGCCTTTTCTATCCTTAACCATCTTTGGTAGGCTTCCCAGTCAAATATTTCTTCAATGGAAGCAATGGCAACTTCTATCATTTTATCATCAGGTTCCCTGGTAGTTATTCTTTGAAGCAATATTCCCGGCATACTTAAAAATGTAATTATTTTATTATCCCTGCTTCCTGCAAAAAGTATAAATTCATAAGAAACCCCTGCAATTACAGGCACAAGCAGAAAACGTGACAGTATGCGCAGCCATATATTTTCAAAGTGTATAAACATAAAACATACAATGCTTATAAATACTACAATAAAAATAAAACTTGTACCACACCTTTTATGGTGTTTTGACTGTTTACGTACATTTTCTACGGTAAGTTCAAGCCCGTTTTCCACGCAGTTTATGGATTTATGTTCTGCACCGTGGTACATAAGCACCCTTTTTACATCTGGCACCATTGAAACCATAAGTATATATCCCATAAACAAAACAATGCGCATAACCCCCTCTGCTATGGAAAGCAGGGCAGGTGAAGTAATTAAGGGGTTTAAAAGCTGTGATAAAAAAAATGGCAGCACTATAAATATAACTGTTGCCATTATCACTGGAAAAGCAACAGCCAGTATAACCCCCAGGTTGTTTTTGCCTCCATTATCCTGTTTTTGTTCTATATTATTGCCATTATTATTATCTGTGTTATTTATGGCATTATTCTTTACCATGTCTGCCTTATCTTCTTCCTCTTCAATGAAATCAGCAGAATATGTAAGTGTTTTAGCACCCAATATTAATGTATTGATAAAACTTGTTATCCCTCTTATTATAGGCAGCCTTAAAAAAACTGGCCTGTCAGATATGCTTTTGCATTTGCCATGAATAACATTAATACCACCATCAGGCTTTCTGACTGCAACAGAATAATTGGATTTATACTTCATCATTACTCCTTCTAATACAGCCTGGCCTCCAATTTGCGATGGTTTCATAACATTCCTCCATTCAATGATAAACGGTAAACAAATAATATTTATTAACAAGGTAAAAATGGCTACAACATCCGCCTGACGGGTGCTGCAGCCATTTATAATGCCGGCAGGCCGGCTTTTAATCAGCCTTTATGCCGTACTTACGGTTGAACTTGTCAATCGCACCACGGGCCTGTACATTCTTCTGCTGGCCTGTGTAGAAAGAATGGCATTTTGAGCAGATTTCTACATGTATCTCTTCCTTTGTAGAACCTGTTACAAATTCGTTGCCACAGTTACATACAACTTTTGCCTGGTAATAATTTGGATGAATTCCTTCTTTCATTATTATAGCCTCCATTCTGCCGCCGCTATTTATAAATTGTTCCTGGCAGCCCGCCGCTTAAAATAAGGGGGACTGCTGTTTTATATCAAAAAACAACTCCCTAAGTATAGCATACAAAATATCTTAATGCAATATTTTTCTATTGAAATTCTACACAATTTTTATTTTCTTTATTGTGTGGATAAACTCCATATTGCTTTTAGTCCTGCGGAAAGTATCAATAATATGCTCTACTGCTTCATCTGCCCTGCTGCCGTTAAAGGCTTTCCTTATAAGGAAATTTGCTTCTATCTCGTCCTGTGTAAGTAAAAGGTCATCACGCCTTGTACTGGACTTTGGCAGGTCAATAGCAGGAAATACACGTTTTTCAGAAAGCTTTCTGTCAAGGACTATCTCCATATTGCCAGTGCCCTTAAACTCTTCAAATACAACATCATCCATTTTGCTGCCAGTATCAACAAGTGCTGTTGCAAGTATTGTAAGGCTTCCTCCTTCACGCATATTCCTTGCTGCACCGAAAAACCTTTTTGGCATATGGAGCGCAGCAGGGTCAAGCCCTCCTGACAATGTACGCCCGCTAGGCTGTACAGTAAGGTTGTATGCCCTTGCAAGCCTTGTAATGCTGTCAAGCAGTATCATAACATCTTCACCATGTTCAACAAGGCGTTTTGCCCTTTCAATAACCATTTCTGACACCCTTTTATGGTTTTCAGGAAGTTCATCAAATGTTGAATATATTACATCTACATTATTTCCCATAATAGACTCTTTTATATCTGTAACTTCCTCTGGACGTTCATCAATAAGAAGCACAATAAGGTGCATCTTTGGATGGTTTGTTTTAACAGCCTTTGCAACCTGCTTTAATAGTGTGGTTTTGCCAGTCTTTGGCTGTGATACAATCATGCCGCGCTGTCCTTTGCCAATAGGTGAAATTAAATCCATCATACGCATGGAAACAGGCCCTCCCTGGATTTCAAGCCTTATCCTTTCATTAGGGAATATTGGTGTAAGCTGTTCAAACTTAACCCTGCGTATAATCCTGTCAGGATTAACACCATTTACTGTACGGATATATAAAAGTGCACCAAATTTTTCATTCTGGTTACGTACCCTTACATTGCCCTTAAGTATATCCCCTGTACGGAGATGGTACTTTCTTATAAGCGCTGGCGAAACATAGACATCTTCATCACCTGGAAGGTAATTATCACACCTTATAAAGCCATACCCCTCCTGCATAACTTCAAGTATGCCTTCACGCACTTCACCACTGTCAAGCTGTTCCATATCACTTGGCTGTATGCCATTCTGGTCATTCCTGTTATTATTATTGCTATTACTGCTATTGTTATTATTGCTGCTGCCACTGTTTTTAGCTGTACCCCTGTTACGTTCAGCCCTTCTTGTCTTCTCCTCTTCATTCTCTGTCCTGTTGTCTTTAGGTGCTTTTTTTGCTGCCTTATTATTTCTGTCACTACTTCCAGGCTCTTCTGTAAGCGTGCCATTATTACTGCTATTCTTTGCCATTTCAAGAATTTTTTCAAGAAGTTCCTGCTTTTTGTATGTAGTTACATTCTTTATGCCCAGTTTCTTCCCTTCAATACGCAATTCTACAAGTGACATTTTCCCAAAATCTGACATAATTAACCTCTTTCTTTTATTAGTATATATTAACCAGCAGTACTGTTACTGTGGTTGTTACCGTTGCTTACGCAATAATAGGAATTGTATAACTCTTGAAAATTCAATAGAATTAATAGAAATAATCTATAATATCCGGATGTTAAACGTGGTACTTTAAATTTCTGCTCTTATAAATAATATACACAATAACTTCCATATTGTAAAGTAAATTCTTACATCTGTTCCAGAAATTTATAATATAAATAATAGATAATTTATAGTTATCCAAGGTTTGTTGTATATATTGTAGTCTGTGTACATGCAGCAGTTTTATATATTTTCTGTAGCAGGCACGTTCCCACTACGATAGTGCCTTTTACAGAAAATATATAAAACTGCTTGCATGTTACTATGTTTCATTGGGAATTAAAAGTTTTCCTGTTTGTATTTTAACTTTTTGACAAAATTTTATATTTGTCTGGAAGACTTTTATGTCCCATGTAAAAAGTACTTTTCACCGTTATTAAACACTATCACATGTGCAAGTGCAGTACAATGCCATTGAACCAGGGAAATCCACAGGAAATATTTTTATAAACTGCCAAAACGTATATTACCTGGCAAAGGCCAGATGTAATCCTAAAAGGCAACTGTACGGGGCCGCCGGCGTTTAAACCTGGTTTTAAATGCTTCAAAGAAATTTTTTCTTTGAAGCATACAGGTTTTACGCGCCGTTGCGTGAACCCGTCCAAGCGGAAGCGGGTTGCCTGTAGGATTACTTTGGACTTGCCAGGGTATAACATTCTGGTCTATTATTTAAAATAAACCGTGGATAACTATAAATTATCTTTTGTTTGCGAACAATTAAAAATTTATGCAACAGACATGGATTCTATTATTTTTTATTGATTTTTTTATTTTGCACGTTATACTATAAATGGATTTAGAGTAAACCAGTTTAATATCCAGGAGATAAAATATGCCAGGTAGTCCGGAATTTCCTAATATAGATATGGAATTTTATGAAACAGATACAGATATACTGCAAAACTTTATTACCACTGTAAAGACAGATGGACAGTTTACAGAAGAGTATTTAATTTTATATGATTTTGCAACAGACTTAAAATACCAGGTATATATAAATCCTGGTTTAATTAAATACCTGTTGCCATTTTATTTAAAAACTATGGAAGAAGCAGTTGTTTTGAACAATAAAACTGCAATGGATATTTATTGTGCATTTAATGAAGCGTTGTTTTTTAACAGGCAGAATTTTATTTCTGCCATGGGAAATGAACCTTTTAATTATATAATAAATGAAAAGTACATTAAAAGCTTATTTAAAGAAACAAAAAACCTGGTATATAAGTACATTGGAAAAGAAATTGCCAGCCTTTTTTGTGAGGAAATAGATAGAAGTTTTAACACAGGTATTTTTTACAGCAGAAAAAAGGAGTTCCTGGAAAAAATAAGCAGTGCACAAAAAAAAGAGTTTTACTGGGATAATACTTTTTGATGTGCCCTGCTGCTTAAAAAGTCCAGGCTGTTTGTCAAACGGATATTCGCGATCCGCTTCGCCTGCAAGCAGGCATTGGCTACTTGCCCACTTGCAAATCAACCTCATTGCCGCTTTGCGGCAGTCTGGCAGGAGCTTGAACTCCTGCCAGACTAAGTAAGCCCTGGTAAATCAAACCCACCGCTTAAGAAGCGGGGACTTACTTAATGAGGTTAAACAGTTTTCCTGTAAAAATTTATTTATCTTTTAACTCTGTAAATGGCCCTTGTTTCATTGCACGTACTTTTGATGAAAGCCCAAAGAGGTTTATAAAGCCTTCTGCATCTTTGTGGTTATATAATTCACCTGTTGTAAATGACGCGATTGATTCACTGTATATTGAATATGGTGATGTTGTGCCCATTTTTATTATATTTCCCTTATAAAGCTTAAACTTTACTTCACCTGTAACATACTTCTGTGTTGACTCAATAAATGCCTGTGCAGCTTCACGCAGAGGTGTAAACCATTTCCCCTCATATACAATATCTGCAAATTTATTGCCCATATCCTTTTTAGCTGTATATGTGTCACGGTCAAGTATTAATTCTTCAAGCTGCTGGTGTGCTTCCATAAGGATTGTCCCACCAGGTGTTTCATATACACCACGTGATTTCATGCCTACTACACGGTTTTCAACAATATCAACAATGCCAATTCCATGCTTGCCTCCAAGGCTGTTTAAGGCACGTATAATATCAGAAACTTTCATTGCCTGCCCATTAAGGGTTTTTGGAACACCTTTTTCAAATGTCATTGTAACCACTTCACCTTCATCTGGTGCATTTTCAGGCGTTGTTCCAAGTACAAGAAGATGCCCGTAATCAGGTGCATTAGCAGGGTCTTCAAGTTCTAAACCTTCATGGCTTATATGCCATAAATTCCTGTCACGGCTGTAACTGTTATCAGCAGAAAATGGAAGGTTAATCCCATGTGCCTTGCAATATTCAATTTCAGATTCGCGGGAATCAAGAGTCCATTTGTCATCCCTCCAGGCAGCAATAATCTTTAAATCAGGAGCAAGTGCCTTAATCCCAAGTTCAAAACGTACCTGGTCATTGCCCTTGCCTGTTGCACCGTGGCATATAGCACTTGCGCCTTCAATACGCGCAATTTCAACAAGCCTTTTAGCTATAAGCGGACGTGCCATAGATGTGCCAAGCAGGTATTTATTTTCATATATAGCATTAGCCTGTACACAAGGTACAATATATTCATCACAAAATTCATCTGTTACATCTTCAATATACAACTTTGCAGCCCCGCATGCCTTTGCCCTTTCCTCAAGGCCGTCAAGTTCGCTTTCCTGTCCTACGTCAATACATACACATATAACTTCATAATCATAATTTTCCTTTAACCATGGGATTATGGCTGTTGTGTCTAATCCGCCAGAATAAGCGAGAATAACTTTTTCTTTCATTGTAATTCCTCCTAAAATTAAAATATTATACAGCATATTATACAGCCACATTTATATTTATGCAATAGCAAATTTCCCTTATTATTACCACTTTTCAAACCTTTATAACCAGTACTGCTACTTAATAAATTAAAAAAGAACCCTGGTTAATAATATTAAAGCATACAGGTTTTTTAAAGCATAAGCAGATACAAAGAATATTTATTCAAAATTATGTATATTTATTAATTTATCCCGTCAAACCGGTCCATAAAGCTCTTTAAAAGCAGCAGCAGCTTAAATGTGGATTGCGGATATCTATTTGACAACCAGTACATATTGTAATTTTACAGGATTCTTGACACTTTCCACATGCCATGTTAAAATCTTTCAAGGAAATAAAAGACCAGGCTTTTTGTTAATTTCCTGGCAGAAATGCCATAAAACATTAGCGCCAGACCCTTAACATGCATTTTTAGATATTACCTGGAAGCATTGTGATACAGCCCTGCCCTTTAAACCAGTGCAGGCAGTAAGGGTGACGAGGTAAAAGGTTATCGGAATTCCGGCGGATGCCTTTTTGTATTCTTTGCATGCAGAGGTATGGGCAGACACCTGGGTAACCAGGGAACAAATCCTGTACCAGCAAAGGGATATTTTAATATAATATACCATATTGTAAATAACAGGCAGAAAGTGCAGAAAAGAGGTAAATTATGTGCGGAATTATTGGATTTACAGGTAATATCAATGCAAAAGAGGTATTACTACAAGGACTTAAAGCCCTTGAATACCGTGGTTATGACAGTGCCGGCATTTCTTATTTTACAGAAAGCGGCATTAAAACAATTAAAGCAGTTGGCAAGGTTTCAGGCCTTGCAGAAAAAGTTGCACTATCAGATGGTGACATACCAAAGTGCGGAATAGGCCATACACGGTGGGCAACACATGGCGGTGTTTCTGAAATTAACTGCCACCCTCACCATTTTGGCAAGGTAACACTTATCCATAATGGCATTATTGAAAATTACAAAGAATTACAAGAAGAACTTGCCCTTGATGGTAAAGAACCTGTTTCACAGACAGATTCAGAGATTGCTGCTATGGTGATTGATTCATGTTATAAATCAAATCCCGTAAGGGCTATTAAAAAAGCTGTTAAAAAACTACACGGTGCATATGCATTCTGTATAATGTTTGAAGACCACCCTGGAAGCATATATGCAATAAGGAATGGCAGCCCGCTTGTTGCCACTGCTACTAAAGAAGGGGCTGTTATTGCATCAGACATGGTTGCACTTATAAAATATTCTAAAGATTATTTTGTACTGCCTGAACACCATATAGCCCACCTTACAGCAGGAAGCATTAATATTACAGACCTTGACCAGAATGAAATTGAACCGGATATGCTCCATGTAAACTGGGATATGGCAGCAGCAAGAAAAGGCGGTTATGAGTATTTTATGCTCAAAGAAATACATGAACAGCCAGAAGCACTCCATAATACAATATCACCAAGAATAAAAGACGGGCTTCCTGACTTTTCGGCAGATAATATACCTGACAGCCTGTTTGAAAATACAGACAGGATAATAATAACAGCCTGTGGTACTGCAATGCATGCAGGGCTTATTGGCAAAAACATGATTGAAAAACTTTCAAGGGTTCCTGTTACTGTGGATATTGCTTCGGAGTTCCGTTACCAGAACCCTGTAATTGATAGCAATACACTTGTTATAACTATATCCCAGTCAGGCGAAACCGCAGACACGCTTGCTGCATTAAGGCTTGCCAAAGAATGTGGTGCTAAAACATTGTCAATAGTTAATGTTAAGGGTTCTTCCATTGCACGTGAAAGTGATTATGTGCTTTATACACATGCAGGCCCTGAAATAGCTGTTGCAAGCACTAAAGCTTATACTGTACAGCTTGCCACAATCTATCTTTTTGCATTCAGGTTTGCACTTTTAAAAGACATTGTACCAGAAGCAGAAATAAGAAATTTAACAAGCATACTTCTGAAGATGCCTGGCTTTGTGGAAAATATGCTTTCATGTGACAAGGCTATAGAAAAAATAAGCAATAAACTTAAAAAGACTAAAAACCTTTTCTTTATCGGGCGCGGGCTTGATTATGCACTTTCATGTGAAGGTTCAATTAAATTAAAAGAAGTAAGTTATATACATTCAGAGGCATATGCAGCAGGTGAACTTAAACATGGCACTATATCACTTATTACAGATAATGTGCCAGTAATTGCACTTGCTACCCAGGACAATGTTTTTACTAAAATGATTTCCAATATACGGGAGGTACGTTCCCGTGGTGCAAAGGTTATAATGATTACAGGCGCTGATACAGGGGTTGATGCATCACTTTGTGACCACCTTATCACACTCCCGCCAGTAAATGATTTATTTGCGCCATTCGGGGCAGCAATAGTATTACAGTATATTGCATACTATACAGCTGTTGCAAAGGGGCTTAATGTAGACCAGCCAAGAAACCTTGCTAAATCAGTAACTGTAGAGTAACAACAGAATAAACTGGCGGCTTGCCCCCCACAAAACAACCTTATTGCCACTTTGTGGCAATCTGGCAGAATAATAAAACCCCCGCTTTTAAACGGGGGTCTTCTGGATTTTTAACAGAAGTCCGGCGTCCCTGCAAAATAAAATGGCGTCATTCCTTTACTTTGCCAGGATTACGCCATTTTTAAAGTATATATAAATTTTATTTTAAAGCTGTGTTTTTGTAAAATTATACCAGTATTGTTTTAAATTATAATGCAGACAAGCCCGCCGTTACTATCGTTAATAACTTTTTGTATGGTTTCCTGTAGTTTAAGCTGGCTTTCATCGGTAAGCTTTCCTACTTTGCTTTCCATGCCTTCTTCTACAAGCTGGCGTACCGTTTTGCCAAATATATTGGTATCCCATATCCCGCCGTCACTGCTGTCGGAATTTTGCCCTGAAATATATTCTATAAGGTCTTCTGCCTGCTGCTGTGTACCAACTATAGGTGCAATTTCTGTTTCAATATTTGCCTGTATAAGATGGACTGAAGGGCTTGTTGCTTTAAGCTTAACACCGTATTTACTGCCGTGGCGTATAAGTTCAGGCTGGTCTATTGTAATTTCATCAACTGAAGGTGTTATTACACCATATCCCTTTCTGTGGACTTCATTCCATGCATCACTTATTTTACCTATTTCATTCTTTTTGGCAGCATATTCTTTAAGCAGGTGTATAAGCTGGTACTCCCCTTCCACCGGTACCCCCACAAGTTCGCTTAAAACCTGGTAATACCTGCTGTCATCAAATACAACTGATATTTTTACCCTGCCATTTTCCATTCCAATATGTTCAATCCTGAATTCTTTTATGTATTCACTTTCAGAGGCAAAATTATCAGATGTAATATCATTTATAATGGAAATTTTATTAAGGATGCTGCGCACATTATCTATAAGTTCCTTTTTAAGCCAGTGGGAAGGTTTAAGCATTTCAACCCACTTTGGCATATGAAATTCCACCTGGCTTACAGGAAATGATGCAAGAAGCTTTTCCATAATTTTCTGTATATCTTCCATGCGTAGCTGGTTACAGTTAAGTGCCGTTGCCTGTACCTGGTATTTGCTGTTAATATCTTTTACAACTTCCTGTGCTTCACTGCTAAATGGCTTTGATGAATTAACTATTACAATAAATGGCTTGCCTATTGATTTAAGTTCCTGTATAGTCCTTTCTTCAGGCCCTGTATATGCCTCCCTTGCAATATCCCCGAAACTTCCGTCTGTAGTCACTACTATGCCTATGGTTGAATGGTCATATATAACTTTGCGTGTGCCAAGCTCTGCTGCCTGTGTAAATGGCATAGGCTTATCAGACCACGGTGTCATAACCATTCTTTCCCCGTCACCTTCTTCAAGCCCTCCCGCACCCTTTACAATATATCCTACACAGTCTATAAGCCTTACTTTTACCTGGTGGTCACCGTAAAGGTTTATTAAAGCTGCCTCCTTTGGTATAAACTTAGGCTCTGTGGTCATAATTGTTTTGCCAGCAGCAGACTGTGGCAGTTCATCAACTGCCCTTTCCTTATCATGTTCATCTTTAATCCCCGGCAATACAAGCAGTTCCATAAACCTCTTAATAAATGTAGATTTGCCGGTTCTTACAGGACCACATACACCTAGATAAAATTCACCATTTGTACGTTCTGCAATATCCTTATATACCTGAAACCCGTTCATATGCTCCTCCAATCCCCGGACACATTTTTATCCTGCAATAAGCACAGGAAACACCACCTTTTGTCTTTAATGTATGCCTTTATCCGGTTTATCTATTTATATGAAATGCAGGATAATATTAGAACATATAAAAAAGCGTTTAACCTCATTAAGTAAGTCCCCCGCTTCTTAAGCGGTGGGTTTAGGACTTACTTAATGAGGTTGTTTTGCAGGTGGGCAAGTAGCAAATGCCTGCTTTGCAGGCAATGCAGATTGCGAATATCCGCTTGACTAAGGACATAAAAAAGACCACTCCTAAGAAGTGGCCATAACTATGGAAATACACTATTTTTTAATATTTGCGCTTACGAGCTGCTTCCGACTTTTTCTTACGGCGTACACTTGGCTTCTCATAATGCTCTCTTTTACGGATTTCCTGCTGGATACCTGCTTTAGCACAATTTCTTTTAAAACGACGTAAAGCGTTATCCAATGTCTCATTCTCTTTTACGATTACATTTGACATAGTCTCACACCTAACCTCCCTCCAGTTGTAAATTATGCTTCCAATACACAACTGTACAGGGTAATATTTTACGCAGAACTGCCTTAGTTTGTAAAACAACCCCTCTGTTCTGCTTGCACAAAGAATATTATATCATATTATGGATATTAGTCAACCATTTTTTTGCCATAAACTATCCATTAACAAATTCCCCTGTACCTGTTAAGGCATGAAAGTATATCCTGTTTCCTTACCTGCGCCAGGTAAACAGGCAGGTATGCGCCAGGGCACAGTGATTCTAACCCTTTTTCCTGTATCTGTTTTAACAGGCTGTCTGTTTCATTTACTGCATCAGCCCCCTTTATCTCCATCTGTTCTATAAGTGCTTTTAAACAGTAAGAAAGAGTTGTTGTCTGTTCATAGTCCATAATCTGTTCTACATATTTAATATCAACTGTTTCTTTGCCAATTAAAAAGCTGTCTTTGCCAGACTGCTTAATTTTAACCTGTCCTCTTTTCCTGTCTGCCTTTTTTACTTTAAGCACCCGCTTATCCCCGTTAAAAAGAATATTTACAGGCACAGGCACTTCCTGGCTTTGGCATCTGTTTTCCCTTCTATTTAACAGTTCCTTTACTTTGCCTGTTATATCATATGCATTGTAATTATCCATTTGTATTATTTTATCTGCAATATAAAAATAAGAACCTGAACTTCCTGCTACAATTATTATTGATATGCCATGTTCTTCATACATCTTCCTTGCCTGCATTATAAATGGCGTAATTGGCTCATGCTTTCCTGAAATTACTTCCTGCATAAGTGCATCCCTGTCCATAAAGTTAGTTGCACAGGTGTCTTCATCTATTAAAAGCACATCCGCCCCTGCCTGTACTGCTTCTGCAACATTTGCTGCCTGTGAAGTAGAACCGCTGGCATTTTCTGTAGAAAAGTCTGTTGTATCTTTTCCATTTGGCAGGTTATTAATAAATGGTGAAATATTTACATGTGAAACTGCGCGCCCGTCCTCTGCCCGGATTTTAACTGCTGTTTCCAGTGATGCCACATATTCCCTGCCATCTCCTGCTATATGGTTATAAATTCCCTGCTCAAGTGCTTTTAAAAGCGTGGACTTGCCGTGGTAGCCGCCACCAGCCACAAGCGTTATGCCTTCTGGTATTCCCATTCCTTTAATACTTCCCTTATATGGAAGGTCTATAATAACTTCCATACTTTCTGGTGATTTAAAAGGTATAGCATTTTTCATAGGTTTTTGTGAAACGCCGCTTTCCCTTGGCAGTATTGCACCATTTGCCACAAATGCAGCAAGCTTCCTTTTTTTAAGCTCTTTCCTTAAAACATGCTGGTCTTCTGAAAGTTCTATAACACTTTTTATTTTTGTCTGGCCAAGGTTCTTATAATAAAGCGAACTGCTTACAATCTCTGGAAGATAACTAAATAATATTTCCCTAAGCCCCTCTGCATTAATTGTCCTTCCAAATGCCGGGAAACCTGCTTCAAAACGTATAAGGACATTACCATCTTTTATAACAGCGGCTGTCCTTTTAAGAATTTCCTGCCCGCACCTGCTTATACTTATAAGACCACTTTTGCCAGAGCCCTCCGCCTTTAAAGTATACCTTTTAACAGCCTGTCCAAAAAGTCTTGTTAAATGGTCACAAAGCGCCGTATTCTTATAGCCTGTACTATAATACTGCTCTGGAAAACCTGCCTGTTCCTTTTTAACATATACACTTAACTTTGAAGGCGCAGCAAATGGATCACCCTGTACATGGCATATATCAAGCTGGTAACCATCAAACTGGTAAACACCCTGCAAACTTTTATATGCAGGGTAGCTTTTTCTGTTAATGCCCTTTAGAAGTTTGTCTAATTCAGTCTGTGTTTTCAAATTTCAGCCCCCTGTCCATTCCCTTACCATTTCCACAAAATAGCTAACACCCTGTGCAAATTTTTCAGTTATTATTTTGTTTATATATATTTATACCTGTTTCATAAATTTTTGTTCCATTTCTATGATATCTCCTTCATCTAACTGTGGAAAAAGTTCCCTGATTTCATCAATAGAACATTTTCCCATCTTTAATAATTTTATAGCTGTTTCTTTTTTTGCTTCCCTTACTTCACTTTTTACATATTCCCTGTATAAACCACATAAAGTTCAGGTTCTGGCATTACAGCTTTTTTGCTTCTGTAAAGGTCTGTGCCGTTCCCTTTAAAATATTCATGGTATGTCTGTGCCAGGTATATAAACATCCTTATAATGACATTTACGCTCCATGTAGACTGTGCTTCCAGCATTAAAATTAACCTGCCGCCAGCAATAAAACAAAGGTCATTATAAAGGCCATTTGTAAATACATGGTTTATTGTGACGTTTTTAAGACCGTCTTCTGTCATGCTTAAATCTTCCGGGTGGAGTGCCTGGTATAACTGCAACAGGTATTTCTTAATCCTGAACAGGTTACAGAAAATGCTGTCCTTAACAGTGCCTTTAACATTTCCCTGCATTGTACTTCCCTTTTCCTTTCCGTTTTGTAATGTACTGTCCTTATTATATATAAAAAAAACATATTGTTCAAGGTTTAATCTGTATACTGGCAGTGTAACTTCAAAATATTAAAAAATATCTGGATTACTTGTACTTAAATATATACAAATATAATCCAGATAAAATATTTTATTTCTTATAATCCGGGTATAGAAATTTTATTTTTCTATTTTTTTGTTTTTACAGCTTTAGATTTAGACCATCTGGAATAATATTTCTTTCCTTTAACGGTTTTATAAGTCCTTACCCTTACATAATACTTTTTCTTTGCCTTTAATTTACTGGTTTTAAGCTTTGTAACAGACTTTTTCTTAATAGTTTTTATAACAGCCTTCTTGTCTTTAAAATTCTTATCTGTAGAATATTGTACCTGGTAGCCAGTAATAGACTTTGGCTGTTTCTTCCATTTTACAATAAAGCCCTTATGTTTTGGCTTTACCTTGCCTGTAACTGGCGTTCCCTTTGGAATTATCTTAAAGATTTTAGTAACACTTCCATAATAATCCCCTTTACCATAAACAGTTACATATGCAGTACCAATATTTATATTATTATAATATGAAACTATATAATCTTTATTTTTTGTAAGTTCTAATGAATTATTTAAAACCGTTATTTTTGGCTTTTTATCCTTGCCATTATAAATAATTCATTTTTTATTTAATGTAACATCAGCGGACATAATTTACTTTTTACTGCTGTTAAAACTGTTATCTGCACCAGAGCCAGGATTTAGGCTGGCAGATGGTTCAGGCTGGCTTGTTGCTTGTAATGGTTCTTTAGTTGCTGTAGTAACAGGTGACGGACTTGGAGTTAAAGTTGTAGCAGGCGCAGGGGTTGGAGTTATTACAGTTATGCCACCACCGCCACCAGCAGAACTACCGCCGCCAGAACCAGTACTTCCTCCTGTACCAGAACCTGATGGTTTTGTACTAGGTGACGGGCTAGGTGAATTACCACCTGATGGTTTTACACTAGGTGACGAAGATACTTCTGGTTTGTTTGTACCTGTACTTGTACCTTTAACACTAAAACCCTTTGTTACTTCCCCTGTATAAAGACCTGTACCAGATATTTTGACTAAATAATCCCCTGCCTCTGTTACATTAAAATCACCTGAAACAATATAATCATCGCCTTCAGACAATATATTGCCTTTGTAGGAAACCTTTGGATAAATATATTGTTCTGCTCCATTATAAATTAAATCTGGAACTTCAATTTGTGCATCAGATAAATTTGGTTTTGACATTCCAACAACAAATGGTTCATCATATCCAGAAGTTTCATTTAATTGGTATGTAACATTAATATTCCCATTACTATCTGAAACATACTGCTTTAAATAAAGCAAATTATCTGGTGATAATAATTTTTCTACAGAACGTGATTTTAATATATAAAAATTATAAGCTGCATTTGGTAAAAGACCTGTAAAATTCTTTGACTGTATAGCAGCACCTTTAAGTGGTGTATCTGCATTAACTGCTGTATACAAGTTATCCATGCCAGGTGACTTTGCCCTTATAGAATTATTAGCACTGGCTAAAGACAAACTTCTATAAGACACATCTGGTACAGGAATTTCAACTTTTACCATTTTTTTATTACCTAACTGTCCGTAATAATTATACCCCCACATATACAGGCTGCCATTTTTTGTTACTGCTCCACTATAAGAACTTCCAAGACTTACAGATGCAACATTATCAAGTACCTTTACTGGGGTAGCCTTATTTTCTTTAGTCCCATCTCCTAACTGGCCAGAAGAATTACTGCCCCACATATACAGGCTGCCATCTTTTGTTACTGCTCCACTTATTTCACCATAGTACTGTGGTGTCGTTGTAAGGTTTCCAAGTCCTGTTTCTGTTGAAGCATATGCCCCAACTGTTCCTGACAGTTTTCCATTTAATTCTATTTTGCCGCTGGCTTCTATAGTAAAATATGGTATTAAACCTATTCCAATTCCTGGAACTGGGTCTAAAGCTATATAGCCAAGAGGTATATTACGTGGGTTAATTTCTCCTGTCACATATGCGTTTATATTGGCTATGTAATCTACTTTCAGTTCGCAATACTGGTAAAATAATGATATATTTATTTTAAATGCAAAATTAAGTTTTAGTTCCATGCTGCCAGAAATTTTTACATTTCCAGAAGCAAATTCCAATTTACTAAAGTCATATGATAAAGATTTGCTTATACTTTCATCTACATCAAGCTTACGCAGCCTGCTTTCATTACTATCATCAACAAGACCATTATATATAAGTCCTTCTTCCATTTTTGATGTATCAACTGTTACATCTTCTGTTCCTGCTTTTGTGTCAATTTTTACATAATCAAACACTTCTTCCAGTGATGTATTCTCTCCTGTTATTGTAACGGTTGTCCCATCTTTTGTAATTGATGCTATTTTTACAACCAGGACTTCCCCATTATATTTATAAGAAAATATATCCCCTTTTTGTAAAGATGTTATATCTGTATCTGCATTTTCAATTACATAAATAAGATTTGTATTATCTGATTTTGTAATTTTATTTACATCTTTTTTTTCAGGAATTATAATTGTTTTATCATTATATACAGCAAAATTGTTCGTTTTATCATTATCAAGGTTTAAAACCTTTTCCTGTTCAAAGTCATCTGTTGTTTTAGCCAGAAATTCCTGCATTTCCTTTGTATAATTTGGCGTTTCATATGACGTGCACAACGGTCTTAGTGTTCCGCTGTTTACTAAAAAACTTCACAAGTAAAAATATTCTGGCAGTTTTTCTTCAATAACAGCCTTAGCTTCTGTCTGCCCGGTTTTTACATCACTTGTAGCAGATGTAAGCATTTCTTCCCCGTCTTAACTATAAATACATACAACAAGTGTGGCATCTTCTGTTGTTTCAAAAGAAACATTTGCTGTCTGCCCTTCCATTTCAACAGAAAAAATATTATTACCTTCATTTTCCGTTTGTTCAGCGGCTTTCCCTGTTAATTCTTTTCCAAGCAGGTTTCCAAAAGTATTTTTGCCTTCTATGGATATTCCATTCTGTACATTTTGTGTACTGGAAACACTTGATGAAATATCTTTTACATCTGATGTTATTGCCTGTACCGTTTCTGGCGGTAAAAAAACACCAAATATTAAAATTATTGCCATAATAACAGCAATTTTTTGTTTAAATGGTTTTTTATTCATTCTTTTTCTCCTCTCAAATATTTAATAGTTTTAAAATTGTTAATTTTTATTTATCCCTTCTGCCCCTTGTCTTTTTTGTCTAAACTGAAAAAGTATACTTTTCCGGTTTTTATATTAAATCCAACCAGGATTTTCTAGCACTTCCGTTTTATCAAAGAATATGCTTACTGGTATTCCATATTTTTTAGCTGTTTAATTTTTATATAAAGTGAAAAAGCCTATACTTATTACCAGGAAGTTTATAAATAACCAGTTATTATAAATGACCATTTACAGGATTTATTATAAAAATTCTATTATAAATAAAAAAGTACACGGAATAATACTGTAATGTATTTTCCATGTACCATATATATTGTTTTTTTATTATTTATATTTTATAAATCTTTGATTTTGTATAAATAGTAAATAACTTATAATCATGTTTTCTATTCCACACGTCCTTAAAGAAGCAGGCTTTTCATACATTTATTGTAAGTTATAAATCAGCATTTTTCTGGTTCGCTATATTCTTTCCCTTTTGTGTCTATTGTTGCTTTTATAATGACCTGTGGTTCTTTTGGCCTGTCGCTTCTGTCTGTGTCTGTTTCTGCGATTTCATTAACTACTTCCATGCCTTCTATAACCATGCCAAATGCTGCATATGCCCCATCAAGGTGTGGTGCTGCTTTATGCATTATAAAAAACTGTGAACCAGCGGAATCGGGCATTTGTGAACGTGCCATTGAAAGGACGCCTTCTGTATGCATTAAATTATTGTCAAAACCATTTTGTGCAAATTCCCCTTTAATTGAATATCCTGGCCCTCCCATGCCGTTTCCTTCAGGACAGCCGCCTTGTATCATAAACCCGTTTATTACCCTGTGGAAGGTTAAGCCGTCATAAAACCCCTTTTTAACAAGGGAAATAAAGTTGTTTACTGTGTTTGGTGCTATATCTGGATATAACTCTGCCTTTATTATACCCTTTGATGTTTCAAAAGTTACTATTGGATTATCCATAATAATACCCCTGCCTCTCTTATTTTAAAGTTTCTTGTCTGTTTTTTCCTGGAATTTCCCACTTTCAACTATAAAGCGCTCATGTGTGCCTTTGCCTATTAAACCTTTGCTGTCGTAAGCTTCTACTTTAAATACAAGTTTCCTGCCTTCTATTTCTACAAGTTCACTGTCACATGTTATTTTCATGCCAACAGGTGAAGAAGCAACATGTTCTATACAGACTTTAGTGCCAACGCTTCCGCAGCCTTCATTAAGGTATGGCATTACACTTGTAAATGCTGTTTTCTCCATAAGGGCAAGCATTGCAGGTGTTGCAAATACATCCATTACGCCGCTTCCCATGCTTTTAGCTGTAAGTGCGTCTGTTACAGTAATTTCCTGGTGGCCTTTAATTCCTGTTTCTAACATTTTAAATTTCTCCTTTTTATTTAATCTTCAAGGAATAATTCCTTAAAATATGGAAGGTGGCATATCCAGTCACAGAATATATGCCATTCTTCAAGCTTATGGTTCTTTCTTGCATTATATATTGATACTGCATTTTCATAGGAAAATGTACATGTGCGCATCTGGTTATAACTTTCTGGCAGAAGCTGTATAATGCTGTACCATAAGGATTTGTCTTCTGTATTAATATATTCTTTCCTTAGATTTTCAAGGGCAAGAACCATGTTTTCCATATGTAAAAGGGCAGCAGGAACCATATGGTCTGTGCTGAAATCACCAATTACAAATGGTTTGCTGTGTATTTTATGCATTGTGCTTGTGGAATTAGCTACTGTGCCCACTTTATATGTGTCATACTCTTTCCACCAGTAAATTGGCGCTGTTATATCAACTGAAATAAAAACCTGCCGTATAAACTTGCGGTGGTCACTTCCTGCATGGCATAGTTTTTTAGCAAGCTTTAAATCATTTGCACCAAATATAAAATTCCCGTCTTTATCTGTGCTGCTATCATATTTGTTCCAGCTATTAAGCGGGTTTCTTGCACCACGCATGGCATTTTCAAAGTTCATTACACTTGTTCTTTCCAGCCTGATCATAATTTTTTATCCTTCCATTATGCAGTTCTATTCCTCAAATTCTACAACTACATAATATCCTCTTTCATTGTGTTCAACATTTTTAACAATGCCTTTATCTGATTTAATACGTTCATTAACCTTATAGCAGCCAGACATTGCTACTGCTGGTTCAATTATATAACTGTAATTAAGGGCTGTTTTCTTTTCGCTTACATGTACCCTGTCACCTGCTTTAACAAGCCCTGGACGTTCCATTTTAAATGTAATCTCACGCATTACAGATATTCCTTTCTTTCTACCAGTACGGCGGATAGTAATGCCCCATATTGCAGCACATGCTGCCACTCATACATATATTACATGCCATATAAGCCATACACAGTTTTGCACATGCATTACTGCCTGAACCTGCGGGTGTTCCATAAGGGCTCTGCATACTCTGGTACCACATACCGCCAGATTCAAGACGTGCTACAAGCTGTGCAAACTGGGGGTTTTGTGGCTCCATTAAAGCCGCCTGCTTTGCATGTTCAAGTGCCAGTATATTATTGCCAAGCCCCATATTAGCTATTGCGCTAAGATAGTACCACTGCCCGTTCTTCTCTTCCATCTGTGCAAGTACATTAAGTGCCTCTTTATAATACCTGCTGTTTATATAATTAGCGGCAGCCTTTAAATGCATTGAATTTACATCATTTGCGGATGAATTATAGCCGCCCATGCCCTGCCCGTTATACGAATATCCGCCATAGGTCTGGTTATAGCTGCCATAACTGCCATTTTCCCTCTCCTCCATTATCTGCCTGTATGCCTGCTGTATCTCTTTAAAGCGTTCTTCTGCCTGGGACTTATTGGGGTTATTAATATTAGCATCAGGGTGGTATTTCCTGCTTAAATTCCTGTATGCCCTCTTTATCTCATCAGAAGAAGCAGACCTGCCAATTCCAAGCACCTGGTATGGGTCATTCATAATAAAACCTCATTCCTGCGCTGCCTTCTGCGCATTATATATCTTGTCCTTTACATTCTCATAACGGCACCATACGCCTGAATATATAATATTCCTTAAAATTCCTGCATTTTGTACAACTGGCAGCCGTTCAAAAGCCCTTCCGGTTTCTGACATCATCATAAGAAGTATCTGGTATATCCTTTCCTGTGTCATGTTTCCATTTTCTGGTGCAAGGAACGGGTTATAGCAGTTTTTCTTTCTATCTTCTTCCATATCCTCATATGCATCAAGAAGATATATAAATTTGCCAAGAAAATACCCCATTTTACTAAGGTCATCTGCCCATAAATCATTATGGCATACAAATAAAGCAGCACATATTTCACCAAAACAGCCTGATATATAATCAATATCACTACAACCGTCTTTTTCAGCAGCAGCAAGTTTATCAAGGCTTTCTTTAATAGTTTTTGCCTTATCCGGGTATTTCTTTTTTACTTTCTTCGCTTTAAACCATAAAAGCCTGCCATAAAGTGCTTTTAAAATTTTATGCTCATCATTCCAGTCATCCACACACTTATAATATGACAGCAAAATATTCATATCTGCTGCATATTTTAAATAAACAGGCTTTTTTACCATATGTTTATGTGCCAGGTGCGCTATGCACCTTACTGTCTGTATGGGTATATCTGGTTCATATAATGAAGTAAGAAGCAGTCCAAGAAAAGCCATATCATAATTTAAGGATAACTGCCCGGTAAAGCCATAGCCTTCTTTAAGACACCTGCAAAGTCCGCAGTAATATGCCTTGTATTCCCTTAATTCGCATACTTTAAGCACGTCCTGGAATGGAAGTACATAACCAAACAATTCTTTAACTCCTTTTTATAAACTCTGTATGGCACTTAGGACAGGTAATTGCAATACGCCCTTTTCCCTTTGGCACCCTTATGGACTGCCGGCAGGACGGGCATTTATAAATATGGTGGGTCCTGCGCTGCTGCATATGGCTTTTCTGGCGTAAAATAAAAAACTTTATGCCATTGTGGAACTTCATATACCGTTCATTTTCTGAGTACCTTTTGCTATGGTTTCTTGATAACATACGGAAATAAGCATAAATAATTGCTGCAACTGATAATATGTTAAACAGGAAATGTATAAAAGGAGCTTTTATAAACATTTCCAGTATAACCATTATAAGGGCACTAAAAACCAGAAAATTTGTAAACTGGTCAACACCATACCTGCCCTGCATAAACCTTGCTAATCTTTCCCTCATAAGAATCCCCCATTCTAAAACCTGCTTATAGAAACATGCTGTTAAAGGCCGCCTTTTAACCTCATTAAGTAAGTCCCACGCTTCTTAAGCGGTGGGTTTAGGACTTACTTAGTCTGGCAGGAGTTTAAGCTCCTGCCAGACTGCCGCAAAGCGGCAATGAGGTTATGAGCAAGTAGCGAAGCGGATTGCGAATATCAGTTTGACTACTTGCTGCAAAAATCTGCTGTTAAGTCCTGCTTGCAAAATTTTACTTGCAAGACTTTGTTTACAAAAAGCACTTTTATTCTTCAAATTCTAATAAACAATTTTAAATCATTTTCCGGAAAATTCAATGCAGTAATTTATGAACAATTATAAAATATCTATAAAATTATTACAAAATTATTAAAATTCATTATGATACAGGCGTGTTTGTGGCCTGTACACCCTCTGTACCTGTATATCCACCGCCTACAGGCACAAATTCATATAAGGAAAGATAGTTTATCCCATCTTCTGATGGTTCATAGGACACCTTTATTGTGTCACCTGCCGTAATTTTTATAAGCTGTTCATTATCTTCAAACTTCTGCTTATAAACATTATGGTTTTCATCTTTAATATATACAATATTGCCATCTTCTGTATTAATAAACTGTATATCTGTAACTTTAATTATTTCTGTTTTGCTTGCTGCGGAATTATCTGGTGTAACACTGCCACCTTTTGTTTTAACCAGCTTTTTATAATTAGCAAATACTTCAGACTGGGTAGATGCTGTTGCAACTATATTGTACTGTTCTACATTTACCATTGCATACATTTTAACAAGCCCGCCGTCATCTTTAAGCACCATTATATAAGTTGGCACACCACCAACATTTATAAGGCTTGGAAATGCGGCATCATAGCCTTTTTCCTGTACCTCACCTTCTGCTGCTGCCATTGCAGAGTGTTCTTCTGCACCTGACACTTTATAGTATTTTGCCTCTGATGTGCGCTGGTTCATCATTACAAATCCTATATTAGACTGGTCACCATTTACAGAGGTTACACCTGTATAAATCCATACATCATCACCAATAATCTTATAGCCGAAATCGTTTGTAACCTGCTTACAGTCTTTTTGTCCAAATATGCTGTTAATAAAACCACCTGATAATGTTCCAAACCAGTTGTATTTATCACATAAAAGATGCCCGTCATATGCATTGTCAACCCATGAAGGTATATTATCAATTTTATAATAGTTACATGAACCATCTACAGGATTGCATATAATAATTCCATTTACATCCATGCCGCCAAACAGCCCTACGCGTGCTGATACTGTAGGACAGATATAATAAGGGTTTCCTTCATCATCAATTTCAAAATTATACCCTGATATAATTTTCGTTGGATATTTAAACTGTACATGGCGCATAAGGTTATAATTAAAGTATGCAGACGGGACATATTTCATGCCTTGTGCCAGTTCAACATATTCAGCATTGGAATTAACAGGGTTTACCTTTACATATCCTGGAATACCCTTGTCCCTGTTATTCCACCACTTAAAAAAGCTTGCATACTTAAGTGCGGAAACCTTATATGGCATTTTCTGTATACTTATCTGTGTATAATCCCTTTCCACTTCATACTGGCTTACCACCTCTGAAAGCGAACCAATCTTCCTGTTGCCAAAAATCCTCGCACTCTCTGTATCCATAAGCGCAAGGTCCGTTATATGTTCTGTTTCCTCAAGGTCAGAAGCAAAATCCTTATTTTCCACTGTTAAAAGTGAAGCATACTTTTTAGCCCTTAAAAGCGGTGAGCCAATTATATTTCCGGTAAATGCCACTAAAAAAAGGATTACAGCAAGGATTCCAAAAGTTTTACTTATAAATGGCAGATAACCCCAGTTTTTCATTTTCTTATTCCTGTCAAACTTATACCTTATGCTGTTAATCCCTGATATAACCCCAAGTACAAGGCATATTGCAACTATGCCTGCCCAGAATGAAGGTTTGTGTATATTTATAACAGGATAATTTATATAATAATACCCTCCTGTAAATAAAACAAAAGCCAGCAAAAGAAATACATATATTTTTTTCTTCATAAAAGTACCCATGCCTTTCTAATGCCCGCAGACTTTGGGCCGCAGGCACAAATCCTAAACTCTTGCTTTGCAAGAGTTGTGAAAAAACTTTCGTGTATGGTTTTTTCACACTATCCCCTTTAAATATATTATTCCCTGACAGCAGCCAGAAGGTTACGTTTCATATTATAATAGCCTGGTGTCATGTCAAGGTAATGCCTGTGCGGGTTCTCAAAACGCTGTTCTTCCACCCATATTTCATTATCAAGCTGCCTGCGGACATATGCTGCAATCTCCTGTACACTGCGCTTTGTGCCTGTAAACCTGCCATCTTTAAATATTTGTTTCTGTAATTTTACAAAACGGCATCCTTTAAAGCTCCTTCTTTTCCACGGCTTTAATGGATCAATATAATCTGTTTCACTTAAACCTTCAAGTTCTTCATTATATTCTGCAATAATATCTGCGATAGCTTTATTATTTTCATCATAAACCCTGTAAAGTTTTTTAAGCCCTGGGTTGGTAATTTTTTCTATATTTTCAGAAACCTTAATCCTTGGTTCAAATACCCCGTTGTTTTCTACGGCAGATATTTTATATACTGCACCAAATACAGGTTCAGACTTTGATGTTATAAGCCTTTCACCAACACCGAAACTGTCAATGCATGCCCCCTGTGTTATAAGTGACTGTATTGTAAACTCATCAAGGCTGTTTGAGGCAACTATCATACAGTCATTAAGCCCTGCATTATCAAGCATTTTCCTTGCTTTTTTTGAAAGGTAGGCAAGATCGCCACTGTCAAGCCTTATACCCTTAAGCCTCTTCCCCATTGGTTCTAAAACTTCTTTTGCTGTTTTTATTGCATTAGGTATGCCGCTTCTTAATACATCATATGTATCAACAAGCAATACAGTCATATCAGGATATGTCTGTGCATATTTCTTAAATGCCAGGAACTCATCCTCAAAAAACATAACCCAGCTATGAGCCATAGTTCCGCTTAATGGTATTCCAAACATCTGCCCTGCAAGCACAGTTGCTGTAGAAGAAGCCCCGCCAATAAACGCTGCCCTTGCGCCATATACAGCAGCGTCCATATTATGCGCCCTGCGTGCCCCAAAGTCAGAAACAAGCCTGTTTCCTGCTGCATAACATATCCTCCTTGTTTTAGTTGCTATAAGTGACTGGTGGTTTACTTCAAGAAGGATTGCTGTTTCTATAAGCTGTGCATCTATAAGAGGCGCAATAACTGTAATTACAGGTTCGCCAGGGTACATAACAGTACCCTCTTCAAGTGCATATATATCACCTTTAAACTTAAAGTTTCTAAGGTATTCAAGAAAATCTTCATTAAATATCCCAAGGCTTTTTAAGTAAGCAATGTCGTTATCATCAAAATGAAGGTTTTCAATGTATTCTATAATCTGCCCAAGCCCTGCAAATATTGAAAAACCGCCTTTATCCGGATTATTCCTGTAAAATACATCAAATACAACCCTTCCGTCTTTATTTCCATCTGTAAAATAACCATTACCCATTGTAAGTTCATACAGATCCATTACCATGCTTAAATTCCTTGCTTCATTCTGTGTCTTCATCTGTCTATCCTCCATTATGCCATGCCAGGCAGTTATACACAATACCTGGCCCGCAATGCAGATTACAAATGTATTTAACCTGCAATAACTGAATTTAATTTTTCAATAACAGCATCAAGATCTATGCCATGCACCCCACATGCCTGTTCTAAAGTTTCCCTTGCTGATGAAGGACATCTTACACAGCTAAGCCCCATTTCATTAAATACCTTAATAGTTTCTGGATGGTACTGTAAAATAGCGCCAACCAGTGAATATTTTGAAATAACCATATAAACCATACCTTTCTAATGCCTGTACTTTTTGCCACAGGCACAGGCCCATATAACGGGCATATGCCAGAACTTTTATAATAATATTTATTATAAATAATACTTATTCTGGTTTCTTAGATAAATATTATACCAGATATTACAGGTTTTTCAAGATTTTTGACAAATTGGCAATAAGGTTGTATGGTTTTTAGCTCTCTTTTACTTTGGCAAATATTTACCCTGCACACTTTTTTAATGCCCGTTCATGCATTATTATCATTATAACAAGTATTATTATTAAATATAATGGAAACAGAGAGGCACTATAATGGTTTGCCACAAGCCCAAACAAAAATGGCATAAGGCATGTTCCTGTATATGCCGCTGCCATTTGTACTCCTATCATTGACTGTGATTTGTCTGCACCAAAATGCCGTGGTGTAGAATGTATAATGCAAGGATAAACCGGTGCGCACCCAAAACCCATTATTACAAGGCCAATAAGCGGTATTATATTCCCATATGGCATAAATAGCATTAAAATGCCAGAAAATGCTACTATCTGTCCAATACGTACTAACTTTAAACAACTAATTTTAACTGCTATAAAACCGCTTAATGCCCTGCCTGCTGTAATCCCCATAAAAAACAGTCCTGCAAGCCCTGCGGCAGTTTCTGCAGGTATATTTTTACTAAGCACAAGGTAACTTCCAGCCCATAGACCTGCTGTCTGTTCTAAAGCACAATAACAGAAAAATGTAACCATTATTTCACTAGCACCTGGTATTTTAATAACCTGGCGTAGTGAAAGATGTTTACCACTGCCTGGGTTACATGCAGCCTTGCCACATGTAATAGTTTTTTTCCACAATGGAAGGAAAATTATCAAAATTATAGAAAGAAATGCCTGTAATATACTTATATACCCATATCCTGCGCTCCAGTTTTTTCCACAAGCAAGTACATATCCCATAATATATGGCCCTGCTGATGCACCAATCCCCCACATGCAGTAGAGCCAGTTCATATGCCTGTTTGCATAATGCAGTGCAATATAATTATTTAATGAAGCATCTACACTTCCTGCTCCAAGCCCATAAGGGACAGCCCACAGGCAAAGGACAAAAAAAGAATGGCTAAAAGAAAAACCCGCCAGTGCAATAGCAGTTATTGTTACACTTATTGATGTGACCCTTCCTGTTCCAAGGCTTTTTTCAAGCCTGTCACTTTGCAAGCTTGAAAAAATTGTGCCTGCTGCAATTATCATTGAAATAATTCCTGCATATGAAACAGGCATGCCAAATTCCTTATACATAACTGGCCATGCAGAGCCAAGCAGTGAGTCAGGAAGCCCCATGCTTATAAATGCAATATAAATTATTATTAAAAGCAGATGCGTCATATTTAACCCCTTTTCTGCGCTACTATCTGCGCATTTACAAATTTAAATTATTAAAAAAGCCAAGCTCTTTCTGGCAGGATTTAAACAGCCAGGCAGCAATAAAGGCTGAAGATATCCACTTGACTTACACAAAAAAATTGTATAATATAAAACAGCGGTTACTATAAAAGCCAGCCAGTATCTTCCATCTGATATATAATATTAAAATTTGTTAAATTGGTTATTGGTTTTTGTTAAATTTATAATTTTTTAACCCCATTAACCAGAAAAAGGAGAAAATATGTTTTATGAAATGAGAAGAAAACGCCAGTTATTAACATTAGATGAATGTAATAATATTTTAAAAAATGGCACTTCTGGTGTACTTGCCTTGTCTGGCGGTGACAGCTTTCCATATGCTGTACCATTAAGTTATGTATACAGTGGCAGTTCTATTTACTTCCACAGCGCATTAACAGGACATAAAACCAGCTTAATACAGAAATTTCCTAAAGCTTCTTTTTGTGTTATAGGAAGTGATAATGTAATGCCTCTGGAATATACTACATATTTTAGCAGTGTAATTGTATTTGGGGAAATACATATAGTAGAAGATAAAGATAAAAAAATGGCAGCAATAAAAGAACTTGCTGTTAAATATGCACCTTTAGAAGAAGAAAATAAAATGCAGTCTGTTATTAATAATGAATGGGAACGCTTTTGTATAATTGAGCTTGCAATAAAGCATATAAGCGGTAAAAAAGCAAAAGAACTTATTAACCCTGGCAACATAAAAAAATAAGCACGAGACGGGATTCGAACCCGCGGCCCCCGCCTTGGCAAGGCGGTACTCCACCACTGAGCCACTCGTGCATATATAATATATAATATAATTACACAACTATATACTTACATTATATAATTATAAAATGCCAGCAGCTTTAAATGTACCATAAATAATATAAAACTGTAACTGTCTTAACACTGGCAGAAAAATATATAATTAAAATATATAATTGTAAGCTTCCAGGTAATCCCAGAAAGCAAGCACGAGACGGGATTCGAACCCGCGGCCCCCGCCTTGGCAAGGCGGTACTCCACCACTGAGCCACTCGTGCAAATTGTATCGTGCTTGTTTCCCACAAGCACGATACATATATTACAACATAAATCTGGTTCTGTCAATAACTTTTTCTAAATATTTGCAATTTTTTTATTTTGCGTTTTATCTTCCTGCATTTATAAATCCTGGCTGCATTTTAATATACTAGCAGCAAGTTCTGTATGTGGGTTACTGGCATCTGCATTATATACAGCAATATGGTGTATATCACTGCTTCTGCCTGTAAATGCCGGGAACAAAAAGCCGCTTTCCGGCTCTCCTGGTTCAAAACCACCTGTAAGCGGGCATATTGCACATATAATATAATTATAAACCTCTTCAGATTCACCAAGCCGTTCTTTATCTGCTGCCTTAACTGGCACATCATAACAGTCATGGAATACAAATATAGCATAATCTTTATTAGTTTTATAATGCTTTGCCACTAAATCATAGAAAACTTCCATAAGTGCATCATTTTTAAGCCCACAGTCTTTCATGCCCATTAAAAGCTGCCATGTACTTCCATTTACCTCGTTCTGTTTTCTAAAGCCATAACCCTTAAGGTTAATATTAGTAGCTGAAAAAGGGACTGCCTTGGCAAGTTTTAAATTATCCTCTTTTTCTTTTAACTTTAAATCCAGGAAATGTATATTAAAAGTACCATCATTTCCACCATCTTTATTTATGTAACACCCTGCAATCCTTGTAAAAGAATTTCTTTTAACAGTCATGCGCCTTGTAAGTTCCAGCATATCTTCCCTGTCAATTATCATTTTCTCTCCATTCCTGCCAGTGCAGTTTATTAATGTTATATATAATAAGTACATCTGCCACACACAATCCCAAGTTATTTTATTAACTATACCACTTTCACATTTATTTTTCCATAGTAAAATACAATAATCTTATGGCTGTTTCATAAATTTTTAATTGTGTATGAACAAAAGATAATTTATAGTTATCTATGGTTTGTTTTAAAGGGTTTGTATATATAGAAGTTTTTATGCCCTGGCAGTTCCAAAGTGTCCCATGGACAGCCCGCTTGCGCTTGGACTTACACGCAGCGGTGCATAAAGCCCTTATGCTTCAAAGAAAAAACTTCTTTGAAGCATTTAAGACAGGGCTTAAACACCGGCGGTTGCGTACATCTGTCCATTGGAAGCACATTTGGAACTTGCCAGGTAATATACGTTTTGGCAGCTTATATAAATATTTCCTGTGGATTTATCTGGTTTAATGGCATTAAATAAATCCCCCACTTTTTAAGCGGTGGGTTTGGTTTACCAGGGCTTACTTAGTCTGGCAGGAGTTCAAGCTCCTGCCAGACTGCCGCAAAGCGGCAATGAGGTTGTTTTGCAAGTGGGCAAGTAGCCAATGCCTGCTTGCAGGCGAAGCGGATTGTGAATATCCGCTTGACTGGCATTGTGCTACACTTGCACATATAACAGTGCTTAATAACGGTGCAAAAGTATCTTTTACATGGAATATAAAGGTCTTCCAGATAAATATAAAATTTTATCAAAAAGTTAAAATACAAGCAAGAAAACTTTTAATTCCCACGGAACGTAGTAACATGCAGACAGTTTTATATATTTTCTGTAAAAGGCACTATAGCGCCACCAGTGCCTGGGTCTGGTAGTTTTACAGACCCTATGCACTGCTAACACTATATATAGTGTTGCGCGCCTATCGTAATGGGAACGTGCCTGCTACAGAAAATATATAAAACTGTTGCATGTATACAACCTTTAGTACATACAAAAATACAAAAACCCAATACAGGATAACTATAAATTATCCCTTATTTATCCACAATCCATTGTGAACTACCCCCACTTAATAGAAGTGTGGGCTTCCTAGCCAATACACCTGCTGGTGCAAGTTTACCTAGGCTATCAAGGTTATTCCAACCTCTAAGTAATACCACTTTTATATGGCTAGTTTTAGCAAGTTATAACTTGCGTTCATATCTCTGTCATGTTCTGTATTGCAACATGGACATTTCCATGCTCTAAGACCTAAGTTTTTAACATCTGCGTTCTTATATCCACATACATGGCATAGCTGGCTGCTAGCATAATTACCAGGTGCTATAATCAATTCTCTGCCATACCATTGTGCTTTATAAGTCAATAATGTCCTAAACTCATACCATGATACTTCTGATATTGCTTTAGCCAGTTTATGGTTTTTAACCATATTGCTTACTTTTAAGTCCTCTATAACTAGTACTTGGTTTTCGTTTATTAGTTTTGCAGACAACTTATGTAAGAAATCTTTTCTTTGGTTAGTTAATTTCTCATATGCCTTAGCTAACTTTAATCTTGCTTTATCTCTATTGCTACTACCTTTTTGCTTTCTTGACAGACTTCTTTGTAAGAACTTTATGCATTTCTCTGTACTTCTTAGAAATTTAGGATTAGGTACTCTGTATCCATCACTACATATAGTAAATTCTTTTAGACCTAAGTCAATCCCAACTTTATTATCTCTTTTAGGTAATGGTTTTATATCAATATCTACTAGTATTGAAATATAATACTTATTGGTTTTTGTTTTAGATATAGTACAGCTTTTAATTTCTCCTACAAAATTTCTATGCTGTTTTATCCTTATCTTAGTTTTTAACTTAGGTACTTTGATATATCCGTTTTCAATATATACTGTACCTTTTTGGTTATTAGTAGTATAGCTGTTGCTGCTTTTCTTCTTAGATTTGAATTTTGGAAATCCTGCTTTTGTATCTCTAAAAAAGTTTTTATAAGCTTTATCTAAATTCATTTGAGCATTTGCAAGTGCAAGGCTGTCCACTTCTTTTAACCATTCATATTCCTTTTTGTATTGGCTGGGTGTATTCTTTAACATTTTTTTAGTTTCTTTGTAATATTCTATCTTATCACCTAACATTTTGTTGTAGATAAATCTAGCACAGCCAATAGTTTTATTTATAAATTCTATTTGTTCTTTATCTGGGTAAAGTCTATACTTATAAGCTTTTAACATAATTACTATCTCTCTTTGCAATATATAATATTATATCACATTATATAATCTGCGTCAATAGTTATATCATTTTATACTGCAATATATAATAAATAAAAGGAGAAATAATTATGGTACTAAAAAATAGAGAAGGAATACCAACTACACTACCACTAAACCTGCTAAGTGAACTAAGGGAATACTCTAATACAAGCATGATACCAATAACTAAGATTATAGAGTTGGCTCTACGTAAATATTTAGACAGTATCAAGAAACGCAATTCATCTCCCACTTAAAGAAGCGGGAGAATTCTTGCTGTTTTTAGTTAAAAAGTTTATGCATGTATTTATATGTATTATGTAACATATATTTATAAAATATATTTATTTAAGGAATTATAATTATGCATGGCAAGACCGCTTTTTATGCACGTATTTCTAAGGCAGATAAACATAATAATCCTGTAAGCAACAGTATTAACGGCCAGTTAAACCTGCTTTATGCTGCTGCTGCCCTGTTTCCTGCTGATGGGGGTAATGGTTTTATGGAAAGGGACAGCATACAGATTTATATTGATGATGGTTACAGTGGCAGAAGCAGCCTGCGCCCGGCTTTCCGGAAAATGGTTGCAAAGGCTGTACTTGGTGAAGTTAATACTATATTTGTTAAGGATTTTTCCCGTTTTAGCAGGGAGCATATTTTAATGTCGGAATTTCTTGAACAAATATTTCCTTTATATGGTGTAAGATTTATTTCTGTAACTGACTGCTACGACAGCGCTAAAGACAGCCCTGGGCTTGTTTCTTCTTTTAAAAGCCTTTTTAATGAATACTACTGTAAAGATATTTCCCATAAAGTAAAAAGTGTACTGGCTGCTAAAAAAGAAGCTGGCAGTTACTGTATTGCAAATTTACCCTTTGGGTATATTAAAGTTTCTGGCAAAGATGGCATTATAATAGAAACAAATGAAGAAGAGGCTTTAATAGTGCAGAAGATTTTCACCCTTGCCGCAGAGGGATTTAACTGTCGTGAAATTGCTGGTATATTAAATAATGAAAATTGTTTTGCTGGAAGAAAGTATTCAGAATGGGCTCCTTCTTATGTATGGTCTGTAATTAATAACCCGTTTTATACAGGGCTTAAAGTATGGCATAAATATGAATCAGGCACAAAGCTTCCAAAAAATTGCTGGAGGACTTCGGAAGGAAAACATAAAGCAATTATCCCTGTCTGGCTTTATAATAAAGCTAATAAAGAAAACAGGCGCGCAAGTTCCAAAAAGGGCAGACGCCATATTTTCCATGGAATTACTAAATGCAAAACCTGCCATAAAGCATTATGCTCTGGCAGAAGGAAAAAAGAATTTCTGTGCTGTAACCACTGTGGTTCTGGTGAAATTAAAAAAATCCAGACAGATACCCTTTTTAAAATCTGCCTGGAAAAAATAAATAATGAACTTTTAAATTGTAATTGTAATACCAATGACTGGCAGGATTTAATCCACCCTTCAAAATATAACAAGGATTGCAGCCCGTTTTATAAAGAACTTCTGTTACATAGTTTTATTAAAAAAATTGAAATAGGAAACAATTATGATATTGATATTTACTGGAACTTCATCAATAAACCTTAAAACAAATATTATCCTACTCTGCCATTATTACCCTTATTATATTTGTTGTCCCTGATATTCCAAGCGGCACGCCCGCTGTTATTACTGCAAGGCCGCCTTTTTCTATATATCCGCTTTCCTGTGCCGCTTTCATGGAATTTTTAAACAATTCTTCAGTGTCTGTTTCTTCTTTAATCATAACAGGCATTACACCCCATGATAAGCCCATCTGGTAATATGTTTTCTTTGAAGGCGTACACCCTATTATTGGTGAATACGGACGGTACCTTGAAATAAGCCGTGCTGTCCCACCTGATTTTGTAATTGTAATTATTGCTGCGGCATTAATATCTATTGCTGTCATACATGTTGCATGTGATATTGCATCTGTCACATCTGGCTCATCCATTTTATCAAGCACTTTAAATCTTTTATCATAATTAATATCTTCTTCTGCACATTCTGTTATGCTTGTCATGGTCTTTAATGCTTCTACAGGGTAATTTCCGGCAGCAGTTTCACCTGACAGCATTATGGCACTTGTACCATCATATATTGCATTGGCAACATCTGTTGCCTCTGCCCTTGTAGGCCTTGGGTTCTTCATCATGGATTCAAGCATCTGTGTTGCAGTAATTACTATTTTATCTGCATTATAAACTTTATGAATAATTTTTTTCTGGATTACAGGCACTTCCTGTAACGGGATTTCTACACCCATATCACCCCTTGCAATCATTATTCCGTCAGAAACATTAAGTATTTCATCTATATTGTCAACACCCTGCCTGTTTTCTATTTTAGAGATAATTTTAATATTATTACAGTTCTTTTCTTCAAATATTTTTCTTATCTGCAATACATCATCTGCACTTCTTACAAATGATGCTGCAATATAATCGACATCATTTTCAATGCCAAATATTATATCAAGCCTGTCTTTTTCACTAATATATGGCATGCTTATATTAACATTAGGTACATTTACCCCCTTATGGTCTGATACAGTCCCCCCGTTAAGTATACGGCAGACAATATCTGTATCTGTAACTTCTTCAGCTTCCATTTTAATAAGCCCGTCATCAATAAGTATAATTGTACCCTTGCTTACATCCCCTGGAAGCCCCTTGTATGTTATGGAAACTATATCCTTTGTGCCTTCCACTTCCCTTGATGTAAGTGTAAAAAGTTCCCCTTCACAAAGTTCTGCTTTTCCTTCAATGAAGTTGCCAAGCCTTATTTCCGGGCCGCTTGTATCAAGAAGTATTGCAACAGGAAGGTTTAATTCTTCACGCATTTTCTTCACTTCGTTAATTGTTACAAGATGTGCTTCCCTTGTTCCATGTGAAAAGTTAATCCTTGCGGTATTCATGCCATTTAACATAAGTTCACGCAGGATTCCATCTTTCTTAGTTGATGGCCCAAGTGTACATATAATCTTTGTCTTTCTCATATAAAACCTCCATTTTTGTATTACTTTAATATATATTTGTACCACTGGAAACAACCCCGTTGCTGGTTTTAAAATCCTTATAAACAAAACCTGCTGCTTAAGAAACGTGTGTTTTAACCTAAGTCAAGCGGATATTCGCAATCCGCATTGCCTGCAAGCAGGCATTGGCTACTTGCCCACTTGCAAAACAACCTCATTGCCGCTTTGCGGCAGTCTGGCAGGAGCTTGAACCCCTGCCAGACTAAGTAAGCCCTGGTAAACCAAACCCACCGCTTAAGAAGCGGGGGACTTACTTAATGAGGTTAAACCAGTACTTTAAAATTCACGCTTCTTAAGCGGTGGGTTAAATATCTGTGGTATTTTTAACTTTATTGCTGCTTTGCTTATCTGGCACAAGTTTCTGGCAATATTGCAAAGCAGTGGCAAGGTTACGGATAAGCTTATATTTCCTGGCTGTTATTAATATTTTATACAATAATTATGTAATATATCCAAGCATTCCTTCAATAAACCCAAGCCCTGTTTTATAAAGCCAGTATACAAGGACTATTGCAAGCAGCCATACTAATATTTTATACATAATATACCCGGTTATAAAATTTTTCTTATGGCTTGGTGTACTTTTCCTTATTAAAAGTATAAACATATATATAACACCAAATACAGGTATATTAAGCCAGCATATTGTCTGGAACCAGGAACTTGCTTCTGCAAGGCTTACTTTCCTGTGCCTTCTTACTACTGGTTTTGATATTACAGGAGCTTTGTCATCATATTCCATTTGCCCATTTTCTGGGATAACAACTTTTACTGGTGTAGTAATCCTTACTGGTTTCCTGTCTGGTTCTTCTATATCAGTAATATCCATATTAAAACTATTAATATCTTTATCCTCCGGCCTGTTATACAGTTCCAGAACTTCTTCAAGGGACATTCTGCCTTCCTTGCCCTCCTTTTTGTAACCCTCCATAAAAAGCCTCCTCTCTTTAATGCTTGTCTGCTTAAACTTCCGGCTCTTCTGTTTCATCTGGTTCTTCCTGTGGTTCTTCAGGCACAGGTGTATTCTTTACAACAGGATTTTCATATTCTTCATATGTAGGAAGCAACTTTATTTCTTCCTTATACTGCTCATATAATTCTTTTAAAGAATTATATTCACTATAACCAGAACATGCATCTAGTGCTTCTTTTGCAGCTTTAATAAGTTCTTCCATATTGGAAGGCTGGTACTGGTGTCCATGCAGGCGCTTTATCCTTGTTTTGGCAAGGTTTACGGCAGTCCTGTGCTCATAATCCTTTCTGGCTGCCTCTGACTGGTGCTGTGCCTCTTCTGCCATACGTTCATTTTCCTCTGCCTGCTGTTTCTCATATGCTTTTACAACTTTTGCCCATTCTTCACTTTCTTTTTTTAGTGAATTATATTTATTCTTAAGACGTTTTGTAAAACTTTTCCTTACATCATCATCAACAATATTGGCAACCATATTCCTGGCTTCAATATATTTATCCTCAAATTCATAATAGCCTGCAAGGTTTTTAATAGTAATTTTTTCAAATGCTTTAACTTCTTTCTGGACTTCTTTCTGGTATTCCTTATCCATTAAAAGCTTTGCATCTTCTGCCTTTTCTTCAAGGATTACTGTTGAAAAATAATCCATGCCTTCTGTACGTCCGTCTTCTGGTGTTACTGCTGTGCCTTCAATTATATTGCCTTTACTGTCATATTCTGCAAGGCGTATTGTAGCTGGCATATCAAAATCAAGCGGTTCAAGATTTGTATGTATCTGGTCCATATAGTCTTTCCAGATTACGCCAGGGACCGAAGCACCTGAAGCGCCTGGCATTGCCCTTGGTGTATCATACCCTGCCCATACTACTGTTGTATAATACTTTGTATAACCACAGAACCATACATCTTTGCTTGAATTAGTAGTACCTGTCTTGCCTGCGCATATATGTCTGCCATCAAGTTTAAGTGCCCTGCCTGTAGCATAAGGTTCTCTTAACACACCCTTTAACACATCTGTCATCATCCATGCGGCGTCCCTTGAAAAAACACGTGTTTTCTGGTTATTATTTTTATATACTATGCCATCTGATACGCGTTCTATCTTCCTTATACATGTCCTGTCACTGTAACTGCCATTATTGGCAAGTGTACAATAGCCTTTTGCCATATCCACAACACGCACGCCTTCTGTAAAACCTCCAAGTGAAAGTGCCATATTGTCATTATCTATATAACTTATATTGCGGAAATGCAGTTTTTCAAGATAAGAAAGGCCATAATCTGGTGTAATTGTTTCAAGTACCTGCCATGCAACAGTATTAAGTGACCTTTCAACGGCTTCCCTTAACCTTATATTGCCGTGGTATGTCCCACCTGCATTTTCAGGCCCGTTTTCAAACTTATGGTCATTTACAATAGTAGATGGTGAATAAACTCCCGATTCAAAGCCTGGTGTATAATCTATAAGAGGTTTTATTGAACTTCCCGACTGCCTGGCAGAAAGGTATGCCCTGTTGTATTCATCATTTTTGCCACGTCCCCCTACTACTGCCACAACATAATTAGTTTCATTGTCAATACATACTGCTGCACCTTGTAATGCATATTTGCCAGTTTCAGAATCCTTTTCTGTACTGTATGCAAGCCCGTTATCTATAGATTTCTGGAGTTTTTTCTGTTTCTTCATATTTATTGATGTATAAATCTTATAACCGCCAGAACGTATATCCTCACATTTAGCCCCATACACCTCTGAATATTTTTCCCTGTAATTTTTATAATCTTTCTTGTCTTTAAAAATATACTGGAATTTAAAATCTTCTTTCTCCATAAGTGCATTGGCAGCACAGTGTATTGCATAACTTACTACATAATTTTCATTCTTGCCATCTGTTGTATACTGCTTAACCCTTATTTTAGTTTTAATTGCAGAGTTATATTCCTTTTTATTAATCACACCTTCATTATACATTGTTTTTAAAACCCTGTTTCTTTTTTTAAGGGAATCTTTTGGGTTTATAACAGGGTCATATGCAGAAGGGTTATTAGAAATTCCTATAAGCAGTGCTGCTTCATGTGGTTCAAGTTCTGATGCTTCCTTTCCGAAGTAGTACCTGCTGGCAGCCCCCACGCCATAACATCTGTAGCCATAATAATTACTGTTACAGTAAAATTCCATTATCTGCGCTTTAGTAAATTTAGCTTCAACTGTTGGTGCAAGCAGTATTTCTGCTATTTTTCTGGTATAACTTTTGTCCTGTGTAAGAAGGTTGTTTTTAATAACCTGCTGTGTAATGGTACTTCCGCCCTGCGTAATGTGCATATTGTTCTTAAGAAGTGAAATGCCGGCACGCAGGGTAGCAACAACGTCTACACCGCCATGTGTCTTAAAACGCCTGTCTTCAACAGCAATATAGCCATCATAAATATATGGTGAAATATCGTTAATTGGCACGTATTTATACTGGCCTGCATTAACAGAACCTACAGCATTGCCTTTATAGTCATAAACTATGGTGTCCTCTTTCATAATAAAATCTTCTTCACTAAGGTTAGCCATTTTATCAAATACAACTTCCCTTGCCTCAGTAAACATAGGAAGGACTTTAACATACACACATATGCCTGCAATAATGCAGACTGTAATAACAGATGCAAGTATGCCCATAACAGCGCCCGCTATATTGCATAAAACACCGAGGTAACTAATTATAGTGCCTGTTATAATATGTATTAAACAGCCTGTCCCCTTTAAAAAGTTTTTAATTATATTCATATAATTTCCTCCATAAACAGGCGCCCCAGGTGCCTGCTGGTATAAAAAACTTGTTGCTATGGGTCTTTCTTAATAGTAGTAAATTGCCGGACTATATATTTTTTTAATTATACAGCTTTTTAACCTTTATGTAAAGACTCAGGGTTTTTTAAACATAAAAACTGGCTTCTATAAAATAACATAAAAATGCATGGGATAACTTGTCAGTTATATTCCATGCATTTAAATATTATAAGTTTTGTAAAATTTATAAACCTGCTTCTATTTTGTATGTCCAGCCAGTTCTTCAATAAGGTCATGCACTGGCACTATTTTATCTATACGGCCTGTATTTGCCCCTGCAAATACCAGCCCGTTTTCTGTATCACCACGTACTGCATCTATAAGTGCCTTTGTTATACAGTATGGCACTTCTGCCGGATTGCATTTTGCCAGGCAGTTAAAACATTTCTTTACAGGGATTTTATTATTTTCTATATATTGTACAAATTTGTTTTTTAATGCCCTGCCTGGCATTCCTACAGGACTGTCTATAATTGTAATATCATCACTTTTTGCATTTACATAAGCCTGTTTATATTTTATATCTGCATCACATTCATCTGTAGCAACAAAACGTGAGGCAATCTGTACACCTGATGCCCCTAATGATATAGCATGGCAGATATCATCATGGTTAAATATCCCCCCTGCTACAATTACAGGTATCTCCTGCCCGCATTTTTCTTCAAATTCCTTTACAGTTTCCATAATTGCTTTGATTTCTATTTCATAATCTTCTTTTGTAACCTGGTTTACCTGCTCTTTTTTAAAGCCAAGGTGCCCTCCTGCTTCTGGTCCTTCTATTACTATAAAATCTGCTGCCCTTCCTGCTTTTTTCAGCCAGTTCTGTAATATAACCTTTGCGGCTTTGGCAGAGGAAACAATAGGTGCAATTTTACAATTAGAACCTTTTGTATATTCTGGAAGGTGCACAGGAAGCCCTGCCCCTGAAATTATAACATCTGCTCCTGCCATAACAGCAGCTTTTACATGTTCTTTATAATCTTTAAGCGCAACCATAATATTTACACCAACAGGTTTATTGCCTGATATTTCTTTTGCTTTTAAAATATGTTTACGTATGGCACAAATATTTGCTTTGTTCTGGTCTTTTTCAAAACCTGGCTCATCATATCCTATCTGTGCTGTAGAAATAATGCCAAGTCCTCCATTTGCTGAAACTGCACCTGCAAGATTGCACCTGCTTATGCCAACCCCCATTCCACCCTGTATTATAGGATATTTTATTACTAAATCCCTTATAACTAATTCCTTAAGTTCCACTTTAAATACCTCCTGATATAGTTATTAAAACTATATTATATCTTTATACTATCTATGTCAAGTACAGGCACAAAATTTATGGAACTACATATGGCTATAAACTGTTTTGTCAATTATAAAGAAATTTTATGGTTTCCACAGGCGTAAAGCTACACTATCATTTTAAAATTCTGGTATTGACTATAAATACTTAATATATTAAAATATGTTTAAAGACAATATTCTAAAGCCTGGAAATGGTGTATGGTTACTGTAAAATGTTATCAGTTAAAACTTCCACTGCTTGCCGTGGAGAATAGTCAGAGTGCATATGGGTTAAAATTAATATAACTTTTTGCTTCTCTTTCTTTTTTGATTTTACGGAGATTTATAAGATTTTTCCTGACCATCATAGAAGATTTTTTACAATAACGCATAAAGTAATCATTGTCCCTGCCAGATGCTTTTTCATAATTACGGTTAAGGAACTGTAATATACGTCCTTCTGACATAGCTTCTGAAAGTTCAATATTATAGGGAATAATTCCAGTCCTGTCTTTCGGGATATGGTATTCATAACATATCCTGCGGTAATTAAATAAAAGTTCAGGCTGGTATGCACCAATAAGATAAACAGATTTTTCCTGTATAGATGAATAATTATCAAAAAACTCCCTTAGGGCTGCTTTGTCCTGGACAAGATTTACAACTACCAGGTCTGCCTCCGCTAAGATTGCACTGGAACTTAAATTTTCATTACGCTCTGTATCTATAAATACATTATCTGAAAAAGTTTCAAGATTATAAAACAGCTTTTTATAAACAAGGCTGAATTCATAATTAAATACTTCTTTATTTACAATATAACTTTGCGGGAGGTAATACATGCTTGTATATAACAAAGGTATTGCTGCATGGCGTAACAGTTCTTCCCCGTTTTTCCCTGAATACAGGCCTTTAAGCACATATTCAATCCCATCCCTGTTATAATATCTTCCACTTTCTTTAAGCTGCTCAACCTGTCCAAATGGAAGAATAATACTGGCTATGCCTTTGCAGCTGTAGTGGTTTTCTAATAAAACCGCTTTCCCTGCCCCTGCTATAGCCGCCAGTGCAGAAATACATACCATATTGGTAGTTACCCCGCTTCTTCCTCTTACATTACTCCAAAAGGCAATTTTCAAATTCTCCTCCAATCTTCTGGCGTGTATACACCAGACATCCATTTATTTTCCTCTCTGTAAATACCTATAAAATTATAAACGTACAATTTATATTTAGGATTAAATATATAATAACTTAAACTTATTGTTTAGTAAAGCAGGTTTTTATTACTAAAATAATTTTATACATTTTCAACAAATTTCAATGTCGAATTTTAGAATATAATTTTAAAAATAACATCTATAAAATGGCACGTACCAGTTTAAAAGTTGTATATAAAAAAATAAGAGGGAATACATCTGTATTGCCTCTTATTGTTAATAACCTTTACAAGTTTATATAATTAATTTACAGCCTGTTTTATTATGTATAATGTTTTAATGCTGCTGTTATTTGTTTAAAAACTTACCAAGTTTTTTATCTTCAATACGTATATGGTTTATAAGTACTGCAATATGCCCGTTCAGTCTGGCAAGGTCAGCAACCGAAGGGTTACCAGCAGGAATTTGTGAAGCAATTTCCTTTAACTGTTTCTTGTAACCTTCATGGAATTTCTTGTGATTTTCTATATCCGGGTATTTATTATCATTCTGGAGCTGTTCCTCATGTGCAAAATGTTTGTCTACATAAACTAAAAGAAATTTTATTGCAGAATCTATTATATTGCGCCCCTGCCCTTTGCTGCATGCATCAAGAATATTATTTACTGCTCTAAAAAGTTCAGAGTGCTCACCATCAATTATTGTATTTCCTGTTTCAAGTTCTTTAGTTAATTCATATCTCATATATATCCCCCTCTTCCATAAAAATATGCCTTTATAGTGCCAAAACAAACCAGGCACCTGTCAAGCGGATATCCGCAATCCGCATTTCAAGCAGCCAAAGGCTGCTTGATAAGGTTAAAACCAAGAAAAGCTTAAAAGTATAATGCTGCAATATCCTGGCTGTTTAAGTAAAATTATAGTATAAAATACTTTTATGATCAAGAAATTTATAAAACTTTATACAATATTAAGCATTTTCCAGGTTGCGTTCCCTGTTCAGCCTGCACCAGTTAATTAGACCAACGGCTGCCATTATTAAATATATGCTCTTTTTTGTAAGGTATACAGGGTCAAAATGTACTATAAACATTGCAACTGCAACAATATCTGTGATAATCCATAAAATATACTGCTCGCTGTACCTGTACATTTCAAGCAAAGTTGCAATAATGCCTATAGCTACTGTAAATGCATCAAGCCAGGCAACATTGCCGCCAATTTTTGCAAGTATGCTATGGTAAATACATGCGGATAAAAGCACTACTATAAGTATAACAAAATCCTGCCATAGTTTAAGCCTTTTTGCCATTGTAAGTTCTTTTCTTTCACTGTCCCTGTGCTTTGCCCACAAAACCCATGAAACAATATTTATTGGAAAATAAACAAATATTTCAAGGCACATTGTACCATATATTTTCCAGTATGCAAGATAGATTATATATACAACTGTATTTACAAGCCCAAACCCAAAGTTTGATATGCTTGCCCTTGCACAGAAAAATATACAGAAAACGCCACAGACTGCACTTATAAAATTAATAACATCAAGCCAGGCAGGATTACTGCTTCCCTGTGGGTTTATAAAAGACTGTACCATTACAGAAACAGCAATAATAATCATTATTCCTGCCATTATCCATTCAGGCAGGCTTAAATTCCTGAATGATTTCTTTAAATTATCCATAGTTTTCTCTCCTTCCAGTTTTCCATATTCCTGATTGCCGTCCCACTAACCGGGTAGTGCTTCCTCTTAACATCAACAAGTATATATTCTGCTTCAGGATAAGCCCTGTCAAAGTATGCTTTGTAGGAAGGTTCACTTCCATATACTGCTTCTATCCTGCCACAGGCTGCACGTACAAGGGGTGTTTCCATATCCCAGTTTTCTGTACCATCAGGATTTTTACATTTTGTAATATCAATTAAATGAAACTCTGTATTATCATACTTTTTTATTGCAAGTTTTATATGCTTTTGCCTGTCTTCTTTACTTAAATAGACTTCCCCTGGGTTCTGTAATAATATTTCCATCTCCTGTTCCCCGCCGCTAAACATTAATACATATACTTTTTCACACTGCGAGGCAGCAACATCAATGCAATAAAAGTGTCCTTTGTGGAATGGCATAAACTTACCACCAAACATTCCCACTTTATACTTCTTTTTTCCATTTCCTGTTATAATAACCACTCCCCTTCTTAATTTGTTGTATTATATTAACATGGATTTTAAATAAAATGGACGCCTTAAAAGCGACAAAAAACAAAAGCTGGTCTTATTTTGTATAATTGTTCTAAATTATTTTAATTCTGGCTATAAAAACTTGAATGATTTTACCAAATATAGTATAATTTTATTACTAAATAAAGCTTTTGGGGATTTAACATATTTTTATTATGTATAAATCCAGAGAGGAGAACGTATGAAATACACAAAAAAACTAAAAGGAGTACTTGCGTGTTTCCTTTTTGCCATATGTGCTATTACCATAATGTCATGTGGCAAAAAAGATTCCACGCAAAAAGACAGCAGCAGTGAAACTTCTGAAAATAAGAAGCTTGTTACCGTAGGTTATGTACAGTCTGGTACTGGCAGTGCATGGAGCCTTGCCAATGTTGAATCTATCCAGCAGAACTGTACAGAGGAAAATGGAATTAACCTTATCTATGAATGTGCAGATGACAGCTTTGACAAACAGCTTTCGATTGTCAATTCTTTTATTGAACAGAAAGTAGACCTTATCAGTTTTACACCTATTGTTTCTGATGGATGGGAGGATACCCTTAAAAAAGCAAAGGAAGCAGGTATCCCTGTTATTATTATGGACCGTATGGTAGAAACCAGTGATGACACACTTTTTAACTGCTGGATTGGTTCTAATTTTTTACTTGAGGGTTACAAGGCGGCTGACTGGCTTATTGAATATATGAAATCCCTTAACTTAAAAAAAGACCAGTTTAATGTTGCCCTTTTTCTGGGTGTAGTTGGATCAAGTGCAGAAGTTGGCCGTACACAAGGTGTTGAAGAAATGTTAAATACAGCAGGTAATTTTAAATTTGTATACAAAGATACAGGTAACTTTAACCGCGACGGCGGTATTGAAAATATGAAAAAAATCCTTAAGAAAAAACTGGATATTGATATTTTGATTGCTGAAAATGATGATATGGCACTTGGTGCTATACAGGTTATGGAAGAAAACGGGATTAAACCAGGAAAAGATATTGTAATTGTTTCATTTGACGGCATACATGATGCTTTCCAGGCAATGGTAGACGGTAAGATTAACTGTGTTATGGAATGTAACCCGCTTACAGGGAAACTCCTTGCCAGCGCTGTACAGACAGTAATGAACGGGGATCCCATATCTAAAAAGAATTACGTACTGGAAGAAATTTTCCCGGCAGATACTGCGGCAGATTACATAGACAACAGAAAATATTAAGGAGGGAGTTATTATGAAACAATTAAACAAGTTAAACAGTATTGCAACAAGGCTGGTTTCCGGTTTTATGGTTGTTATTATCCTGATTATAGCGCTTGGTGTAGTTTCTTACAACAGCTCTTCCACTGCAATGTTAAATTCGTATAAACAGAATATGGCAGGAACAGTAAATACTACTGCAACTTATCTTGAACTTGGAATGTCACAGGTAAGTTCTGAAGCACAGAAAATCATTGATAACAGCGATTTTTATAATTATTACCGTGGTGCATATAAAAATGACAAACCACATGAATATATGCTTTGGAGTTCACTTTATAATATAGTACAGTCTGCGGCAAGCGCCAGTGAATTTATAATGGCAATCTCTGTATTTGGTTCTTATGGTGATGCAATTTCTTCTGCTGGTGATATTGAAGCAGGTTTTTATGATACTTTTAGAGGAACTGTTACAGATAATACAGAAGATGGCATATGGATAAGTTCACATCCAGAACTTGACGGACAGTTAAATATTGACAAAAGCCGTTATGCTGTTTCTTATGTAAGGTCATTTACCAACTTTGATGGCTATATTGTAATTGACATTAATGCAAAAGCTGTTACAAATGTACTTAAAAACCTTGAACTTGACGAAGAAAGCATTATTGGCTATGTTTCACCAGATGGTACAGAGCTTTTAAATACAGAGAAGAATGAAAATATTTTTTCAGGCCAGGATTTTCATAAGGAAGCAGTATCTGGCGGACAGTCACAGGAAATGGTAAAATACCAGAAACAGAAATATCTTTTTACATGTTCTTCTATTTCAGATACTGGTTCAAGTGTATGCTGCCTTGTACCACAGAGAGTTATGCTAAACCAGGCTTATGAAATACGTAATATGACTATTGCAATTACAATTACAGCAATTATTATTGCTTTGTTAATTGCACTTTTCCTGGCATTTAATGTACATAAAGCAATTAATAAGGCAACCCATGTACTTGAAAAAGCTGCTAATGGCGACTTAACAGGAAAGGTACATATAAACAGAAGGGATGAATTTGGAGTTCTTGGAACAAGCATAAACAGCATGATTTCCAATATGAAAGTATTGTTAGATAAAGTAGACCAGGTTAGTTCACTTGTACAGTCATCATCAGATAATGTAACAAAAACTTCTGAAATGCTTGTTGCTTCTTCTGATGAAATATGCAATGCAATTTCCGAGATTGAATCAGGAACTTCATCACAGGCAATAGAAGCTGAAAGATGCCTTGAACAGATGGCAGATTTATCTGATAAAATTAATATTTTAACTACAAACACAAGTGCCATTGAAACTATTTCCCATGATACAAAAGTCTACGCCGGGCAGGGAATTGATATTATTGATAAATTAAACAAACGTTCCAAAGATACACAGGAAGTTACAGAAGCAGTTATTAATGGCATAAGCAAGTTAAATGAAGAAACAAATACTATTGAAAATATTGTTGAAGTAATAAGTTCGATTTCTGACCAGACCAGCCTTTTAAGCCTTAATGCTTCTATTGAAGCAGCACGCGCTGGTGAATCTGGAAAAGGGTTTGCTGTTGTTGCAGATGAAATACGCAAGCTTGCAGACGAGTCAATGCAGGCAGTAGGAAGGATTTCTGATATTATTACACGCATTAACACACAGACAGAAGTTACAGTGGAAACAGCAAGGCGCGCAGAGCAGATTGTCGGCGCACAGCAGGATGCACTTGTTACTACAGTAAACCTGTTTAATACAATTAATAAACATATAGAAGACCTTGCAGATAACCTTGATGATATTACAAAGGGAATTGAACAGATGTCTGTTGCAAAAGACCATACACTTTCTGCAATACAAAGCATATCTGATGTTTCAGACCGTGCTGCTGCTTCTACCTCACAGGTATCTTCTACTATTGTGACACAGATGGATGCAGTTAAAAACTTAAATAATAATGCAGGTACATTAAATAATAACTCTAAAGACCTGTTGGACGCTGTTACACAGTTTAAGTTAAATTAAAATATTTTAGTCAAGCGGATATTCGCAATCTGCAATGCCTGCAAGCAGGCATTGTCTACTTGCTCATAACCTCATAGCCGCTATCGCAGCTTTTCAGTGGGAGCTTGTACTCCCACTGAAACAAGTAAGTCCCTACACGCTGCTTATGTTTCCACAAAAAATCGGTGCGTAGGGACTTACTTGATGAGGTTAAACTGCAATATTATAAAATATAAAAAGCAGGAACTATAATTATTCTTAAAGATTTCTTCTGTTTCTTTAGAATGGTTATAGTTCCTGTTCTATGTTATTATTTATTCTTTATAAAGTGCATAAAAATCTGACTCTGTATTCTCCCACTGGCGGCTGTAAAACTTCTTTGCGTCATCAAGCGCTGCGTTATATACATAGCTTCCTAATGTTTCCATAAAAAAGTTATATACATCCTCCTGCCCTATATAGCCTAAGTCCAAGTTATGTTCTTCTTTAAAAAAATAATGGATTTCTTCCATTACTTTCTTTTTAACTTCTTCTTTTAAATCTTCCATAATATCCCCTGCCTTCTGCTAATTCCAAGCAAATTCTGCTTTTATATTTTCGTATAATTCTGCCCCTTCCTCTTCGTCCTGGTTATACCAGTCACCAGAATTTTTAATCCCATACCTGTCTAATATTTTTATTGTTGCATTTATTGCTTCATTCCTGTCAAATATATCCATATTAGCTCCATTACCATTATTATATTTTTAAATTTATACGCTTTCCAGGTATCTTGTATAATAACCACTGCCGTTTCTATTATCGAAACTTTCTGCAATTTCTACAGACTGTTTATAAAACCAGTCTGCAAGTACAGCAGTTTCATAAACGCCATCTTCTTTCCACCATTCAAATCCTTTTGTAGATAAATCTATATTTATTGTATTATTATCTTTTGAAAGTTCCCTGAAGAGTGCCCATGAGCCCGCATAGAAATAAAATTTTGACCTCTGGTTCCACATCCCTGTTGTCCATTCAAGGCGTTCTTTAAACAGTTTTAATCCCCTGTCTGTATTTTTATTTGCATAATATTGTAAAACCTGGCCCATATACTCCAGATCCCCCTGGTCTTTATTATGCTTCCTGTATAATTTTCTTGCGTATGGTCTTGCCATTTGTATATCTTTATTGTAAAGTGCATATTTTAAGTAAAAAGACCATATATTTGCCTGTGCCCCTTCACATGTTTCATCTAGCAGGTCTTTTTCAATTTTTTCTGCATATGTATCTGCTTTTTCCTTCTGTCCCATCTCGAGGTAAAGGCGGGCAGCATAAGAATGTTCACATGCTTCACAGTCAAACCTGTAGTCTTTTTCTGTAGCCCAGGCCTTTTTTAAAGCTTCTTCTGCTTTATTTAAATCAATATAAATCCATTTCCAGAATACCTGCCAGTAATGTGCCCTTTCTCCCATTCCAAACTGTTTTACAAGCTTGTAATGTTCATCAAGCAGCTTGTCCCATTCTTCAAGAGGAACTTGCGGAAGACATGCTATTGTATCAACACCAAGTTCAACCGCCATAATATATGCCTCTTTGCCAAGTTCATCCCCTGGATACCTTTCAACGGCCGCAGGGTTTTCTTTAAAAACACTCTCAAGCTCTGGCACAACTGGGACACACTTTGCAGCATCACCATGAAAATACTGTTCTGTAATATAATCAAAGCGCATATACATTCTCCAGTAGTTGTCCCCTGCCTGGTCTGCTTTTACAATAGCATCTTTTAACATATCTATCCTCGGCTTGCCATGATTCTGCAAATGTATCATTTTTATTAATGCGTCACCATCAAATACACTATCTTCCATATTCTCCTCCATACAATACCATTTTTACATAAAGCTCCAAGTCTTATTATATCTTATTTTCTGTAAAAAGCCAACCATAAATTTGTATAATTATATTAGTTTTACAAACTTTTGTTCTTATATATATATGGATTTAAAAGTTATGCCTGTTTTGCCCAGTCAATCCCAGGATAAAGTTTGCCTGTCCTTATAAAATATTCTGCTGCCTTTACTCCTGCTTTAATATCATTAATAGCCATATACTTGTAAACTGGTGACTGCCCTTCACTTTCAAGTGGTGATAGATCTTCTGTCCCTGCATAACTTTGGTTATATGAATAATATACAATATCCTGCTGCTTTTCTTCGCTATAATAAGAATAAGCGGTTGAAAGCCATTCACCATTACATAATATTTCAAACATATCCTCTTCACCATATGGGTTTAAAGACAATATAATATTAATGCCCTCTGGTATTTGTTTTAATATGCCAGAAACCAGTTCTTCTGTAATTTCATCTTCTTCATAACAGCCATCGTAAGCCGGGTAATATTCAATATGCTTTATTTTAATTTGTTTCATGTTATATACTGGGATATTATCCTGTTTTGGAATAATTTCAAGTTCCATAATTTAATCCTCCATCTGTTATATTATATGCTTAAAACTGTCCCATCATATGTAACAAGCCAGTAGTCTTTCATTGTGCCACTGTCAAATGAATTTCTTTTCTTTCCTGTCCCTGCCTGTTCTGGGAAGTAATCTGAATATTTGTATGAACATATTGTATATTCTTCTAAACTGCTGTCTTTTAAATTAATAATTATTTCTGTATCTGTAAGTTTAATGCCAGATATTATAAGATCTGAAAGCATTTTATTTAACCTGTCCATATCTTCCCTATATCTGTTATGTCCTATCCAGGGGTTGTATTTTGGCATAAATAAAGGGTGGCACTCAATAACCCTGCCATTAAACAATATATGTTCCCCTCCGTTCCATATACAATATACAAGCCATCTTATACCATAACTGCCTTGTAACTTAATGCCAAAAAATCCAGGACCGCCCATTCCATAGTCCCCGCAGCTTGTACTAACATTAAGTACTTTGCTGTTTTTAAAGTTTTCTATTCCAAATTCCTCTATATAGAATGGCCTGCCAAGCATAATACTTTCCTGTGGGCATGGCGTATAATTAAATACAGGATATTTTTTTACCCTTTCAAACCCTCTTGACTCCCAAAGGCTGATATCACTGTTTTCTATTATAACATAATTTTCACAAACCAGGCCCATGTTAAGATTTAAAAATTTACTTTTTTCAGGCATAGTACCCTCCTGTATATAAAACCCTCCAGACCAAAAGGAAAGGAGGTTAAAAGTACGGTGCTAAATTTAATTTGCAAATAATGGTGTTGAATAGTACCTGTCACCGCTGTCTGGAAGCAATACTACTATTGTTTTGCCGTTATTTTCTTCTTTTTTTGCTGTATTAATTGCAGCATATAAGGCTGCACCAGATGATATGCCTGCCAGTATGCCTTCTTCTTTTGCAAGTGCTTTGCTATATGCAAAAGAATCTTCATCACTTACAGGAATTATCTCATCATATATTTTGGTATCTAATGTCTTTGGGACAAAACCTGCACCTATTCCCTGTATTTTATGTGCTCCTGCCACTCCTTTTGAAAGTACAGGGGAAGACAGTGGTTCTACAGCTATTACTTTAATTCCTGGTTTCTTTTCTTTCAGGTAACTGCCTGCACCTGTAATTGTTCCACCTGTCCCAATGCCCGCAATAAAAATATCTGCCTCACCATCTGTATCTTTCCAGATTTCAGGCCCTGTTGTCTTTCTGTGTGCCTCAGGATTAGCCGGGTTTTCAAACTGGCCAGGTATAAAACTTTCTTCTGTCTGGTTTGCAATTTCTTCTGCCTTTTCTATAGCACCTTTCATTCCTTTACTTCCATCTGTAAGTACAATTTCTGCACCATATGCCTTAATAATATTCCGGCGTTCCACACTCATAGTTTCTGGAAGCACAATTATTAACTTGTAGCCCTTAGCTGCTGCAATAGCTGCAAGCCCTATACCTGTATTTCCTGATGTTGGTTCAATAATTACTGAACCTGGTTTAAGCTTTCCGCTTTTTTCAGCATCTTCTATCATTTCTTTTGCAATCCTGTCTTTTACACTTCCTGACGGGTTAAAATACTCAAGCTTTGCAAGAAGTTTTGCTTCCAGTTTATATTTTTTCTCTATATTCAGAAGCCTTACAAGTGGTGTATTACCAACAAGCCCTGCGGCCCCGTTATAAATTTTAGACATATTAAATCCCCCTGCTTTATTATTATAATATTTTCTTATATATATGCTGTTTTCCCTGGCCCTGTAAAATTTTCTTAAAAAGATTTGCATTAAATATTTTTAAATGCTTCGTCCAGGTCTTCAATAATATCATCTATATTTTCAGTTCCGATTGACAGCCTTATTGTATTTGGTTTAATCCCCTGTTCTGCCTTTTCCTCTTCATTAAGTTCTGCATGTGTTGTTGAAGCAGGGTGTATTACAAGTGATTTAACATCTGCTACATTGGCAAGCAGTGAAAAAAGCTCAAGCTGGTCAATAAACCCTTTTGCCTTTTGTTCATCACCTTTTATTTCAAAGGTAAATATTGAACCTCCTCCATTTGGAAAATATTTTTTATACAGCCTCTGCTGTTCTTTATCTTCTGATACATAAGGGTGGTGGATTGCTTCTACTAAAGGCTGTGTTTTAAGGTAATCAATTACTTTAATTGTATTAAAAACATGCCTTTCTACCCTGAGTGACAATGTTTCAAGCCCTTGTAAAAAAATCCATGCATGGAATGGTGAAAGTGTTGCACCCATGTCACGCAGTAAAATAGCCCTTATCCTTGTAATAAATGCTGCTGCACCTGCTGCCTCTGTAAAACTGATTCCATGGTAACTAGGATTAGGCTCTGTAAACTGCGGGAACTTGCCAGATGCTTTCCAGTCAAATTTGCCAGCATCTACGATAACCCCGCCTATTGTTGTCCCATGCCCGCCAATAAATTTAGTTGCAGAATGTATAACTATATCTGCACCATATTCTATAGGACGTATAAGGTATGGCGTACCAAATGTATTATCTATAACAAGTGGTATATTATGTGCATGTGCAATTTTTGCAATTTCTTCAATATCTGTAACTTCAGAATTAGGATTGCCAAGTGTTTCAATATAAAGCGCTTTTGTATTATCCTGTATTGCTGCCTCAAATTCCTCTGGCTTTAATGGATCAACAAATGTTGTACTTACATTAAAATCCGTAAGTGTATGTGCTAAAAGGTTATATGTACCGCCATAAATATTTTTGGCAGCTACAATATGCCCGCCCGCAAATGCAAGGTTCTGTATAGTATATGTAACTGCTGCTGCGCCTGAAGCTGTTGCAAGTGCTGCCACACCGCCTTCAAGTGCTGCAATTCTCTTTTCAAAAACATCTTCTGTGGGGTTAGTAAGCCTTCCATAAATATTTCCTGCATCTTTAAGTGCAAACCTGTCTGCTGCATGCCCTGAATTATGGAATACATAAGATGAAGTCTGGTAAATAGGAACAGCCCTTGCATCTGTAACAGGATCAGGACTTTCCTGCCCTACATGTAACTGGAGTGTTTCAAACTTAAAATTTCTATCTGCATATGTCTTCTTTGCCATAATACTTTCCTCCTCTATATATTTAATAGCATATATAATAACCTTAATTACCTATTTTGTCAATATGTAAATAGGATTTTTGTATATTTTTAACAAAAAGCATAAATATTAAAGGCTGCTGCACTGGCAGGAATAATGGAATAATTCACATATTTTGCTGGCAGCTTCAACAAGCATCTGTTTTACATTATTATTAAAAATATAATCTAAATTTAAGCCAGAAGCCATTGAAGCAATGAAAGAATCAAAAAAGATAAGCCGCAACCCAGGCATTAAAGGTTATACGGATATTAATGGTTTATACTTGTATTTTAACCTTTATACATTTATAATATTTATAAAGCATCTGCCTGTCTTAAAAAATCTGTAAAGGAGAGCATAATATGCAAAACAAAGAAATCCAGTGGCATCCGCCGTTTAAAGCTGCAATATGTTTAGAAATAGCTAAAGATGGCATTACAATTGAAGCAGAACATACATTAAACACTGGTGCAATAAAAATAGACCTTCTTGCCACATGTGGGCAAAATACATACAATAATAATGAAATATGCCAGATTTTTAAGGAATACAATATAATAGAATATAAAAACCCATATGATTCATTAAGTCCAGACACCTATATAAAAGTTCTTGGATATGCATGTCTTTTTAAAGCATATGGAGAAAAAGAAGACAGCCATAAACTTGAAAATATTACAATATCACTGGTACGTGAAGCCAGGCCCTTAAAACTTTTCAAATACCTTGAAGCACATGGTTCAGTTATATCAAACCCATATAAAGGCATATACTATGTAACAGGCGGCATAGCACTTTTCCCTGTACAGATAATTGTTACAAGGGAATTAGGCAAAGAAAAACACAGATGGCTGTGTTCCCTTTCAGGGAAACTTAATGAATATGACCTGAAAGAATTTCTTATAAGCGTAAGCAAGCTGACTGGTAAAATGGATAAAGAATATGCCGATTCAATATTAGAAGTAGTTATAAAAGCAAACAGGGAACTTGTAGAAAAAATAAGGAGTGATAAAAATATGAGCAAAACATTATTAGAAATTATGGAACCTGTATTATTGGAAAGAGATAAAGAAATATTACAACAGGGCATAGAACAAGGCAAAAGAGAGGGCAAAAAGGAAGGTATGGTTTATGCCTTTTATGAAATGAACCTTGATACTAATGAGATTGCGCAGAAAGTGCAGCTTACAGAAAGTGAAGTTATTGAAATACTAAGGCATATAAAAGACAATAATTAAAAATTTATAACCAGTTTTTAGTTATATAGAACTTTTTATACTGCCAGTATATACAACATGGTAGGACTTATATTTTAATTATAAAATTTATGCTTAAGTTCATAGGAAACTAATATAGGTATAACATATAACAGAGGAATTGGTATTGCAAAAAGAAAATAAAATAAAGGCGGCTGCCTTGGATGGATGGTGGCAGCCGCCTTATCTATTTAACAAAAACGTAATTATAAATTGTAAGGTTTTAATTATTCCAGCTGGTTTATAGCAATATATAATTAAAGCATAATATATGGCAGCGCTGCTTTACTATAATAGGAAACAGCAATTATGTTTTATTACTATTACCATAAAAACTGGTTATCTTAAGTTAAGGTATTCATTATTTTATAAATTAATAGATAGTTTTTGCAACAACTGTATACTTTCCTGCAAAACGTTTTTCTTTCTTGTCACCAGCTACACGGATATAGATAGTATCACCCTTCTTTGCTGTAACTTTTGCACTCTTGCCTTTCTTTACTGTAACCGCTTTATCAGTAGAAGCAGGAACACTTGATTTAATTACAACCTGGTAATCCAGCTTGCTGTCACTATTAGTAATCTCTACCTTATCACTATATTTAGCTTTGTCACCAGTACCTTTGTAAATATATTTTACTGAAACAGAGCCACCAGTAACAGTAAATGAAACTGCACTATTAGTTGTAACAATACCATTATCCTTATCTATGTTCTTTGCATCAGCAGCTTTAATAGCCATTTCCTGTGGTTTATCAATCTTTACGATTGTCCACTTAGATGCAGATTTCTTCTTAGCCGCATCAGCTTTTTTACGTACTTCTAATACACCCGATGTTGCTGCATCTGCTTCTGCCTTTGCTATTGAAGAACTAGTAGTTGCTTCAAAGAATTTCTCAACATCTACTTTAGAGTCTGCTTTAACTCCTGTAAGTTCAGTTGAAAAATAATCAGAACCAAGAATCATCCTAAATTCTACATCTTTAGCAAGCTTTACAGTATTCTTTGCATAATCTACACCAACTGCCGGGCCATTCGCCTGCTTTTTAATAGAAACTTTAGATTCCTTGCCTGGAAGGCTTCCACTTTCATATAATGGATATTCAACAGGATCTGAACCTTTATCATTTGCATCTTTTACAGTTCCTGATGGTTTCATATTATAATATTTTTTTTCAGTTTCATCATAATATCTACCACCAGTAGCACAAGTCCTTATATATAAAGAAGCACCTTGCTGCTGGAACTCCTGGAAAATTTCATCTTGTATTACTGTACCCTTTTTATCAATATAATAAGGGCTAAAATACTTCCAACTGCCATATGATGTCCTATACTCCCAGTCAAGGGTTTCAGGCTTTATATCACTGCTAGTTCCCTGTTTAATTTTGGTAATATCCAGATGGTTGTTACCAGGATTGTACTTTGCTGTCTGTCCTTTTACTGCTGCTGGAACTTTAATATAAACTGGGTCTGATTTATCTGTTTTAACTGCAATATAGCTGTCCTTTGTGCTGTTTAATTTAGATAAATCAATACCAGATACACCAAAACCATCTTCATCATAATCGTAATTATAATATTCTCCTGCTTCATATACATCCCATGCAGAAACCTTTACAGTACCTTTCTTATTAAATGTACCTACACCAATATGAACCTCTTTCGCTTTTCCTTCTTCAACATCTACTGTTAAAGTCTGGTTATATGTATCAACTGTTACATCTTTAATATCTATTGGATTTGTTGCTTTAGCGGCTGATGCATCTGTTGTTCCAGCGGCAAGCCATGTTGCTGCTGCGAGGGCTGTTAATGCAGTCCCTTTCATTACTTTGTTCATTGTCATAAATGAACACCTCCTTAATTATTATTTGCATAAAGTATGTCATTATTAATTCACCCAAAGAAACCATAAAGTGGGTTTGTCTTATCCAGCGCCGTTTACAGCAGTAAAGGGCAAGACTATTTATATTAACGCAGCGCCTTGTACAGCTATCCTGCTGGCAACAAGTCCCCTGCCTGGGAGAAAAAATGCAATTAGTTACCATTAAGACAAGGGCTTTTGCTGTGAAGGATAAAAGCTGCCACGCTCATATTGTCTTTACGTTATATGATGGTACGGCATCATATAACAAGAAAAGTACTGCCCCCTTTCCTGCTTGTATTCCATATAACACAGCACTATGCCTGCCACGCTAATCCCTGTTAGCTGGATTATTTCACTACCATGTATGATTTCTAATAAATATTTCGTCACATTCCCGGAAAACTTTAACATAAATTTACACATTATTTAAATTTATGAAAATTTTTATATACAATACTGTTACAGGTAGCTGGTTCTTTGCATATCAATGTTTGCACCAGGCTGTTATAATTCCAGCCAGTCTGAAAATCATTTAACTTTGCTTTTTTGCTCTGTGGTGTGCCCTGGTTTTATGTAAGCATTGCATTATATAGCTACAGAAATTTTTCTGGAAGAGTTTGGAAAAAAATAGGAAGAATAAAAAAATCCGTGAAAATAGTGATAAAAAGCGCAAGCTTTTTTCTAAAAGTTCTTAGGAATCGACTTTTCTTTTTACAAATGCTATAATAGTAATAGCCGTCTGGTATAACACAGGGATAATCCTGGAAAGGTAGGAATTATGCATTATACTATTAATTATACTTTACTTTTATTCTATAATATTTAACTGAAGGGAGGTTTTGTAATGTTTACAAAGTTTGGCTATAAATTTACAAAGAAATATTCTGTCGCTGGCATGCACCGGATTTAAAAGATTTATAACAATGGTTACCATAAATACCATATAGCCGGTACTTGCCATATTGTAACATCATGGTCCGGGGAGGGCAAATATGGGCTATAAACGTGCAGAAGAAGTCCTGCCAGCAGAACTTCTTGAGCAGATACAGGAATATGTAGCAGGTGAAAGCATTTACATACCAAGGCGCAAGAATGAACGCCGCCACTGGGGTGAACAGACCGAAACCCGCAAAGAGCTTAAATGCCGCAATTTGCAGATTAAAAATGACTATGATTGCGGCTTTACAATAAAACAGCTTGCGGAAAAATACTTTCTCTCACCAAAAAGCATACAGCGTATTCTATATTCAGATAAAAATTAACAGATATTATTAAAGGCTGCTTTGCAGCTATTGGAATTTTGTGGCAGTGCATATATATCGCACTGCCATTATATGTTTTTATATTATCCTGCCGCCTCCAAATACATAACCATTTTCATAGAAAACTATTGCCTGTCCTGGTGTTATGGCCCTCTGTTTTTCATCAAAATGACATTCTAAGCGTCCTTCTGGAAGCGGGATAACTTCACACCATGCCCCTTTATGTGCATACCTTATCTTTGCTATAAGCCTGTGTGGTTCTTTAAGGCATGGAACTGCCATATAATTTACATTATCTGCAAGTACTGTATCTGTAAATACACTTTCTGCATCTCCTAATACTACTTCATGTGTTTCCGGGATAATTTTTTTAACATAATATGGCTGTTTTGCTGGAAGGTTTAACCCTTTTCTTTGTCCTATTGTATAATGTTCAATACCTTTATGTTCTCCAAGTACATTCCCGTTTTCATCAATAAAATTCCCTGTAATACATTTCTTTCCTGTAACTCTTTCAATAAAGCCCGCATAATCCTTATCCGGGATAAAACAGATATCCTGGCTTTCACTTTTATCTGTTACATTTAAACCGGCTTTTTTTGCAATAATACGTATTTCTTCCTTTGTATATGCTCCTGCTGGCATAAGTGTATGTCTAAGCATGCCCTGGCTAAGCCCGTAAAGCACATATGTCTGGTCTTTTTTGCCAGCCACAGACTGGCTTACTGTATAACGCCCGTTATCAAGCTTTATTATACATGCATAATGCCCTGTCGCAATATAATCTGCCCTGGTTTTTCTTGCATATTTTAAAAGTGCCTCCCATTTAATATATTTATTACAGGCAATACAGGGGTTAGGTGTATAACCTTTTTTATATTCATCTATAAAATAATTAACCACCTTTTGTAAAAAAGCTTCCTTAAAGTCTATTACATAATAAGGAATACCAAGCTGTGCTGCTACCTGCCTGGCGTCCTCTGCCACAGGAAGCCCTTTCCACATATCCATAGTTACACCAATAACGTTATATCCTTCTTCTTTAAGCAGATATGCAGCAGCAGCAGAATCGACACCACCAGAAAGCCCAATAACAACAGTACCCTTTGGCATAATATTTCCCCCCTTGCAAATATTTACTTTACATTCTATTGTAAAACAAAATAATATGCAAGCATAATATATAACAGATTATTTATAAATCCTGGAGCCATTTAATATATTCCGCTATTAAATTATTTGTTTTACTTAAGAATATACACTCTTTTGCCAGTGTTACATCATCTGTAATTATATTGTCCACACCTAAATTTATCATATTGTTTATGCTCTCTTCTGTATTTACTGTCCATGCATATAACTCTTTTCCGGCGTTATGTACATCTGAAACCAGCTTTTCTGTTATGCTTGCTGCTTCTATACTGAAATGGTCTGCTGCCTTTAGTTTATTAATATTGCCATATGCAAGGCTCATTACATATACCGTTTTTATTTTATTATTATATGCTTTTACTTTTTCTAGCACATCATATACCTGTGAAGTAATTACGCAATCATTATAAAAGCCTTCTGCTTCTATAATATCTGCTACTTCCTGTTCAAATTCCTGTTCATGTCCTGTAGGTTTTATTTCTATATTAAGTTTGATTTTATTTTCTTTGGCAAACTTAATTACTTCCTGTAGAAGTGGTACTTTTTCACCAGCAAAACTTTTGCTAAAAAAGCTTCCAGCATCTATCTTTTCTATATCATTATAATCCATTTCCCATGTATTTTTGGAAATACCGGCAATCCTTTTAAAATTTGTATCATGCATTACAAATACCTGCCCATCCCGGCTCTGCTGTATATCCAGCTCTATCCAGCCAGCCCCAAGCTTTCTTGCACCCTTAAACGCTGCCATTGTATTTTCAGGGTAATTCCTTGAAGCCCCGCGGTGTGCTGTTACTTCCATTATGCGGACATGTTCTATTTGTATGCTGGTTTTATTATTATAAAGCCCATATAAATAAAAACTGCATAATGCAACTGAAACTATAAATAATAAAAAACCTGCCACACGTGCAGTTTTAAGCCTTTTATTATCCACTTTGTATGGAGGCTGTTTTATATGTATAGTTTCCTCCTGGATTTTCTGTTTATGCCCATAAAACAAAATGCTTATGCAGGCATAACTTACAGGTGTTCCAAGTGCAAATACAATTAAAAATGAAACCAGAAGAAATATCCATACAACTGATGCTGATACAATGCTAACAAGTTTAAACTTTGAAAAAACCCCACTTAAAAATAATGCCAGTAATATTTCCCCAAACACCATAATAAAGTATATTATATAGAATAAAAACTGTACTCCTGAAAGTACTAATAAATCTTTTATTCTGTTTTTACTGCTTAACCTTGCACTTTTTCTGCGCGCTTCCTTGAAATCACAGCCTTCAAGTGTAAAATAATGAAATGCATAAAGCCATTTTAACAGCAAAGCACTTAATAAAATTAAAACAGTTGTAAATACAATAAGCAGGTATTTGTTACCTATAATAAATTCCATTATAAATTCTGGTATAGATATGCTGCTTACATAGCTTGATGCCACTCCAATATTTAAAAATGGTATAAGGAATAAAATAATAAATGCCATTAATATATTTTTTCTATGGAAAACTTTTACTGCATTTTTAACAGCATATTTAAGGGCATGTATTATGCCAGCTTTTTTCCCTTGGAATGACTGGTCTAAAATAAATATAACTGCGCTTATATCCGTCATTGTGTAAACTGCCATACATAAAAACAGTATAAATAATACTGCTGCTGTAACAGGATCTAATAAAAATGGTATTATATTTTCTATTGTCAGGTATTCATATCCTGTTACATACATGGCAAAGTTAAAAATTCCCCAGAAAAAAGGTGTAAATACAGCCATTGATAATATTTTATATAATAACTCAAACCCTGCCAGTGCCCGCCAGTTGGTTTGTATTAATTTGGCTGCTTTTTTAATTTTATCCATAACTATTTCCTCATAAAAACAGGTTATTTATTTTGCTATTGCATTAGGGTATATACGTTCCATCTTTGCATCACCAAAGTATTTATCCATAGACTGTTCCCATTTATATATAGCCTGCTGCCCATCTGAACGTGTATCATAACGTATTAAAGCCATTACTGAAACACATATGTCAAACACCATAAATACTAATAAAAAAGATGTAAGCACCCTCCCTGTTTTCTTTAATATAATATCTATAAAATTTGACATTAAAGGATAAAGGCGTTTTATCCATACAACTGCGGCAATCCCCCAGAAGAAACAATAAAGCAGGTTAATTCTTCCTCCAAGGTTAAAAGACATGGAACTGTAATCCCAGAACACTTTGCCAAATATTATTTCTGTAAAAACACTGCATATATATTCATATGCACCTCCTAGGAATACACCTGTCCAGAATATGTAATTATCTGGTTTATCCCTGTCTTTATAAAGAAGTGCTGTTAAAAGTGCAATGGCAAGCCCCCATACAAGGCTGAAATGTCCCCATACAAGGCTGCTGCGGCTCATCCAGACACCTGCTGTAAGCCGGCAGAATATAGTTTCTACAATATCACCTAAAAAAGCACCAATAACAAGCAGCCATAATAATTGTACAAAACTGCATTTTCCAGCTTTTGTCCCTTCCTCTTCTTTAGCTGCATTTTCCTGTACTGTAACCGGATATGCCTTTAAAATACGGTTTTCAATATGTAATGAAACCTTTGTGGCAAACTGTCTTGTCCATTTCTGGAGTTTATGGTTCCACCGTAAAAGCCCTGGAAGTTTCTCTTCCATATGGCATACCGATATAACAGAACCTGACCAGTCTGTAATGCCTGTAACTATAAGTCCCCATATAGCTGCCTTGCCAGCAAAACCTGGCAGGATATTATAAATGTTTATAATAAAACCATTAATGTAACGTACTGATAAAGCCCCCAGCACACCCCATAAAACAGAATACTGTAAACAGATATACCCGTCAAAGTTCCATTTTTTGCCTGAGTAATCCCACCACTTTTTTTTCTTCATTCCTTCAAGTGCCTTGCCTGTAAACCACTCTATAGCTGTTGCTACCGCCATGCTTCCAAGAAACAGAAAAAATGTGTTTTCCTTTAATTCCTGCATAAAAATAGCAAGAACTATCCCTGTAAAGCCATAAATAAAACAGAACGGCCCTGATGCAAAACCACGGTTCCTGAAATTCTTTTCTTTTATTGTTGCTACTGCTGTTTCAGCAAGCCATGCCAGAAAAGAATATGTAAAAAATAACACAGATGTTTCATAAAATGTGTAATTCATTTTATTTAAAATCTCCTTAGTAATCTTAGTAATTATATTTCTTCCTATATATTATAAACATTCCTGCGGATAAAGCAAGCGCCATAAATTCTGCAACAGGAGTTGCAAACCATATGCCGTTTATTCCAAAAATGGCTGGAAGTACAACCATTGTAATTAACATAAATACAAAGGATCTCGAAAATGCAAGGATGGCCGAGATTACCCCGTTGGACAGTGCTGTAAACATGCCACTTGCAAATATATTAAACCCTATAAAGAAAAGGGCTATTGTACATATCCTGTTCCCTGTTACTGCAAGGCTGTATACTGGGTTATCCGGACGGGCAAATACAGATACAAGAGGTTTAGTAAGTAAAAATGATACAATTACCGTCAGTATTGAAATAAATGCAATTACTTTAAGGCTTGTAGAAATAAGCTTTTTAAGTTTAGCATGTTCCTGCCCTCCATAGTAGAAACTAAGCATAGGGGCTACACCATAGGAGTAGCCTGTATAAAGTGAACTGGCAAACATAAGCACATACATAATAATTGTAACAGCCGCAACCCCGTTTTCCCCTGCGTAGCGTAACATTGTCCAGTTAAACATTATTGTAATAATTCCAGTTACAAGCGCTGTTGCCATTTCAGAACTTCCATTTGCTGCCGCATTTACAAGGACTTTAAAGCGTGGCACCGGCTTTTTAAAGTGCAAAAGGTTCTTTTTCCTGCTAAAAACAAATATCCCAGTTACAGCAGTTACAGAATATCCAATCCCTGTTGCAACCGCTGCACCACCAATGCCCATATTAAATATGCCAATAAATACATAATCCAGTACAATATTTAATACACCGCCTGCTACAGAACATATTAGTGAAAGGTTTGCTTTTCCGCTTGCAATCATATAAAGTGTGAAGTTATTCATTAAAAGTATTGGGACAGTAAAGACCAGGTAGCGCCCCAGGTATTCTGTACAATACCCTGCCACTTTAGCAGAAAGCCCCATTCCTGTAAAAACCTTATCCATTAACATATAGCCAGCGCCACACATAACAATGCCAGCAGCTATATTTACAATAATTAAAAATGTGAAATCTTCTCTGGCTTCCTCTGTTTTTTTCTCACCCATTTTCTTCATAATAACTGCACTTCCGCCAGTGGCAAGCATAGTAGAAATTGCAGTTACAAGCTGTATAACTGGTGCAACAAGATTAATTGCAGACAATGCATCTGTACCAACAAGGTTTGATACAAACAGCCCGTCAGCCATTGTATAAAATGACATAAATACTGTCATTGCAATAGTTGGTATTGCAAACTTTAAAATATTCCTAAGAGTTACAGGTTTTGCATATACATTTTTTTCTTCCATAAATATACCCCCTTTTTCCTTGTTTTATTTATTGTATTTTTTTATTGTGTATAGTATCATAAACTATATAGTAACTGTACGGTCAAGTAAAAATTTTACCATTTTTATAATAAAAGGGAGGATTATTAAAAATAAATGAATAATAAAAACAAATTACTGTCCATTGGCCAGTTTGCCGCACTTCATGGCATAAATAAAAAAACACTTATGTGGTATGATGAAACAGGGCTGTTCCACCCTGCTGTAGTAAATCCCGCAAATAACTACAGATACTATAATTACAGCCAGAGCCCGGTACTTGAAACAATCCTTTTACTGCGTGAACTAGATGTATCTGTAAGTGAAATTAAAAACTTTATGAAAAACCGTTCCGCAGAGAGCATGGAACATCTTCTAGCTGGCAAAATAAAAGAACTTGACAGTAAAATTACCCATCTTAAAGCTGTAAGGGAAACTTTATTAATGCACCACAACAATATGCTTACCTTACAGACAATGGACTTGTCAGAAATAAAAATAATACAGAAAAAAGAACACTACCTGGTTACAGTAGATATAAATGAAAATACATCTTTTGAGCAGGAAGTTGAAATGGTCACGGCTGAAACAGAAAAATACCAGCTCGGACGGCTGCATAATGCAAACTATGGTTCAATGGTTTCTGTTGCCAGCCTTAAATATGGGAAATTTAATGATTATTCAAAGCTTTTTATTGAAATTCCATACACCAGGCCAGAAGACGGGCTGCATATCCAGCCTGGAGGCAGGTATTTACAGGCTTTTCATAAAGGGGACTGGAATCTTATACCAATCCGTTATAAAGAAATCTTACAGTATGCCAGCAGGCATGGGCTTGGACTATATGGTTTTTCCTATGAAATGGGAATCAATGAAAATGTAATTGACAGCATAGATGATTATATTGTGCAGATTGAGATTCCTATAGCAGATTAACAGCAAAATTTTATTTGACAATATTATGAAAAGGTGGTAAGATATCTAAGGTTATATAATATATTTGATTCCAGCCGCTGTGGCGGAACTGGCAGACGCATGCGACTCAAAATCGCACGGGAAACCATATGGGTCCGAGTCCCATCAGCGGCATTATAAGGCATGGAACAGCAGAACACAAAAAGTTCAGGTTCCATGCCTTTTTGTATTATTTATTATTCTTATAAATTATAATGCCATTTATCCTGCAAGGTATGGATAAATGGCATTATTATATAAAAACGGGGTATAAGAAAACATATATTCCCTTATACCCCTGTCATAGACTCTAATGCAATATCTAAAACTGACATCTTTATTATGTAACGGGTGGCTAACCAATAACTTTCTGGACGGCTTCTAAAACCCTGTCCGCCTGGAATGGCTTGACTATAAAGTCCTTTGCACCATTCTGGATAGCTTCAATAACCATTGCCTGCTGTCCCATTGCAGAACACATAATAACATTTGCACCGGCATCTACTTCCTTTATCTTTTTAAGAGCCTGTATACCATCCATCTCTGGCATTGTAATATCAAGTGTAACCAGGTCTGGCTTTAACTCGCTGTACTTCTGGACTGCAACAACACCATTCTCAGCCTCTCCTACAACGTTATAACCACCTTTTGTCAGGATATCTTTTACCATCATTCGCATGAACGCTGCATCATCAACTATTAAAATATTATTTCCCATGGTCATTCTCCCTTGCATAAATTATTATCAAGTCCCATGTGTAACAAATCCACCCACAAATCTATTACACTCTCTGTAAATGGAACTCTTAGAAAACTTCATTCTTCTTTAGTCAGTCTTATTTGACTACAACTCTTATAATAGATTATATATCTTTTGGGTAACCGTGTCAAGTAAATTGGACTTATCAAAATTATTTTATGATACATCATATTTTTCTGGTTTTTATATATAAATCAGAAATACTTGCGGCTTCCCCATAAATTTCCTTTTTTCAAATCAATATACTCACCATATGCTTTTTCAAGCATTTGTTTTTCATTTGAAAATTTTAACAAATGGTATGCTTCATGATATTTATAATACCCTGAATCTTCAAAATATTCTTCGCGCTGTGGTTTGCTATAATAACTGTCAGCCATCATAAGATACCAGTGTACATCTTTAACAACCGTGTCTTTTGGTGTACTAAAACTGTACTGGCTTTTACCAACATATTTAATTATATTAGCCGATACTCCGGTTTCCTCACGTACCTCACGTAGTGCTGTTTCATTGTATTCTTCACCTTCTTCAACAGTTCCTTTTGGAAGAACCCATCCTTCATAACGATTTCTATAATTTTTATATAGTAGCAAAATCTTTCCCCGGAAAATTACCACACCGCCACAACTAATTGCCTCAATCATTGCAAATCCTCCTGGTTGGTGTGAACACATTTCATACAGTATACATCTTTTTCTGGTTATTTGCAACGCCAAATATAATTTATATACAAAAGCTGTCCCGTAATCTTATATAATTATACAGCCAGCAGGA
>CAJUJY010000005.1 GCA_910586555.1 uncultured Lachnospiraceae bacterium
ATTTTTTCTTTGAAGCATACAGGTTTTATGCGCCGTTGCGTGAACCCGTCCAAGCGGAAGCGGGTTGCCTGTAGGATTACTTTGGACTTGCCAGGGCATAATATTTTAGTTTTCATTCTCTGGACTTAATGATATTGATACCATACCGCAAGTGGGTCTTTTGTGGGACATAAAAATTTTTACATGCACATATTCTTTAAAACAAACCACAGATAACTATAAATTATCCGTTATTTGTATTATAGTTTATGAAACGGACGTGTATAATGTTAAAATTATAATGACATAAATGTGAAATAGTATTATAATTTTTATAACAGGTATTCCAGGTAACAGATAAGATAGAAGGGGTTTAAATGGTTACAAGAGAAAAATGGGTTATATGATGGATTTTTTAGAGAATTTTATATATTTTTTTATAGAGAATAGCATAGAAATAATTAAAGTCATAATAATTTTTATTACTTTTTTTGGAATAAAGGCAACATTTACAAGAAAAAGCATAATTTTTAGTTCTATAGTTATAGTTGTATTTTCTATTATGTGGACTTTAGAGAAAGACAATTTTGTTTTATTACTATTGTATATTCTATTTTTAACATTAGAAATATATATTTTATTTAGTGAATTTAAATTTAAAGAGTTATTATTAAAAGAAGTCTGGATTATTTTATTTACAAATATTATAGATGCAATGGTGTATAATGCATTTGCTGGCTTTTTTGAATATTTTAGTTATAATAATCCAATTATTACCAGGATTATTTCTTGTTGGATTGTTTTAAGCTTTTTATTTTTTATAAAATTTTTTGTTGATACAAAAGTGAGATTTTTACATAAAATTTCATCAATATATTACATAATTTATTTAATTACTGGTGTTGCAGATTATTTTTTATTAACATATGTTTTTACTATAATGATTGAGATGGATAAAAAAGCTTTAATTGTTTCAGTCATAGTTTCTGTTAGTATTTTGTTACAATATATTTTAATATTATTAATAACAATAGCAAATGAAGGATTAAAGTTCCAGCATTATCTTAACCAAAAATATCTTCGTGTTCAGCAAGAAAATTATGAATATCTTGAATATAGGGAAGAGGAAACTAAAAAATTCCGTCATGATTATAAAAATCATTTACATTCATTACAAATTTTATGTAAAGGTAAAAGGTATAAAGATGTTGAGAAGTATATTGAAGATATTTCTGAAAGATTAAATGGATATAATATGTATATTTCTGTTGGTAATAGTTTTGTAGATGCTATACTTAATTATTATTATCAGAAGATGGAAAAAAATAATATAAAGTTTTTGGTATCGGGCAAGATGCCCCAAATATGCCATATAGTTATGTTTGATATATGTACTATTATTTCAAATCTTCTTGATAATGCTCTAGAAGCAGTAGAAAAACTTGATGAAAAAGATAGATGGATAGAATTAACATTCCGCTATGACAATTTAATGATTTATTGTAATGTTATTAATCCATATAATGGGGAATTAAAGATAACTAAAAATAAAATACTGTCTATAAAAAATTCTAAAAATCATGGTTATGGAATAGGTAATGTAAAGAAAAGTGTTGAGATATATAATGGAAGTATAAATATAAAAACAGAAGAAAGTTTATTTAAGGTTTTAATAGCATTAATGAATAAGGATAGAAAAAGTTTATAAACTATATAATTAAAATAAAGTAATACATTTATGTGTTAAAAAAATACGTTTGTGTAAGTTCTATTGAAAAACATATAGATGATATTTATGATAATGGTATCATTCAATTAGGAGGTGATTGTTAATGATACCATATTCAATATCTGTGTTCGAGATTATTGCAGAACTGTTGTGGGGCAAAAGATAAACATATTTTCTACAATTTTATGTTGGTGTATAATTTATAGAATATTAGCTAGTTTTTTGAATAAGAATTTTAATACATTAAAAATTATTTTGTACCCTTTCCGATAAGATTTTATTATTTTTATAAGATTTTATTATTTTTATTGGAAGCAGTAAGATATGTTTCTTTAGTTTTTATGGTAGTATGTTTATAGTTTATTTCTTTAAATTGGTATAATAATTGTAAGTAAGCAAATGGTATTTCTTTTTTGTAACAGAGGAGATACATGATGCGCGGAGAAAGTTTACATGTTTTTGTAAACTTTCTTTTCGTTTTATATAATATCTGATAAAATTAGTTTCATCTTAATGTATATTTATTTCATTTTTCTATGTTTTATCCATGAATTTAAAGTATATTGAGGATTATAAGTCAAGCGGATATTCGCAATCCGCTTCGCTACTTGCTCATAACCTCATAGCTGCTATCGCAGCTTTTCAGTGGGAGCTTGTACTCCCACTGAAACAAGTAAGTCCCTACCCACTTCTTATGTTTTCGCAACATAGAAGCAGGGGACTTACTTGATGAGGTTAAAAAGTAGCAGTAACAGTTGTCCAGTAATAATGCTGGCTGGAAGGAGGGCTGCTTATGAAAATTGCAGTGGTTGATGATGAAAAGATATGGCTTAGGAAGATAGAAAGGTTTTTATCTTGTTATTATGGAAGTAAAAAAGCAGGGATTGCATGTTATTTATCAGGCAAAAGTTTTCTTGATGCAGATGAGGAGTTTGATATTGTTTTAATGGATATTGAAATGCCTGTTATGGATGGTTTTGAAGCTATAGAAAGATATAAAACCAGGTTTCCAGAAACAGTTGTTATAATTCTTACAACTCATGATGAACTTGCCAAAAAAGGTTTTATATTTGAAGCATTCAGGTATATAGATAAACCTTCTATGAATACTGAACTTCCAGAGGCTTTAAAAAGTGCAGGCAGGAAACTTAATAGTGGCAGGATATTGACGCTTAAACTTATAAAGGCAAGGGATATAAATGTAAGGGTAAAGAATATTGTGTATATTGAAACAGTTAAGAGAAATGTAATGGTTCATATAGGACATGATTATTTTACATGTGACCATACAATTTCAGATATGGAACAGGAATTGTCAAACGACGGCTTTTACCGTGTCCATAGGTCATATTTAATAAATTTAAGGTGTGTAGACAGTTTTTGCAAAACTGATATTAAAATGAACAATGGCGATATGGTTATGTTGAGTACAAGGAAATTTGCCGAATTTAAGAAAAATCTTATGGAATACCGTTATTATCTTGCTAATGGATAAAAATGGACTGTGTTTATATGGCATTAATAGAAAAACAGGACAGGTACTTTTAAATAAAAATATTAGCTGGTAAAACACAGGCTGTATCTTTATTGAAAAATGGACTGTCCTGCTTTATATGTTTAATTTACTTTTAATAAATGTATTTTTATTTTCTCAGCTTTTCTATGGTTTCAGCAGAAAGACCAGTACCTTGTACAATAGTATCTGTTGGCAGGCCTAAAGCGATAAAGCTTTTAGCGATTGCCAGTTTTTCTTCCTTTCTGCCTTCCTTTCTGCCTTCCTTCCTGCCTTCTTTCCTGCCACGCTGTTCAGCCTCATACATAAACTGGTTATGGTCAAACAGTGCCTTCTGCCGTGCTTCATATTCTATGCGCTTTTGTTTATCCTGGCTTATTACCTGTAGCCTGTCATATGCGCTCTGTATATAAACATTCTGTTTTGCAATCATGCCCAGTTCCTCCTTTTCCTCTGCGTTGATGAATTTAGCCCACAGTTCCAGGTCACCACAGTTCTTGCTTATTTCCTTTGGGAGTTTTGGAAGTTCTATTACATGGAACTCCATTTTATCTGTATATATAAAACTACGTTTGTCCTCACGTATATGGAAACAGGAATAAAACTCTGTTTCACCTTTAAAAAGGTCAAAGTCAAGTATGCTTATACTTACACACTTTTTAAACACATTATATTTCTGGCCTTTTTCTATCTGTTCTGTAAACATTTTTGAGGTATAGAAAAGTGAACGGTCTGGCCATACTTCCAGTTCCGAAAGCTGGATTTCTGCATCAATTTCTGTATTATTGTTTAACAGTATCCTCATATCAATCAAGTATTCCAAGCTTGTCATCTTCATGTATTTTACGCAGGCTGGAATTAAGTATCTGGGTTTCTTTTATATCTTCCGGTTTTAAACCCAGTACAGCAGACAAAAAGCCAGTGCGTGCTTTTTCGTCCATCATAATTTCCTTAAAGGCAAAATCAATTTTTGGTTTCATTAAAAATTCTGGCATAGGTTTCTCCTTTATTTTCTTATTTTTTCTATAGCTTCAGCAGAAAGGCCAGTGCCTTGTACAGCGGATATTCGCAATACGCATTTCAAGCAACCTTTGGTTGCTGCAAAGCAGGCATTTACTACTTGCCTATTTGCAAACCGGCCTCATTAAGCAAGCCCTGGTAAATCAAACCCACCGCTTAAGAAGCGTGCCCTTTAAAGGGCTTACTTAATGAGGTTAAAATATACTTCCAGTTAAATTACTTTTAATAATCCAGCCTTTTAAGGCTTCCTTTATTAAAAGTATATTCAGGTGTTATAAGAGGGTAGCTGGTTTCTTCTTCATAATACCACGGATCATCTTTATGTGCAGGATTTTTAAGTACGTGAAATTCCTGTGCTGGCATATATCCTTGTGCAAGTAAAAATGCCTTTTTGCCATTCTGGTTTTTACATACATCTGCTACCATAACAACATGTCCAGGGCTGCCACCTTTTATAAAAATATCCCCTGTACGTAATTTGCCAAGCTTTATTTTTTTTGACTCCGCTTCCATAGAAAGTGTACTAGAATATGCAAATACCATGCGTAAGTATTTTTTAAATGTTTTATAGGAATTGTCTTCTGTGGCAGAGTTAGTCCAGCTAGTGCCGCTGGCTGTTACTTGTATACGGGCACCTTTCCTCCATTTACTGTATTCTGCAAGGAAACCATCAACAAAATGGAACTTTATTCTGTCTTTTTGTCCTGTATGCCAGAAATATTCTGCATAAACCCTCATTACAGAATCGGCGCATTGCTGCAGGTCTTCATTTTCTATAGGAAGCTTAAATACTGCAATATGTGCGGACTGGTTTCCTTTCTGGCTTCCGTTATAGAGAAGCACAGGTTTTCCATCTTTTTTCATTTTATAATTTCTTAAAAACCCTGCCAGGCTTTTTTTTCTGGCAGTTATACGTTTATATCCTTTTGGTGTATTAATCCTTGTTTCAAGTGTGTTCCCGGAGGGGTTAATAATATTATAGTCTTCATTATCCTCTGTTTTTATATTTGTTTTATGGGAATCTTCCACAGGAGCGTTTTTATTTTCTGTAGCTGCCAGTACTTCTGGTGTTTTTGCAGGGTTTCCTGTATTGTAACTGCCAGTTTTGTTTTTTATATTATATATAATGGCAATGGTAAGGATTAATATAATTATAACAGAAGATAAAAATTTAAATTTATTAATTTTCATATAGTTTTATGCCTCGTATATTATGGAATTTATATGTAACATTAGTATGTTTTTATTATAATATAATTTTTTGTAAAAGGCAAAAATTATATTGCAGTCCTGGCTGTTAAGCTGGTATGCTTATTTAAGTGACATTACATAAACCTGGCATGGATTGTCTTTATCCCATAGCATTGGAAATACCTCAAATTCTTTAAACCCCACATTGCGGTAAAAGAAATTTGTTTTATCATAGTCTTTATATAACCCCATCTGGACTGTTTTAACTTGCAGGAAGGAATATCCTTTGCAGCCATAACCAGTTTTTTTCCAGTCCCTTGTCTGTGGTATTCTTTTAAGACACCCATAACAGCAATTTCTGCGGTATCTTTTCCAGTTTCCTTTAAACATATAAATCCAGTTGTTTTATTATTTTCTTTTGCTGCAAGAAATATTTGTCCCCTGCACTCTTTAATGTATTGTTCCCGTGCTTCTGGGATTTCAAACCAGCCAGACAGTGCCTCAAGTACAAGGCGTGCAGTATCTGTTTTTAACTGTTTGTCTTTAATTTCTTCAATCATTCTCTTCCTCCAATAAGAAGTAAGCCAGGCTGTATTTGCGATGCAGATTATTATTGACAATATATCACATTTTTTATTACCTGGCAATATTATCTAAATCATTATTCTTTCTGCATTTGTTAATTATATATTTATATTACCAGTCATGGATTTAAGTAAGCTGGTTTTAATTGTATTATAAAAAATATGTGGCAGGTTTGTAAAATATTTTATATTATATTTGCGTTACAGGCGTTTTATGGTATAATGATAAACAGAACATATTGTTCTGGCTTTATAAATCTATTAAACATATATGCGTTTATGCATAGAAAGGAAGGAAAAATGAAATACAGGATTGTTGGAAACACAATGCCAGCAGTAGAAGTTGTTTTTGATGCAGCGGGGGAGTCAATGTATACCCAGTCTGGCGGAATGGCGTGGATGTCTGATGGAATTGAAATGAATACAAATACTAATGGCGGCCTATTTAAAGGTGTAGGAAGAATGTTTGCTGGTGAGTCATTATTTATGGCAAACTACACAGCAACAAAACCAGGGGCATCTATAGCATTTGCATCAACTGTTGCAGGTGAAGTTTTACCTGTTAATATAGGTGAAGAGGGTGGTCTTATCTGCCAGAAAGGTGCTTTCTTATGTGCAGAGCCAGGTGTTAATTTATCTGTTACATTTACTAAGAAGTTTTCAGCCGGCTTTTTTGGCGGCGAAGGTTTTATTTTGCAGGATATCACAGGAAATGGCATGGTATTTCTGGAAATAGATGGTGATAAAGTTATAAAAGACCTTGCGCCAGGTGAAGTTATAAAGGTTGATACAGGAAATGTAGTAGGTTTTGGAAAGAGTGTTAAATATGAGATAGAAACTGTAAAGGGACTTAAAAACATTTTCCTTGGTGGTGAAGGTCTTTTCCTTACAAAACTTACAGGGCCTGGAAGGGTTATATTACAGACACAGAACTTCAATGAATTTGCAGGAAGGATTGCGAAGGTAATTCCTTCAAAATAATAGTTTTGTCTGGTTTGAAGTATGCCATAGTGTATATTGGTATTAGTTACCATAGATACTATGGCATTTTTAATATAAATATAGCAGGGGCAGATGGAAAATAATAAATAAAAACATTACAAAAATGAGGTGGATTATGGATAAACTTATAATAGACAGGAAAAAGATGGCAGATGTATTTGCAAGGTATACAAGTGCTTATAATATTAATGATGAAAAGATTAGTTTAAAGGTAAAACATACTTACCGTGTGGCAGCATTATGTGACAGGATAGCAAGAAGCCTTAAGCTGCCGGATTATGATATAGACCTTGCATGGGCAGTTGGGCTTTTGCATGATGTTGGACGTTTTGAACAGATACGTAATTTTGGTACATTTTCAGATGCAGATTCAATCGACCATGCCCATTATGCAGTTAGCATATTATTTGATGAGGGAAAACTTGAAGATTACCTTGGCTATGGAAATCCTTGTGTATGCCAGTATATAAAAGATGGCGGGACTGGCGGTAAATATGGCTATGAAAGCCTTGATATTATAAAAAAAGCAATATGGAACCACAGTGCGTACAAGATTGAAGAAGGGCTTGATGAAAGAACAGTTTTGTTCTGTAATATAATACGTGATGCCGATAAACTGGATATTTTTAAGGTTGTAAATGATACACCTTTAGAAAGCATGTATAATATAGATAAAAATGAGATACCTTATTCGGAAATTTCCAGCGAAGTAATGCAGGCATTAAGGGAGAAGCACGCTGTGTTAAGAAGCCTTAAAAAGACTCCTGCCGATTATATGGCAGGTTATATTGCGCTTGTATTTGAACTGGTATTTCCTGAAAGTTTCTGCATTGCAAAGGAACAAGGATACTTAGAAAATATTATGGATTTTAAGACAGAGAATGAGAAGACAAAAGTACAGATAAAAGAGATAAAAGAAATTGTAGAAAACCATATGGCATTATATATAAATGGCAGATAAAAGCCCTGGTAAATTAACTCTGCCGTTTAAGAAACAGTCTTGTTTAATAAATTTAAAAATATAAATGTTCTATTTAAGGATTATTTAATAATTTCCCTGCTATAATTAAGCCATAAAATAAAAAGGGAGGCTTAAGAATGTACTGGCATATACTTAAAAGGGATTTAAAACGCAAGAAGACAATGAATGTAATTTTACTTATATTTATTATGCTTGCTGCTATGTTTATTGCAAGTGGTACAAGCAATATGGTTAAGATTGTTACTGCATTAGATAATTATTTTGAAAAGGCAGGAGTACCTGGTTACTGGATTGTATTTGATGATATGGCGGAAAGGGATAAATATAAAGAGTTTGCCAGGGAGAATAATTATTTATGCAAATTTAATGAAACAATAACAGTAAGTGCAGATAATATACAGGCTGGTGGCAAAAAGCTTGATTATTCTAATATTATATGTATTGAAACATTAAAAAGCCCACTTAAAGTTTTTGACAGCCAGGATAATGAAATTACAAATGTGCATGACGGGGAAATATATATTACAACAAGTTTATTTAATTCAGGGAAAAATAATTTTAAAACTGGTGATAAAATACAAATAACAGTAAATGGCAGGACAAGGGATTTTATTCTTAAGGATTGTATGAAACATGCAATATGTTCTTCATCTGTTATGGGAATGTCAAAGCTTTTAATAAGTGAAAGTGATTACCAGTTTTTTAAAGAGGGCAAACCAGGTCTTTTGTGGGACTGTAGCGTTTATACAGATGATAAAGAGTATGCTGCTAAATTATCAAAAGCTGATTTTAGTTCTATGACCAGGTCAGATTATAATAGTATAAAATTAATGTATATTATAGATATGGTGGCGGCTGCGGCAATTCTTTTATTAAGTATATGTATTATACTTATATCAATGGTAATGTTACGTTTCACAATTAATTTTACAATGGGTGAAGAATACTGTGAAATAGGTGTTATGAAGGCTATTGGCATTAAAAACAGCAGCATAAGGATATTATATATTATAAAATACCTGGCAGTTGCTATTACAGGGGCATTAGCAGGTTTTATATTTAGTATTCCGTTTGGAAATCTTTTATTAAAAAATATTTCACAAAATATTATAGTTTCTGGTAAAGGAAGTTATATTATTAATTTTTTGCTTGCAATGGCTACAATATTTATTACAGTATTATTTTCTTATTTATGTACTAGAAATATAAATAAAATTTCTCCTGTTTCTGCTATCAGGAATGGTGAAACGGGAGAGCGCTATTCTAAAAAGGGATTTATACATCTTAGCAAATCAAGGATAGCACCAGTTTTGTTTATGGCAGTTAATGATATTTTAAGCAGGCCGGCAAGGTATATGTCAATGATTGTAGTTTTTACACTGGGAATACTTCTTATAATTATTCCAGTTAATACAATAAATACCCTTAATTCAGACAACATTGTAGAATTGTTTGGCATGGCAAAGTGTGACCATGTTATTTCACAAGAAATACTTTTATCTGGAAGTGGCACGGGTGTGGAAAATGTAAAAGAAAATATAGACAAAGTGAAAGAAGAGCTTAAAAAGAATAATATTAATGCAATAGTGTTCCAGGAAATGGTTTTTAAATCAGATATTTCATTTAATAATAATAGAATGGAAGTTATGGCAGGGCAGGGTGCTGGTGATATAGATGATGGCATGTATCCTTATATAGAAGGTACACCCCCTGCAAATTGTGGTGAAATAGCAGTTTCTAATGTTGTAGCAGATTATATTGGCGCAAATATTGGTGATATGGCAGAAGTGCAGCTTGATGGCAAGGCAAAGAAATATATTATAACAGCGGTTTTCCAGTCTATGCAAAATATGGGTACTGTTATACGCCTTTTCCATAATGAAGATACAAGCAGTAAAAATTTAACTGGTGTAATGGGAATACAGGTGCGTTATAAAGATAATCCTGGAAGTGATGTATTATCTGGCAGGAAAAAACTTCTTAAAAAAATCTGCCCAGACGAAAAAGTTTATTCTGCTGGTGGTTATGTAAGTTCTATGATGGGAGATATTACAAAACAGCTAGGCGGGGTTAAAAATATTATATTTGGTGTTGTGCTTTGTATAAATGTACTTGTTACAGTTCTTATGGTAAAAAGTTTTATAATAAAAGAAAAAAGCGGAATTGCAATTCTTAAAGCTATTGGTTTTAAAAGCTTAAATCTGGCTGTCTGGCAGACATTAAGGATTGTAATAATACTTGTTATTGCTGTAGTTTTAGGCATATTGCTTTCAGGCCCGCTTTCCAGTCTTATTATAGCACCAGTTTTTTGCATGATGGGTGCATATAATATAGAATTTGATGTTAATGCAGTGGAAGTATATCTTATATATCCGTTTGCTGTATTGGCAACAACATCTGCTGCTGCATTTCTTGTATCAAAGGGGCTAAGGAAAGTACAGGTTTCACAGGCATCAAATGCAGAATAATAGTTTTTTGGCTGCCTGTAATAAAAATTGCTGGTATCATTTTGCACAAATATTAGAAATAGGAGGATATAATGGATAAAGTATTAGAAGTTAAGAATTTATGCAAGACATATGTTGTAAATAAACGTCAGAATAATGTACTTAGAAATGTTAATTTTGAAATAAATTCAGGGGAAATGGTGGCAGTTATGGGAGCTTCTGGTTCAGGCAAATCCACGCTTTTGTATTCTGTTTCTGGCATGGATAATATTACTGCCGGGGAAGTACGTGTCTGTGGGGAAGATATTTCTGGATTGTCTGAAAACGGGCTTGCAAAATTACGCCTTGATAAAATGGGGTTTATATTCCAGCAGATGTATATGTTAAAGAACCTTTCTATACTTGACAATATTATACTTCCTGCCTGCCAGTCTGGTAAAATAAAAGAGAAACACAGCCAGACAGCAGAACGGGGCAGGGCACTTATGCATAAACTTGGAATTAGTGATATTGCAGATAATGATATTAATGAGGTTTCAGGCGGGCAGCTCCAGCGTGCATGCATATGCCGCGGAATGATTAACCAGCCTGATATAATATTTGCTGATGAACCTACGGGTGCTCTTAACAGGGCAGCATCAGGTGAAGTTATGGAGGAACTGGCAGGCATTAATAATGAAGGTACAACAATTATGCTTGTTACACATGATGTAAAAGTTGCGGCAAGATGCAGCAGGCTTCTTTATATAGCTGATGGAAATATTGAAGGGGAATATGCCCTTGGAAAATATACAGGAAGTAATAAATTAAGGGAGAGGGAAAGGCAGGTTAGTAACTGGCTTATGGAAATGGGCTGGTAACTGGCAGGCATACAAGCATTATGGCAGATATATTAATTGTTGAGGATAACAAAGAACTGGCAGGGCTTCTTTCTGATTTCCTGTGTGCAGAAAACTATTCTGTGTGTATTGCAGAAAATGGAAACAAAGCTTTATCGTTATATAGGCAAAATGGTGCGAAACTTGTACTTCTTGATATCATGCTTCCTGGAATTGATGGCTTTGCAGTATGCAGGAAAATACGTGAAGAAGACAATGTACCAGTTATAATAATAAGTGCAAAAGGTGATAAACAGTCAAAGCTTGACGGGTTAAATATGGGCGCTGATGATTATATTGAGAAACCATATGATATTGATATATTACTTGCCAAAATAGATGGCATTTTTAAACGCAGGTATGCGTCTGGCGAAATTACCTGTGGCAATATCTGCCTTGATAAAATAAGCCGTACTGTGAAAAAGGATAATATAACCCTTGGGCTTTCTGTAAAAGAATTTGATTTATTATGCCTGCTTATGGAGAACAGGGGAAGGGCACTTGGCAAAGATTATATATTTAACCAGATATGGGGAAGTGACAGTTTTTCAGAACCGCAGACACTTACTGTACATATAAAGTGGCTGCGGCAGAAAATAGAAGACAATCCCCGGAAACCAGAGAAAATAATTACTATATGGGGCATGGGGTATAAATTTATATGAAAGCATTTGACAGGATATTTATAATTACAATTATGTTAATTATTGTATTATCTGCCAGTTTTAATATTATTATAATATATTATAATACTTCATATGGCAGCAGGCAGTACCGGGTAGAAATAAAAAGGGTTGAAGCTTTAATAAATGAAAATAAAGAAACAGATATTAAAAATATAGATTTATCAGGTTATGATTATGTTAAAAATATTGAAAAATATAATGGAAGCAGGGACTTTTATAATGTAAACAGTGATTATTATATTTGTGAAGCAGGAGGTTCTTTGTACCGTTTTGACTATGTTGCGGATAACGCTGGCAATACAGGGGTTATTATAAAAGCAGATATAATAATTGCTATAATGGCATTTATAGTTATAGCAGTTTTTATTTTTGTAAGGCAGAAAATACTGCTTCCATTTAGCCAGCTTTCTGATGTGCCGTATGAACTTTCCAAAGGAAACCTTGTAGTCGCAGTTAAAGAGAGTAAAAACCGTTATTTTGGAAAATTCCTGTGGGGTGTGGATCTGCTGCGTGAAAATATGGAACAGCATAAACAGCGGGAATTAAAACTACAGAAAGATAAAAATACACTTCTGCTTTCAATTTCACATGATATAAAAACACCACTGCAAGCTATAAAGTTATATTCAAAAGCTTTTTCTAGAAATCTTTATAATGATAGTGCAAAGCAGCAGGAAATTGCAGAAAAGATCAATAAAAAGGTTTGCGAAATTGAGGAATTTGTTTCACAAATTGTAAAGGCTTCAAGTGAAGAATATTTAAGCCTTAGTGTAAATACAGGTGAATTTTTCCTTTCAGTGCTTATTAATAAAATTGCAGGATATTATAATGAAAAATTAGGGCTTGTTAATATAAATTTCAAAATAGGGAAATATTCTGACTGTCTTATATATGGGGATATTGAAAGATCCGTGGAAGTTTTACAGAATATAATGGAAAATGCTGTAAAATATGGTGACGGGAATAGTATAAGCATAAATATTTGTGAGGAAGAGGGCTGTATACTGGTACAAATAATAAATACTGGAAATGCACTGCCAGAAGCAGAACTGCCGCATATATTTGACAGCTTCTGGCGGGGTTCTAATACAGGCAGTAATAAAGGAAACGGGCTTGGGCTTTATATATGCAGGCAGCTTATGCATAAAATGAATGGTGAAATATTTGCAGAAATAAAGGGCAGGGACATGGCATTTACAACAGTATTCCAGAAGGTTTGAAATACTGTTGTAAATATTTCTTTTATTTTACAAGTGCAATACCCGTTCTTTTATTTCCTGTGTACGTCCCTGGTTCCAGAACTGTGTGCCAATATATCCGCATGTACGTCGTGCAACATTCATTTTATTCTGGTCACTATTGCCGCAGTTTGGGCATTTCCATATAAGTTTGCCATGTGTGTCTTTAACTATTTCAATCTGTCCTGTATAGCCACATTCCTGGCAGTAATCACTTTTAGTATTAAGTTCAGCATACATAATATTATTATAGATATATTTCATAAGTTCAAGCACAGCTTCAATATTATTCTCCATATCCGGCACTTCAACATAACTTATTGCCCCGCCTGGTGAAAGGCGCTGGAACTGTGCTTCAAATTTAAGCTTTTCAAATGCATTTATTTCTTCTGTTACATGTACATGGTAACTGTTAGTTATATAGTTTTTATCTGTAACCCCTTTTATAATACCAAAACGCTTCTGGAGGCATTTAGAGAATTTATATGTTGTTGATTCAAGAGGTGTTCCATATAAACTAAAATCAATATTTTCTTCCTTACGCCATTTTGCACAGTAATCATTAAGTTTTTGCATTACTTCCAGTGCAAATGGTGTTGCACCAGGGTGTGTATGCGGTTTGCCTGTCATATAGCGTGTACATTCACAAAGCCCTGCATATCCAAGTGAAAGCGTTGAATAGCCATTATATAGCAGCTTGTCGATTTTTTCGCCTTTTTTAAGGCGTGCAAGTGCCCCGTACTGCCATAAAATAGGCGCTACATCTGATGGTGTCCCTTTAAGCCTGTTATGTCTGCACATAAGGGCACGTTTGCACAGAGCCATGCGGCTGTTAAATATTTCCCAGAATTTATCCATATCACCTTCTGAGGAACATGCAATATCAACAAGGTTTACAGTTACAACCCCCTGGTTAAACCTTCCATAGAACTTTGGTTTATTGTTTTCATCATGGTAAACAGTAAGGAAGGAGCGGCAGCCCATACATGTATAACAGTTGCCGTCTTTAAGTTTTTTCATGATTTTTTCTGAAATATAGTCAGGAACCATGCGCTTTGCGGTACATTTTGCAGCAAGTTTTGTTAAATACCAGTATTTTGAACCTTTACGTATATTATCTTCTTCAAGCACATATATAAGCTTAGGAAATGCAGGTGTAATATATATGCCTTTTTCGTTTTTAACGCCAAGTATGCGCTGTGTTAGTATTTCCTCTATAATCATGGCAAGGTCTTTTCTAAGCCTTCCATCTGGTACTTCGTCAAGATACATAAATATAGTTACAAAAGGAGCTTGTCCATTTGTAGTCATAAGTGTTATTACCTGGTATTGTATCATCTGCACCCCGCGTTTAATTTCATCTTTAACACGCAGTTCTGCAACCTGGTTTACCTGTTCTTCTGTATAAGAAATACCTGCCCTGTCAAATTCTTCTTTAACCTGCCTGCAAAATTTCATACGGCTTACATTAACAAATGGGGCAAGGTGTGCAAGTGAAATGCTCTGCCCTCCATATTGTGAACTGGCAATCTGTGCTATGCTCTGGGTTGCTATATTACATGCTGTTGAAAAGCTTTTAGGTTTATCTATCATGGTTTCGCTTATAACAGTGCCATTTTGTAACATATCCTCAAGGTTTACCAGGCAGCAGTTATGCATATGCTGTGCAAAATAGTCGGAATCGTGGAAATGTATAATTCCCTGTTCATGTGCACGGACAATATCTTCAGGCAGTAAAAACCTTTTAGTAATATCCTTGCTTACTTCACCTGCCATATAGTCACGCTGGACACTGTTTACAGCAGGGTTTTTATTGGAATTTTCCTGGAAAACTTCTTCATTCTGGCACTCAAGCAGGCTCATAATCTGTTTGTCTGTAGAATTTGACTTGCGCACAAGAGCCCTTGTGTAGCGGTAAGTAATATATTTACGGGCAACTGTAAATGCACGTTTGTCCATTATCTGGTTTTCAACAAGGTCTTGTATTTCTTCAACATTAAGTGCCCTGTCCATATCAGCACATATCTGTGTTACATTTTCTGCAATTTCATTTACCTGTTCTTCAGACATGCGGTTAATAGTTGCAACTTCTTTATTTGCCTTGCCAATAGCTGCAATAATTTTATCTATATTAAAAGTTTCTTCTGCACCACTGCGTTTAATAATCTTCATAGCAACCGTCCTTTCATATAACAGATTATATAAAAACCATACCAGGTATATTTATTAAGTATAGTATACATACTACCATATATTGTGCTAGTTTGCAATATATAACATTATATTGTATGTAACTGGCTGGTAAAGCCTTGTTTTTCTGGTAAAATGTGCGTGTGGTGTAGTGCTGCTGCAAGTGTATTTATATACCAGTCTGTATATTTGTTATATAATTTTCAAGTTATATTTGTATAACCCTTAAGTTATAAAATATAATATATCAGTAATAAAATAATTTTTATTATAAAAATATATTGAATTATTAAACAAAGTATGATAAGATGTTTTAAATTCTGGGAGCATGGCAGAAATATGGCAGCAAAAATATTTTCTGGCATACTTCTAGATTTGGACATGAAAACAGTATATATTAAATCAAATGTAAACATAAGCTGGAAAACATATATGTAAGTTTTCCATAGCCTGTTTTTAAAGAAGGCTGGCATTTGTATCTGTGCGCTGCCAGGTACAAAGCCGTTTATGTAAGAAGCCAGCGCAGAAATGAGGCCAGATATGGGATTTTTAAAATTCAGGAAGGCGTATGCTATTGTGGCAGCTTTAGCTATTACAATATCACAGTCCGATATCCAGGGCGGTATTGTACATGCTGCGCCTAAAAAAGTTAAAACGGTTTCCGTTAAGATTGGCGGGAAAGATGTTACAAAGAAAACATTTAAAATGACAAAGGGGAAAAGTGCAAAACTGAAGGTTTTAGTAAAACCAGCAGCATCAAAGAAAAAGGTTACTTTCCAGTCTTCCAGCCAGAAAGTAGTAAAAGTAACTAAAAATGGGAAACTATCGGCTAAAAAAACAGGCAGTGCTAAAATTACAGTCCAGGTTAAAGGCAAAGACGGAAAGAACAAAAAGACATGGGTTAAAATTAAAGTAACAAAAAAGAACACAAATGTAACAACAAAAGCACCTGGAACAGAAGAAGGCAGCACACCAGAACCAGTGGTTACAGATGCGCCAGAAGAGGGCAAAGTGCCAGAAATAACAAATGCACCAGAAGGGTCTTTAGTTCCAGCGGAGAGCAAAGCACCAGAAGAGAGTAAAGTACCAGAAGAAAGCAAAGCACCAGCAGCAAGCCAGACGCCAGAAGAGGGTAAAACACCAGAAGTAACAGGTATGCCAGCAGGCCTGGTATATCCAGGGATTTTACCAGGCGGCGGCTCTTCTGGCAGCACAACAACAGCACCAGAAAAAACTACAGTACCATCACAGACACCAGTAACACCAGATGCAAGCCCTTCAGTACCAGCAGACACCACTGCTGCACCAGAAGAGAGCCAGACGCCAGCACCAACAGAAAGCCCGGCTCCAACAGGTGTTCCTGTTACAGATAAAACAGAAACTATAAATAATTCCAGGGATTTATTAAAAGAACTGGCAAAAGTGCCGCTTCCTGCCAAAATTATTTATAATTCACAGGAAAAAGAAGAAATAGAACTGCCAGAGTTAAACGCATCAAATACAACATTAATTGTTAATGCCCCAAATGCTACAATTAGTAATAATACAGTATTTAAGGATATACAAATTGATGCAATTTCAGCAGATACATGGTTTGAAAAGGCAACAAAGAACAAAATTAAAGTTAATGCTAAAAAGTCCCATATATGTGTAGCCAATGGTGCTTCTTTAGAGAAGTTAGATGTAGCTGGCAGCGCAGAAGGGGTTAATATTGAAAATGAAGGTACAGTTAAGGGCATTTCTGTTTCAGTAAGTGTTAATATTACTATTACAGGCTCAAACCGTACTAAAATTCCTTTTGAAGTACAAGAGTCTGCTAAAGGGACATTAATTAATACAACAATTCCTCTTGGTGTAGATGCATCAGCAGATATTACATTGCAATTACGTCTTGGTGCAGAACAGATGACTTCTGTTTCAATACTCAATAGTCTGGTAAATCTTACATTACAGGGGCTTGGTGTTATACCTGTAACAAATAAGGAAGATAATAAAACAGAAAATATTGTTGCATCAGTACCAGATGGTTTTGATATAGAAAACGGTAATGTTTCACCTGCTGCCATTACAGGAATAGTAACAAAGGCATCAGCAGATGGAAACAGCCTGCTTGAAAATGCATCTGTATATATGCTTCCTTATAAAGATGGTTCTGTATCAGAAAATCTGGATACATTAATTGCAGAAGCAGAAGAGGCAGGAAACTGCATTAAAACTGTTACACAGGCAGATGGAAAATATGAAATTAACGGGCTTAAAAGAGGAAATTACCTGCTGGCTGTAAAGGCAGACGGGCTTCTTGGTTATAAACAGACTGTTATATTAAACAGGGAAGTATATTATAACCCAGATATCGTAATGCTAGATGCCTCAGATGAAAATGCAACAGGAAATGCAGAAGGGATTCTTGTTGATGCAGTAACTGGCAATGTAAATACTTCACTTTTACTAGAATTAAGAAAAGGTGCAGGAAACATATCTGGTGAACCATATGCTTCTACAGAATCAGATGCATCTACAAGTATGTACAGGTTTAATAATATACCTGTAGGTACATATACAATATATGTAAAAGATACTGCGGAAAATAAAAAATACAGTAATGCAACATTTACATTAACAATACTTCCAGATACTACAGTTACCAGGAATATGACAATTTCAAGGGTAGATACAAATAATGAGGGACAGTTACAGTTTATCCTGCGCTGGCTGCCAGAGCCAGTTTCTGGTGCAAGTGTGGTATCAAGTGATTTAGATTCACACCTGACAGGGCCTTTATCAAGTGGGGCTGGAATGTTCCATACATATTTTAGTAACAGGCAGTATTTTGAAAATAATGAGCAGTATGCAGACCTTGACAGGGATGATACAGATTATGAAGGGCCTGAAACAACAACTGTACGTAAGGAAACAGACGGGATATACCATTTTTATGTACATGATTTTGCAAATAGCAGCCAGTATAATACAAAACTTTCAACATCAAAACCTGTAGTAGATGTATATGTTGGAGATGTGCTTATAGGTTCATTCTCAGTACCAGAAGGGGCTGGCAATATATGGGATGTATGTACATATAATACTATAACAGATACATTAACCCCTGTTAATGAAATTTACTACCATAATAGTGATGTAGATACAATAGGAAATGATAATACTGCAATAAATTATCTTAAAGAATTACTAAATAATAACTGGGAAGATTACAATATTGCAGAACTTTTAAAAGAAGCACAGGAGCTTGCAAACAAGCCTTGCAGTTATACTGAAGCTAGTGTAATGGCTGCACGTTTAAGTGCTATAAGAGAATCATTTTCTATAGATGGAATAAATTTTACAGGCATGTATGGTGATGTTTATAATAGTGTAGAAGATGGTATTCCGGTTATCGGTCTTACAGGCATGGAAGCTTCACTGCCTGGTGATATTGAAGTATTTCTTACAAGCCCTGCTATGTCATATGAAGTAACAGATTCAGATAAAAAGGAGTATGATAATAAAATTATAGTACGAAACAAAGTAACAGGCGTTACAAAGAATTACTATATTATCTACAGCCAGTATATTGAAGATATGGTACCATATGGAGCAGAAGACGGAAATAATTATATTGATAATATGGAAATAAGCAGCAAATATACTGCCAGTGGAAGAGAAGATATTATAAATATCTCTGGTACAGCAGAAGCATTATCAGGGCCAGCCCTTAAATTCTACAATGAAGATGTTACATATGAATACGAAGAATTAACAGATAATACATATTATACAGGAAAGTTTACAATTTCTTATAAAGAAAATACTAAAGTTTATTTTGTAATATACAATAGAACAGTAATTGATGTAAAACTGGATGGCATATCTGAATAAGGCAGTACTGGCCGCCGCCAGTTAAAGAAGCATAATATATATACAAAAAGAAATAATCCCCCTGTTACTGCTATAATGGAAGCACCAGGGGGATTTTTTTATTATATATCCTGCCAGCCTGTTTTACTTGCCTGTACTACGTACAGGCAAACATGGATATTAATTTTGGTCATTTTTATTTTTACCAGTTTTAATATTAAAGTTAGTAAAAAGTTCCCTGGCATCAATTAATTTTTTATTGCGTGATATTAACTTCATAGTTGGAAATGCATCCAGTATACGTATATTTCCATTAAAAGGGCACTTTTTTAAGAATTTTGAATGTTTTTCAAAGTAACTTTTAAAACGTTCTTCAATCTGCAAAAGCCTGGCATCAGTTCCAAATGCTTCTTTTAATGAGTTTATTTTATTGTATATTGTTTCTTTCTTAATATTAAAATTAACAGTTTTTGAATATATAGTTTCACGTAATGTTTTATAACGGATATCCTGTAATAAACTTTCAACTTCATTGCGGAAGTTGTAGATGGCTTCTAGCTGTCTGCTAAAGTTTACCGCAGTAAATATTGTATATAATAAATCAGCAGATGTTAGTATAATTGCAATAACCAGCAGGTATGTTCCTTCTTTTACTGGAATAAAATTAATTATTTTTATAACAAGAGGCTCTAAAAAATCAAATAAAAATATTGATAAAAACCCCCAGAAAAGTGAAGGTATAAGTGCAACTCTTCCTTGGAAATTATATGGTTCATTAGAATAATCCCACCATTTAGCATGTGTAAGTTTTTCAAGCAGAATTGCAACAATATATTCTGCAACAGTTGCAATAACCATTCCACATATAAAAAGCAGTGAAGGATGTGGTTCTAATGGCCTTAAAAGTATATATACAAGGGTTGCGCCTGTCCCATATAAAGGCAGCAGCGGGCCATTTAAAAAACCCCTGTTAATAAGTTTATGGTCCCTTATGGAAACAAAAGCACTTTCATAAATCCAGCCAAAGAAACTGAAAACATAAAAATTCATAAATATAAAATATGGTGTTAATCCCAGAATCATAATTATCCCCGTTTCTGTCAGGTATTTTGTATTATAGCCTTCTTTTGATATTATGCACTTGTACACAACTAAAATCAAGAAAAATTTATGAAACAGACACAGTTATACATGTGAATTTTCTTGCGTGGGCATAATATATTGTGTATAATTATGGCGGGCAGGATTTGTAGTTATAGCAGAATGGGGGACTTTTATGAAAATATTGCTTATTTTTACAGGGGGGACAATAGGAAGTACAGAAAGTGGCGGTTTTATATCACCTGATGGGGAAAAGGTGTATAAGCTGGTTAATATGTACAGAAAACGTGCAGAAAAAAATAAAGATGGCAATGTCTTGTTTGATATTATAAAACCATACCAGGAACTTAGTGAAAATATTAACTGTAATAATTTAAAGCTTCTTGCCTGTTGTTTAAAAAATGTACAAGCAGACAAATATAATGGGATAATTATAACACATGGCACTGATACTATACAATATACATCTGCATTTACGGGATATATAATGCAGGGGTTAAATATACCTGTTGTATTTGTGTCTTCTAATTATGTGCTTGAAGATGCACGTTCAAACGGCGTGGATAATTTTTATTATGCAGTGGAATTTATAAGACAGGAAAATAAAGGTGGTGTATTTGTTTCTTATTGTAATAGTGGCAGTTCCCCTAAGATACACTATGCAACAAGGTTAATTATGCACCAGGCATACAGTGATGCTTTATATAGTGTATTTGGGATGTATTATGGTTATTTTGATGATGGGAAATTTATTTGCAGGGATAAAAATGATTTATATTTAAACAGCAAGGATAAAAATGTTTTCCAGGAATACATTTGCAATAGCAGCACGGCGGACGGAAGCGGTCTGTCTGGAATTATGGTAATACACCCGTATCCTGGCATTAAGTACATGCTGCCTTTAAGCGGTACAAAAGCAGTGTTACACTACACTTACCATTCAGGGACAGTGTGCAGTAAGGCAGAGGGTTTAAATGAATTTGCAGACTATACCAGGGCAAATAAAATTCCTGTATTTATTACAGGTGCAGGAAATGGCGCAGATTATGAAAGCATGAAGTGTTACAGGGAACTTGGCTTTTATGTGCTGGCTCCTGCCTCTCCTGAAGCAATGTATATTAAATTATGGCTTTGCACTATTAATAATAAAAGCATAAATAAAATAGCTGGAATAATGAATACGCCAATAGCAGCCGATATTGTAAACACAAATATTTTACCATAATAAAGGGGGAAAGACAGGAAAGCATGATTAAATTTTACCTTCCAGATTTTTATAGTAAATTTGCATTAAATGAATTAATTATTAATATGTTAAATGAATATCCGGAATGTTTTTATGACAATATAGAAATAGGTGCTGTCTATGGCTGTTTTCCAGGATCACTCTGGAACGGCGGCAGGGTATGTCCTGGCTATACACGCAGGGAACAGCTTCTCGGCGTATTAAAAGAATATAATGACAGGGGCATACCATGCAGGTTCACATTTACTAATTCCTTATTAAAAGAAGAGCATTTATATGATACCTTTTGTAATATGTGCCTTAAACTTGCAGATAATGGCATAAACGAAGTACTTGTTAATTCACCTCTTCTGGAAGAATATATACGCAGGAATTACCCTGGATATAAGATAATACTTTCAACAACAAGGGAAATAAAAACGGTTGAAGGTATTGAAAGTGAATCTTTAAAAGATTATTATATTATTGTGCTTGATAAGTCGTTTAATAATACAGATAAACTACAGCAGCTTAAAGACAGGGACAAGTATGAAATACTTGTTGATTCATTTTGTATGGACTCATGTCCAAATAGTACTAACCACTATAAAGAAGTTTCAAGGGCACAACTGGAATTTGACAGTGCAGATTTTCCTATGTGCCGTGCTATTAACAGGGATTTTTATGAATTTATAGGAAATAAAACTTTTATTACAGTTGAAGATTTATATGGAAAATATTTTCAAATGGGATATAATAAGTTTAAGCTTGATGGCAGGGCATTTAATGTGTATACAGTAATGGAAAGCTATATGTATTATCTTGTAAAGCCTGTACACAGGGACAGGGTAAGGCTTTCAGTGTTAAAGGCACTAGACCGTCTTTAAAATATAAATATTTGGGATATAAATAAGTATAGAAATGGCAAGGCAGGGATATTATGGGAAAAGAAGTTAAAACAAATGCTATGAGGATTTTGGACAGAAGTAATATTAAATATAAGTTAAATACATATAATTGTGATAATTTTACAGATGGAAAACAGATAGCAGACATGCTTGGACAGGATTATAATATTTCATTTAAAACACTTGTAGCGGCTGGCAAGAGTACACAGTATTATGTATTTGTAATTCCAGTTGCAGAAGAACTTGACCTGAAACATGCAGCAATAGAGGCAGGTGAGAAAAATATAAGCCTTGTACATGTTAAAGACATTAATAAAATAACAGGATATATAAGAGGTGGCTGTACACCAGTTGGCATGAAAAAACTATATCCAACATTTGTCCATGAAAGTGCAAAAACATTCCAGAACATTATTATAAGTGGTGGAAGGCTTGGAACCCAGATAATTCTTAATCCAGATGACCTGCTTAAAGTGACTGGCGGGAAATATGCAGATATAATAGTACACTAACCTAAGAGGCAGGTTTTATACCAGGCAGAAGGAGGATTTTTAATATGGAGGAACGTAAACATGTAAATGGCTGGAAGAAGCAGACAAATAATAAATTCCTGAATATGTATGAAGCAGAAGCTATTGATGCTAATGGCAGAAGCTTTTCATATTATTTTGCTACAAGGAGGAAAGACGGGGAATTAATGTGCCAGACAGGAAAGCTTTGGGCAGAGGGTGCTGTTTTTTATGCACTGCTTAAGGATGACCCGTCTAAAATAGTTCTTGTAAGGCAATACAGGTATCCAGTAAACAATTATGTATATGAGCTGCCAGCAGGCCTTATTGATGAAGGGGAAACAGCATGGCAGACAGCAGTAAGGGAGATTAAGGAAGAAACAGGAATGGATTTTGAACCATTTACAGATTACCCGGACTGCCTTAAAAGGCCATTTATACAAAGCCAGGGAATGGCTGATGAATGTGATATTACAGTATATGGTTATGCAACAGGAAGCCCTTCTACTAAGGGCAATGAAGCAACAGAGGATATAGAGGTTATTATTGCAGATAAAGAAAAGGTTAAAAATATACTTTCTGAGGGGCTTGTTACTATAAGAGCAGAATATCTGCTTATGCAGTTTTTAAAGAGCGACCCTGGCAACCCATTTGAGTTTCTAAATATATAAACATATTATTTACAGCATAAGGACGGAGGGGCTAGTTATGAAAGCAGGCTGGATAAGGGTTATATCATTTGCAGTTTTGCTTGCAGCAGTTATGGCTGTGGCAGGCTGTTCTAATAAACAGGAGAAGAAGCCGAAACCAAAGCCGCAGGCAACTGCTATTGTTGATAATGGCAATATAGATGCACAAGGCAAGGGTGAAGGGCAGTCAGATATACCACTTGTTATAGGCTGTGATAAATTAAACAGGAATTTTAACCCTTTTGCTGCAAAAAGTGAAGATGACAAACAGGCTGTCAGCCTTACGCAGTTATACCTTATAGAAAATGACAGGCGCGGGCAGGTTATATATAATGGGATTGATGGTGAAGTTAAAACATATAATGGCAATAATTACACGTATTATGGCCCGTCCGATATAGAAACCAGGTATAACCGCAAGAAAGATGAAACACTTTACATTATAACATTGCGTGATGACCTTAAGTTTAGTGATGGTAAACAGGTTACAATAGATGATGTTATTTTTACTATGTATGTTTTATGTGATAAAGAATATAAAGGAAGCTATAAACTTGGAAATTATAATATTAAAGGGCTTTTAAAATATAAGAATAATAAGAAAGTAAAAAATATTGCAGGCATAAAGCGCCTTGGCAATTATAAAATGAGTATTATAGCAAATGGTTTTGATGCTTCACTGGTACATGCTTTAAAGATACCAATATGCCCGCTGCATTATTATGGAAATGAAAAACAGTATAATTACAGTAAGAAGAAATTTGGTTTTAAAAAGGGTGATATATCAAAGGTATGCGCTAATAAAACCTCTCCAACAGGCGCAGGGCCTTACAGGTTTGTAAAATATGAGAATAAAATTATTTATTATGCTTCTAATGAAATCTACTATAAAGGCTGTCCAAGAATTGCATATGTGCAGCTTAAAGAGATGAGGGATATTTTAAAAACCACACAGTCAAAGATTGACATGGAAGCAGAAGAAGTACAAGAGGCGGCAGGAAGCATGGAAACAGGTGATACACAGAAAGAACCTGTGCCAAACCGCAATGCAAAGGTTCTTGAAATGACAGAAGGTACAGTTGATATATTAGATACAGTATTATCAGATAATGATATTTCATGGGTATCATATGCTAATTCCAACGGGGAAGTGTCAGGAAACCGTATTGCAACAAATTTCGTGCCAACGGGTGTTTATGAGTATATTGGCATTAACCCTGGCAATGTTAAAGCAGGAAAGGATGCTTACAGCATACAGTCAAAAAGTATACGGAAAGCATTTGCAACAGCATTTAGTTCATTCAGAAGCAGTTTATATAACAGTGCATATATAATACAGTATCCATGCCCTGCTGCCTTATGGCTTTGTGCAGACAAGGAAGATGAGGGGTATGGCCAGGCATATAATAAAGATATAAACGGTGATATTATATATGATGAAACAGATGATATTACAAAAAAATACGAAGATATAAAGAAAGCTGTGCTTTCATATCTTGAAGTGGCAGGTTATACTATAAATGGCATGAATGTAAGCAGTGCACCAAAAGGTGCAGGCATGGGATATTCTATAATTGTAGCAGGCGGGAAGAACAACCCGTTATATCCGCTTGTATCAAAAACAGCAGAATTATTTAAGGATATTGGAATGACCCTTGATATTGTGCAGGCTGGTGATAAAAAGGCAGTTCAAAAAAAAGTTGCAAAAGGGCAGCTACAGCTATGGGCTGGACGCTGTAATACAGGTACAGGATACAGCTTGTATAAAAGATATGCAGGAAAAGACAGTCTGTTTGGAATTGATAACCAGAAATTTATAAAACTTATAAAACGGGCAGAAGGGACAGCTAAAGATGCATTAATGAAGAAAAGGTATAAACACTGTTATAATAATATACTTGAAATGGCTGTTGAAATTCCTGTTATTGAACAGCAGTCGGCGTTAATGTGCAGTTCGTCAAGAATAGATATAGATACAATGACAAAGGATATAACAAAGTATTATAGCTGGACAAATGAAATAGAAAATATAGAAATGAAGTAATATAATAACAGGCTTAAAACAGACAGGCAAGTATAGAAACCTGCCTGCCTGTTTTATTTTTACATAACCTGTGCTGTCAGAGCAGGTAAGTATATATCATATAATAATGGCATATACTGCCGCCCAGTACAAAAAGATGGAATATTTCATGTGAACCAAAATTTTTATGGAGTTTATTAAAAACTGGAAGTTTCAGTGCATAAATTACCCCGCCTATTGTGTATATAATGCCTCCTGCAAACAGCCATGCAAAGGCTGTAGGGGATATTGCCGTAAATAGCGGTTTAAATGCAAATATGCAGAGCCAGCCCATTAAAATATATATTGTGGAATTAAGCCATTTTGGTGAGTTAATCCAGAATACTGTAAGGATAAACCCACAGACTGTAAGGCCCCATATAAGTATAAGAAGCGGCCAGCCTGATGACTTAGGCAGTGCAAGCAGGCATATAGGTGTATAAGTCCCCGCAATCAGGAAATAAATCATTATATGGTCAAACTTCTGTAATATACATGTTATTGCTTCAGAAGCATATATGCTATGGTATAAAGTACTTGCAAGGTATAAAAGAGCCATGCTTAAAATAAATACTGATGATGCAATAACAGGCAGGGGGGTGTCATGCCCTGCTGCTTTATATAATAATGGGACAGCACCAGCAACTGACAGCAGTACACCAGCAAAGTGTGTCAGTGCACTTCCAGGGTCTTTAAGGAAACTTTTGTGCCCTGGTTCTGTTATATGTCCTTTCATACTGCCACTTTCCTGCCCACAAAGTGAAACAGCACCATCTGCACCAGTAAATACAGTTTTTTTCAGTTTAAGTGTTTTATCTGCTGTATCATGTCCTGTTTTTGAAATTACTTCCATATGACAGCCTCCTTGTAGAATTAGTATTAATTATGGCATTTAACCAAAAATGTCCTTCCTGTATCTATATGTATATGATATGATAGTTAATATGAATTTATTAGCCATATATGCTTTATGCAGGGTGGAATAAAATGACATGTAGTTTTCAAAACTATATGTTAGTGCTATAATACACCAATACATATAATATTGCAAGCAAAAAAAGTATATTGTAACAAATAATTAATTATTATATTTATAGAAAAGAGGAGCAGAATGGATTTAAGGACCGGGGATATAATTAAGATGAAAAAACAGCACCCATGTGGAAATAATTCGTGGGAAATTATGAGGACTGGCATGGATATACGGATTAAGTGCATTGGCTGCGGCCACCAGGTCATGCTGCCAAGAAAACAGGTTGAAAAGAATTTCAGGGGATATATAAGCAGGAATACAGATAGTTGCTAAAAAGTATAGAAAAAAAGATTTAATGGAGGTAAAGTATGACAGATATTAAGTATGATATTTTAGAGGAATTAGGTGTGCTTTCAGAAAGTACAAAAGGCTGGACAAAAGAACTGAATTTAATTTCATGGAATGGCGGGACACCAAAGTATGATATAAGGGACTGGGCACCTGGACATGAAAAAATGGGCAAAGGGGTTACATTAAAGAAAGAGGAAGTACAAGAACTTTACAGGATTTTAGGTAAAGTTTTGTAGTAAACAAGGCAGAATAAAAATTAAGAATCTAAATAATATTTACAAGTTTTTGTGTATAAAACACGGACATAAAACAATTTGGCTTATATAAAATAATAATGTTGTTAATAAAGAAGAGATTGCTGTTTAATAATATCTGGCAAGCTCTTCTTTATTTACATATATTGGAAAATGTTTAAAAAAATATTATAATGCATATAATAAAGGAAGATGAGTAACTCCAGAGGATAAAAAACATGAAAATAATGTGGCATGCATAAGTTCACAGATTTTTCACAAAAATTATTAGCACTCACTCTTGACGAGTGCTAATAATTGTGTTATAACATACTACAGAAACAAAAATATAAAACAGTTAAATGAAATGAAGGGAGAGATGACATATGTTTATGCCAAGTATATTCGGAGAAACTTTATTAGATGATTTTTTTGACTTTCCAAAAATGGGATACACAAGGGGAAGCAGTTCTAACGGGCTGATGCAGACAGATATTGCTGATATGGGCAATGGCTATGAAGTAACAATTAACCTTCCAGGTTTTAAAAAGGAAGATGTAAAGGGAGAATTAAAAGATGGTTATCTTGTAGTTACTGCAACTACTAACAGCAGCAATGATGAAAAAGACAATAATGGAAAATATATAAGAAGGGAAAGATACAGCGGTACATGCAGCAGAAGCTTTTATGTAGGTGAGGAAGTAAGCCAGGAAGATATAAAAGCAAAATTTGAAGACGGAACCCTGAAACTTTCAATTCCTAAAAAAGAAGCCATTCCTGAGAAAAAGGAAACAAAATATATTGCTATAGAAGGCTGATAATGGCAAGTATAGTCCTGGTATTATTGCCTGGTAAGGTTTTTTAGCAGAAAATGTAAAATTTGCTTATAAATTGCAAAATGCTGTTTGCTGGTTTATCCAGTAAACAGGTATTTTGCATTTTTTTGTCATATAAAATAAATAGACTAAGGACTGCCATGGTGTTATTATTGTAAAAAGAAAAGGCCAGAGGATAAAGTTTAGATATATGCAATAAAGAAAGGGGAATAGTATGGAAGCACTTATATGGGAAAAACCAGAAGAAATTGATAAAAAACTTGCTGAAAGGGTCCGGAGTGTGCGTAAGCGGAAGTACATTACCCAGGAGGAGTTAAGTGGTTTAAGTGATGTAAGTTATGGTTCAATAAAAAGATTTGAAACATCTGGAAGAATTACACTGCTTTCACTTACAAAAATTGCCATGGCATTAGATTGTACGGATGAACTCCGTAATATTTTTACAAAAATCCCATACTGGGATATGCAGGAAGTAATTGATAACAGGGGAAAAACATATAAATAACATATAAATAGTGTATAAAAGAAAACAGTATGGAATATATCTGTTTTCTTTTTTATTTAACATAAGGATGACTGGCGAAGCCTGGCATCCGTTGTTTAACATAAGGCTGACTGGCGAAGCCTGGCATCCGTTGTTTAGCAAGGATTTTTATGGCTGTTTTTGGAAACTGCTTATATCCCATGCTTAAAATAGTGGGATTTACGCTTATTTATTGTAACTTTATCTGTATGGGTTTCAAAATATACCTGTTTTAATAGAAATATAATAAATATTTTTTATTATAGAGTTGACTTGTATGGCACTGTTAGGGTAATCTTATTATGTATGTATTACAATGGATTTTTACAGCAGGAATGGAGGTTAGTTATGTCAGAGGACATTAATAATAACAATAATGATGATAAAGATTATGAGGATGTCTGTTTTATATGCAGAAGGCCTGAAAGCAAAGCAGGCAAAATGATCCATATACCTAACAATATATGTATATGCAGTGACTGTATGCAGAAGACATTTAACTCTATGGGGAATATTAACTTAAGCGGTTTCCAGGGAATGCCATATATGGATATGTTTAGTGGTGGTGTAGGAAATATGCAGGAAAATGTACCAAAGCGCCAGAAACTTAAGAAGAAAAAACCTGGAACTGGCAAGAAAAAAGTACAGCAGGAAGAACTGTTTGATATAAAGCATCTTCCAGCGCCACATATTATAAAAGGCAGGCTTGATGAATATGTAGTCGGGCAGGAACATGCCAAGAAAGTAATGTCAGTTGCAGTTTATAACCATTATAAGCGTGTGCTTACTGATAACCTGGAACAAGATGATATTGAAATAGAAAAGTCAAATATGCTTATGACAGGGCCTACAGGCTGTGGTAAAACTTATCTTGTTAAAACACTTGCAAAGATACTGCAAGTGCCCCTTGCAATAACAGATGCTACTTCACTGACAGAAGCAGGGTATATAGGAGATGATGTGGAAAGTGTTTTATCAAAACTTCTTGCAGCCGCTGGCAATGATGTAGAAAAGGCAGAACATGGGATTATTTTTATAGATGAAATAGATAAAATAGCTAAGAAACGCAATACAAACAGCAGGGATGTAAGCGGCGAATCTGTACAGCAGGGACTGCTTAAACTGTTAGAGGGAAGTGATGTGGAAGTACCTGTTGGTGCAGGAAGCAAAAATGCAATGGTTCCGCTTACAACAATTAATACCAGGAATATTCTTTTTATATGTGGTGGTGCTTTCCCAGGCCTTGACAAGATTATTAAAAACAGGCTGAATAAACAGTCATCTATTGGTTTTAATGCAGAACTTAAAGATAAATATGACAAAGATGACAACCTTCTACAGAAAGTTACAACAGAAGATTTGCGGGAATTTGGAATGATACCTGAATTTCTTGGAAGGCTTCCAGTAGTATTTGCACTCCAGGCAATGACAGAAGATATGCTTATACAGATTCTTACACAGCCAAAGAATGCTATTTTAAAACAGTATAAAAAACTTCTTGCACTTGATGAAGTAGATCTTGTTTTTGATGATAATGCAGTAAGGACAGTTGCTAAAAAGGCAATAGAAAAAAAGACAGGTGCACGTGCATTAAGGGCTGTTATAGAAGAATTTATGCTTGACATTATGTATGAGATTCCAAAAGATGATTTAATAGGAAGGGTTATAATAACAGAGGATTATATTAATAACTGTGGTGCACCTATGATAGAAATGAGGGGAAGTGGTGAAGCCACAATCCTTACACAAAGGAATATACCAGAACTTGATGGTACAGGCAGCAGTGTTTCTGTGTAACTTATAAAAGTATTTCTGCATATATTATAAATAATCTAAAGTAAAATGGCATTTTTATATGCAGAATGGAGAGTATATGGATACTGTATGTACTGGCCGTGTTTACTCAGTGGATTACCAGGACTATCTCGTAGAGTACACAGGTTTTCCAGGTTTTTTAGAGAAACAGTTTGGTGATGACTGTTTCCATTTAGTAACTAACAGGTTTGCAGTTGCTTATTATTATGGAAGGGAAGTCCAGAGTGATGTAAATGGTGGTGCATATATAGTACCACATTGTTACGGGCTTATGTCATCTTCACAAGTGCTTGAAACAACAGGCGTTGCCAGGGTACAAAGACAGCCTGCATTAAGCCTGTATGGAAATGGCATAATGGTAGGTTTTATTGATACGGGGGCTGGTGTCTGTTATAGAGATGCATTTATAAGAAGTGGCAATGACGGGGGACAAAATGGGAAATGATAGATATTATAATGAAGCGCTTGGGGTTATAGAAGAAGCCAGGAAAGCAATTAACGGGGAAAATGAAAAATATTATAATGAAGCACTCAGCGTTATAGAAGAAGTCAAAAAGGCAGTTATTGGAAAAGATGAATGTGTACTGCTTATGATGACAGCAATACTTGCTGGCGGACATATACTTATTGATGATATCCCAGGTGTTGGAAAAACCACCCTTGCAATAGCATTTGCAAAGGCAATGGCTCTTGAAAATATACGTACACAGTTTACACCTGATGTAATGCCCTCAGATATACTTGGATTTACAATGTATAATAAGGATACTGGCAGTTTTTATTACCAGCCGGGCACGGTTATGTGTAATCTTTTCCTTGCTGATGAAATAAACAGGACATCTCCTAAAACACAGTCTGCGCTTCTTGAAGTTATGGAAGAGAACTGTGTAACTGTAGACGGGGTGGCAAGGAAAGTCCCACAGCCATTTATAGTAATAGCAACACAAAACCCGTCTGGAAGTGTAGGTACACAGCTTCTTCCTGAGTCACAGCTTGACAGGTTTATGGTATGCCTGTCAGTAGGATATCCTTCACTTGAAGATGAAATTGCAATAGCAAAAGGAAAGAGTAATGATATAATAAACCTTGTAAATGCGGTAATTGACGGGGAGGAGCTTATAAACATACGTAAAAAAGTTAATAATATTTATATTAAAGATGAAGTATATAAATATATATGCCTGCTTGCAAGGGAAACAAGGGTACATCCATTAATAGAGCTTGGCTTAAGCCCAAGGGGGACAATCGCACTGGCCAATATGTCAAAAGCGGCAGCATTTCTTAAAGGAAGGGATTATGTAGTGCCTGATGATGCAGCCGGAGTGTTTAACCCAGTTGCAACACACCGCATACTGCTTTCCTCTAAAGCACGCATGTCACATACCAGTGCCGGGGAAGTCCTTGGGCAGATAAAGGCAAAAATTAAAAAGCCACGGTCTGTAAGAAGTATTCTTGACAGGGATTAAAAATGAAACGGTTAATATTATATATTATTTTAGAAGCTGCCTGCATTTATATGGCATTAATATACAGGAATGAGGCATTTTTAAATATATTTTATGGCAGCCTGATGGCGTTTTTTGTTTTTTTAATACTGGATATTATAAATATACATTGTCTTGATATTTCAATAAACATTCCAGAAGCTGTTGTACATACAGGAAAAGAAATTCCTGTGGATATAATGTTAAATAACAGGGGGGTGCTTCCAACAGGAAGAATTGGGGTTTATATTAAAAGTATTAATTTATATACAGGCAAAAAAGAAGTTACGAAGTTTTATGTAAGTGCAGATGGCAGTGCGTTTTTATCTGCCAGATGTTATTATTATGCTAAAAATCCAGGAAATATTGAATTTTTTATTAAAAAAGTGTGGGTTGAGGATTATCTCGGAATATTAAAGCTTCCTGTATTCAGGCATGATAAATATGAACATCCAGTAATAGTCATACCTAAACTTTATGAAGTGCCAGTACTGGTAGTCCATAGCATATATGAAAATGCTAATGAAAATGGAAATATTAATAATACATTTATAGCACCAGACAGTATGGAAAATGGTGAAACCAGGCAGTATATCCCAGGTGACAGTTTTAAAAATATACATTGGAAATTGTCTGCTAAAGCTGGTGAACTTATGTCAAAGCAAAAATACAGCAATGTTTCATGCATGGCAGTATTTTTTATTATTCCAGGCAGCATTGGCAGTGCTTATAAAAAAAGGCGCTTTATACAGGCTGTATTATCTGTTTCTACAAGCCTTGTTTTAAATGGCTGTATACATTATATCTGCTGGCCTGGGCAAAATGAAGGCAGGCTTGTAAGATATATTGTAAAACGTGAAAGTGATGCATACTGTTTTATGCAGGAAGGCATAAATACAGTTACTGGAAAGAATATTCCATATAAAGATGTTTTATTAATTAAAGATATGTATATAAGAAAATATAATGAACAAAGCAATATTCCATTTATTGCTATTAATACAGATTTTGAATTATTTGTGGACGACAGGAAAATAGCACAGTATGACTTTAAAGACTTGCAAAATTCCATAAAAACAACAGAAATTTTAATTTAACCTCATTAAGTAAGCCCTTTACAATACACGCTTCTTAAGCGGTGGGTTTGATTTACCAGGGCTTACTTAGTCTGGCAGGAGTTCAAGCTCCTGCCAGACTGCCGCAAAGCGGCAATGAGGTTGTTTTGCAAGTGGGCAAGTAGCCAATGCCTGCTTGCAGCAACCAAAGGTTGCTTGAAATGCGGATTGCGAATATCCGCCTGACCCTCATAGCTGCTGCCAAAGGCAGCTTGAAATGCGTATTACAGATATCCATTTAATCTGAAAGGTATGGTGGTATATATGCCACAGGAAGCAATTAATAAATATTCACATATTTTTTTTAATGCCCTTTTCCTGGCTTTTGCAGCATTTGGTTTATATTTGTCTTTTTGTGATGCATACAGGTATAAAGGTGATGCAGGGAGAATGTTTTTTGCAAGCCTTATGTTCAGCCTGGCAGCCTGTGTATTATGGAATGGCAGCCATATATGGAATAATATACTAAAACTGGCTGTTAATTTAATAATTGTAATAATTATTATAAAAAATTACGGGCATATTGAAAAAGATTTTGGAATACTTTATGCATATATTAAAAGGCAGTATTATATTTACAAGGGAATTGGGACAGTTCCAGTTAATAAAAGAACAGCAGATACCAGCCTGCTTGGGTTTACTATAAATGAAAGGCTTGCAATGATACTGGTTGTCTTTTTAATAATTATGGCAATGGCAGTGGCAGTATTAAAAATGAGATGGTATTTTCTTTTACTGCTTCCTGCTGTACTGGTTATTGGAATGGAAATGTTCCACGGGAAAGCCCCGTCAGTTAAAGCTTCATTTTTCCTGGTAACAGGATTTACAGGCCTTTTATTCAGTATAAGGCTTGAAATGTGCGGGGGCAGGAAAAACTTCTGGCAGGATAAGCATATTCCAGGGCAAATACCATTAAGATATATTTTATTTATAGGGATAATTACAGTTTGTTTTATATTATCACTTATAACAGGCAAAGTTACACATAAAAGAATATTTGCACATTCTGGAAAAGTGCTTGAAAGGCAGCACAAAATAGAAAAAGAGGCAAAGGTTATTGCAGAAGCAGTTAAAAACAGGATTAGCGGGGGAGAGGACGGATATCTGGATAATAAATCCCCTGACCAGACAGGCAGGTCTGTATTCCGTATAGAAACTGATAAAAAACCACAAAACAATATTTATATAAAAAATTTTTCAAAAGATATATATGAAAATGGCATGTGGAAGTCATTTAAAGAAGAACCGCCAGTAACTGGGACAGATACCTATAATTCATTTAAGTCATATATTGCTTCAAGGAAACATACATTTGTGTCTTCAGACTGGACAGATGAAGTGGATAATTTTAATATGGATATTATCCCGGACTGGAAGTTTGGGTCAAAAAATACATTTATACCATATATGTACAATATAAATAATGAGGGTTACCAGTTTAACTGTTATAATATGCAGAACTGGATGATGCAGTATATATTGTCAATATATACTGGAGAGCTGGAAGTGTATGGAATAAAAGATAATAAAGAGTATACTTCTTTTGTATATGACAAATATCTGCAAGTGCCAGAAAACCTTACAAGGCTTAGAAGTTTTGCAGATGGGATTTTTACAGGGGATGATATAGGTGGTATGTGTGTATCAGTCAAAAATGCAATATGCAAGGATACAAGGTATAGCCAGAACCTTGATGATGTGCCTTATGGACAGGATTATATAGAATATTTTCTTTTTAGGCAGAAAAAGGGGTATTGTGAACACTATGCCACGGCAGGCACAATATTATTAAGGTTAAAAAATATACCCGCAAGATATGTTTCAGGTTATTTTATAAGGCCATCTGAATTCCGGCTTGAAACTGGTGAATCTGGTGGTGAAAAATATGTTGCATATGTAAAAGATTATAATGCACATGCATGGACAGAAGTTTATAAAGAAGGTTTTGGCTGGCTGCCATTTGATATGACAAATACAATTTTAGATGATGAATATACAATGGATAGCGAAAACTTGCCAGAAAATAACGGAGAGATACAGGAAGACTTTTCACAGGAAATAGATGAAAGTGAGGAGAATAAGGATACTTCCAGCAAAAAAGATACAGAATTAAAAGAAGACTTACAGGAGGATACCAGTGATTTAGATGATAAAGGTAATGTTCCAGATAAAAATGGTAAAAAAGCAGGAAGTTTAAGCAGTATTTTTAAAATCCCAAAGAAATTTTTATTAATAGCAGCAGTATTACTATTTATTTTTATACCAATTATATATATAAGGGCAGGTTTTATATATACTGTAAAAAAAATCTGCCATGAAAATATATCCAATAAAAGGGTGGTGCTTTATTTTGCCTTATTAAATAATTATTTAGCATTTTGTGGTTTTAAGGGCATTTCAAAACTTGAGGATACTGAATATGCTGCTAAAATATCTGGAATACTTCCAGGAAAAACATTTGAAAATGCATATATGTTATTACAGTGTGCGGCATTTTCCAATAATAATATAAAACTGGAAGATGAAAGAGAAGTTTTATTATTTGTACAAAATGTATCTGGCAGGGCGTATAAGAATTGTAGCAGGCTGTCACGCGCAGTTATTTATATTTTAACTGGAAGAAAGAATATAAATATCTTTACAAAGGCTTATAATTGATATAAACTAGTTGTATCAATTATATTTTAGGAGGGTATGGAACTATGTTAGAAGAGTTAAAGAAAAGAGTGTATGAAGCAAATATGCTTCTTCCAAAGTATGGCCTTGTTACTTTTACATGGGGCAATGTAAGTGAGATTGACAGGGAAAGCGGTATTTTTGCCATTAAGCCAAGCGGTGTTGAATATGACAGCCTCACACCTGATGATATGGTACTTGTAAACCTTAAGGGTGAAAAGGTTGAGGGAAAGTATAACCCGTCTTCTGATACTGCTACACATGTAGAATTATATAAGGCATTTGCAGATATAGGGGGTGTTGTGCATACACATTCTTCATATGCCACAAGCTGGGCACAGTCAGGAAGGGGAATCCCATGCTATGGTACTACACATGCAGATTATATTTATGGTGAAGTGCCATGTTTAAGATGCTTAAATAAAGATGAGATTGAAGAAGCATATGAAACTAATACAGGGCTTCTTATTGTCAGCGAGTTTAAGTCAAGGGATCTTGACCCTGTAGCAGTACCAACAGTTTTATGTAAGAACCATGGGCCTTTTGCATGGGGCAAAGATGCACATGAAGCGGTACATAATGCAGTAGTTCTTGAAGAAGTAGCTAAAATGGCATACAGGGCAGAAACAATTAACCCACGTATACAGCCAGCACCACAGGAACTCCAGGACAAGCATTATTACCGCAAACATGGTGCTAATGCTTATTATGGGCAGGGTAAATAGTTGTTATAACCCATTTGGATAACTTTATACCGTACACCAGCGGGGATAGATTATACACTCCCCGCTTTTTTAGACTCTTCTGGCAGCAGCAGGATTTATTCAATATGGGACCAGACAATTAACCCATGTCCCACAGGGGGCAGCATGGAGGAGTGTAATAATATGGAACATGGGAGGGTTCCAGAAGGGTTTTCATACGGCGTGGAATTTACCAATGAAGAGATAAATGAAGCAATAAATTCTACTAACCCGTGGGAAATAGTCCCAAGCAGGGATACAAACGGGCATGGGACATTTATTGCGGGTGTGGCATGTGGAAGTACTATAGATGAAAACAATTTTTCAGGGATAGCACCATTAACAACTATATGTGTTGTAAAGTGCAAGGAAGCAAAAAGCACATTAAAACAGTTTTACCATATTGAAACAGATGAACCTGTATATTCTGAAGCTGATATTATGATTGCAGCAGATTATTTAAGGGATAAGGCAGCGGAAACAAATATGCCTTTAATTATATGTATTGGCATGGGAACAAACTCAGGCGGGCATACAAATGGTGGGATATTGGGTGAAGTGTTACGTGAAATAGGCAATTTTAATGGTGTTGCAGTAATTACATCATGTGGTAATGAAGCTAATACAGGAAAACATTACAGAAGTGAAATTATGGAGCCAGGGGAAGACCTGGAAGTAGAGATACGTGCAGGGACTACTAACGGGTTTACCCTGGAATTGTGGACATATGCCCCACATGTTATGTCTGTAGGGATAACTTCACCAAGTGGTGAATACAGTGGCAAGACTTTTGCAAGATATGGTGAAAGAAGACGGGTTAATTTTATATTGGAAAATACAGTGGTAAATATAGAATACAGGCTGCTTTCTTATGAAAGTGGTGATGAATGTATACAAATGCGTTTCCAGGCACCATCAGAGGGAATATGGAAAATACGCGTATTTAATGAAACAAGGGGAAGTGCCTTTTTTGATATGTGGCTGCCTATAAGTAATTTCCTGCCAGATACAACTTATTTTCTAAGACCTGATCCTAATGTTACATTATGTGGCCCAAGCAATAACCAGAACCTTGTTTCAGTAGCATATTATGACCAGACAAATAATAGCATAGCTATAAATTCAAGCAGGGGTTTTACAAGAAATGGCAATATAAAGCCAGATTTCGCAGCGCCAGGAATTGGTATATATGGGCCATTGCCAAGGATTGGGAATATGTATCCGGTTACAGAAGAGGAAAGAAGAAGCACTGCCAGATATGATTATATGAGTGGTTCAAGCATGGCAGCAGCAATTACTTCAGGAGCCGCAGCGATGTTAATGGAGTGGGGGTATGGTGTTATAATAAGGTTACATTAGCAGGAAGCCAGTAAATAAAAGGGATTCCACTAATACCAGTCCTATAAAAAATAATACTTTTATTCATATTTTTTGTAAGGACAGGCCTGTTTTAAATTAAATACTGGATAAAAAGAAAATTCAGACATTTGTAAAAATATCCTATAAGTATAATATAACTTATTTTTACAGATTTGGCAATTATATAATCTGCGGCAGCCCGTTTTGTAAAAACTCTGGCGGGTCCAGGTCCTGCTGTATGCCCAGTGAGGCAGGGCCTGTATTAATTACGGGCAGGCCTGCAGGTTTATAATAATTTTCCAGGGCTGTACTGGCTTTTTACAGGTTTTACCTGTTGTCGGGGCAGCCCTGTTTTTATTCTTAAAAGAAAAGACCATAAAAACATTGTAACATGGAAAGGCAGGAGGGTATAAACGTAATGGACAGGCATATTGAAGTAATAGGGATTGACCACGGCTGGTCTGGAATGAAAACAAGCAGGTTCTGTTTTACATCGGGTGTAAAGGAAATAACAACAGAGCCTGCAATGAAAGAAAATATCCTTGGGTATAAGGGGAAGTTTTATAAAATTGGTGGTAAACGTCTTGAAGTAAAGGAAAATAAAGTACAGGATAATAATTATTACCTGCTTACTCTTGCGGCACTGGCAAAGGAATTAAAGGCAAGAAAAAAATACAATGCCAGGGTTTTAATCGCAGCAGGGCTTCCATTAACAAGGTTTGGTGCAGAGAAAGAAAGTTTTATCCGTTATCTTTCAAAGGAAAAAGAGGTTTCCTTTGTTTTTGAAGGGGAAAAATTTAGTATAATAATAGAAAGGGTTTCTGTATATCCGCAGTGTTATGGTGCAGTAGCTGACAGGCTTTATAAGTACCCCGACATGGTAACTGCTGTAGACCTTGGTTCATGGACACTTGATGTAATGCCTGTTATAAACCGTGACCCTGACGAATCAAGATGTGTTACACTGCCACATGGTGTAATTACCTGCATACAGCAGATTAACAGGGAATGTGTAAGGCAGTTAAATGGTGAAGCTGATGAGGCGCAGATACAGCAGTTTTTAATTAATGGAGGCGGCAGCCTGCCAGTAAAGTACCAGGACATTATAATAAATGAAGTATCTGGTTATTGCAGGCAGATATTCCATCATATAAGGGAACTTGGCTATAACCTTGATGTAATGCCTTTTATATTCTGTGGTGGTGGTGCGCTCCTTATGAAGCAGTTTGGAGGGATTACACAGGAAAACATACATTTTGTTGAAGATGTCAGGGCAAATGCAAAAGGTTTTGAGCTTCTTGGCAAGGCATATATTAACAGTATGGAGAGTAGTAAAACCAGCAAGGCAGGAGGGGTTACTGGTGGCTGGCAGAAATGAATTTATAAAGAAAATAAACATGCGGCTTGACATGATGGATGAAGCCCATGTGGCAGTTTTATGGAAACTGGACAAAGAATCAGAGGAAAAAAGGTTTCAAGGAATAAGCTTATATTACAGCATCTTTATGAATACTACCAGCAGAAAGAAAATGAAGAAAAAGAAACTACAATGGTAGTGACAAAGGAATATGTGGATGGAAGAATTAATGCAGTTAAATGTGAGGTACTGGAAGAAGTTTTACAGGTAATTACAGGAGGTATACAAGAAAAAACACAACAATGGAGAAAAGAGGCAGAGCCTAATGAAGAAACAGCAGGTTTATGGAAAACAGACAACAAGACAAAGGAAAAGGCAGAAACAGATATTTTTTCTGACCCTGTTATTATGGCAGCAGCACAGAAATGGGGATAAAAAAGGAGGAACTTGTGGAAAAAAGTAATAGTTTTATGTGTTTTTATGTTTTGCACCATATTTGTATATACAGGGCAGCAAAATAAGGGAAGCCGGGGCTGCGGACCGGCTTGTGGGTTTAAAGGCACGCCATAAGGTGTGCCTTTTTTGCCGTTCCGGACAGGGATTTTAATGTACCAGGATAAGGCAGGGCAGGGGATATACGCAGAAATGGTTATAAACTTATGGGATTTTTGGAATATTGGAAATGAGGTGCATGTATGGAAAAGAAAGTGAAAAGGGTTATTGCAGTTTTTATGGTCCTGGTATTTATAACAACTGCTGCCATACCAGGCTTTAATGTATCAGCTTCTTCACTGTTTTACACAGGTGGTACAGAAAAGACAGCAGAATTGACAGGCACACAGGGTTTCCAGACGGAAAATAGGTGGCAGGACATTATAAAAAAATTTGTATATATGGAGGTTTATATGAAGATAAAAAAAGCCAAAGAAAGCCCCATAGTTATCCATAAAAAAAAGGAAACTGGATTTGGTAACAGGATTTTAAAACCTGTTATAAAAAAAGAAACAGACAGTACACTGCCAGAATATAATAATGGTGGTGAATTTTTTTATGGGAATTATAAAACTGGGCGGCAGAGTGCTGGTAACAATAAAAGTTTTGAAATATGCAACCATAAAACCATGCAAGGGAGTAACATAAAAATGGAATATGGGAATATGGCAGATAAAAAAGTTTTAAATACAAAAAATAATGCCCCAAAAGAAACAGATATAAAAGATACAACAGGCAGGGTAAGAAAAAATTCTGGAAGAATATATACAGAAAATGAATACACCAGGCGGAAAATCAATTTAAAAAAACCAGGACTGCCAGGAATGAAACAAGACAGCTATGTAGCAGACAATACCAGCAGGAATTACAAGAAAGATAAAAGCAATAATAAAAATTCTTTTGTTAAACAACAGATGGTTTTATCTTTTCTGGAAAAGTTCCAGTTAAAAGAAGACAACAATGATAAAAACCTTATTGGCAGCACAGTAAAAGCATCAAGGGCAGTGGTATTTATGGCAGGACAGGCTTTAAGTGTACTTGTTCCTGTAATTCTGTGTCTGCTTCCCGTTGTATTAATTACAGGTATTATTACAGCTGTCATGGTTTCTGTTATTTATTGTTCCCCGTTTTCACTTTTTTTCCCACAGCCAGATACAGGTTATGATACCATACAGAGTGTGTTAAGCAGCTATTACATGGAATTTAATAATGAAATAATGGAACTTGAAAATAAGGGTTATACAGTGTCATACCAGAATACAGAAGATGGCATACCTGTATCAAATTTTAACGATACACTAATGGTATATATGGCCGGGTATAATACTGGAAAAACAGGTTTTGTAATGGATAAGTCTGGCAAAGAAAACCTTAAAAAAGTTTTTGCCCAGATGAATTATTTTGATGTTTCCAGTAGTATAAAAAATATAGAGAAGGGTGACTCTCTTGGCGAAGTTGTAACAACAGGATATTGTAACTGTTACATATGCTGTGGGAAATGGTCAGGAGGACTTACAGCTTCAGGTACTGTGCCAAAAGCTGGACATACACTTGCAGTTGATGCAGGAAACCCAATTGTTCCAATGGGTACAAAAATTATAATTAACGGGATAACGTATACAGTTGAAGATACTGGTAACTTAAATGCACATAACACAGATTTTGATATTTATTTTGCAAACCACCAGCAGGCACAGAACTGGGGCAAAAAGAGGGCTGAAGCTTTTCTTGCAGAAGGCAGGGAAGGCACTATAGAAACTGCCAGCAGGAAAATAGTAGTACATAACCTGGATTATAATGATTATATAAAAAATAGCAACATGGACAGGCAACAGGAAAAGTTTCTTGCAGCACTGATGGAATCAGGGATTACTAAAAATAAGGTTTCTTATGCAGGGGAAACAAGGCAGATAGTGGCAGGGCTTGCACTGTCAAAAACTGGCTGCCGTTACAGCCAGGAAAGGCGCATGGAGGAAGGGTACTATGACTGTAGTTCCTTTGTGTACAGGCTATATAAAGAAGCAGGGGTAACACTTCCAGGGACAGCAGCAGGGCAGGGACAATATTGTTACAGGCATGCCTTGCTTGTAAATAAAAAAGATTTAAAGCCAGGTGATTTAATTTTTTATTCATATGAAATAAATGGCAGGTTCCGCAATATTTCACATGTTGCAGTTTATATAGGAAACGGGGAAATGGTACATGCTGCAAATGAAAACAGGGGTGTGGTAAAAGATGCTTTAAGGACAAGTAATGTGGTGTTTTATGCAAGACCATATTAAACAGAATAAAGTAAACGTGGAGGAAGTTTATGGAAAGAAACATAACAGGTGCGTTAAAATATACAATAAGGTGTCTTGAAAAAGAGTGGCTGCGAAGTGGTGAAACAAAGTTTACAGAAGAAGCAGATATAAATGATATGGAGCATATAATATCCCTTATTTGTGCAAAAGCAGAAGAAAACAGGGATATTTTTTTGCCAGGAAACGGAGTGGATTTTAAGGAAACGCTCAGTATTTCCCATATGAACCATATACTTTTGCGTCTTGGCAGGAAATATTCAAAGGCATTAAAAAATGCCAGGAAAAAAGAAAAGAAATGCGCATATATAAAGCTTGACAAAGAAGAAATAAAAATGCTTTGCAGGCTTAAGGATTTAGAGAGGAGGAAACTGTTAATTGGAAAATAATCCTGTTACTATAAAAGAAACAAAGGAAAAACCATATAAAGGGAAAAAGTATAAAATCTTATATGCAGACCCGCCATACAGATATAAGGTTTACTCAAGAAAAGGTATGGGCAGAAGTGCAGAAGACCATTACCATACAATGGATATAGATGAAATACGGTCACTGCCAGTCGGGGGGAATTGCTGACAGTGACAGTTTTCTTTTTTTATGGGTAACTTTCCCATGCCTTTTAGAAGGTATTTCTGTTATGGAAAGCTGGGGGTTTAAATATAAAACCTGTGCATTTAACTGGGTAAAAAGAAATAAAAAAGCAGATACGTTTTTTATGGGGCTTGGTTTCTGGACACGTTCAAATTCAGAGATATGCCTGCTTGGTACAAAAGGCAGCCCGAAACGTGTATCAAAATCAGTACCACAGGTATGTGATGCAAGAATCAGGGAACACAGCAGGAAACCAGATGAAATAAGGGAAAGAATTGTAGAACTATGTGGTGACCTGCCACGTATTGAACTCTTTGCAAGGCAGGAACATAAGGGCTGGGACTGTCTTGGTGATGAAATTGACGGAAGGGATATCAGGGAAGCACTGAAGGATATAAGTTGAAAAATCTTTCTAAGGCTGCAAAAAACGCACCCTAAGAATGATTACGGTTTTAATCTTGGAAAAATGCAAAGGCAGCATTTTTCACAAACGAATTTATTTGTTTTGCTATTTGTGCCGCAGAAAGTGCGGCATGGAGGATTGATATGAAAAGAGCAGATATTAAAGCAGGTGAAATATATAACAATGTAACAGGCATAGTGACAAAATCTGAAAAGGCATGGAAAGATGTGTGCCGGCTTACGGGGAAGATTTACCGCTTTGAATTTGACAATATACTTCTGGTATATGCGCAAAGACCAGATGCGTCAATGCTTGCAGATTTTGACACATGGAAAAGGATTGGGCGCTATGTACGCAGGGGAAGCAGAGGCATAGCTGTATATCCGTCAAGGGCATTAAATGACAATATGCGTTATGTATTTGATATAAGTGATACAGGTGGCGGTAATGGAAGGCTTACATGGGATTTTGAAGGGGAACATCTTGATGAATACCTTGCTTTTCTTGTAAAAAATGGAGAAATGGAAGAAATGCCTGCTGGAAGCCGGGAAACAAAACTTTTCCATTTTAAAGCCTTTACAAAAGTACAGATGGAAGCCATAATAAAAAAGAATTTTAAGCAAAGAATGGAAGATGCTGTTTCCCTGCTTGCAAAAGACATGGAAACAAGGAATAATGAAGCACCAGAAACTGTTGCTGCAAAACTTGTAAAAAACAGCATTTTATATGCGGCTGGCACAAGATGTGGTTTTGGGCTGTCAGGAATGGAACAGGATTTAAGTGCAGTAACAGGCATTACAGCCAAGGAAAGCATTGATATATTAGGTTCACTTGTAAGTGATGTTTCATGCACACTGTTAAGGGGTATTAACCGTAATATAGCAAAGATAGCAGAAGAAAGAAGGGCAGGTTATGGAGATAACATACCACAAAGGGGCGGACGGAATGATGTACCCGGATATAAAAGCAGAGGAAATAAAACCTCTGTCACTGGGGAAATACGGAATAATGGCGGTGGAATACATGGAGGAGAATCACAACAGGAGATACCGAAGTCTTTTAAGGACAGGGCGGCTTCTGGAGAAGATGAAAGAAACAGAGGAGGAAACAGGACAGCTTCTGGAACAGATAATAAAAAATTACCTGGAAACACACAAGCCAGCAGACCCACATTCCAGCATGGAAATATGGAAAATACAGGAACAGGGAATGAGAATGGCAGAGGAAATAGTGCTGGACGAAGTAATATACAGATACCGTTAGAGCCTGTACAAAATAATATTGCCAATGACAGGGAAGCCCCATACCACCAGGCTTCCCTGTTTGAATTAGCAGATATAACTCCATCTGTACGGCTGGAAGAAGGGCAGACAGAATATAATTACAATAAGATTGCCACTATGCAGCCAGAACTTTGTAATATGCTGGAAATCCTTGTTACTGTTGTTAAAGATGCCTATATGTCCCATAAGCCATTTTTGCAAGATATGGCAGCAACAAGGCTGGTATCTGTGCCAATAAAAACCGGGCTGCTTGCAGAACTTATTATTGGTGACAAAGAAGAAAAAAATATTTATGGCAGTAACAAGCATGGGATTATTGAATATACCATGTATAAAAACAACATTACAGCCAGTGCCAGGAATGAAGATGGGAAAAGGACAATATATAAAACAAATTACCATGTTTTGTATGCTGTCCTTGCATATATAGCCAGCAGGGAAGGATACTGTACAAAAGAAGAACGCAAACAGTATGAAAAAGAAATTTCACAGACAGGAAATGACAGCTTAAACCCTGTTTACCGCAAATTTTTAGACCTGTGCAATAAAAATAAAGAAAAAACAGAAGAAATACAAAAGCAGACACAAGAAAAAATACCAGAAGAAACTTACAAAGAAGTACAGGCTGAGCAAAAACAGCAGCCAAGACAGGCAGGTGCAAAGACACATTTTGAATGGAACATAGAAGCAATAAAAATTTTAAGGCAGGTAGAAAGCGAAAACAGGCAAGCAACGCAAGAGGAAAAAGAAATCCTGCAAAGATATTCTGGCTGGGGCGGTATGCCACAGGCATTTGATGAAAGGAATAAAGAATGGGGCAGCCAGTACAGCCAGTTAAGAAAACTTCTTACAGATGAAGAATATATTTCAGCAAGGGAAACTGTAATAAGTGCATTTTATACACCAAAAACAGTAGCAGGAGCAGTAGTGCAGACATTACAAAACCTTGGTTTTAAGGGAGGGAATGTGCTTGAGCCTGGCATGGGTACAGGACATTTTTTCGGACAGTTGCCACAGGGGCTTATTAAAAACTGCGGACTTTATGGTGTAGAGAAAGACAGCACCAGCGGACGTATTGCAAAACTTCTTTATCCGTATGCAGATATAGAAATAAATGGTTTTGAAGATGTAAATTATGAAGATAATTTTTTTGATATTGCCATTGGCAATGTACCTTTTGGGGATTTCAGGATTTTTGACAGGAAGCATAACCCGCTGGGATTTAAAATACATGACCATTTTATTGCAAAATCCATAGACCTTGTAAGACCAGGAGGAGTTATAGCACTGGTAACAACTAAAGGTACAATGGACAAAAAGGACAGCAGGGCAAGGAAATATTTTGCAGAAAGGGCAGAACTTATAGGGGCTGTAAGACTTCCAGACAGCACATTTAAAGAAAATGCAGGAACAGAAGTTACAACTGATATCCTGTTTTTCCAGAAAAAAGAGCATAAAACTGTTGAGGAACCAGACTGGGTACATCTTGGAATTACAGAAGATGGCATACCTGTAAACAGTTATTTCCTTGAACACCCGGAAATGCTGCTTGGGCATATGGAATATGACACAGGGCGTTTTGGTGAAAATTCAAAATATACCAGATGTGTAAATAGTGATGAAGGTTTTAACCTTGAGGACGCAATTAAAAAAGCTGTAAAAAATATCAAGGCAGATATTACAGGTTTTACAGATATAAAAGAATTAAATGGGGAAGAAAAACAGACAGAGGAAATAATACCAGCAGACCCAGATGTTAAAAATTTTACCTACACATTTGCTGGTGGGAAACTTTACTACAGAAAAGACTCAAAAATGTATCTTCAGGATATTAATGAAAAACAGATTGAACGTATAAAAGGACTTGATAAAATCCGCAAATGTACAAGGCATTTAATACAGATACAAACAGACGGGTGCAGTACAGAGGAATTAAAAAAAGCACAAGAAACATTAAACAGTATTTATGACAGCTATACCAAAAAATATGGTTACATAACATCACAGGGTAATTCCAGAGCTTTCAGGGACGACGGGGATTACCCGCTTTTATGTTCACTTGAATCTGTTGATGCAGAGGGAAATGTTACAAAAGCAGATATGTTCACTAAACAGACAATAAAGGCAAAAAAGGAAATAAAAAGTATAGAAACAGCAGCTGAAGCATTAGGAATTTCCATAAATGAGTTTAATGATGTCAATATCCCATTTATGGCAGATATTTATAAACCAGATATTTCTGGTGTAACAGAAAAGCCTTTATCATTACAACAGGAAAAGGAATTACAGTGTGAAAGGATAATTAAAGACCTTGAAGGAATTATATTTTTAAACCCAAGGTCTTATGACGAAAACAATAAGTATCATGGCTGGGAAACAGCAGACGAATATCTTTCTGGAAATGTGCGTGAAAAACTGCGTATTGCACAAGCTTATGCAAAAGAAAAACCAGAGATTTTTGGAATTAATGTTGCAGCACTTGAAAAAGTACAACCCAAAGACCTTGATGCTTCAGAAATTGATGTGCGTATTGGTACTACGTGGATTGAAGCAGGAGATTATGAAGAATTTATTTTTGAAATATTAAAAACACCATTTAAAAGCAGGGCATACAGAGGTAATGGTTACACTACAGGGATAAATATAAAGTTAGACAAATCAAGCATGGAGTGGTTTATTGAAAATAAATCCTTTGACAAACATTCTGTTGCAGCCACAGAAACATATGGCACGCAGAGAATTGATGCTTATACAATCTTTGAAAATACACTTAACCTCCGTACTGTGACTGTAAGAGACCGTATTGAAGATGGAGGTGGCAGATACCATTATGAAACAAACCAGAAAGAAACCATGCTTGCAAGAGAAAAACAGGAGCAGATGAAGGAAGCTTTCAGGGAATGGATTTTTAAAGAACCAGAAAGACGTGCAAAATACGTTTCGTACTACAATGAAACATTTAACAACTTGCGTCTGCGTGAATATGATGGAAGTTACCTTGAATTTCCAGGAATGAACCCGGATATCCATTTAAATAAACACCAGGTTAATGCAGTAGCCAGGATACTGCTTGGCGGCAATACACTTCTTGCCCACTGTGTAGGTGCAGGCAAAAGTTTTGAAATGGTAGCAGCATGTATGGAACAGAAAAGGCTGGGGCTTGCAAACAAGACAGCAATGGTAGTGCCAAAACCACTTGTAGGCCAGACAGCAAGTGAATTCCTGTGCCTTTACCCTTCTGCCAGTATTTTAGTTGCAACAGAGCGTGATTTTGAAAAAAACAGAAGAAGACAGTTTATATCACGTATTGCCACAGGTGATTATGACTGTATAATCCTATCACACCCACAGTTTGAGAAAATACCAATATCAAAAGAGAGGAAAGGAATGCTGTTAAAACGCCAGATTGACGGGATAACATCTGCGATAGCTGAAATGAAGATAAAAAACGGGCAGGACTGGACTGTAAAACAGATGGAGGCACAGAAAAAGCGTCTGGAAGAACAGCTGGAAAAAATGACAGATGAAGTAAGGAAAGATGACCTTATTAATTTTGAAGAACTTGGAATAGACAGCATAATGGTTGATGAAGCACATGTTTTCAAAAATCTTGCGGTATTTTCAAAAATGAATGTTTCTGGCGTTACTGGCAGTGGCAGCCAGAGGGCAATGGACATGTTTTTAAAATGTGAATATATAAATGAACTCCATAATGGGCGGGGCATAGTATTTGCCACAGGCACACCCATAAGCAATACAATCTGTGAAATGTATGTAATGCAGTGTTTTTTACAGAAGGACACACTGGAAAATATGGGTATTGGACATTTTGACTCGTGGGCAGCAAACTTTGGGGAACAGACAACCGCACTGGAATTAGCAGTTGAGGGAAGCGGTTTCCGGTTAAAAACACGTTTTAACAAATTTACAAACCTGCCAGAACTTATGAATGTTTTTAGGAAAGTGGCAGATATACAGACAAAAGACCTGCTTGCCCTGCCTGTACCAGAACTCCGTGGCGGCAGGTATATTATAGTTGAAAGTGAACCTGACTGGTATGTAAAACAGGTAATGGAAACATTTGCAGAACGTGCGGACAAAATCCGTAATGGAGGTGTTGACCCGTCAGAAGATAATTTTTTAAAAATCACGCATGAAGCAAGGCTTCTTGGCACAGATGCAAGGCTTTTAACACCAGATGCGCCTGAAAACAAAGACGGGAAATTAAACAAAGTAGTAGAAAATGTATTTGCTGAATATAAAAAAGCAGAATCAGAGGGGATTACCGGTACACAGCTTGTTTTTTCTGATATTGGCACACCCAAAAAAAGCTGGAATGAAGAAATGCTTTCTGTACCATGGCATGAACAGGGAAATTTTGATGTCTATAATTATATAAAAACAGAACTTGTAAAAAAAGGAATACCAGCAGAGGAAATAGCCTACATACATGACGCAAAGACTGACGCTGCAAAAGAAAAGCTTTTCCGTGAAATGCGTGCAGGGATAAAGAAAATACTTATCGGTTCAACTGACAAATGTGGCACAGGGGTAAATGTGCAGACATACCTCGTTGCAATGCACCACACAGATGCACCGTGGAAGCCGGCAGCCATAGAGCAGAGGGAGGGCAGGGGGTTAAGGCAGGGCAACCAAAATAAAGAAGTTGCAGTATACAGATATGTGACAAAAAATACATTTGATGCTTATAACTGGTCGCTCCTTGAAAACAAGCAGCGTTTTATAAGCCAGGTAATGACAGGAAAAGCTGTGACACGTTCATGTAATGATGTAGATGAAAGTGTACTGGATTATTCTGAAATAAAGGCAATAACCACTGGTAATCCGTTAATACGTGAAAAAATGCAGACTGATAATGATGTACAGAGGCTCAGGATGCTAAAAGCGTCCTATGACAGCCAGCATTACAGCTTGCAGGACAAGTTTATGTTTAAACTGCCAAAAATAATTAAAGAATCAGAGGAAAAACTAAAACATATCAATGCAGACATTAAAAAAAGGGATGAAATACTTTTAACAGATAAGGAATTTTCTATCAGTATAGAGGGCATTAATTATACCACACGTGCAGATGCAGGTGTGTCAATGCTTTCTGCAATAAGCAGGTGCAAAAAAGGGGAAACTTCAGAAATTGGAAAATATAAAGGTTTTAAAATTTTTGTAAAGAAAAACTATGCAGGGACAGACTGCCTTATACTCCGTGGGAAAGCAGATTATATTCTGGACTGTTCAACGTCACCAGTAGGAAGCATGGTAAAAATAGAAAACTGTTTTAATAATATACACAATTATGCCAGCAGCATAGAAAAAAATATTGAAGAAGCAAAACGTGACATGGAGCAGTCAGAAATTGAATATAACAAGCCGTTCCAGTATGAAAATGAATTAAAAGAAAAACTGGCAAGGCAGTCAGAACTTGACACAATGCTTGACCTTGGGAATAAACTAGAAAACAGGGAAGATGTAAAACAGGAAACAGTAAATGAAGGATTGTATGTAATACAGGAAGATAATGAAAACAGGGAATATACAGGTAATAGTTATGTAGCAGAAAGACAGGATATTACTGGTACCGGGAATGGTTATTATAAAGAAAGGAAAATCCATAGATAGATGAACAGGAAAAATAAAAAAGCAGAAATAATGTTTTTAGCAGGGATTGCCATATTGGCAGTCCCTTTCTTTTTAAACATAGCAGAACAGTCACGGACAAATAATTATATTGAAAGTTTTATGGAGGGCAACAATGAAGACACAGAAAAACACAATAAAAAGAAAAATACCAAGAAAGTATCCGGTAAAGAAACACAGGAGCAAGCTGGTGCTATTGCCATACTTGAAATCCCGTCATTAGATTTAAAATATCCTGTATTTGAGGGAACAGATGCGGAACAGTTAAGGGAAGGGATAGGGCATATGGCAGGCACAGCCAGAATTTTTGGCAAAGGTAACTGTGTACTTGCAGGACACAATGGAAGCAGCAGAGGGATATATTTTACTAACCTTGGCAATATCAAAACCGGGGCAGAGGTAAAACTTACTAACAAGAAAAAGAAAACCCATATATATAAGGTCACAGAAACAAAGACAGTGTACCCTTATGATGATAATTATGTGGCAGGACAGACAGAAGATGAAACACTTACACTTTTTACCTGTGCAGAAAACGGGAGTAAAAGGTTTGTTGTGAAGTGTATAAGGCTCAAGCAATTTGTAAACCAGTAAAATACTAAAATACATTAAAAAGACCACTGCTTATATATAAAAATCTGGGCAGTGGTTTTTTGTTTATCTGCTGGTACAGAAAATTTATAAAAAAATAAAAAATATAAATACAATTATGGTGGAGGTATTACATATGGGAGATATTACAGGATTTAATTATTATTATGGTGAAGATGCAGGGCAGTTTTCTTTTTTCAGGATACCAAGGCAGTTAATAAAAGACCAGCGTTTCAAAAGGCTTTCAAGTGATGCAAAACTCCTCTACGGGCTTATGTTAGACAGGCTGGCATTATCCATAAAAAACGGCTGGCATGATGATAAAAACAGAGTGTATATTTATTACACAACAGATAACATTATGGAAGATTTATGCTGTTCAAAAACGACATGTACAAAAATACTTGCAGAACTTGACAGTAAAAAAGGAATTGGTTTAATTGAGAGGAAAAGACAAGGACTTGGCAAACCAGATATTATATATGTGAAAAGTTTTGTAGTGGCAGAACCATGTGAAACAGAAGAACATAAGCCAGAAACAGATTCAGCAGAGCCAGATAAACCAGAATTAAACATAACAAAACCAGACAAAGAAGGACAGAGTATAACAAAGACCAAAGAAATAGTTATGAAGCAGAATAAAAATAATGCCATAAGTACGGAAAGCAGATTTCCAGAAGCACAAAACCCATGTTTCCAGAAGCCTGTTTTTTTTGACCCTGTAGGCATAGAAAATGGACTTCTGGAGTCAAAGAAAATAACCCCTAATAATACTGATATTAATAATACTAAATTTAGTTATACTATCCATACCAATCATACCAACCATAATAGGAAGCCATATACAATACAGAAAAAAAAGAAAGAAGGACTGGATGAAAAAACAGAAGCATACACAGAAATTATAAAAAAGAATATTGAATACGACTTTTTTATGGAACATGGAACTGACAAGGAACTTTATAATGAACTTTTTGAGATTATCCGTGAAGTTGTATGTGTAGACAGGGAAACTATAAGAGTTGGAGGTAATACTTATCCATACAATCTTGTGAAATCAAGGTTTTTAAAACTGGACAGTCTTCATCTTGGGTATGTAATAAACTGCATGAAAAACACAACAACAAAAATAAAAAATATCAAAGCATATATAATTACAGCACTTTACAATGCCACATGTACTATTAACCATTATTACCAGCAGAAAGTACAGCATGATATGTATGGTGACTGCTGCCAGGAAGCAGATGTTATATAAAATAAATAAAAAATCTTGGAATACCCCATTGACATAACCATTCAATGAATGGTATAATGTAAGTAATATAAAGAACAACATAAAAACAAATCTGAGGAGGTAATAAATATGGGTTCACAGGAATTAATTGCAAAACTACGCAAAGAAACAGGCATGACACAACGGGCTTTTGCAGAATATTTTAAAATACCACTGCGTACCTACGAACAGTGGGAACGTGGCAAAAGGAAAATACCTGGATATCTGCTTAGGCTGATGGTTTATAAATTAAAAACTGAACAGCTTGTAACAGAGGTAACAGAAGAAATGGCAGACAAAGCAGCAGAAAGAACAGCAGAAAAAATTACAGAAGGGTGGTAATATTTATGAAGAAGAAAATAATTCTACAAGTTGTTTTAACATTTTTAATTTGTATAGCATTATCAAAGCCGGCTTCCAGTGCAAAACAGAAACACTCTGCGGTTTCTGGAAAAACAGCAGAAAAAGCAGATACACCAAAACTTAATGCCATATCTATTGAACTTTATTATCTTCCAGATGAGTATAAAAACAATATAATATATGACAGCAGCCATTTAAGGGAATTTGCTTTCCGTGTAAAAGGACCAAAGAAAAAAGTGTCATGCTGGAGAATTGAAGGTGAGGATGCAGATTACTTCAGTGTTACAAAAAAGGGGCTGGTAACAGTACAGTGGGATATCCCTTATACAAAAAAATGTGCAAGTGCTGTGCTTAAAGCAGTACTAAAAGATGGCACAGTGCTTGAAGCAGGGCTTAAAGCATATTCAGAGGATAATATATACATAGATAAGCTCTTTAAAGAATTTGAAACAAAATATATAAATAAAAATATGACAGAAAAAGAAAAAGTGGAAAAAGCAGCATGTTATATAGGTGAGATATCATCTTATGATTCAAAGGAAAGTAACTGGAAAAGTATATTTTTAAAAGATAAAGGCGATTGTGTTGCAAGCAGATATGCACTGGCTTACATGTGCTAGTATATGGGTATAAAAGCACAAGCATGTGGAAACCTTGGTTATCATGGTGAAACACTGGTACAAGCAGATGGGAATTTTTATATAGTGGTTACTGGATATAATGAACCAAAACCAAGGCATTATATGGTATATGAGGTATATAAAGATAATATAGATAAGCTTATAAATGATAACAATATATGGATAGGATATTTTATTTTGTAAAAATAAATATTAAAAAACAAATATACGAAAAATATATAACTTATCTTGAATATATATTTATTAAAATGTTTATGGCAACAGTATTTACTTTTAAAAAAAGAGATAAAATAATAAATATATAAACATCTTTACTAAATTTTAAGATATAATAATCATTTGATTATGCTATAATTTATAGAAATAAAGACTTTGCCTACATAGAAGAAATGGAAAAATTAAATGAATGGAATAGTCGTATATATAGTCAAAAAAGAATGGTTTTTGCTCAAGGAAATAAAATCATAGGGAAAGATACTCATACTATGAGCAAAAATATTACATTAGTGACTATAACAAATGAATTGTCTAATATTACATTAATAATATCTGCATATATATTTATTGAAGAAATTGTCATTCCTCATCAGAATAAAGAGAAAATTTGAAGAATTTTAAATGATAAAGGAATAAATAGAGAATCTTTGGAATTTGAGTGACAGAGCATGTATGCGAAAAATTATATAAATTTTTGATAGTAGATGAATGGATGAAAGATAAATGGTTTTCAATAATATTTGCCATTAGTATGTTTATTTTGGCTATATTGAGTTTGTTAGTGCAGATAAAATCTTTGGATAATGTAGCAAATGCTATAGCATTTCCAATGTTTTTATTTACATTGTTAGAGATTGTTGGGCATATAGAAAATAGTACAATACAGAGTCTTGATTTTAAATTTAGTATCGCTAAAAACGAAGAAAAATAGATGCATCCCTATTATGAGAGGGCGGAAAATTCAGAGGAGGATTTTGATGTAAGGTGTGTAAAGGAATATGAGAGGCTGGTAATGTATATTATTCAACTGGATTTAGCAAAGAAAAAAATAAGAAAATTGACTAGATGGTATAATGGTATATATATTTTTTTTGGGAGTACTGCTTACTACATTAGCTATTTTAGCACAAGAAAATATAATCATAAAATTAGTATCAAAGTTAGATGTTGCAGCTGTAATATTAATTACATTTGCTGCATTTGTAGTTGAACCTTGGATTAACCAACTTTGTTCAGATAAATTAGAAAAAAGAGCAATAGAGAAAGTTTTAGAAGAAGATAACTCAAAAAAAATAATTTTGTGTTGAAATGATATATTGTATTTTTTGATGTGTCTTGACTGTATAAGAAAAGGGAGTGTTGAGCAATGAATAAAAGAAACAACCAGAGAAATACAAGCAAAATGGACATGCCTTTTTTAGAAAAGTTTATGGTAGCTCCAGATAATTATGAAATATTTAAGTTTGGTGGGACTTCTTTAACATGTGGAAAGTATATGTCTGCTACATCAAAGATAGTTAATAATTTACCAAGAAACTGTATTATATAAAAAACAAAAGATATGGAAGACCGTTCATTTCTAAGGCTTTTTGGAATGGATGGTCTTTTGCATTTACATAGTTTAAAAAAAGGAGGTGCAGGCAGAATTGGCAGAAAAAAACAGAAAAGTTACAAAGACACAAAAAACCCAGGTGTGGAAATTATGAAGAACAGACATAGCAGTATACAGTATCTGGAGATTGGACAACTTGCCTTGATGACTGCCAGGCTGTTATTGCAATGGTAAACAGCAACCTTCATAGGGAAAATCTAAAACCAAGTGAAAAAGCATTTGCATATAAAATTAAACTGGAAGCATTAAAAAAACAGGGAAAACGTACAGATTTAACTTCGTTCCAGTTTGGGACAAAGTATAAAGGCAGTACATCTGTAATAACTACAAAAATTACAGATGGTTATAATGAAGCAGGAGAATGGAAAATACTCGGATATCTGCTTAGGCTGATGGTTTATAAATTAAAAACCGAACAGCTTGTAACAGAAGAAATGGCAGATAAAGCAGCAGAAATAACATTACAAAAAAAGGACTTGTGACAGTACAATGAGATATCCCTTATATAGAAAAATGTGCAAGGGCTGTACTGAAGTGGTATTAAAGGACGGCACAGTGCCTGAGACAGGATTTAAAGCATATTCAAAAAATAATATACACATATACAAGCTCTTTAAAGAATTTGAAACAGAATATATAAATAAAAATATGACAGAAAAAGATTAATATTATAAAAATATTATATATAATTTGATAAATAATTAATCTATGTTATATACAAGGGACAAGTTATCCACAACCTGGGAAATGGTATAACTTATGGTGTTATCAAAAATGGTGAAAATATAAACAGTAACAAACAGGCAATAAATGAAAAGAAAATAGCAAGATTTAAGATGTTATATTGCTTATGGGCAGATATAATTATTATTAAAGATGGTGTATAAAAATAAATAAAACACAATGTAAGAAAGTAAATTAAAAATCAATTAACTAGGGAGGTAAAAAATATGTTATACATAGGAATTGATTTAGGCACTTCATCAGTTAAGTTGTTACTGATGGACGGAAACGGGAAAGTGAAGAATACTGTTTCAAGAGAGTATCCTTTATATTTTCCACATAATGGCTGGTCAGAGCAGGAGCCAGAAGACTGGTACAGGGAAACTATATCAGGGTTAAAGGAACTTTTGGAAGGTTTTGATGGTAATGAAGTTGCTGGTATCAGTTTTGGCGGCCAGATGCATGGCCTGGTTATTCTGGATAGTAATGACCAGGTAATCCGCCCTGCCATACTTTGGAATGATGGAAGGACTAAGGAAGAAAATAATTATCTTAATAATGGAATTGGAATGGAAACCCTGTCAAAGTATACAGCGAATATTTCATTTACCGGGTTTACTGCTCCTAAGATACTATGGGTAAAAAAGAATGAGCCAGAAAATTTTGCAAAGATAAAGAAAATCATGCTTCCTAAAGATTATCTTGCATACAGGCTTACTGGTGTGCATTGTACAGATGTATCAGATGCGTCTGGTATGTTGCTTTTAAATGTGGAAAAGCGTGAATGGTCAAAAGAAATGTGTGATATCTGTGGCATTTCTGGGGAGATGCTTCCAAAACTTTATGAAAGTTATGAATGTGTGGGAACTGTCCTGCCTGAAATTTCTGCACAGCTTGGACTTGGTAATAATGTAAAAGTTGCTGCTGGAGCAGGGGATAATGCAGCAGCGGCAGTTTCAACAGGTACAGTAGGCAATGGAAATTGTAATATTTCGCTTGGTACAAGTGGAACTGTATTTATTGCACTGCAAAAATTTGGTGTGGATAAAAATAATGCACTACATTCTTTTTGTGATGCCAACGGCGCATACCATTTAATGGGCTGTATGCTTTCGGCAGCTTCATGCAATAAGTGGTGGATAGAAGAAATCCTTGGCAGCAACGATTATGACGGGGAACGGGAAAAAATTGTAAAATTAGGTGAAAACCATGTATATTATCTGCCTTATCTTATGGGGGAGAGGTCACCTTATAATGACCCAGATGCAAGAGCAACATTTATTGGAATGACTATGGATACTACAAGGGAAGATATGACACAGGCTGTCTTAGAAGGCGTTGCATTTGCACTTAGGGACTGCCTGGAGGTTGCAAAGTCACTGGACATACAGATTGAAAGGACGAAAATATGTGGCGGAGGGGCAAAAAGCCCATTATGGAAAAAAATTATAGCGAATGTATTAAATATTAAGCTGGATATTCTTGAAGCAGAGGAAGGACCTTCACTTGGAGCAGCTATGCTTGCAGCAGTTGCATGTGGTGAATACCAGAATGTGGAAGATGCTGTATCAAAGATTGTTAAAACAACCAGTACTATTGAACCAGATGCAGCCCTTGTGGAAAAATATGAGACACGTTACCAGCAATATAGAAATATTTATCCAGCATGTAAGCCATTATTTGGAAAATTAATATAATATTTTAAATAAAAAGGAGGATTTGAAATGAACAATATCCCAAAAGTAAAAATAGGGGTGGTGGCAGTAAGCAGGGACTGCTTTCCTGAATCATTATCAGTGGGAAGACGGCAGGCGTTTGTGAAAGCATATGGCAGTAAGTATGATAAGGAAGATATTTATGAATGTCCTGTCTGCATTGTAGAGAGTGAGATTCATATGGTACAGGCTCTTGATGATATTAAAAAGGCAGGGTGCAATGCGTTATGTGTGTATCTTGGAAATTTTGGACCAGAGATTTCTGAAACACTGCTTGCAAAGCATTTTGAAGGACCAAAAATGTTTGTTGCGGCAGCGGAGGAAACGCAGGATAACTTAATACAAGGACGTGGAGATGCATATTGTGGTATGTTAAATGCAAGCTATAATTTAAAGCTTAGAAATATAGGTGCATACATTCCTGAGTATCCTGTAGGGGATGCAGAAGAATGTGCAGATATGCTACATGAGTTTTTGCCAGTTGCAAGGACACTGGTGGGATTGTCAAAGCTAAAAATCATATCATTTGGGCCAAGACCTCTTAATTTCCTTGCGTGCAATGCACCAATTAAACAGTTTTATAATCTTGGTGTAGAGATTGAAGAAAACTCAGAGCTTGATTTATTTGAGGCTTTTAATAAACATGATGGTGACAGCAGGATTCCACAAATTGTTGAAGATATGGAAAAGGAACTTGGCGCAGGAAATAAGAAACCAGGGATTTTGAAAAAACTTGCACAATATGAACTGACTCTTACTGACTGGATAGAAGCGCATAAAGGATACAGGGAATATGTGGCAGTTGCTGGGAAATGCTGGCCTGCATTCCAGACACAGTTTGGCTTTGTGCCATGTTATGTAAACAGCCGTCTGACGGGACGTGGTATCCCTGTTTCCTGTGAGGTAGATATTTATGGTGCATTAAGTGAATTTATAGGTACTTGTATAAGCCAGGATGCGGTAACACTACTTGACATTAATAATTCTGTGCCAAAAGATATGTACGAGAAATCAATCAGAAATAAGTTTGATTATAAACATATGGACACATTTATGGGCTTTCACTGTGGAAATACTTGTTCATGTAAATTATCAGGATATGAGATGAAAAACCAGATGATTATGGCAAGAAGCCTGCCTGCTGAAGTTACAGACGGAACACTTGAGGGTGATATTGAACCAGGAGATATTACGTTTTTCCGCCTTCAGTCAACAGCAGACTGCAAGCTGCGTGCATATGTGGCACAAGGCGAAGTGCTTCCAGTAGCAACACGTTCTTTTGGGTCAATTGGCGTATTTGCCATAAAAGAAATGGGAAGGTTCTACCGTCATGTCCTGATTGAGAAAAATTATCCCCATCATGGGGCAGTTGCTTTTGGACATCATGGGCAGGCTTTATTTGAAGTATTTAAGTATATTGGCGTACCAGTGGAAGATATTAATTATAACCAGCCGGCAAATTTGCCATATACAACAGAAAATCCTTTTAAGGGGGTACAGTGATGCAGATTTTACCAGTTAATTCGCCTGATTTTAGAAAATATGGCAGAGTTATAAATAATATTGATTTTTGCAGTTTAGTTGAAAAGATGAAGGAAACACCAGTACCTGATGGCGTAGTTTATGAACCAAGTATTCCTGAATTGGAATCACTTACTGTAAAGCAGGAACTTTCTAACATTGTCTATGGGGAAATGCCAGTACAGATTGGATATTGTAATGGACACAATACGTTGTTAAATGGACTGGAGTATCATTGTAGCCCGGAAGTCAATGTGGCTGCTACAGATGCTGTTCTTATGCTTGGATTAAGGTGGGAAATGGAAAGTGATTTTACTTATGATACATCTATGGTGAAAGCCTTTTTAATACCAGCAGGAACTGGCGTTGAGTTGTATACGTCTACACTGCATTATGCCCCTTGTGGCGTAGATGGTAATGGATTCCAGGTGGCAATTATACTTCCAAAAGGAACAAATTATCCATTACAGGAAAACCACAGTAAAGTACTGGCAGATGGTACAGCCTCAAGTGAGGATGCACTTTTAGTTGCTACAAACAAATGGCTTATTGGACATTCACAAGGAGGGTTTGATTCAGGGACATTTTGTGGGTTAAAGGGAGAAAACCTTAATATTTTATAATAAACAGGATTGTGCTATCATGCCATATACCAGATTAACTAGTATATGGCATGTGTTTGTAATTATGTAATGAGGTAAAAATGAAAAATAAAAATACAGATATACATGAAGGAGCATTTTATACAGGTATTTACCGCAATATGTTTGCGGAAACGGGTTTTAATGAAAAAGATATTGAACACAGAAAACAGGAAATATTCCAGACATTGTTTTATGGAAGTGAAGAAGAAAGAATATACCATACTGTGGGTGCAGATATGGGGTATATAGAGGATACTGGCAACCATGATGTGCGTACAGAGGGTATGTCCTATGGCATGATGATGTGTGTGCAGATGGACAGGAAAGAAGAATTTGACCGTATTTGGAAATGGGTACGGACTTATATGTATATAGATAAAGGTGACAACCAAGGCTATTTTGCATGGTCCTGCCAGACAGATGGTACAAAAAATACGTCTGGTTCTGCGCCTGATGGAGAAGAATTTTTTGCAATGTCGCTGTTTTTTGCATCACACAGATGGGGTGATGGCAGAGGAATATTTAACTATGCAAGAGAAGCAAAGGAACTGCTCCATACCTGTATACATAAAGGTGAGGACAACACAGGCGGCAGGACAATGTGGGATAAAAACAATAAACTGGTGCGTTTTATTGCAGAAGTGGATTTTTCTGACCCGTCCTATCACTTGCCACATTTTTACGAACTATTTGCGTTGTGGGCTTATGAGGAAGACAAGGAGTTTTTTAAAGAGGCGGCAGCGGCAAGCAGAGAGTATCTCAAAAAAGCATGTCATAAAGAAACTGGTCTTTGTGCTGAATATGCTGAATTTGACGGAACTCCTTATAAACCAGTGTATGAATGCTTTGGAGGACGGCATGACTGGTATTATAGTGATGCATACAGGACGATTGCAAATATAGGGCTTGATTATAGCTGGTTTGCAGCGGACATATGGGAACAGGAAGAAGTGGTTAAATTACACAAATTTTATTGTGAAACGTTGCCAAAAGAGGACAGAGATGGCATTTTTGCCATAGATGGCACGGTGCTTGAAGGAAAGGCATTGCATCCCCTGGCTGTTATTGCCACTAATGCACAGGCAGGTATTGCAGTTAATAATAAAAATGCGTTTGGCCTGGTGCAGGATTTTTTCCGGACTCCATTAAGGAAAGGCGAAAGAAGATACTATGATAATTGCCTTTATTTTTTTGCATTCCTTGCACTAAGTGGCAATTACAGAATATATTGACAGATACAGCAAGTATAGCAATTTTTACAATACATATAGCAATATTTATATAGAATTTCCAGTATAAAAATTTATAATAATTAGTTATAAATGTAAATTATAAGTGGAAATGTATATCTTATAACTTATATTTATGTTTAGTAATCTGGATTGCACACAAGGGAATACTTATAGTAAAGATTAAAATAATAGTAAAATTTATTATAGGACAAATTATATACATACAATAAATAAAAAGGAGACTGCCAGAATGAATAATAGTTTTTTTAGTATAGAAAGCCCATTGTACAAATTGATGGTTAAACTTCTGGATATTATAAAGTTGAATTTTCTGTGGCTTATTTGCAGTATTCCTGTTATAACAATGGGAGCAGCAACAACAGCAGCATTTTATACAGGCTTTCGGATTGATAAAGATAAGGATGCGTATATTGCAGCACCATTTATACGTGAATTTAAGGCTAATTTTAAACAGGGCAGTATTATTGGTATTATCCAGATGCTAATAATATATGTGATTTATATTGATTTCAGGTTATCGGCAGCAGCAGGGAAAAAACGTTTAGTATATATGGCAGCAGGCATAGTAGCAATTTTTCTGGCATTTCTTCATTTTATTTATGTATATGCACTCCTGGCAAGATATGAAAATACTATTATGAATACTTTCCGCAATTCTTTTTCAATTTGTATAAAATTTTTCCCTAAGACTATTGGTCTGCTGCTGCTTGTTTTAATGGAGTGTGCAATATTTTTGTGGAATTTTACAACTATGTTTGTAGGCTTTTTTATTGGACCAGCATGTATTGTATTAACTATATGCAAATTTGTAATGCCAATGTTTGAAAAAATAGAAGCTGAAAGTACAGCAGATAAAGATATGTGAGTAAATATAATAACCAGGCAGATAAATATATTCAAGGAGAATAAAGGATATGGCAAAAAAAGAAGCTTTTAACCCATATCTGCCATCATGGGAATATATACCAGATGGTGAGCCGTATGTTTTTAACGGCAGGGTTTATATATTTGGTTCACATGACCAGTTTAATGGATATGTGTTTTGCATGGATGATTATGTTTGCTGGTCTGCTCCTGTAAATGAATTATGGAACTGGCGTTATGAAGGGGTAATATATAAAAAAACAGATGACCCGTTAAATAAAAATGGTACTATGTGTTTGTATGCGCCTGATGTTACGGTGGGTGCAGATGGCAGGTATTATTTATATTATGTATTAGATAAGCTTAAGATTGTTTCAGTAGCAGTATGTGATGAGCCGGCTGGGCAGTATAGTTTCTATGGATATGTACATTACCCAGATGGTACATTACTAGGTGAAGGAGAAAAAGACCAGCCGCAATTTGACCCTGGTGTACTTACAGAGGGTGAAACTACATATCTTTACTCTGGTTTTTGTGGAAAGGGTGATAAATCCAGAAGTGGTGCAATGGTAACTATTTTAAGAAAAGACATGCTTACAGTTACAAAAGCGCCATCTGTTATTGTACCAGGCTGTGAGTATAGTAAAGGCACTGGATTTGAAGGACATGCATTTTTTGAAGCACCATCAATAAGAAAAGTTGGTAGTAAGTATTATTTTATATATTCTTCAGAAGTAATGCATGAGTTATGTTATGCAGTTAGTGAAAGTCCTGTATCAGGTTTTAGTTATGCAGGTGTCCTGGTTAGTAATTGTGATTTGAATATTAGTTCATATAAACCTGAAGATAAGATTATGGCATATGGAGGCAATAATCATGGAAGTATCTGCCAGATTAATAATGAATGGTATATTTTTTACCACCGCCATACAAATGGTACATGGTACAGCAGGCAGGGCTGTGCTGAACATCTGGAATTTAAAGACGGAATGTTTGGACAGGCAGAGCTTACATCATGTGGTTTAAATAACGGTCCATTGGACGGCAGGGGAGTACATCCGGCATATATTGCATGTCATCTGTATACAGACAAGCCATCAATGTATACGGGAGAGGGTGCTTTTCCTAAAATTACCCAGGATGGCAAGGACGGGGATAAAGAAACAAGTTATGTTGCAAATATACAGGATACAGCAACAATAGGATTTAAGTATTTCAAATGTAAAAATATTAAAAATATAAAAATCTGGACACGTGGTTATATTGAAGGCATATTTGAAGTACGTCTTGCATGGGATGGTGAAATACTTGCCAGGCTTCCTGTAACATTCTCTAATATATGGGAAGAATCTGGGACTATTATTGAAATTCCAGATGGAACCTGGCCAGTATATCTGACATTCAGGGGCCAGGGTAATGGAAGCCTGAAAACATTTGAGCTATATTAATATATTTATGGAGATAAAATGAAAGATTCAAAATTAGGAAAATGGATTTTAGTATGTATATTATTAATTCTTCTTATTGTTATGATACCATTTTCAGTTGTTATTACCATTAACAAGTGCCAATATGGTGGTTCTTGATAACCCAATTATATCATGTAACTATCAAACAAAGAAACTGGCAAAGCCAGGACAGGAGCTTGGGGAGGCAGCAGGTAAATTCTATATATAAAAAACAGCAAGACTAAAGGCATTCTTTACTGGCAGCAATTTTTAGTTAAAGATTCAGGAGAAGGGTCAGGATATGGGGAAAAAATTATTTTTGGGCAGTAAAAACACTGGAAAGAAAAGGATGGGAAAAAGAAATAAAACCGGGAAAAAGGATAAAGACAGGAATAAGAATAAAAATATCCAGAAGAAACTAAAAATTTCTTCAGTTCCATTTTACAGAAGCATTTCATTACGGCTTATACTTTGCTTTTTTGTGCCAGTAGCAGGTATACTTGTTTTAGGAATTGTTTCTTATAAAAGTGCTTCTGATGCGATTATTAACAGTTATAAAAAATCTGTAAGCCAGACGGCTGATATGCAGCAGCAGTTTATTAACCTGGCTGTTACAAGTGAGATAGATGAATTTAAAAATTATTTTACAGACAGTGATTTAAAGGTTTTCTTTGGCGGACGTATGGAAATACTGGAAGCAAATACCGTACAGAAAAAATATAACAGCAGGTTGTATAATAAGCTTGCTGTAGATACAAAAGCAGAGAGTGCATATTTTATAGCTGACGGTGGAAGAAGCATAAAAGGAGGTACAGCATCACTGCCAGTAGAAGCCTATAGCAAGTATATATCAACAGCACAGGGAGAAAAAGTTGATAAAAATCCTAGTGACTGGTTTATATTTGGACAGGACGAAGAAGCAGACTCTGTGCTTGGAATTGATACATCTGCTTACAGTATAAGGATAGCACGTAAGTTTAGCGGAATGCCGGTTATTATGGTAATTGATATAGATATAGAATTTGTCCGTAATGCATTAAAATCAATAGATACAGGTAAAGATGGACATGTTGCCCTGGTTACAAGTGATGGCATGGAATTTTACTGTGAACCAGATTACAACACAAAAGACAAACTTATTTATGGAACCGGATTTTATGAACAGGCTGTTTCATCAGAAAACATAACAGGCAACCAGATAGTAGAATTAAATGGTAAAAGCAATTTATTTGTATATGGAAAAATGGAAACAGGAAATGTGTTAGTAGCAGCAGTTATACCAGCAGAACGGCTGCTTGCTGAAACATCAAATATTAAAAAGATATCTGTTATATTAACATTAGTGTGTGCATTAGTTGCACTGGTGCTTGGACTGGCAATTTCAAAAAGGATTTCAGGAATTATAAATTATATACTGCACCAGCTGGGTAAAGTTGCAGATGGAAACCTGGCAGTGCAGTTCCAGAGCAATAAGAAGGATGAATTTGGGCTTTTATGTGAGGGTGTAGACATGACTGTCAGCCAGATGAGGGCAATATTAGAAGATGTAAATGGCATAAGCAATGAATTAAATGATACGACATCTTATGTTGCAAATGCAGCAGGATTATTTATGGATACTTCAGAGGATATTAAAAATGCGGTATCTGAAATAGAAACTGGTGTTAATAAACTAGATGAAGGTTCAGCAGAATGCCTTGGACAGATGGAAGCACTGTCTGGAATTATAACAAATGTAAGTGTAAATACAGAAGAAATAGGAAAACTTACCCAGGAAACAGGGCAGACAATCAGCCTGGGCATAGAACGGTTGCATGGATTAAAAGAAAGTGCAAAAGAAACTACAGATATTACACACAATGTTATAAACTCTATAAAAGAGCTGGAGAAGAAATCAAAATCCATCAATACAATAATATCTGCAATTAATTCAATTTCTGAACAGACTAACCTTCTGTCTATAAATGCATCTATTGAGGCAGCACGGGCAGGGGAAGCTGGCAGGGGGTTTGCAGTTGTGGCAGAAGAAATAAGAAAGCTTTCTGACCAGTGTATGGAGTCAGCCGGGCAGATTTCAGAAATTATACAAGAAATAATAAGCCAGACAAGTGATGTAGTTTCTACAGCAACTATTGCAGAACATGCAGTTGCTTCACAGACAGATGCAGTATCAGAAACAGCAGAATATTTCAGGCAGATTGATATAAGGGTAGAAAAATTATTAGAAGCCCTGGATATTATTACAGTTAATGTCCAGAATATGGATAATTCCAGGAATAAAATACTAGGTACTATTGAAGATATATCTGCGGTGTCAGCAGAAACATCAGCATGTTCTGATAATGTAAATTCAACAGTTGAAAAACAAGTATCCGCAATTAAAGACCTGGATACTTCAGCTAAACAGCTATATGAAAAAGCTGATTTCCTGATTGAAATATTAAGTTCATTTAAATTAAAAGAATAAAGGAGGATATAGTAATGAATGCTCCAGCAGCACCAAAAGACCCAGAAAAAAGAAGGGATTCATTTTATATTATAAAAAATAAAGATATATTTGGTTCAGAGATGGAAGATGGCAGAGGTATACAATACCTGTACCAGAGTGATGAACGGCTTGTGAATAGTGCGCAGATTACAGGCGGCATTACAGATGAAACAGAACTTGGTCTGTTAAGAACTGTAAAGGGATTTAAAGAATTAGTACATAGCATAGGTGTTTCGGCAGAAACTGGAAATCCTGTGGATAATGTAGAATTTATATTTCAGATGTATGGTAAGAATGATATTTATGGCGGAGGAACTAATTTAAAAATATGTGTTAATGGTGATGGTGCAGAAAAGAAAATATATTTATCAGATGCCAGCTGGACAGATGATGATTTTATACCAGACCAGATTAAAGTAATTATGGAAAAAGCAGGCAAAACTGCAAAATTAAATGTCAGGCTTTACTTGAATGATGGTTTCACTGCACCAGAGATTAATGAAAAAAATGAGATTAATTTTAATTCAGAAGACTATAAAAATATAATTAAAAATTCACTTGTATCTAAAGGGGATTTAACAAAATTAAAAACTGTAACAGACAAGGCAAAAAGCGGAGAAGATGTAACACTGGCATATATAGGAGGTTCTATTACGCAGGGAGCAGGGGCAACACCTATAAATACAGAATGTTATGCTTATAAATCATACCAACTGTTTAAAGAAAAGTTTGGAAAGGGTAATAATGTACATTTAATTAAAGCTGGCGTAGGAGGTACACCTTCAGAACTTGGAATGATACGCTTTGAACGTGATGTATTAAGAAATTATACTGTAAAACCAGATATTATTGTAATTGAATTTGCTGTTAATGATGAAGGAGATGAAACAAAAGGTGACTGTTATGAAAGCCTGGTAAGGAAAGCGTTAAATCTTCCTTATAAACCTGCCATAATATTATTATTCTCAGTATTTGCCAATGATGAAAACTTACAAGAACGTATGATTCCTGTTGGATATAATTATAATCTTCCAATGGTGAGTATAAAAAATGCTGTAACACCACAGTTTTATAAAAAACCTGGCGAAGGAAAAGTATTAACAAAGAACCAGTTTTTCTATGATATTTACCATCCGTCTGATGCAGGGCATACAATTATGGCAGACTGTCTGATGTATCTTATGGAACAGGCTGTAAATATAAAAAATACAAGTACAGGCACAGAAGATGCAGACATGGCTGTACTGCCTGCACCAGTAATTGGCAATACTTTTGAAAATGTAAAGCTTCTGGATAAAAAAGATACATACAGTGGTGCCAGAATTATTCCAGGAGGATTTGCAGACACAGATACAGTTTTACAATGTGTGGAAATAGATGAAAGCTTAAGACTTATTCCGCAGTTCCCTTATAACTGGCATTATAATGGAAAAGAAACAGATAAGCCATATTTTGAAATGAAAATTAACTGTAAGGCACTTGTCCTGGTATTTAAAGATTCTGGGGAAACGGACGCTGCAAAAGCAGATATTTATGTAGATGGCCAATATGTAAGGACTGCAGACCCATATATTAATGGCTGGGTGCATTGTAATCCTATAATTATAATTAATGAAAGTTCCAGTAATGTACATTTAGTACATATTGAAATTGCCAAAGCAGACTATGATAAAAAATTTACAATTCTTGGATTTGGATATGTCCAGTAATTAAAGTTTGTTTTATTGTTTGAGCCACCGAAGGTGGCAAGGAGATTATTATGAACAAAAATTATATTATGCCATCTGGCTATAACCAGAATTATATTAAAGAGAAAGGTGTGGAATGGCGCAGTCTTTCCTACAATTCTTCTATAACATTGTCAGAAAGAAAGTTAAATGTGCTTCTTCCATATGGATATAGTGGGGAAAAAGAATATCCTGTGTTATATCTTCTTCATGGAATCGGTGGTGATGAAAATGAATGGAAAGGCGCAGGCCCGGAATATATTATTTCAAACCTTCTGGAAGAACATAAAATAAAAGAATTTATAACTGTACTGCCAAATGTACGTACAAGGGCTGACGATAAAGGCAATCCAGATGACATATTTACACTGGAACATTTCAGGGTGTTTGACATGTTCAGGGAAGAATTAGAAGAAAATATAATGCCTTTTATGGAAGAAAATTTTAAAACCAGAAAAGGAAGGGAAAATACTGCAATTGCCGGGCTTTCCATGGGCGGAAGGGAATCGTTGTATATTGGGCTTACAAGACCTGGGACTTTTGGGTATATAGGTGCTTTCAGCCCTGCATATGGAATATTTCCTTATACTAATAATGGTGTAACAGAAAAAGGTCTTTTTAAGAAAGAAGAATTTAAACTTTCAGATAACTATAAGGACAATACATTTCTAATGCTTGCAAATGGGGATAATGACCTGGTTACTAAAGAACAGTCCTATAAATACCATAACGTGCTTATGAAAAATAATACAAAGCATTTATATAAAATATACATTGGAGGACATGACTTTTCAGTATGGAGCAACGGTCTGTATGAATTTGTACAGCATATATTTAATGAATAATACTTAACAAAAATAAAAGTAGTTAAAAAACAGGAGGAAAATAAAATGGTTACAGCAATAAATCCAGTTTTATGTGGTTTTTACCCTGACCCGTCTATATGCAGGGCAGATAAAGACTTTTATCTTGTAAATTCCAGCTTTTCATATTTTCCAGGAGTACCAATTTTCCACAGCAGGGATTTGGCACACTGGGAACAGATAGGCAATATACTTGACAGGGAAGAACAGCTTCCTTTAGCTGGAAGTGAAATATCCCAGGGAATTTTTGCACCAACTATACGTTATTATAATGGTACATATTATATGATTACCACTAATATGAGTTCTGGTGGGAATTTTATTGTTACAGCAGAGAAACCTGAAGGTCCATGGTCTGACCCATATTATCTGGGAGATGAAGCAAAAGGGATTGACCCAAGCCTTTTCTTTGATACAGATGGCAGATGTTATTATACAGGTACAAGACCAAACCCTGGCGGAGTACGTTATAATGGCGACTGGGAAATATGGATACAAGAACTTGATTTGGAAAAAATGAAACTTACAGGTGAAAGCATGGCAATATGGAAAGGAGCTTTAAAAGATGTTATATGGCCAGAGGGTCCACACTTGTATAAAATAGGGGAATATTATTATCTGCTCCATGCAGAGGGAGGCACTGGACCAGACCATAGTATAAGTGTTGCAAGAAGCAAAAAATTATTCCAGTGGTTTGAAGGCTGTCCAAGAAACCCCGTTTTTACACATAGAAACCTTGGAATGGATTATCCTGTAATTAATGCAGGACATGGAGACCTTGTTGACGACGGGCATGGCAACTGGTATATTATAATGCTTGCATCACGTACATGTAAGCATCATAGCAGTATGGGCAGGGAATCATTTCTTGCTAAAGTAGAATGGGAAAATGGGTGGCCTGTAATTAATCCTGGTACTGGCAGGCTGGAGGACAGTTTTAAACTGCCATTTAGTGAGGAGTGCCGTTTTGCAAATGAAATTTCCCATCATGACCATCTGCATTTTTATGATGCAAAATTAGATGACAGGCTAATAGGAATACAAACAAGAAATGAAGAACAGTATTCTTTAAAAGCCAGGGAAGGTTTTTTAAGGTTATATACAAGAAAGGAAAAAATTGAAGATAAGGTAGCTCCTTCTTATTTAGGCATACGCCAGAAAGATTATTGTTTTGAAGTGCATTCTGGTATGGAGTTTTTACCACGGGGAGATGAAAGTGCAGGTCTGGTTTATTACCAGAACCATGACAACCATATGCGCATGGAGATAAAAAACTATGACAATGGAACGTTTTTTGTAGTAACAGCACATATTCATGGAAATGATAATATTATTTCCATGACACAGATAAATAACAGTGGGCTTGCAGAAATAATTATGAGGGCAGAAAGGCAGAAAGCACATATCTACATAAAAACTGGCAGTGTTAAACAGCTGGCGGCTGGAAATGTAGATTTACTGCATTATACAACAGAAGAAGCAGGGGGATTTGTAGGCTGTACTATAGGAATGTATGCTTCTTCCAACGGCAGTATAAGTAATAATTATGCAGATTTTGCATGGTTATCTTATGATGCCATGTAATAGCAGTGTATTTATTTAGTTAAGTGTAAAATGTATAAACATATTACGGTATTCAGTCGGAGTACACTGGTTAATTAATTTAAACATACGTATAAATGCAGAAAGACTTTGGAAACCTGAGCTTAATGCAACTTCAGTTACTGGTATGCCAGGGTCGGCAAGCATTTTTTGTGCATGTTCAATCCTTTTCTGATTAAGATATCTGTAAAATGTAGTAGTTGTAAATTGTTTAAATAGCCGGGTAAAATGGTATTTACTAAACCCAGCTATAGAAGATATTTCATCCAGGCTTAAATCTTCTGTACAATGTTCATTTATATAATTACAGACGGATATAAACTTTTCTGTATATTCTTTGTGTTTTTGGTATTCAATGCCATCTTGCCTGAGATTATGGGTATAATTACGCCCTATAAATATAAATATACTAAGAAGTTTTTCATATATAACAGTTTCCATTAAAATATTGGTACTGTTATATTCTTCATTGATTTGTAAAATAAGGCTATGTATTTTCTGGTAGATTTCAGGGGTGTCTTTTTTTGAAATTCTAAAAACCGGAACCATAATACTTAGAATTAGTTCAAATTCATGTATTGAATGGAACATAGTAATTTCAGCCTGGAATATTATACGGCGGCCGCTGGCTGGTGCTTTTAATGCATGTATAACACCAGGGCATATAAATATTATATCATCTGGTTCCATAGTAATGGTCTGCCTGCTGGTTATAACAGAATATGTATTTTCAATAGGCATAATTATTTCAATAGGTGTATGCCAGTGCATAGGGTAATCCTCTGCCTGTTCATTGTTATAAAGGCGTAAATTTGTATTTGTTTTGTAATTTACAGTTTCATGCATTCCTTTAATATTTTCTATCATTTATAAAAATCCTGCGCTTTCTGTATAGTGTATTCCTGAATCTGCTGTCTGGATTATACCATTTAAAAAAAATTATGGCAAGGCTTAAACCAGGAGGTTATTATCCAGCTATAAACTGGATAATAACCTGGATTAGCAAGAATTGATAATTTACAGGCAAGAATTTAGAAGATTAAAAAAGCTTGTTTTATTATAATAATATTGTAATCTGACAGGGGTATTTTGTAAAAATATATATTATAAAGGTGGAAAAGAAATGAGCAAAAAGACGAGAGAATATGCACATGAACTTGTAGAAAAAATGACTATAGAAGAAAAGATGAAACAGATGCTTTATGAATCTCCGGCTATTGAAAGGCTTGGAATACCTGCATATAACTGGTGGAATGAGGCACTGCATGGTGTAGCAAGGGCTGGCGTGGCAACTGTTTTTCCACAGGCAATAGGAATGGCGGCATCTTTTGATGCAGAACTTTTATACAGGATTGCTGATGTTGTATCAACTGAGGGCCGTGCAAAGTTTAATGAATTTTCAAAACGTGGAGACCGTGGCATTTACAAAGGGCTTACATTCTGGGCACCTAATATAAATATATTCCGTGACCCAAGATGGGGGCGTGGACATGAAACATATGGGGAAGACCCTTATCTTTCATCAGAACTTGGAATTGCATATATAAAAGGATTACAGGGAGAAGATAAAGACCATCTTAAATCAGCGGCATGTGCAAAACATTTTGCAGTACATAGCGGACCAGAAGCAATCCGCCATGAATTTGATGCCAAAGTATCTGTACATGATTTATATGATACTTATCTTTATGCATTTAGCAGATGTGTAAAAGAAGCAAAAGTTGAAGCAGTAATGGGAGCTTATAACAGGGTAAATGGTGAACCGGCATGTGGAAGCCGTAAACTTTTAAAAGACATATTAAGGAATGAATGGGGATTTGAAGGACATGTAGTATCTGACTGCTGGGCAATAAATGATTTCCATGAAAACCATCATGTAACAGATACAGTTGAGGAATCTGCTGCAATGGCAGTTAATAATGGATGTGATTTGAACTGCGGGACGGCATATTTACATCTTATGCCTGCTTATGAAAAAGGGCTGGTTAGTGAAGAAGCAATAACAGAAGCTGTTGAACGCCTGGTTGAAGTAAGAATACGCTTAGGAATGATGGAAGATTACCCATCTCCATACAAAGATATACCATATAATAAGGTTGAGTGTAAGGAACATATAGAACTTTCTGTTGAAGCGGCAAAAAGGAGTATTGTTTTATTAAAAAATAAAGATAACATCCTGCCTTTGGATAAAGATAAGATAAAAACAATTGCAGTAATAGGGCCAAATGCTGATTCAAGAGATGCGCTTGTAGGTAATTACACAGGGACATCTTCAAGGTATATCACGCCGCTTGAGGGAATACAACAGTATCTGGAATATGAAAAAGAAGTATTATATGCTGAAGGATGCCATTTATATAAAGATAAAACAGAATTTCTTGCAGAAAAAAAGGACCGTATCGAAGAAGCAGTTATAGCTGCGGAAAGGGCTGACGTTGTAGTTTTATGCCTGGGTCTTGATGCTACTATAGAAGGGGAAGAAGGAGATGCAGGTAATGAATATGCCAGTGGGGATAAAACAGGGCTGGAGCTTCCAGGGCTGCAACAGGAACTTTTAAAAACAATAACAGCGGTTGGAAAGCCTGTAATACTTGTATTGCTTGCAGGAAGTGCAATGGATATTTCATGGGCAGACCAGAATATAGATGCGGTTATTGATGCATGGTATCCAGGAGCATACGGCGGAAAGGCAATTACGGAAGTATTATTTGGTGAAGATTCACCATCAGGCAAACTTCCAGTTACATTTTATGAGAATACAGACAATCTTCCGGATTTCTGTGATTACAGTATGTCAAACAGGACATACCGTTATACAAACTGTGGAATATTATATCCTTTTGGATATGGTTTGTCATACTCAGATATATGCTATTCTGGTTCATGTATAGATACTACAGAATGTACAAATAGTGATAATGTCCTGGTAAGAACAAAAGTTGCTAATAAGGGTTCTTATAAAGTGAATGAAAGTGTACAGGTATATATAAAACATAAAAACCATGAGGCTTATGAACCAGGATACCAGTTAAAGAAAGTACAATGTATAAATTTAGCTCCAGGTGAAGAAAAAGAAGTAAAATTTACATTAAATCCAAGGGATTTTGCAATTATTACAGAAGACGGGCAATGTGTTTTAAGACCTGGGGAGTATATTATAAGCATTGGAGGACAGCAGCCTGGTGAAAGAAGTGAAAAGCTTACAGGAAAGAAAACAGATACTTTTACAATAAAAAGAACAGGCAGTGAATGTGTAATAGATTATTAAAGATATATCCAGCAGTGAAAATTTTGTTTAACTGGTTAATGTAGAAAAATTTTGCTATAATATAAGACCTTTTGAATAATTCAGAAGGTCTTTATTATCATTCATAACAATAGATTTTTATTATTTTGGAAATTATTAATCCAATTAATGATATATTAAATGAATGTATAAACCTGGCATCAATGCGCAAGCCAGAATTACTAGACAATAGTGTATTCCATGCATATAATTATGATGAATCAGACAGAATGGAGCATGGGAGTAATGGAACAAATACATAAGACCAGGTTAAATATAAATTTAAAACAGGGCCTGAATAAGATAGAAATATATGCTATAGACCCGGAATTTGTATTAGAAGGGATATTTATTTAAAAAAATCATATTTAGGACCTTCTATAAGTTATCATGGAGGCTGGAATGAAAAATATCTTACATAAGCTGGAAGAACGTATTGATAATTATAAAATAAAGAAAAAATTTTATTTGTTATATATAATATGTGTATTATTTCCGTTAATAATTACAGATAGTATAATCGTTTATATTGTTGTCCATTCAGAAAGAATATCAATGTATAATGAAATGGATAATATAGCCAATGCTGTAAGGTACAGCCTGGGCAGCCAGATTGAACAGGCGGCAAGGCTTGGCAAAAGCATATATATGGACAGGGAAGTAAATGATTTTATGGACAGGGAATATAAAGACCCTTATGAATATGTAACAAGTTACCAGAAGTTTATAAAACGTATGTGGTCTGGCAATATTGCGGTACTGGACAATATAAAATTTACTATGTACAGTGACAATAATACAATTATTAATGGTGGCAGGTTTTCAAGAATTGAAAAAGAAACCAGTTCACAATGGTATATATATTTTAAAAAATCGGGAGCGCCACAGCTTTTATATTTTGATTATGATACAACAAAATGGCCATCTGTAGAGCCAAAACGTAAAATGATGTTTATCCAAAATTTAGATTTTTATAATAAACAACGGGAAAAAATTCTTTTAATAGAACTTGATTATGCTGGTATAAACAGGTATCTTAAGCAGATGAATTATTCAATGGATATTTTTATATGCTATAAAGGCAGGATTGTTTTATCAAATGGAAAATACACAAGCATAGGTGAAGAATTTAAAGAATTTAATAATTACAGCCAGATAGGTTATAAAACAGGAATGGATGTTTATGGTGCAGATATGGAAATATGTGTTATTAATTCCAAAATAAATACTTTGACAGAAATACACAAAAACCTTCCTGTTATATTATGTCTTGTGTTTTTAAATGCTGTGTTTCCGGCAATTATGCTGCGGTTTTTGCATAAATCATTTACAGTAAGGCTTGGGATATTAAGTGATACATTTAAAAATATAAATGATGAAAACCTTATTGGAATTGAAAATGTACATGGTGAAGATGAAATAGGAAGCCTTATGCGCAGCTATAATAAAATGGCAACAAGGATAAATTCACTTATACAGATAGTCTATAAAAATAAAATAAAAGAACAGGAAATGACAGTTGCAAGGCAGAAAGCCGAACTGCTTGCACTTCACAGCCAGATTAACCCACATTTTTTGTTTAATACACTGGAAAGTATAAGAATGCACAGTATTTTAAAAAAAGAAACTGAAACGGCTGATATGATAGAAAAATTAGCCATATTACAGAGGCAGTATGTAAACTGGGGAGATGATTTAGTTGAAATAGAAAAAGAAACAGAATTTGCCAGGGCATATTTAAGCATACAGAAATACAGGTTTGGAAGCAAATTATCATATGAGATAAATGTAGATAATGAATGTAAAAAATATATAATACCAAAACTTACAGTAGTAACGTTTGTTGAAAATGCCTGTGTACATGGCATTGAAAGCAAAGCAGCACCAGGGTGGGTGTTTGTGCGTATTTATATAAAAGATATGTACCTGTATCTGGAAATTGAGGACACAGGAAAAGGAATGGATGGGATTCTTATGGAAAAACTTTTATGGAAGATGCGGAATGCAGGTATTGGACTGCTGCATGAAAAAGGGCGGGTTGGTGTAGTTAATGCCTGCCTGCGCCTGAAAATGGAAACTGGCGGTGAAGCAGGATTTGAACTTGACGGGGAAGAAGGGATTGGTCTTATTGTACAGATTAAAATTCCATGCAGATGTTTAAAATACGTAGATTAAGCCAGGAGGTGGCAGTATGTTAAAGGTTTTGCTTGTAGATGATGAACCATTTATATTACAAGGGCTGGAGGTACTGGTTGACTGGAAAAAAGAAGGTTTTGAAATTGCAGGGACAGCACATGATGGCAGGGAAGCACTCCGGTTTCTGAAAAACAACAGTGTAGATTTAATTCTTGCAGATATAAATATACCAGTAGTTTCAGGACTGGAACTTTTAAAGAAGATAAGAGAAGAAGATATATCAAATGCTTTTTTTGTAATATTAAGTGGTTATGCAGATTTTTCTTATGCCCAGAAAGCAATAAAATATAAATGCACAGATTATATTTTAAAACCTATTGAAAAGGAACAGCTGCTGGAAACATTAAAAAAGGTAGCTGGATTAAAAGCAGATAAGGAAGAAAAAACTAAAGAAAGCCGTAAGCTTGAAAGGGCATACCTTGCCAGAAACCTTATAGCTGTTATAGGTGGAAAATATGATAATGTTAATTTAATGTGTGTAAAGGAACAGATGTGTTTTTCAGAAGTTATCCGCTATGTGGAGATTGAGTTAGATGAGAAAAAACTTGATGAAGATATATCTGATGAAGATAAAAGGGCATACCAGAGAAAACTGTTAGAAGTATGTATAGAATTTTTAGATGAAAACGCAGACCATTGTGTTTTTGATGTTTCTGGAAAAGAAAGGGTATATGATATTGGATTTGTGTATTGTGATTATATGGCAAAGGAGAACATGAGGACTGAGAAGGGATACCTTGGGTATTTTATGTCACATTTAAAACGTGAAGCTAAAATCCCTGTAATTATGCTAGTGGGGAAAAAAATTGATGATATAAAAAATATTGCCAAATCTTATAGTACAGTCTGTATACTCAGGTCATGCAAGGGGTTTAGGAGTAGTAAAGACATATACTATTATGACGAAGAAATACAAGTTTCAAATGATGGTGCTATATTGTGTAAAAATGAAATTGATACACTTTTGTCAGCTATTGAACAGAACCAGCAAATGCAGATACACAGAGCTGTAGACTGTTTTTTTGAGGCAATGCAGCAGGCATGGGGAGGGGTAACAGAGGATTTTAAAAATTTAAATATAAACTATCTTATATTCCAGCTTATACATCTTGCAACACAGCAGGATGATAATGTAAACCAGGAAGAAGTAATAAGGCTGATAAGTGAACACTCATTCCATGAAGGCCTTATAAGGGGCAGCAGGGCGCATGTATTAGAGTTTGTATATGAATATGCAGAGTATCTGGCACAATTGCGTAAAAATGTTTCAAGAGGTGTTCTTGGTGATATTGAGAGAGAAGTTAAGAAAAACTATGCCTGTAACCTGACCTTAAAGGAGCTTAGTGAGAAATATTATGTAAATAGTGCATATTTAGGGCAGCTTTTCCGTAAAAAATATGGCTGTTCATTTAAGGATTATTTAAACCAGGTAAGGCTTGATGAAGCAGCATCATTATTAATACATACAGATAAAAAAATATTACAGATTGCAGAAGAAGTAGGATACCATAACCTTGATTATTTTGTAAACCGCTTTATTAGTGCTAAAGGCTGTACACCAGCTAAATACAGGCGGCAGTCAAGACCTTAATATTACACGTAACCGCCGGCTATACTTTACCATGTTTTTTTATATAGTTTACCAGATTGAAAATCTCCTCCTTTTATTTATAAAATATTTATAAAAAAAGAAGGAGGTTTTCATGTAAATGGGATGTATAGTTGCATGGTTTATTGTTTACTGGCAGCTGGCAATGATAGGTATTTGAAGTGTTTTGTGGCAGAGGAGGTGCCTGGATGAAGAAATACTTAAAAACTGTTTTAATACTGGTATATATGGTGCTGGTACTTACATATATTACAGCTTGTGCCAACCAGGAAAATGAGGGGAATACACCGGCCGGACATACGAATTCAAAACCGTCCATCCAAAATGAGATTTCAGATGAGGAACAATTAGAAGCTGCGTACCAGGAACAGGAAATATATCCGCAGCAGTTAAAGGAATATTATGATTTTATATCGAAAACTTTCCGCTATATGCTGGCAGGAACAGAGAATAATAATATTACTTATGCACCAATTAATTTTTATGTGTCATTATCCATACTAAGTGAAATGACAGAGAAGGAAGCTGGAAAAGAATTGCAGGATGCGCTTGGGTATGCTAATCTAAATAAGCATGCAATGGGACTGCAAAATCTGGTGAATTCCTTGAAAAAACGTGAACCATACAATAAAGAAGGTATTTTTGGAAGGCTGAATCTGGATACTTCTTTTTGGCTTCAAGATACACTGCATTACCAGAAAGCTGTAATGGATACGGTTCAGAAGAAATATAACTTAGAAGTGTTTGAGGGAGATTTTCAAAATTCAGAGTTCCAGAAGCAAATGGCAAATTGGGTGTATGAAAAGACTAATCATTCTTTACAACCACGATTTGAGGATTTTATGACACCAACAGGGGATAATGCTTTTTGCATCATAAGTACGCTGGATTTTTTTGGAGAGTGGAGTAGTAAATTTAAGGAAGAAGACACAAAAAAAGGAATATTTTGTTGTGAGGATGGCACAAAAGTGGAATGTAAGTTTATGAACCAGGAATTGCCATACGCCCCATATGTAGCAGGGGATGGCTATATCTCCACAGAATTAAGCTTTCTTAAAGGAGGAGACATGATTTTTATCCTTCCAGATGAAACACAAGATGTTCACGGTTTTTGGACAAAAGACCGTTTGGCAGATATTCTTTCTGTCTGGGGGAAAGATGAGCTTAGTGTAGCAAAAATGAAATTCAGTGTTCCAAAGTTTAATTGCTCCGGCAAAATTGATTTAAAGGTAATCGCAGAAAAAATGCAGTTAAACCAGCTTTTTAATCCGTCTTCTAATGCATTTGGTTCCTTTTCAGATGACCCATTACATCTAACGGGTATCAATCAAGAAACAAGTATATCAATTAACGAAAAGGGTTGCAGCCTGGAATCTCTTACCGGTATAGTTGCAGTGGGTGCAGCCCCAGAGCAGCCGGAAAAAATAGAAATCTGTCTGGACCGCCCTTTTTATTATATTTTATGTAAAAATAAAATTCCATTTTTAATCGGTATAATTAATAACCCTGCAGAATAAAGACTAAAATTCAAAGCCAGGATTATAACACATATATACAATATAAATATAAGAAAAATTTGACATTAAAAATACCACCATCAGGCAGTTTGCAAAGTACCATAACCACCAGCTATACTTTACCATGTTTTTTTCTATAGTTTGTCAGATTGAAAACCTCCCCTTTTATTTATAAAATATTTATAAAAAAAGAGGAGGTTTTCATATGAGAAAAAAGGCAATAGTAAACCTGATGCTTACAGCAGCAGCGGCAGCTCTGCTTGTAACTGGATGCGGCGGAGATAGTGGCAGCGGTGACAAAAAGACCAGTGGCGGCGGTTCATCTTCAGAGAAAGGCAGTGTAAAAGAATTTACAGCGTTCTTTGCAGTTCCTGGTTCAGAAATCAATGATGACAATGAAATCCAGAAGCTTATTGCAGAAAAGACAGGTGTAAAGGTAAAAGAAACCTGGCTTACAGGGCAGACAGCAGAAGAAGCGGTCGGAACAATTATTGCAGGAGGTGAGTATCCGGACTTTATTGAAGGCGGAAGTGGCCAGCAGCAGTTATATGATGCAGGTGCGCTTGTAGCCATTGATGATTATCTTGATAATTATCCAAATATCAAAGAGTTCTTTACTGAACAGGAATGGGATTCACTGCGCCAGGACGACGGGCATATTTACTGGATTCCACAGTTTAGCAATATATATGGTGAGGAGAAAGCCTGTGAACATAATGATGAGGCTTTCTGGATACAGACAAGGGTACTTAAATGGGCTGGTTATCCAGAAGTAACAACAATGGATGAGTATTTTGACCTGATTGAAAGGTACAACAAGGAAAACCCGACAATGGAAGATGGCACAAAAAATATACCTTATACAATTCTTTGTGATGACTGGAGATATTTCTGCCTGGAGAATGCGCCACAGTTCCTTGACGGGTATCCAAATGATGGTTCATGTATTGTAGACCCTGATACATTAAAGATAATTGATTATAATACTACAGACACAGCAGTTAAGTATTTTAAAAAGTTAAATGAGGAATACCATAAGGGGATTGTTGATACAGAATCATTTACACAGACATATGATGAGTATATATCCAAATTATCAACTGGCCGTGTGCTTGGAATGATAGACCAGTGGTGGGATTTTGCATATACAGCAGGTGATGCAATTAAATCAGCAGGGCTTGACAAACAGGGCTGTAACTATGTGCCGCTTCCTATTACAATTGAAAAAGGTCTTAAAAACCAGTGGCATAATTCAGGTGGTGTTGTAAATACTGGTACAGGGCTTGCAATTACTGTAAGCTGTGATGATGTAGAAGGTGCATTACAGTTTGTAAATGACCTGCTTGGACAGGAAGTACATGACCTGCGCTTCTGGGGTGTAAAGGATACTGATTACCAGGTAGATGACAAAGGAGAATTTAGCCGTACTCCTGAAATGAGGACAAATTGTGCTGACACTGCATATAAAGCTTCGCATTTATGTACATACTCATACTTTCCACAATGGAGCGGAACAAGCCGTGATGGCATAAATGCAATGAGTCCGGCTAACCAGCCAAATGAATTTTATGATGGTTTGCAGGCAGATGTTAAAGAATGTTTTGACGCATATGGTGCTGAAACATATGTAGATATGTTAGGGACAAGTGAAGCACCTGGTGCATGGTATCCAATGTGGAGCTATTCCAATAACCTGACTACTGATACAGATGGCGGCATGGCATGGACAAAGATAGGTGAAATAAAGCATGAATATCTTCCAAAAGTAGTAATGGCAAAGGATTTTGATGCTTCATGGGATGATTATATGAAAGCATATAATAAATGTAAACCAGAAGATTTCCTTAGTGAAATGCAGTCTGAATTAGACCGCAGAATGACAGAAGCAGCAAAGTATAATTAGTATCTGTAATTAACTATAATAATATTGGGAATATAGTTTATGGGCAGGCATATGGACCAGAACCATATGCCTGTTTTTTAAGGGGAGGTGTACATATGGCTGGTAAAGCAGGAAAAAAAGCTGCAAACAAAGAAACTGAAATGAAAGTTAAAATTACATGGAAAGAGATTAAACAGCAGAAAGTTCTTTTGTTATGGTCACTGGTTATAGTTATATATGGATTTATTTTCTATTACTTGCCATTAGGCGGGTGGCTTATGGCATTCCAGAATTACAAGCCTGCAAAGGGTTTATTACATTCGGAATTTGTAGGACTTGATAAATTTAAACGCCTGTTTTCAGATGAAACTTTCATAAAAGTAATCAGGAACACGCTGGCAATGGGTGTAATAAACCTTGTTGTTACATTTGTAATGGCAATTTTATTTGCAATCCTGTTAAATGAAATTATGCAAAGGCGTACCAAGAAGGTTATACAGACAATATCTTACCTTCCGCATTTCCTTTCATGGATTATCGTTACAGGTATTCTCCATGATATGTTGAGTGGTACAGGTGTAGTAAATGAAATATTAAAAAACCTGCATATAATTGACAAACCTATTGATTTCTTCGCTCATACGTCTTATTTCTGGCCTATAGTGGCATTTGCCAATGTATGGAAAGAAACAGGCTGGAATGCTATTATCTATCTTTCAGCAATAACATCAATCGACCCATCACTATATGAAGCAGCATCAATCGACGGGGCTGGCAGGTTTGCTAAAATCATGCACGTAACATTGCCTGGCATAAAGCCTACTATAATTATACTGCTGCTTATGAACGTTGGTAATGTACTGAATGCAGGATTTGAAATACAGTACCTGTTAGGTAACGGTCTTGTACAGAGCGTATCACAGACAATAGATATTTACGTCCTGAAATGGGGTATCAGCCAGGGTGATTATGCAATAGGTACAGCAGCCGGCATATTTAAAAGTGTTGTCAGTATAGTATTAATTGTAATAGCTAACCAGATTGCAAAACGTAATGGTGAAGAACAGTTGTATTAGAAGGAGGTTTTGATATGGGGAATACAGATGCAAATACACAACATAAGAAGAAAAAATCTGCTGCAGATACAGCTTTTATAGTGTTTAATTCAATATTTATGGTTATTTTTGTAATTATTACTCTATATCCTGTTTTAAATACCCTTGCAATTTCATTAAATGACGGTATTGACACATTAAGGGGAGGGATATATCTCTGGCCAAGAAAATTTACATTTAAGAATTATACAACTGTTTTAGGAAAAGACAGCCTGGTTACAGGTGCAATTATAACAGTGGCACGTACAATAATTGGAACTTTGCTTGCACTGGTTACAAATGCAATTTTAGCTTTTATTGTAAGCAGGAAACGTTTTTTATTCCGCAAACAGTTATCCCTTTTCTGGGTTATCACAATGTATGTAAATGGCGGGCTTATCCCTACATTTATATTATATAAGGGTCTTGGTCTTACTAATACATTCTGGGTATATGTAATACCAGGTATGATAAGTGCATTTAATATGCTGGTAATACGTACATATATGAATGGGCTTCCAGAAAGCCTTGTAGAATCAGCACAGCTTGACGGGGCAGGTTATACAACAATATTTGTAAAAATCATATCACCATTATGTAAACCTGTGTATGCCACAGTTGCATTGTTCGTGGCAGTAGGGCAGTGGAACTCATGGTTTGACGCAATGTTATATAACCGTATGAGCAGCGAATATACAACATTGCAGTATGAACTTATGAAACTTCTGTCATCAGTAACAAACCCGGGTGCTTCAGCAGAGGCGATGAAAAATGCAGCAGGTGCAGTTACACCAACATCTGTAAGGGCAGCAGCAACCATTGTTACAATGCTTCCAATTATATGTATTTATCCATTCTTACAGAAGTATTTCGTTACAGGGCTTACCCTTGGTGGTGTAAAAGAATAACATAGTTTTTTAAAACTTGCACATAAAAAAAGCAGATAGTATAATAACTTCATAATCCAGGTATAGCCTGTATGGTATACCTGGGCAGTAAAAACCTGAAAAGGAGACTGGATATTATGTTGAAAAATATTAAATACTATCTGCTTTTACTATTTGCAGTAATTGTTACATTATGCCTGTGCTGCCTGTTTATAAAAAGAAACACGCCTTCTGGTAAAAGCATAAGACAATATACTGCTTTTTTTGATACTAAAGGATTTTTACTTGATGCTAATAATGAAATTAAACAGCGTATTGCAGGGATTACAGGTGCAGAGTGTTATGAAACATGGCTTGATAATGGTATTTCAAGGGAAAGTGCAATTAATGATTATATAGCTGGTGGTAATTATCCTGATTTTGTACAGGGAGGCCAGGAATTTCTTGAAGCAGGGGCATTAATTCCAATTGACCAGTATTGGGAAAAATATCCCAATATATATAACTATCTGTCACAAGACGAATGGGATAAATTCAGGCAGGACGATGGCCATATTTACTGGATACCACAGTTTGGGGTAACAGATGGAAAAAATTGTGAAACCATGCACCAGGGTGAAGCTTTCTGGATACAGACACGGGTGCTTAAATGGGCTGGTTATCCAGATATACGTACTGTTGATGAATATTTTTTACTTCTGGAAAATTATATAAAAGAAAATCCTGAAATGGAAGATGGTAAAAAGAATATTGCATTTACTATATTATGCGATGACTGGCGGTATTTCTGCCTGGAAAATGTACCACAGTTTCTTGATGGTTATCCTAATGACGGGTGCTGCATGGTTGACCTGTCCAGTAAAAAAGTAATGGATTATAATGTTACACCAACAGCAAAAGAGTATTTCCGGATATTAAATAAGGAATTTAAAAAAGGAATTATAGATTCTGAATCTTTTACAAGCACATATGATGAATACTTAGAAAAACTTTCTACAGGTGCTGTGCTAGGCATGGCTGACCAGTGGTGGGATTTTGCATATGATATTACAGCTTCTTATGAAAGGCTTGGCTTAAGGGACAAAGGGTGTGATTATGTACCATTACCAATTACAATTTCAAAGGATATAAAAAACCAGTGGCATACAGACAGGTCAAAAGAACTAGATGTTTCAAAAGGTTTATCTGTAACAGTTAACTGTAAAGATATAGACGGGGCATTACAGTTTGTAAATGATTTGCTGGACCAGGAAGTACAGAACCTTAGATTCTGGGGAGTTGAAGGGGAAGATTATGAAACTGGCAGTGATGGTATGTTTTACCAGACCCCTGAACAGAGAATGAGGACTGATGATATCAGATTACAGACAGGACATTTTTGTATTTATTCACACTTTCCAAGAAAAGAAGGAATAAGTAAAGACGGAATTAATGCTTTTTCCCCAGAAAACCAGGCAAGCATTTTCTTTGACTCACTTCCAGAAGATGTCAAAGAATGTTTTAATGCATATGGCTGTAAAAATTATGTTGAAATGCTTGGAAATAATGATGCTCCTGGCAGATGGTATCCAATGTACTCATATTCTTCAAAACTTACTTATTCATCAAAAGAAGGCTATGTATGGAAAAAAATGAATGATATAAAACGCCAGTGGCTGCCAAGGGTTATAATGGCAGATGATTTTGATAAAATATGGGATAAATATATGGATATATATAAAAGCTGCAAACCAGAAATCTTTTTAGAAGGGGCGCAGGCAGAACTTTGGCGCAGGCTTTATAAATAATAAAACAAATATATTGCAGGACAGACATTTATTGTCTGTCTTTTTTCTATAATTTGCCCTGTTTTTTTCTATAATTACAATGGATAAAGCCAGAAAAAAATAATTATAATAAAATTGTAACAATACAGGCATAAAGTTAAAAAGGAGGTTTTTTATGGTGAAATTAAAGCATGTTTTAAAACGGTCACTTGTTATAACACTATGTAGCGCAATGGTTATAACAAGTGGGAATTTTACTATACCTGGCATGCCAGGCATGGTAAAAGTACAAGCAGAGGAAACGCAGGGACAAGAGGAAAATCTTATAACTAACCCATCTTTTGAAGAAAATACTAATTGCTGGTATGATGGAAATAATTTAGAGATTATAAAAGATGGCAGATATTTAAAAATTACAGGTAAGGACAAAAAAGCCCTGCTTGCACAGGATTTAAAGGCGGAACAGGGTGCTAATGTAACATTTAAAAATAATACGGAATATGAATTTAGTGCAAAGGTAAAACTTGATGAAAATTCTGGTGAAGATATTGAAGTTAAGGCAGGCCTGGGAATAAAAACAGGACAAAAGTTAGAAGACGGAAGTGATGAATGGCAGGCCGGGGATAGCTGGAATTTAACTAGTACAACAGTTACAGGAGATGCTATAAGCAAGGGCTGGAAAGAAATTAAAGGGACATTTAAACCAACGTTTACTAACCAGCCTGTATCTGTCAGTTTCCAGCTTATAGGAACAAGTAAAACAGATGAAACTGTTTTTTATGCAAAAGATATTTCACTTGTAGAAAAGAATACAAGTAATAATCTTATAGCTAATCCGTCTTTTGACAGTAACATTAATGATTCTAAAGACCCCTTAAATGTTTACTGGTGGTTTAAAGATAATGATGATACTTTTGAAATACAGGAAGATACAGCTGTAAAAGTTAAAGGAACTGGTGAAGCCTTATTAGCACAGAATTTGTCAGGAGAAGGCTGTAATAAAGAAATTGGACAAAATACAAAATATAACTTTAGTTTATGGGTAAAGAAAAGTGATGACTGCCAGGAAACTGTCCAGGTTACAACAGATTTGATGATAAAGAATATTCCAGGGACAGAAGCAGAGTATTCTTCTATAAATGAAGCATGGCAATTAAATAGTACACCAGTTACAGTTAATGAAAACTGGCAACAGATTACAGGAAGTTTTATAACAGATAACCAGGAATTTGAAGAATTCCATTTTAAAGTTACAGGAAAAGGAACAGGAAGTATTTCATTCTATGCGGATAATATTTCACTTACAAAAAGTGGAGAGACAATACCAGGCGGTACAACTCCTGAAAAGCCTGGAGAAGATGTAAAGCCTGAAAAGGGTACAAATCTCTTAGATAACCCATCATTTGATGGTGCTGTAGAACCCTGGTTTGCAACAGGAGGAAAGCTTGAATATATTCCTGATGGTGGCTGTGATAAAACAGGGGGCTGTGTAAAACTTACTGAAAAGACTGACAGCTGGAACTCACTTGCCCAGGATATTAAAGACAAGGTTAAAGATAAGACAAAGTATAACTTTAGCTGCCAGGTTAAGCTTTGTGAAGAATATGAAACAGAATCAACAGTAAAAGCAGGTCTTACAATAAAATCAACTGGTGATAATAATGGTGATGAGTCTTATGACGGATGGGGCATATCACACAATACTGTTAAAGCTTCAAAAGATGAGTGGCGTGAGATTAAAGGAAGTTTTATGGCAAACTGGAACGGAGAACTCCAGACACTCCAGTTTAAGGTTGCTGATGAAACAGTTAAAGAGGGTAAGTCAATCTATGTTGACAATCTTTCTATTACAGAGAATAATGTAGAACTATCAATAGAAAAAGATATAGAATCTTTAAAGGATTTATTTGTCAAAAAGGATTCTGGTTATAATTTTAAAGTTGGTGGCGCATTAGAGGCGGGTATCCTTAGTAATGATAAGAAAATGGAGCTTGTACAGAAGCATTATAACAGTATAACAGCAGGTAATGAGATGAAACCAGATTATGTTATTAAAGGAATTAATGCTGATGGAAGCTTAAAGCTTGATTTTACTATTCCAGACAGTATATTACAATATTTCTGGGATTATAATAAGGATAAGGAAGAAAAAGACAAAATACATATACGTGGCCATGTGCTTTGCTGGTATTCCCAGACACCAGATTTCTTCTTTAAAGATGAAAATGGAAATCCTCTTAGCAAGGAAGTTATGAATAAAAGGCTTGAAGAATATATCCAGAAGTTTGTTACACATGTCCAGACAGAATATCCAGGGTTAGTTTATTGCTGGGACGTTGTTAATGAAGCAATTATTCCTGGTGATGGCGTAAAAGGTGGCCTGAGAAGATATTTTAATGATGGACAAAAAGAAACAGGATACTATCAGATTTATGGGGACAGTAATGAATATATTATAAATGCATTTAAATATGCAAATAAATATGCAGAACCAGAAGTAAAGCTTTTCTATAATGATTATGGTGAAACAGACCCTGTAAAGGTAAAGTGTATTTGTGATTTGGCAGATGAAATAGCTGCTGCTGATGGGGCAAGGATTGATGGTATTGGCATGCAGTCACACCATTCTGTGGAAAGTCCAAGTGCAGAAGAACTTTATAATGCAATTAAAGCATATGGCAAAAATGGAAGGGAAGTACAGATTACAGAGCTTGACTTGCTTGCAAGTAAAAGTTATGATGGAAGTGATGGAAAAAAAGAAACAGAACTGGTAAAAGAGGCATACCGTTATAAAGAATTTATTGATGCAATACTTAAAGCAAAAAAGGAAGGCACTAATATTACAGCATTGGTATTCTGGGGTGTTGCAGATGATGATTCATGGCTGGTAACTGATGAATTTTCAGATGGAAGACACAATATGCCACTTCTGTTTGATGAAAATCTTAAAGCAAAGCCGGCATATTGGGGAATTGCAGACCCAGACAGGCTTCCGCCATATATTAAAGAAGAAAATGTTATAGAAAGTGCTGGTAAAGACTGGACACTTGCACCAGCAGTAAGCGTTGGCAAAAATTCTTCAATGAAGTTTTTATGGAGTAATGAAAAACTTTATGTACAGGTAACTGTTAAAGATACAACTTCTGATGTTAGTGATAATGTAACAATCTATCTTGACAAGGATAATATTAAGGCAGATAATGCTGATGATGTTAAAGTTATTACTATAAACAGAAGTGAAGCTAAAGCAACAGCAGATGGTTATATAGCAGAGAAAGAAATTGGGATTGCTGGCAAAGCTGCTAATTCACAGATTGGCCTTGATGTAGTTGTTTATGATGAAACGCCAGATACCAGGGAATGTTGGAATGATACTAAGATGGGACAGGAAAACAGAAGTAAATACTATGGGACACTTACATTAAAACCATTTATGGCAATTACAAAAGGCATGGCAGATATTGATGGTGAGATTGACAGTGCATGGAATAGTGTAGAAGCACATAAACTTACAGTAAGTTCCAATAAATCTGTATCTACAACAGGCACTGTAAAATCTATGTGGAGCGAAGATTATCTTTATGTGCTTGCTCAAATTAAAGATGCAGTCCTTAATAAAGATAATGCACAAGCACATGAGCAGGATTCGCTTGAGATATTTGTAGATGAGAATAATGGAAAGACTGGAAGTTATGAAACAGATGACTGCCAGTACAGAATTAATTATGATAATGAATTAAGCTTTAATGGGCCAAACTGCAAACCGGAAAATATCCAGAGTAAAACAAAGAAGACATCTGATGGTTATATTGTAGAGGCAAGAATTAAATTTAATACAATAAAGGGTGCAGAGAATAACCTTATAGGTGTTGATTTCCAGATAAATGATGCAGATACTTCTGGTAAACGTGTGGCATCAATTAACTGGTATGATGCTTCTGGCATGGGATGGTCACAGCCAGCAGTATTTGGTACAGCTAAACTTGTAGCAGCAGTAACAACTCCTGTGGAAACAAAAAAACCATCAATTCCTATAATACCTCCATATGGCGGCGGAACAGGAAATATATCGTCTACACAAACACCAGCACCAAGTATAACACCAGACACAAGCACAGCACCAGGCACAAGTACAACACCAGATACAAATGCAGTACCAGGTACAAGCACAACACCAGGCACAAGCGCAGCACCAGGTACAAGTACAGCACCAGGTACAAGTACAGAACCAGTACACAGCACAGCACCAGGTACTACAACAGAAGTTAAGACAGATGATGTTACAGGGGCAGTTACAGAAACCACAACTACTATTGATGGAGATAAAACTACAGTAATAGAGAAGGTTACAATGCCAGAAGGCACACAAACTGTTAAAGAAACTGTAACAGAAAATTTAAATGGCATTATAAAAACAACAGAAAAATTAAGCAGCAGCACAGTAAACGCTGTAATAATAATAAACACTACTAAAAAAACTGATGGAAGCATAATTGATTCAGATGCAGCTATACATACAGGTACTTCAGATATTTACAGTAAGTATTCAGCTAAAATCCAGATACCTGGAAGTTTTATGGAAACTGCCAAAAAAGCAGCAATAAACAAAATCAGCCTTTATGTTGAAAAACCTTCTGTTGACGAAGTTAAAACAAAAAATGGACACAGGCTGGTTGTAAAAATTGCAGTTCCTGATGTAGAAGGTGTAAGCATAGTAAAAACCATAATTACTAAGGAAAGCATAGAAACAGCTAAAACTGGGACAAGAAAACTTGTTGTTAAAATTGAAAGTGAAAGACCATCAGATTCATATACTATTACAATACCACAAAGTGAACTGGCAAAAATGAATAGTGATATTGATATTACTATAGATAACAGGCTTGTTTCAAATGCTGGCGAAGACATAAAAGAAAAATTAACAAAAATATTATCTGCTAACAATATTAAAACAAATAATGCTTATGTTGTATCAGTAGCAGATAATAACACAAAGGGCGGCATTAAGGTTTCATCACCTGTATTATGTGGGTCTGCTTCCGCTGGCAGCAGTGTATATGTTTATTATTATAATAAGAAAACAGGAAACCTTGAAGAAATTGCCAATAATAAAAGGATTGTACTTAATAATGGCATGACAGGCATTGAAGGTTATCCTGGAATGGATTATGTAGTTACAGATAAGGAATTAAGCGGCAAAAATGTAGTTACATTGCTTGGAGCATCAAAAGTTTCTATCAATAAATCCAAAGTTAAAAAAGGCAGCAGCACAAAGGTCAAAGTTACACTGCCACAGACTCTTGTAGCAAAACCAAATCTTAAAAAGAATGCAGGTTATGGAAAACAGGCAGCAGTTATTACATATAAGTCTTCTGATAATAAAGTTGCAAAAGTATCAAAAAATGGCACAATAAAAGCAAAAGGCAAAGGCAAAGCTGTAATAAGTGTTAAGATTAAACTTGCAGGTGGTAAAGTTAAAACAGTTAAGAAGAAAGTAACTGTAAAATAAAATCCAGTTAAAAATGTTATAATTACAAAGGTATCCTGTGTTATTGCACAGGATATTTTTTGTGGTATTTTTTCTATACTTTCCCCCTGTTTTTACCATAATTACAATGGATAAAATTCTACAGGAAATATTTATAATATAGATGGTATATGTTACTAATAATAATGAATGGAGGAGGTTAGGTTGAAAAATCTTTCTAAGGCTGCAAAAGACGCACCCTAAGAAAGACTACACTTCAACCCTGGAAAAACGCAAAAACAGCGTTTTTCATACCTATTTGTGCCATGCGGAGCATGGCATGGCGGGTTAGTGTGAAAAATAAATTTTTCACACAGCAAATTTGTGCCTGCGGCTCAAAGTTTGCGGGTTTATGGCAGGAATGGAGGGTTTTTATGTTAGTGAAGAAACTAAAAAAGATAGCATGTACAACATTATGTACATCTATGGCATTAACAAACTTTGGTACAGGAATACCAGAAATTACAGCAGTTGTGTCTGCTTCGGATACTAATATCCTGGATAATGCATCATTTCGGACAGATACAGGCAGCTGGTTTGCAACAACTGTAGATACAGCAAAGCTTGAGTTTATTAATGATGGGAAAGGATATGATAATGGCAGTGGTTATGTAAAAGTAACAGAAAGGTCTGATACATGGAATTCACTTGCACAGGATATTAAAAACAAGGTAAAAAACAAAACAAAGTATAATTTTAGCTGCTGGTTAAACTTGGTGAAGAATATACAGCAGAATCAACAGTAAAAGCAGGGCTTACAATACAATCAACAGGTGATAACGGCGGTGAACCTGTTTATGATGGCTGGGGCATATCAGGCAACACTGTTACAGCTTCAAAAGATGAATGGAGGCAGATAAGCGGAAGTTTTACTGCAAACTGGACAGGAGAGCTTCAGGAACTCCAGTTTAAAGTTGCTGATGAAACATGCAAAAATTCATTTTATGTAGATGAGCTTTCAATTACAGAAGACACTACAGATTTATCAATAGAAAAGGACATAACTTCATTAAAGGATTATTTTGTTACTAAAAATACAAATTATGATTTTAAAGTAGGTTGTGCGGTTGGAGTGGATATCCTTACTAATGACAACAAAATGCAGCTTGTGCAGAAGCACTATAACAGTGTGACAGCAGGCAATGAAATGAAACCTGATTATATTATTAAAGGAATTAATGATGATGGCAGTCTTAACCTTGATTTTACAATTCCTGATACTACACTTGATACTTTCTGGAAATATAACCAGGACAAGGCAGAGAAAGACCAGATACATATTCGTGGTCATGTACTTTGCTGGCATTCACAGACACCAGAAATATTCTTTAAAGACAAAGATGGAAAGCTTCTTGATAAAGAAGCCATGAATAAAAGGCTTGAAGAATATATAAAGGCTGTAACAGAGCATGTCCAGACAAAATATCCAGGGCTGGTTTATTGCTGGGATGTTGTTAATGAAGCAATTGTCCCTGAAGATGGTGAAGTGGGTGGAATAAGGAAAGAAAATGGAAGTACTGAAACATACTACCACCAGATTTATGGCAGCAGTAATGAATATATTATTAATGCTTTTAAATATTCTAATAAATATGCAGACCCGTCTGTAAAGCTTTTTTATAATGATTATGGCGAAACAGATAAAACAAAAATGGAATATATATGTAATCTTGTAGATGCTATAAAGGCATCAGAAGGTACAAGAATTGACGGCATCGGTATGCAGGCACATTATTCAATGGAATCTCCTGGTGCCAGTGAACTGTATACTGCAATTACAACATATGCAAAGCATACAGATGAAGTACAGATTACAGAACTTGACCTGCTTGCAAGCAAAAGTTATGACGGCAGTGCTGCACAGAAAGAAGCAGAGCAGACAAAACAGGCATACCGTTATAAAGAGATAATTGATGCCATTCTTAAAGCTAAAGATGATGGTGCAAATGTCACAGCCCTGGTATTCTGGGGCGTAGCTGATGATGACTCATGGCTGGTTTCCCCTGAGTTTTCACAGGGAAGGCATAATATGCCGCTTTTATTTGATGAATACCTTAAAGCAAAACCAGCATACTGGGGTATTGTTGACCCAGGAAGGCTTATGCCTGCCATTAATGAAGCAGATGTATTACAAAGTGACAGCAATAACTGGACTCTCGCAACACCGGTAAACATTGGCACAGATGGAAATTCATCAATGAAGCTTTTATGGAAAGATGGAAAACTTTGTGTACAGGTAACAGTTAAAGACAGTACCAGTGATAATAATGATGAAGTAAAATTTTATCTGGACAAAAATAATTCCAAAGCAGAAAATACAGATGGCGTTGAAACTGCTGTTATAAAGAGGAGTGATGCAGAAGCTTCTAGTGATGGATATATAATAGAGAAAGAGTTTGATATTGCTGGTAAAGCAGCTAATGACCAAATAGGATTTGATGTAGTTGTTACAGATGGTTCATCAAATACTACACAATGCTGGAATGACCTTCAGATGAAACAGGATGAAAGAAGCAAATATTATGGCACACTGTCATTAAAACCATTTATGGTTATTGTAAAAGGAAGTGCAAATATTGATGGTGAAACTGATGATATCTGGAGTAGTGTAACAGCACATAAACTCACAGTAAATTCAAATCCATCTGTTAGTACAACAGGTATTGTAAAAACAATGTGGGATGAAAATTACTTTTATGTACTTGCTGAAATTAAAGATAAATGCATGAATAAGGATAATGCTAATACATGGGAACAGGATTCATTAGAGATATTTGTAGATGAAAATAATGGTAAGACTGACGCATATGAAGATGATGACTGCCAGTACAGAATTAATTTTGACAATGAATTAAGCTTTAATGGTACAAATTGCAATAATACTAATATCCAGAGTGCAACAAAGAAAACAAGTGATGGATATATAGTAGAGGCAAAAATTAAGTTTAATACTGTAAAAGAAGCAGAGAATAACCTTGTAGGTGTTGATTTCCAGATAAATGATGCAGATGCATCAGGTGTACGTGTTGCTACAATCAACTGGTATGATGCATCAGGCATGGGATATGCCAGGCCAGCAGTATTTGGTACAGCTAAACTTGTAGCAGCAGATACATTTAAAACAGATATCAGTGACGCAAAAGTTACTGGAATCAAGAATTATAGCTATACAGGAAAAGAAATCCAGCCAGGATTAACTGTAGAATCAGCTGGTAAAAAACTTGCAGAAGGCACAGATTATACATTAAGTTATAAGGACAATATTAATTCAGGAAATGCAACAGTTACAATTACTGGCTGTGGGGATTATACAGGAGAAATTTTCCAGCAGTTTAAAATTACGAAAGCTAAACAAAAAATTACTGTTAAAAAATCTTCTTATAATAAAACTACCAGCATTAAAAGTTTTAAATTAACAGGAATTAGTGGATATGGGAAATTAAGCTATAAGAGTTCTAAAACAAAAGTTGTAACTGTTAATAAAAATGGAAAAGTAAAAATTAAAGGGGCTGGAACAGCAAAAATTACTGTTACAGCATCAGGTGGTAAAAACTATAAAAAAGCAAAGACAGTTATAAAGGTTAAAATAGTGAGTAAGAAATAATTAACTAATATAACATTGTATGGATAGTTTTTCAAATACACCAGACTGTTTCCAATAGCTAAAAAATATCTTAATAAAGTTAAAGACCGGGACATATAATACTTCTCGGTCTTTTGTCTTTAATTTTACTATTAGCAATAGAACTTTTTAAAATATGTAAAAATAAAGGGTAAAAGAAAAAATAAGGAAATGTAAAATGCAAACACAAATATTTTACACTTTATGTTTGCACCCCAAATGGAAATACAAGTATTTTATAGCATTTCTGCTTGAAGGTTAGTACAAAATATAAATAATAAGGAGAATAAATATATGAAAAATATAGTAGTAGCTGAAAATCCTATTTTAAAACAGGATTATCCAGATGTAGATGTAATAAGAGTAGATGGTACTTATTATATGATTAGCACAACAGTACATTTTATGCCTGGCGGAGTTATTTTAAGGTCATATAACCTGGCAGACTGGGAAATTGTAAGTTATGTGTTTGAAACTTTGGATAATACTCCAGGACAGTTGTTATCTGGTAATTCTAATATATATGGAAAAGGCATGTGGGCAGCTTCCCTAAGGTATTATAAGGGTACTTTCTATGTGTGTTTTGTGGCAAACGATACACATAAGACATATTTATACCAGGCAGATGATATTGAAGGGCCATGGAAAAAACAAGAGGTCAGGGGATTTTATCATGATAGTTCCTTATTGTTTGATGATGATGGCAGGGTATATATCATATATGGCAATAAAAATATATATCTGACAGAACTAGCACCAGATTTAAAAAAACCAAAAGAAGGCGGGCTGAACCGTCTGGTTATAGAAGATAAAGATAATCCAGGACTGGGATATGAAGGGGCGCATTTTTACAAAATTAATGGAAAGTATTATGTTTTTCTAATTCATAGCCTTAAAAATGAATGGTTCAGGACAGAGGCATGTTTTTCTTCGGATTCTTTAGAAGGGGAGTTTACTGGAGGTGATGTAATATGTGATGATATGGGTTACCGCCATTCTGGCGTGGCACAGGGAGGGATTGTGGATACTCCAGATGGAAAATGGTATGGCATTATGTTCCAGGACAGGGGAGCATCTGGAAGAATTCCTATACTTGTTCCAATGCACTGGCATAATAAACAGCCAGTATTTGGAACTGATGGGAAAATACCCAGATTAGTAAAGACTATGGATACAAGACCAGGTTATGTATATGAACCACTTTATACTTCAGATGATTTTGACTATCCAATAGCGGAAGATGGAAAAGTACATCTAAAAAAAGCATGGCAATGGAACCATAATCCGCATAATGAATTATGGTCTACAAGTGAAAGGAAAAGAGCATTGCGGCTGCATTCAGGTAAAATATGTGAAACTTTGGACAAGGCTTATAATACACTTACACAAAGAACAACAGAGCCAGAAAGTTTTGTAACAGTTATTATAGACGGTTCTCATATGAAAGATGGGGATTATGCTGGAATTACAGTACTTCTGGGCTGCTATGGTGCAGTTGCCCTCACATACAAGAATGGAATTTATGAAGTTGTAATGCTGGGAAAAGAGCCAAAAAATAATAGTTTAAATAGTGCATTTGGAGAACTACAGGAAGAAAAAGAATATGCAAGAGTATCAGCTGGCGGACCAGTAATCCGTTTAAAATGCAAGGTTAAGTATACATATAGGACGGATACAGCAGAATTTTTCTATGAACATGAAGAAAAGTGGATTCCAATAGGCATCCAGCATAAGCTTATTTTCAAATTGGACCATTTTACTGGCTGCCGTTTTGGGCTTTTTTATTATTCGGTAAAAGAAACAGGTGGCTATGTTGATTTTATAGATTTCAATTATAGTGTAGTACCCAAAACTGGACTGTAGAAAAATATTCTAAAAAAAGATAAGCTGTATATGACAAATGGAATTAGTGTGGTTACCATGCTGGCATGGATATATAAAAGTATAATAAAAGCAAGTATAAAGGTACTAGTTTTTATTATTATGAATGCAAAAAGATAAATATTTCATAATTTGTTATGAAAAACAAATTTCATGCTACACAATTTATGACAAAATGTTTAGCTGCTGTTGAAAATAATTCTGGATTTTCTGACAAAAATAAGGATAATGTACCTGGTAATTTTTAAAATGCTAAAAACATTTTTAATATTTATTTAAATTAACATTCCAAGGTAGTTTCCAAAAAATCAGAAAAAGTAATTTAAATATAAATATTCTGTATTTGAAGTTTGGTATAAAATACAGCAGTCAATAATAATCCTATTCTCTTATACAATATATTTCTCATGTTGGTAAGTTTACCAAGGAAAAATCTGGAATTATTTGTAATACTGTCCTCAGAAAAAGCTAGTATATGCAAGAAGTACGAATAAATCCAGAATATCAGGATATAGAAATTAAATATTATAATTTTCTAAAAAATACCACAATTCTAAAGGGGATTGTGGTATTTTTTTATTCGACACTATTCGACATATATTTTCAATATTTTTTTAATGTTGGTATTTCTGTTTTATATATTTTTATTAAATATATATCTGTTATTTGCTCAATAAAATTTTTCTTTTTTATAAAATATAAAAAAATATTATTCCAAAATATCCGTGCCCCTCCTTCCAGTCTTGTTTCTAAAAAAATCAAGACTGGAGGAAAGATTAGGTGAAAGATTTATTATACATAGAATGTTTAAATGGAATTGGGAAAAGGCTTGCACAGGCAAGGGAAAAAGCTGGATATTCACAAGATGCGCTGGCGGAAAAGACAGGGTATTCTGCAATTACCATAAGCCGCTGGAAAAATGGACACACAGCAATGAAAGCAGTGGATATCATAAAAATGACACAGGTATTAGGGATTTCAGCAGATTATTTACTTGGTACTGTAGAACCTGGTAAACAGGCAGAAAAAATAATAGCAGGTTTAAGTACAGAGCAGAAAAATCTTGTTATGGATACCTTAAAAACAGTAATGGCATTTCTTCAATATTAACAGAACTGTTAATAGCCTTAACAGTCCTGGTATTCAAAATATGGGAAGTGTTTTGTAAAATAGGTTTAACAGCTGTACAAAACAGAAACATACACTTGCATGTTTATATTTTAATGGGTGGCTGGCTGTAATATGCAGCCAGTTATCTGTTATATAAGAGAAGGGACTAAGAATTAAAAATGATGTATTTTGCAGGAAGACAGGCTTTAAAAGGATTATTTTTTATAAGTACATTTAAAGGAAAAGAGACATTGGAAACAGAAGCAGAAAGAGTAAAAGATATTTGTGCCAGAAAGAATATTTTTATTGAAGATACTGCTGTAGAACCTCACCCTTTAGATATGATGAATATTGACAGACCTTATATCAGAGGTCTTATAAAGCTGATATGTGGAGGGGATTACAATGTATTAGTCTTGCGCAGCATGTATGATATTTCTGGAAAAAAAGCAGAATGGGAGAATTTCATTAATTTAATGCAACAGAATGGGATTGCAGTTTATATTGTGGAAGGAGGTACATTTATATTTAATAATTATGAGGAATGTTGATAAAGACAGAATATATTATGATATTATAAAAAGTGGCCAAAGATTAAGGAAGTTAAGAGCAGAAAAAGGACTGACACAGGAAACAGCAGCTTCATATATAGGAATGTCCATAGCCGGGTATAAAAAGATTGAATATGGAAACAACGGGGCAAGAGTAGATACACTTCTTATGCTTGCTAAGTTGTATGGTGTTTCACTTGATTACATTGTTTATGGAAGAGAAGAATGGCTTTTTGATGTAATATTAGAAGGACAGCCAGAGGCAGTAAAGAAATACATAACTGCTATAATAAAAAGTATTCTTGATAATCTGGATATTTTAAAAGATAGTGTAAAGGAAGAAAATTTATAATATTTTATAAATAGACAGCCATTTTCTGGCTGTCTGTTCTAATAAAAAAACAGTTTTTATAAAGTGTATATTTATATAGTGAGAAATTTGCATTTTTTTAAGAAAAATTGTTCATATTTCCTAATAAATATAAATTTTGAAAATTGTTAGTACGATTCCAAAAAAGCCGCTGTCATATGATTTATGCTTACCATATCCTTATGGGTAAAAGCCTTTTTAATCTGGACATCATATGATTGCAGATTCTCTGTGAGAAAGTGTAAATTCTTGCTAATAATATTGTTTCTCAATCCATCTGGATAAGGAATCTGGTGCTTATTTTGCAGATTTGCTAGTTTTCCATTTTTATCATAAAGAATCTGGCTGTGTAAAAGATTATGCCACATACAAGTTGTATAACCATTGTATGCAGTATGTTTCTCAACAACTGAATGAATTGTTTGTGAAAAATCTTCAATGTTCCTATATAAAATATCAATATTTACACCATTTTTCAGAGTGCAGTTATCTTCAAGTCTTCAGGTCTGCCCTTGTATTCTTATATAATGATTATTTCCTGTCTTCAGATTTTTATTATGATTAAATCTTCTTTATATGTCAATGGTTATAGTGTATAATTCACGGAAATCAATTTTTAAAAATATCACAAATATAGAAAGGGTCAAGCAGACAATCAAACATGATTTTTGAAATGGCTCGTTTTGGCGCAGACCTTTCCTTATGTTCTTTTATCAGGTTAATTGCCATCTTTCGAAGCATATTCAGATTCTGTTGTACATTTTTGTCCTCAATACGACAATAATCTTCTTCAAAATGTACATCTGACAGCCAGTGCATTGTTTCCAAACACCATTCCATCCTGGCATGGTGCAGTAGTTCAGCAGCTGTCAGGTTTCGGCTGGATATATAATAATGCCACTCACTGCTTTTCTTTCCTTTTTCTTCAAATTCTGTGTGTACTGCTCCTATGCATTTCATTCCTTCTCATTCTTTCCTGCACGCAAGCCAGTCAATGTCTTTTTTCAGTGTTTCCTGGTTATCTTTGGCACACAGGAGATAATTCCCTTTTCCTGCGGTTACGGCTGTTGCTGTTTTTTTCTGACAGTTCAGAGCATCTGCAATAACTAAACAACCTCTGATGTCCAATTCTTCCAAAAATTCCTGTACAGCTGGTATTTCGTTACTTTTACTATTAGTGCATTTTTGTGCAAAAGTCATTCCCAGTTCAGAAACTTGTGCGCTTATGATATGCAGCAGGCTTTCATAATTATACATTTTTCCTGTAGAACAGATAGTTTTGCCATCCACAGCAATGGTAAGACCTTCCTGTTTTTCTGGCATCATACTGCATACCCATTTCATGAAACAGTGGTTTAGAGATTCTGGTTTTACCAGGCACAGAAGCCAGTAATAACAAGGAACAGAGTTTATTGCGAATTTCTCCTTTAAAAATTCTTTTACTTTACTGCTGTTTGCCCATTGGTGTATCTGGCTGGTATTTTTTAAACCGCAGATACTGCCTGAGATAACGATTGTTATTGCTTCTGCAATGCTACAAAAATAGCCATTATATTTTTTTGTTGTTTCTACTTCCTCAAAATATTGTGTGATTATATTTTCTCTCATAGTTCTATTATACACTATTTATTCAGTTTATGGAAAATTGATTTCCGTGTGTATAATTTCATGATACGGTGTTTTCAATTTCCTTTTTTGATTATGATTTTAAGTTCTATAGTTATATGTTTGTTTTTTAACAGAAAAATTGATGGATAACTTTTTATTATCCGTCAGTTATGTAGGGAATGGACAATTTCAAGT